>NZ_LGAK01000032.1 GCF_001292705.1 Marinagarivorans algicola
ATAATTTAAACGCTGTATCTAGTATTCTTTTTGTATTGATGATTTATTAATGGGCGCTATAGCCTGCAGTTAAAACTCCCCCGTAATACCTCCGCACTAAAGTGTTTTGGGTGTCCTCAAAATGTCTACCACCCGCAATAACCCCTTTCCGCATTACCCACCATCACTCCTGCCCAACCCAATAACCCCACGTTATTAGCTTGGGTTCTTTATGCCTTTTATTGAATTAATGGGCTATTAGCGATTGTTTTGGCATGGCGATACAATAGTCGATAAAACTTAGTGTCATTTTCTTTTTGGCATGCCTGTCTAAGTTACGCTGCCATTTCAAGCTTCACGCTTACACTCATTTGCTTCTTCTTGTGTAAAATCTATTTCACTTATTCTTAGAAGGCCTGAAGCAATTGCCGGCTCAAAGTCTTGGAGAAATTTCTCAGTAGACCTCGGCCTAGATTCTTCATCCGGAACGTTCAGCCAGACAAGATCAAGGTGCGTATTCACGCCTTTAACATTTTGGTAGTGATTTAGTTTTGAAAGCATCATGTAAATGCGATCTCGCATCATCAGATGCATTCCACGATTTGGTCTAAACTCTACAAAAATTTCTTTATCATCGTCTTTGTAATAACCATCAAAAATTGGTTGGTGGTTGCTTACAGGGTCAATGCCATGAAATTGGGTGACAAGTTTAGCTTCGGGTATAACGTTTGAAGAGTGAATTCCCTTTTTAGTAATGTATTTTTCCATTGCCATAGCTTCGATCTTACGCCAGTCAGTTCTATATTCTCGTTGGGGTGATTTATTACTCTCTTCTTCATCGGTTTCTCTTGCTTGAACTTCTTGTTCCGTTGCTCTTTCGACCGAAGCAGCCTTGGATGCATGGTAATCACCATAAACATTTGTATGCTGCTGACTCTGAATTTGAGTGTTCGAAATAGTAATAAGCTGACTTAACAGACCAGCTTTATCCTTTTCCAACTTTTGGACTTCCTGCCCCTTTTTCTTGACCTCTCTAGATATGGACACCAGCTTACCAATAGAGAAATTATCAAAGCTTTCTGATAACACCAACACAAGCAAAAGCGACAACAGTGTAATAACACCTGAATTAATTTCGCCTTTAGGCTCTATATAAAAGTAACTAAAGGCAATCATCGCGGCGATCAGAACGCAAAACACAACAATCATACATCGGACGAACCAATTTGTTTTTCTCTCAGTATTCTCCATAAACTTCCTTGATTACTAACGCCAACAGCAAGCGCGCCGTTTTTTGGCGTCGCATTGCCTGTTTTTGTTATGTTTATTTAAATGGTATGTCGCCATAACCCCAAATTACCGTTCCACAAATAGCCAATACGAACCCTGACCACTTGATTATATCATTTGCAGGGACACTCACTCAAAATTTTGCATAATAATTAACTACTGTAGTGGCATACTAATTTTGGTCACCGATGAAGAGGTGGTAAAATCACCTCACTACTTAAAAAGGTGCACTATGAGCAAGCAAACACTTACAAGGACAGGCACTCGCTTTGATAACCTCCAAGCATAAACACTCAAAATTAATACCATTTAATTTTAACAAACTCACCGGCACGCACATTTAAAGCCGCCGGGGATTGATTTCTCGGGCCCTTATGCGTCGGGAACGCGTATGGAGTGCCCATGGATGGCTTGAACGCGCCAGAGAAATCGATACGCGGCGGTGCCAGATCAAGGCGTGAATTTACATTTAGCACCCTGCTTTCACCACACACTAGCAGGGACAGGCATGCGTTTTCTCTGCTGGCGCTGTGCTGCAGCCACACTTATCACAACAGCCCATTTAAGCCACCCAGTCTGCCAGATCCCGCCAACAGAAATGTAGTTTAGCGCGCCACTTATTGGTCTATGAGTCGATAATTTTCTTTCAGGCAGTCAAAACTCTTAACACGGCAACCTAACACCTGCAAGGACTTGCAAAGACAGGTACTCGCTTCACCACGCAGCGGGCTATGTGAGAGCCTTGGCAGGATAGCCAATATGAGTAGTATGCAGCCTTCAGGAATAAAGATGTAGCGCCCTAGCGGGGTAACGACTGGGGCTGCGCGATAATAATTTGACATGGATTGATAAACAATGAATGGCGGCAGGCATATACTTCGGGCAGCCAACAGCAATAACAGCACAAACCGTTGCCTATATTGCGCAAACCCGCAACACATTAAACCCAACCCGCATTAACAAGCAGGCATAAAAAACCCCATTCAAATATATTGAATGGGGTTTTTTTATTATTGGTGGCAATTATCAATATGAAAAGTCGTTCGCTACTGTTCGAAGAAAAACTAAACTGCGCCATAAAAATCATTAAAAGTGGCGCAGTTCTGAAAACTGCGCCATAATTGCGCCATCTATTACCTATAAGAGCGCCAAACCATTTATGCCTTCTACCACTGAACTTCTTGCCAGCATTAAGGCATCTCCTCAGGGTGTCACGCTGGCTGAGCTTATAACGCAGCACTCAAATATCGCTCGAAGAACAGCCCAGCGACAGATTGCGAAGTTCATTGATGAAGGGCTGGTGATTGCCCATGGTGAAGGTCGTGCTCGCCGATATTTTGGCGTGAATGCCCCGCTCAAAGCGGGCATGCAAACAAATAATAGAGATGCATTTCCTGCCTTCATTCCTGTATCCGCCGATAGCCAGGATATTTTAAGCTATATCAATCTGCCGCTTGAAGCCCGCAAGCCAGTAGGCTATCAACTGGATTTTCTGAATTCCTATCAGCCAAATAAAACCTGGTATTTGTCAGAGTCATTGCGCCGGCAATTGCACAAAATGGGCAAAACTACGGATAGTCAGGAACCTGCTGGTACGTACTCGCGCGCCATTTTAAATCGACTATTGATTGATTTATCGTGGGCATCAAGCCATTTAGAAGGAAATACCTATTCCCGTTTAGAGACTCGTGAACTGATTGAGCATGGAAGATCGGCACAGGGCAAAGCTGCGATTGAAACGCAAATGATTCTAAACCATAAATCCGCTATCGAGTTGTTGGTTGAAAATATCGATACAGCTGAATGCAATCACTATACGCTGATGAATATACACAGCGCATTGTCAGAAAACTTGCTGCCAAACCCTGCAGATGAAGGGCGAATTCGCCAGCACGCAGTTGATATTAGCAAGAGCGTCTACCGGCCGTTGTCGGTACCGGCACAAATCGAAAGCACTTTGAAGCTAGTTTTAAATAAGGCCAGCCAAATTGGCGACGCCTTTGAGCAATCTTTTTTTATGATGGTGCATTTACCTTATTTACAGCCATTTGCCGATATCAATAAACGAACATCACGTTTGGCTGCAAATCTACCTTTGTTTCGCGCCAATCTATGCCCATTGACGTTTCTTGATGTACCGGAGCAAGCATACAGTCGAGCCACACTATGTGTGTACGAAATGGCGCGGGTCGAATTATTGCGAGATCTTTACGTATGGGCTTATGAACGTTCTACGCAAGAGTATTTGGCCATCAAGCAAGATTTAGCAGAGCCAGATCCCTTACGCTTAGCATGGCGAGATTTTATTAAACAAACGATTCACTTGGTTGTGACCAGTCCCGAACACGATCCCTATGCTGTGATACGGCAAACTGTTAAAGCAAAAATCCCCGAGTCAGAGCAAAAGGATTTACAGGCATTAGTCATCGAAGAGCTGAGACGATTGCATGAAGGCGTGTTGGCTCGTTACGGCCTGCGCCCGTCGGAATTTTCCACATGGAAGGCTGATCATCAGTCTAATAAAGGCTGAGTCTATTTTAAATGGCGCATAATAATGAGCAGCCACGATCCTTTTGATTCGGTCAGCGCTCAATTTATGGCTTGTGCGGAGTTTATCAGCTCTCAAGTTGGCAAAGGCTGGCGGTTGGTCGATACGATTTATAAAGATAGAGGCTATTCCGGTAGCCATATGCGACGCGCGGGTTTTCGATCGCTGCTTAATGACGTCAAGCTTGGTCTGATTGATGTGGTTGTTGTTCATCGGCTAGATCGTCTGACAAGAAGTTTGTCCGATTTTCAGCAAATCATGGCTGAATTAAACGCGCATGATGTGCCAGTGGTGTCCGTGACTCAGCAGATTGATATGTCTCATCATATGGGGCGGCTGGCGACGAATATCATTACTTCCTTTGCTGAATTTGAGCGGGAGATGGTCGGTCAGCGAGTAAAAGAAAAGCGCGCTGCCACGTTGGAGTCTGGCCGCTGGCAAGGTACCTCATGCCCGTTAGGTTACGTTGTTAAGGATGATCGCTTGGTGGTTGATCAAGTCGAATCAAAAGTCGTGCAGGAGTTTTTCACCCGATACGCCAACGAAGAATCTGTCACTGCGATTCTGAATGATTTGAATGCGCGAGGTGTGAATACCAAGCGCTGGCGCACTCGAGCAGGCAAGCTTAAAGGTGGTAAAACTTTTAATCGCAATGCAATTTATACGCTGTTGAAGAATCGCGTCTATTTGGGTGAAGTTTTTTACGATGATGCATGGCGAGATGGCGCACATGAGCCGATTATTGATCGAGATTTGTGGAACAAAGTAACTGTACTGTTAGATGCCCGCAGTCGTCGAGGCGAAAGTCGACCATCATCCGATGAGGGTTCAATTTTTATGTTGAGGGGACGAGTGTTCGGTGCTGATGGCCGAGCCATGTCGCCATGGTTGTCGTCGGCTTATAAAGGTAGAAAATACGCTTACTATCAGTTAATCGATAAAGTTACGGTGCATGCCGACCGGCTCAATATTTTTTTTAGTCTCGACGGTTTAATGGCTATGATTCTTGAATTGCTAGCAGATCGCCCAGAATTGGTAAGGACGTATCGGCAGTTGTATTCATCCGCGAGAAGTCATGTACTTTGATTTTCATATTATTTTTTACTCTCTATTTCGGTAGTTTGTACCCACGCCTACCAATGCTGCAAACAAATCTTTCCCCAAGTCCGTCGATAAGTTATTGATTTTAAAGGGTTCTCTATTCTCTGGTCATGGACTTGAGTCTTGTGAGGCAGGGAGAGGCGCAGAGAGTATTCGGCAATTTCGAGAATATTCGCCTGGGATAGTCCGAAATTAAGAAGAGGGCGAAGTCCGTAAACTCTTACCATACAAGGGCTGTAGCGCGGGATGCAGGCAATAAAAAACCCCAACTGAGAACAGTTGGGGTTTCGTATTTGGTGGAGGCGGCGGGATTTGAACCCGCGTCCGCCAGCACTCCATCTTCGGCTCTACATGCTTAGTTTCCGTTAATTGATTTAACTCATTCGCTACCCAACGGGCAGGGCGCGACGAGCGAGTTCGCTTAAGTTTTGCAATGCTGTCACGATCTATACAACACAGCTATTCAGTTCTATATGACAGTCTATAACGCGGTACTGACACCTTGCTATAGACCGCTAGCGGCGAGCCGCTAGAAGTGCTTCATCAACTGCTTACGCAGCTAATTGGGCACCGTAGTTGTCATCATTGGCAACTGTAAAAATGCAGCTTTGGATTTACGTGATTGGCTACCCTCACGACATGCACCTAAGATTTTGTTACCGGCGTCGAATCCTAATCGCCCCCTTTTTTGCGTAAACAGCAAATACTTACCACTTACTAAAAAGCTTTTTATAAGCTAAAGCGCAATGCACCGCACCCTAGTCCAATCAAAATGGGGTGTTTTTCAGCGTTTGCCGTCATATTTACAGCTTGGCTTTAAAACTATGGCTAAGTGGCTACCCACTCAAACAAAATCAAGTCGCTCATTATAAGCTCGCATCAGCGCTACAGCAAGGTTTATTGCATGTAGGGTGTAAATGGTTTCACCCTAGCGCAATAAACGTTAGTATCTTTTGCATATTTGGCTCGCCGCAGGCAGCCTCGCACGCCCAAAAGGAAGCTCTCTATGCCTACCCCCTCATTAATGCAACAGCTCTTTGGCTCGCTCAGCTGGCAGCCACCTGCATGGTTGTGCCGCTTTGGGCAGGCCTGCAAAGCACATTTCTGGCGCTATAGTATTTACTTACTTACGTTGAGCGCATTGGTAGCTGGTGCTTACTGGGGCTATAACGCCTACCAAAACAGACCGCAACCCCTAGGCTACCAAGCCGTAGCTAGCATACCCAAAGCCGACACTTATATAGAAGGCACACAAGGCGACCCTAGCAGCGCCTATGTAACACCTGCGCCTTTAGTGGTTGATTTTACAGTCGACGAAAGCACCCTACCCCAAAAAACAGCGCGCAACACCCAACACTACAGTCGTCAACTCGAGGCTAGCCAAGCCATCCAAAAAGCCGGTGTAGCCAAGCTTGATTTGCAAGGCAAAACACTCACCGCCGAGCAAGCCGCCAATATTACCCTTACCCCAAATGTGGCTGGCCAATGGCAGTGGCAAAGCCAAAACCGCTTAGTCTTTACCCCTAAGCAATCTTGGCCTGCCGAGCAAACCTATACCGTACGCTTTACCCATAACGATGATATTGCCCCGCCAAGTCGCTTTTTTAGTCGCCATATTATACTTAGTAAACCACAGGCTAGCTTTACGACCGCCCCGCTGAGTGTAACCATTACAGACACACAATTTTATCAAGACTTAACCCCACAAACACCCGCACCGGGCAACCCAGTAGCCACCCATAAACGCCCGCCTGCTTGGCAAGTATTGGGCACGCTGCACTTTAGTCACCCAGTCGATATAGACAGCCTTAAAAAAGCACTCACTTTAAAAATAGCCACAGGCCAAAGCGAAGCCACATGGCGCGATTACCCCTATACACTCAGTCATGGGCCGCATCAGCGGAGCGTTTATATTCGCAGTGGTGATATTACGCTGGCGGAACAAGAAAGCCGCATGACCATTACTTTGGCCGCTGGTGTACAGGCACTGCGTACGGGCAAAACTGTAAAAGGTGTTAGCCGCTCGGTGGTTATTCCTAGTGCGGGCGATTACTTTAAGCTTACCCATAGCGACACCCAAATTATTAATAACGACACCGGCGAACCCGATCAAATCCTCACACTAGAGTTTAGCGATGCCGTGAGCGTACAAGATGTGATGAATAGTGTTGAGCTACATTTACTACCTAAGCAAAACCCAGCAAATAAACGCGCTTGGCGCAGCGCTGCCGAAGTCAGCGCAGAGGTTTTAGCCAACAGTGCACTGCCGCTAACCCTTACACCCATTGCAAGCGAGCACAGTACCGCCAAAGTGCACAGCTTTAAGTACGACACCAAGCAGCAGCGCCGCTTATATTTACATATTAACAAAGGGCTAACCTCTGTTAATGGCTTTACCATTAACAACAACCAAGACGCCCTGTTACAAAGCCCCGCCTACCCTCGCACAGTCAGCATTATGGGCCAAGGCGCACTATTATCACACAGTGGCGAGCATAAAATACCCTTGGTTAGCCGAGGTATTCATGCCATTAATATGCAATTACATAAAGTTTTACCCAACCAAATTAATCACCTAATAAGCCAAACCCACGGCGATATTAGTAGCCCAGAGTTTCATGGCTATAACTTTAACGCCGACAACATTGGTACTTATTCTGAACATAAAATGACTATCAGCCATAGTCATCCACGCACAGCCAATTATGCCTCTTATGATTTAAGCCGCCATTTAAAAGACGACAGCGCATTAGGTTTGTTTTTAGTTAAAGCACAAGCCTGGAACCCCATCAGCAACCAGCCAATATACGGTGTAGAAGACAAACGCCTGATATTAATTACTGATCTAGGCTTACTGGTTAAAAATAATAGTGACCAAAGCCAAGATGTTTTTGTGCAATCAATAAAAACAGGGTTGCCCGTAGCGGGTGCCACAGTAAAGCTATTAGGTAAAAATGGTTTGGCCATTATGCAGGCCACCACCAGCGCAACAGGCCACGCACACTTTGCTAGCGCGCAAAACTATACCCGTGGTAAAGCCCCTGTCGCTTATGTGGTTACGCAAAATCGTGGCGACGGCAGTCATAATAACAACAATATAATAGATACAGCCTTTATTCCTTACCGCCACTATAGCCGGCAATTAAATTACTCGCGTTTTGATGTTGGCGGCGTGCGTAAGCAATACGGCAACCAAAACCCTTTAAGTGCTTTTGTTTTTACTGACCGCGGTATTTACCGCCCAGGCGATACCGTTAATATTGCCGCTATTGTTAAGCGCCAAAACTTCACCACACCTACAGCAATACCCTTAGAAATTGATATTCGCGACCCTAAAGGTAATAGCGTATTAACCCGGCGTATTCAGCTACCTAAGTACGGTTTTTTAGAGCTGCCTTTTAATACGCAGGCCACCTCAAACACTGGCCGCTACAGCGTCTTTGTGTATTTAATGAGTAACAATGGCAGCAGGCGCTACCGCAGCGAGCAGCTTGGCGTTGCTGACTTTCAAGTGGAAGAGTTCCAGCCCGATCGTCTAAAAATTACCACGCATTTTGCGCTAGCCGATAAGGCCGCAAATACTACAACAAGTAAACCTGCCAACATCACCACTAAGGGCTGGATAACCGATTCGCAATTATTAGCCCATATGCAGCTTAATAATTTATTTGGTGCGCCGGCACAAAACCGCCGCGCAACCGCCAAACTCACACTTAACCCTATACGCTTTTATTTTAAGCAATACAGCGAGTACCATTTTACTGACCCACAATTAAACAACCAAGCACAAGCTAAAACACTCACGACCGATTTACCCACAGCCACCACAGATGCCCAAGGCCAAGCCAATTTTACTATAGACCTTAGCGCATACAGTGCCGGCACTTATAATATTAATTTGCATACCCAAGGCTATGAAGCTGATGGCGGGCGCAGTGTACAAGCTAATATTAACCAGTGGGTGTCGCCGCTAAAAGCCCTTGTAGGCCACAAAAGTGCCAGCAATTTAAGTTATTTAAAACGCGGTAGCGAGCACACTATAGAGTTTATTAATATTGACTCTCAGCTTAATACCACCGCACGCAACGCACTTAATCTGGCTTTAATCGAAGAGCGCTATGTGAGTACCTTAGTGAAACAGCGCAATGGCACGTATAGCTATCAATCGGTTAAAAAGCGTATTACCGTTAACAAGCAAGCCATTAATATTGGCGAGCAAGGCTATAGCCACACATTAAACACTGATAACGCGGGCGACTTTGTACTAGAGCTCAAAGAAGGCAACACAATCATTAGCCGCGCCCACTACTCAGTAGCAGGTCAAGGCAATATTAGCGGCAAGCTCGAAAAAAATGCCGAACTTAATATAAAGCTTAACAAAACCGATTATGCCCCTGGCGACACCATAGAGCTCAGTATTACTGCGCCTTATACCGGTGCCGGTTTAATTACGATAGAAAGTGACCATGTACATGCACACCAGTGGTTTACCAGCCAAAGCACGAGCAGTATTCAGCATATTACCTTGCCCTATAATATTGAAGGTAACGCTTATATTAATGTGGCCTTTGTACGCGCGATAGACTCGGAGGAGGTATTTATCAGCCCACTCAGCTATAGCGCTGTGCCTTTTAATATTGACCGTAGCGCAAGGCAAGTTACTGTGAACCTAAAAGCTCCTACAAAAATAAAACCCGGACAAACATTGCAGGTTGAATACAGTACCGCAACGCCATCACGTATTGCTATTTTTGCCGTCGATGAAGGTATTTTGCAAGTCGCTAAATATAATACTCCTAACCCCCTTGCACACTTTATGAAAAAGCGGGCACTGCAGGTGAGTACCCAACAAATTTTAGACTTAATATTGCCAGAATTTAACCTATTAAAACAACACGCCGGCATTGGTGGTGGTGCAGCCGCTATGCAAAAAGCACTCGCTAATAACCTTAACCCCTTTAGCCGTAAAACCGATAAACCCGCTGTATTTTGGGCCGGTATTAAAGAGGCTAATAGCCAAACTCAAAGTGCTAGCTTTACACTACCCGATACCTTCGCAGGCAGCCTACGCATTATGGCCGTTGCCGTTAATGACCAAGCGCTAGGTACAGCCACCACCAACACTTTAGTACGCGGTCCCTTTGTACTAAGCCCCAATGCACTGACCGTTGCGGCCCCCGGCGATGAGTTTGACGTTGCACTTGGCATAGCCAACGGCATAGAAGGCTCGGGCGATGGCGCACGTATTACCGTGACTTTAAGCACCAGCGAGCATCTTAAATTAATAGGGGCCAATGCAAATGCTGACAGCCAACAAGAGCATATTATTGCCGAGGGAGGTGAGGGCAAAGCGGTATTTAAAGTGCGCGCTACACACGCCATTGGCGCCGCTCAACTACGCTTTAGCGCTTCACTTACCGATGCCAGCGGCGCAACCCATACCAGTACACGCAGTGCCAGTTTAAGCGTGCGCCCTGCAACGCCTTTTAGCAGTACATTGAGCGCCGGTATTACGGGCTCTAGTACGCTTAATAAAGCGCAACAATTACCGGTGCCTAGGCAATTATTGCCCGCACTCGCCAATAATAAAATTACCGCCTCCAGTGCGCCTATCGCCTTAACCGATGGATTACTGGGGTATTTGCATTACTACCCGCACATGTGTACCGAGCAAATTGTCAGCCGTGTATTTCCATTATTAGGCTTTTTTGACCATCCACAATTAGATGACGCTAAAAGCAGAGAAGCCAAATACCAAAAATTACTGCAAGCGTTAAGCGCACGCCAACACAACAACGGCAGCTTTAGCCATTGGCCCAGTCATTACAACCTGACAACACGCCCCCCCTTAGACAGCGCGCATGACTACCCCACGCTATATGCCCTGCACTTTTTAACCGATGCTAAAGCGCTAGGTTTATCGGTGCCCAGTGCACTATTAACGCGAGGGTATGACTATTTACGCCAATTAGCCCGCGCCACCATTAACACCCATACTGATGACAGCCGTATTTTAGAGCAGGCGCACCTACAAGCTTATGCACTGTACTTATTAAGCCGCAGCGGCCAAGTCACTACCAACCACTTGGTTAATTTACAAGAAGTACTCACCCAACATAAAGCCGCACGCAAGCAAAACAAGCAGCATTTTAATTGGCAAAATGATATTACTGCGGTGTATATGGCAGCCACTTACCAGTTATTAAAACAAAACAAAGAGGCCACTAAACTCATCAAACACTATAAACTGAGCGACAGCAGTACCTTTAACAATAGGCAAAATAGCAGTGGTTACCATTCGCCATTAGCTTTAAATGCACAGTATATTTATATTGCAACTCGACATTTTAATGCCGACACTTTAGGTATTACCGAGCAAGACATGCAGCAATTTTTAACCCCGCTGTGGAGCAACCAATACAATACTTTAAGCGCTTCTTTTGCCACCCTTGCATTAAGTGCCTACAGCAAAGCGCAGCAAGCCAAAGGGATTGATCAAACCATTCACTTAACCCAGACCATTTCCAATGCGACTACCGGCGCTAGCGATAATACCACCCTACAGCCGTTAACCCTGAATACTCAGGGCTTTCCTTATGCTCACTTTGATGCCAATGCAACCAGCCTTACCCTTAAAGCTCAGGCCCCAGTGTTTTATGCCTTACAACAAAACGGTTACAACACAGTACCGCCAGCAAAAGCGGCCGCTAATAATATAGAAATTACCCGTGAATACCAAAATAAACAAGGCCAAAGCATTACCCAAGCCAAACAAGGCGAAGAGATCAGCGTTGTATTGCGCGCCCGTAGCTTAACCGGCCAAGCAATAGCGAATACCGCTATTATTGATTTACTTCCTGGCGGCTTTGAAATACTGCGCGAAAGCTTAGAGGGCTACCGCAATGGCAATAACCCGTATTGGCAACCCGAGTACATCGATATTCGCGAAGACCGTTTAGTATTTTATGGCACAGTCACACCACAAATCACCGAAATACGCTACCAAGCAAAAGTGACTGCTCGCGGCCGCTTTATTGTTCCGGCGGCAACTGCACAGTCAATGTATGACTTAACCACTTACGCACACACAGCCGCTGGTCAATTTGAAGTACTCGATCATTAATACTTAACACCAACATTAATAGACCGCTTTAATACACGGCCTTAAGGGCTCTGTATTAAAGCGGTTAATTTAAAATACTACTTTTAAATAGCTGTTAAAAATAATATTTAAAAAGAGTCGCTAGAAATGGTTGTTAAAAATGATCATTAAACGCGTGCCTAATGGGCTAGGTGCCACACCATGATAAAACTTACTCCCTCGTTTACCCGTATGGTATTTTATGGCTTTGCACTATTGGGGTTAAGCGTGCTAGTAGGCTTTATTCTGTATTGGTTAAGCCCAAAACCTGAGCTTATCAAACACACCTCTTACTCCAGTGCGTACTTTTCCAGAAGTGGCGAACTGCTGCGCCTGACACTGGCCAATGATGAGCGTTTTAGGCTGTATACGCCGCTGCAGGCTATCACCCAAAATGTTCAGCAAGCGACCATCATCTACGAAGATAAATATTTTTACCAACACCCAGGTGTTAATATTGCCGCACTCGCGCGCGCCATTAACGACACCTATATAAAACGAACAAGGCGTATTGGCGCATCCACATTAACCATGCAAGTTGCGCGTTTACGCTTTAATATGAATAGCCGCTCTATTGTGGGCAAAATACAACAAATGCTACGCGCCTTACAAATAGAGCGCCATTACTCTAAAGCACAAATACTGCAAGCATATTTAAACCTAGCGCCTTATGGGGCTAATATTGAAGGTATCGGCGCGGCGAGTTGGATCTACTTTAATAAACCAGCCCACGCACTCACTCAGCCAGAGGCCACCTTATTGGCCGTAATACCACAAAACCCTAATAAGCGTAATATTGCCACGCACACAGGTTTTAATGCGGCGTTAAAAATTGCTCGACGAGTTAATGGCGATAAGCCACTAATTATTGATTATGTCAATATTCAATCAATTAAAAACCTGCCTTTTGTAGCGCCACATTTTATTAACAGGCTTATACTGCAGCACCGCTACAAGCCGGCACAAAGCTATACGACAAGCCTTAATTTACCACTGCAAAAACTTGTTCGCCAACAGGCCCAGCAATACATTACACGCCATAAACACTCGGGCATTAATAATACGGCTGCACTATTATTAAACTTTAATACTATGCATATTGAGGCAGAGCTTGGGTCGGTTGATTTTTTTAACCGCAGTATTCACGGTCAAGTCAATGGTACCCGCGCTAAGCGCTCGCCGGGCTCTACACTCAAACCTTTTATTTATGCTGGCGCCATTGATCAAGGTTTAATACATCCCTATTCATTACTTAAAGATGCACCACAACGCTTTGGTGCCTATACTCCCGAAAACTATGACCAACAATTTATGGGGCCGGTATTAGCCACCCACGCTTTAGCCCTCAGCCGCAATGTGCCTGCGGTTAGCTTACAGGCGCAGCTCACGGCGCCTACGTTTCACCAGCTATTACTTAATGCCAGTATTAGCCAACTGCGCTCACCTGAATTTTATGGTTTAGCCCTAGCGTTAGGTGGTGTAGAGGTAACGATGCATGAGCTGGCTGGGCTATATGCCATGCTAGGCAATTTAGGGTTGCACCAAAAAACACGTAGCCTTTTAACAAGTGACAAAAAGGGTACGCAACTAATAAGCCCAGAGGCGGCCTATATTGCTTTAAATATGCTAAAAAGCACGGCCAAAGTTAACCAAAATACGCCGTTACAAAAACTGTATCAAGCCAAACCCTATGATGTGTACTGGAAGACAGGCACCTCTTTTGCGTTTAGAGATGCTTGGGCTGTGGGTATTTTTGGGCATTATGTATTGGCTGTTTGGGTGGGTAATTTTGATGGCGAGGGCAACCCTAATTTTGTAGGGCGCGCAGCAGCAGGGCCATTATTTTTTAATATTATTCAGGCTATTGCTAATGAGCAGCCTATACGCAATTATTGGCCCGATATTACCACTGTCCCCCCCAAAGCCGCCACAAAGTTACGCCTTACCCACCAAGGCAAGCCACTTAATCTTCGCTTGATTGATGTGTGTAAAGATACCGGCGAACTCCCTAACCAGCACTGCCCCACCTTACGTAAAAGTTTGTTTATTCCAGGTAAATCGCCTATTAAAAGTGGCAATATTTATCGCAAAATATGGCTAGATAAAAAAACGGGACTACGTGCATGTAACCCCAATCCCAAAACACAAACCCAGCGCGTTTTTGAATTTTGGCCCAGTGACTTATTGCAATTATTTAATCAGGCCGGTATTCAGCGAAAATTACCGCCGGCTTTTATGCCTGAGTGCACACTAGATGATACCGCCAGTAGTGGCCTTGCCCCGCGTATTACATCACCGAGCAATCAATTAACCTATGCACTACAAAAAAACCACAACACACTCGCCTTAAAAGCAACAGCCGATACAAATGTTGCACAGCTGTATTGGTTTGCCAATCAGCAATATTTGGGTAGCCAAGCGGCCGATCAAACATTTTTTTGGTCAGCAACGGTTGGTACTTATACGCTAAAAGTTGTCGATGACCACGGCCGCTCGGCAAGCATAGAGATTATCATTACACTGGCGCAGTAATAAGTAATAAATGCACTACTGGATACTCAGTTTCAAAAATACACACTGTATTCAGTGGCAGCATACATATTGGTTCATCGCGTTATCAAATAATGAGTGCGCTGCATTCGTGTGCCGTATCACGCTACCCTAGACCATACAGCAAATTCATTACCACTCGGCTCAGTAAAATGGAATCTACGGCCTCCAGGGAAGTCAAAAATAGGCTTTGTGATAACCCCACCTGCTGCTTTTATTTTGTCGAGACTCCGCTCTAAATGGTGACTATAAAATATTAATAACGCAGCACCTTGTGCACTATGAGAGCAGGCATGACTTTGGTAAAAACCTCCATCAAGCCCTGCATGAGTAAATGCGATGTACCTAGGGCTATAATCCTGAAACTGCCAATTAAATACTTGCCCAAAAAAGGCTTTAGTGGCCAGTAAATTGTTAGCAGGAAATTCAACATAATTTAATTTTTCATGTTCTGGAGGCATAATATTGACAGGCATGGGCACACCCTTGAGTGAACGATTAAAACGCATTATAGGCTTTCGGCTCACCGCCTGCCTACCGAGGGCTGATCACAGTCTAGTGCAAAAGCAGTATCTCAAAACGTAATCTATGGATAGGCAGGCTAAAAGAGCGCTTTAATTATTTATGACCCTATACTATTTCGCCACCATATTAAGCTCACGCTTGAGCTCTTTCCATAAGTTTTCGTAGGCTCTTACGGCTCGTCCCTTAGTTGCATAGGCCGCTAGCGGGGCTTGCTTTTCACTCATTTTTTCGGCGGCGCTATCATAGGGAATACACGTTTTAAGCATTTGAATAGGCATTGCTTTAGCGTTAGCGACAGTCTGTTTATGTACACTGCGCCGCATATCAACTTGATTAAAAAAGCCAACAATACGCTTAGGTTGGTATTTTTGCCGACTAAAAAAGTCAACCACTTGGGCAATAGCTCTGACGGACATAGGGCTAGGAATAATTGGCACCAAAACAATATCGGCTTTTGAAACTAAATACTCTACGCTTGGTGATAAACTTGGCGGGCAATCGTGAAACAAAAAGCGGGCATTTTCACTCAATGGCGCAATCAGGCTATCGAGTAATTTACGAGGATTTTTATGTAACTCTAATGCGCCTTCTATTTTTCTTAAGCTTAAATCCGCAGGAATCAACGACAACCGCGGATAAGGAGTTCTTAGCTCTAGTCCGCCAATAGGTAACCCCTGGCTAAACAATTTAAGGCTTTTTGTTTTTTTACCTGTCGACATATTATCTCTAAAATACCATGTCGATGCCGCTTGAGGATCCCAATCCCACAACAAGGTATTATGCTTATTTTGACTGGCTAAATAGGCTAGATTAACAATTGTTGTTGTTTTCCCTACACCACCTTTTAAATTGTAAACTGCAATAGACTGCATACGGCTCCTTAACATCACAAACATCTACCGCGCAAGCAAAGTCATCAGCGTCAATGAGCTATTAAGTACCGCGCAGTTAATAATAACGCCAAGTTTAACCGATTAGCTAACATATTTGTATTTCATTTTTATGACTAAGCCACTGCCTTCCCCCCTGTGATCAGTACGTCATCTGGGTACCCCAAACCTAAAAAAGACTACATACCGCCACGGCCTTCTTTAACTGGCGTAGATTTAATAGGGCTAGGCTGAACAGGCCCTTCTTTAATCGGCCCCTTCTCTTTTAAGGTATTCACGCGCTTGAGCTCAATAATACGCGCGGTTATAGGGCCCTCAGTCAAATCGGGGTCAGCACTTTTTTGATAGCTGCCTTTTTGCAGCGACTTTGTAAAACCAGATAGCTGAGCCGCAGTGCCTTGCTCTTTTGAGTCAAGCAATTGCACCCATTCGCTATCGCTCAAGCCTTCAATACCTTGTGCACTGAATGAATCATTGGCAGCTTCATATTCACGCGTCCCACGCACCACAGCTATATCACCAACACCTAGATCTTCGAAGTTGATGCGCTTTTTCATAAAGCTTGCATCTAAAGCCACAAATCGCGTGTGCTCATTAATCAATACTGTGGTGCCTTCAATAATAATCTCGCCTGTTGCGGCTCTTTTAACAGATGAAGGTGTCGCTTGGGTGATGTCAGTAATTATACCATTGAGTGTGGTTTGCACCCACTTTCGTTTGAGCGCCTTAACAATTACCTTTTCAGCAATAATTTGTCCTTGCCCATCAGTCATGCCTAATACAATAAGATATTGCCCATCAGTTAATTCAGCAAATGTAGCGGGTGCCGCATCGCTATTAATCAACAGGGTTTGCTCGGTAATATGTATTTTTTGCCCATCCAATATTAATGAGCCGATCGCACCTAGAGTAGCGCTATCGGCATCAGCAATAATATCGCCCACTACACCTTCGGTGCGCACTTTAATGCTCGTATTGATACCCTCAAAATGACTAACCGCATCATTGCGCTGACGTATGCTCTGAGCCATAAAGCGCTGTAGTACGCTATCAAAAGTACCTTTTATGACAACAGGTAAGCTATCACTCAAGGCATCAGGAAGCTCACTAGCTGCGCCGTAATGCACTTCAATGCCAGACATTAAAAATGTCGATTCGGCAATATTAAGCGCATTAACAACACCGCGCAAACTTGCCTGACGATTGTCGCTAGGGTAAATCCGCGTTGCTACAACACTGCCGCTATTGTTACTCGGACCACGAATATCAATAATATCACCCACACCAAAGGCATCGATAGTTACCGTACTTTCGCCGTAAAAGGTCTCATCATTAATAGTCACTTTTTGACCTAACACTGTCAGCTCACCCACACTAGTATCTATATGAGTAATGGCGCCACGCACCGCAGATTCGGCATAAATAGTTTGCGCAGCAATTTCTCCGTCGTCATCCTCAGTCAAAGTAAATACAGTAATAAAATCACCTAGATTCAAGTCAGCTTCAGATTTTAGCTCACCATCAATATAAACCTCGGCATTATCTGTGGCATAACGTACCCCATCAATAAATACGCTACCAAAACCACTGACCACCCCTGTCACCGTGCCGGCAATATCCGGCTCGGGCGCCCCGCTGCCATCAATAATAGTACCGCTATTATTACCCAATAAATCGCCTTCAGTTTCACCGCAACCGGTTAAGCCCAAAGCCAAAATACCCATCGCTATACATTTTAATACTATTAATTTCATAAACGCCAAACACTTTGTTAACTTGGAATGAAAGAACTTAAAATAAAACACCTTGAAATAAGATGATTTGCAATAAGGCCGCTTGAAATAAGGCAAATTAAAGTCAAATAACATTTACCGCTCTCCTTGATTTGGGCTCTCAATACCATAAACACCCACACCAAGGCGCACTATTTCTGTAGGGTTATGAGACGGGGGCTGGGCATTTGGGTCAATTTGATGTGCCACAATCCACTGCGCAACACGCTCTAAAAAGGCTTGCCCCTCATGATTCAAAAAATCCTTAAAGGCTTGAGCGTCTTTAGCCAGGATATGATTACTACTGGCCCGGCGCTCAAAGCGCAGTGTTTTTTTGGGGCTTTCATGGGTTAAATAAAGGTTATGCAACAGGGTATTGGCAAGCTCGTTAATCACCGTACCGGCGCGCAGCATTGCCTGTGGGTCAGACCCTGGCGGGGTATAAAAAGGCTTGAGTACGCGTAACGCACCACCGTCTAGCTCAACCACATTTCCGGCCCGTATTAATTCTTTAAGTACCACGTTAAACGGTAGGCCGCCACTGTAGCGGCGCGCCAACTCTTTAAAGCTTAGCGTGCCATCATCTAAGAGCAAGTGCGCAGGGTGCCCCTGCTCATTTAAAAACTCTGGGTCTTCATACCAGCCGCGCACCACACGCGACATTTTATCTTGCCCCTCGCGCGCCTCGGCTACGCGAGCGCCTTGCGCTAATAAGTCTTTAAGGCGCTTCACCTCTTTGCGATCAATGCCTGTCAACGCCGATACTTTTGCGGTATTGGTTGGCCGGCCACGCACACCAAAGTCGCGCTGCGCCACTGCCACATAGGTGCCTTTAGCCAGCGCCGTAAACTCCTGAAAAGTTACACCGTTGCGCAATAGCATAGCGGCAATAGGGTCGAGTAAATTGCTCAATGCCGCTTCTATTAATGCTTTATCTGACTCTTGCCCCATGAGGCCCCGCTTGATAATAAAATATTAAGTGTGCTCGATTAGTTATTACAAACGCTGATATACATAGCCCTTGTACGCATAGTACTTACACACATAGCACTATATGCATCAACGTAAAAATCACCTCTATTTGAAAACCGGTTTTCTTAAAAGAAACCACTTTAAAGCGCCCTTTCCTGCCAAACCAGCCTTACCTAGCAGCCCAATCAAGCAGCCTGCCAATAACCATATATGAGAATAATACTCTCACACTACATTAATTTGTAGATTAATCACTTTAAATAATGAAAAGAGTGACTTTGTTTTGCACACCTCGAGACCCTGATCTCAATTACACCAACAAACCTCTTAAAACGTTATTACCCTCTATAAAAAAACCATATATGATATTAATATGATCATATATGGCAGCAAGGCACCTACTGAGGCCATTACAAGAGTCACTCAATACACCAGCATGACTCATGAATCACACAGGTACTTAAGATCAACAAGCATTAATAGCATCAAGATCAGCCCGTACTTGGCTTAACGCAAAATAACAACAGCACTCACTACTGCACATAACATTAAAGAGGCACATCATGAAAAACATTCATTCGAAACTGATTCTAGCCACCGCTATTACTGCAGCTATGGCAGGCTGTACCGGTACTAGCGAAACAACAGCTAACATTGATACCCCGCTCAATGACCAAGCAAAAACCGTTGCCATTACAGCTATTGGCGAAATTGACGGCTTTGGCAGCGTTATTGTTAATGGTGTGCATTACGATACTGATACCGCTGAAGTCACCATTGATGGCGAGCCCGCTACCGAAGATGAACTCGATGTAGGCATGGTCGTCGAAGTTGACGGTGAAAAAACAGATAAAAAAGGCGCCAAAGCCAACCGTATACGCTTTTTTAGCAAAGTAGCCGGCCAAGTAGAAACTGTTGATAGTGATGCGCAAACTCTGACCGTTATGGGTAAAACTGTTTTAATCGACGGCGATACAAAGCTCGATGATGCGATTGATTCTGTGACTTTGGCCCCCTTAGCGCAAGGCGTTGTGGTGCGCGTTAGTGGCCGCACGAATGCCGATGGTCAAATCGTTGCAACACGTATTGATATTCGCCAAGAGCAAACCAATACCCAACAGCGCTTGTCGGGCATAGTGAGCAGCTTAAACACTAGCGATGGCAACACGTTTCGCCTTGAAGGCAAAAACATTGAATTTGCGAGCGCTAACCTTGTAGGTGACGAGCTAACCGATGGCGTACGTGTACTTGTACGCGGCGAAACAATCGACGGCGTATTAGTGGCCAGTAAAGTTGTGGTTATTACCCAAAAAGAACGCCCAACAAATGACGAAAAAGACAGCCAACGAAAAAAACGTGTAGAAATCAAAGGTAAGCTCGTTAAAAAAGAAGGCAAAGAACATTTAGAAATTGACGGTCGTCCCGTTAAAAACATCGACAATGAAGATATCAAAAACGGTGATAAGGACGACATTAAAGCCGGTGAATTGGTCACTATTAAAGGCGATGTTAACGCCGATGGTAGTATTGATGTTGATAGTGTAAAACGTGAACTCGCCGCTACTTTACGCATGATGGGTAACGTAGAAGAAGTAGACACACAAACAGGCGAAATGACCGTTAACGGTAAAAAATACCGCCTACAAGACGATACCGATTACAGCGATAAAGAAGCCAAAGAGCGCTACTTTAATATGGAAGACATCACCCCTGGCGACACCGTAGTGGTTGACGGCTTTAAAGATAAGCAAGGTAAACGTATTGTTAAGAGCGTAACTCGTATCAATAAAGAGCGCGAGCAAGACAAAAAGCAATCGGGCCGCTTACACACGACTTTAAGTGCTGTAAATGATGGCTTACTCACCACCGCTGATGGCGTTATGGTCGTTATTCAAGAGTATACCGTTATTACCAAATCTGTAGATCTCACAACAATTACCCTTGGCGAAGACGGTGACAAACTCTTAATCAGCGGTACCTACAATGCCGATGGCGAACTAGAAGCCAAACACATAACATCATTGCGCACCACACCGAGCAAAGATGAAATGCCTCGCGCAGAGCAAGCCCCTGAAGACAAACTTAAAGACATCGAAGACAAGATGACTCGACTTGAAGAGCGCCTTAAAAAAGAGCGTGAGCGACCTTCAAAAGAGCGCGCCGAAAAAGCCGATAAAGAAGTAGGACAGCAAGATGTTGAAGAGCGCATTAAAGATATCGAAGATCGCGTAAAAGATCATCAGCACGTTATGGATAAAGAAGACACCCGTGAAATGGCTGATAAAATCGAGCGCATGAAGCATGATGTAGAAATGGATTTTGATTACCCTGAAGCGCATCGTGAAGCGGTCATTGAAAAGTTTGAAGCATTACTGCTTAAATTGACCGAAGCTGGTGATACTAAAGGCGTTGCCCATATCGAAGAAATTTTAGCCAACCTTGCTGAAGTTGATGACATGGTCGAAGAGCGCGAGCATACCAACGGCATGGAAACACACGAAAAAGAAATGATCGAAGACGAAATTGATGAAAAGCTTGAAAACATCAAAGATCGCGTTGAAGAAAAGTACGCACATGAAGATATGATGGGCACACCCAAAATGCCTAAAGAGCGTGACTGCGAAGTTGATGCCATTGCCAAAATAGAAGCGACTATTGCAAAAATTGAAGCGCTGGACGACTTAAGTGAAAACGAGAAAGCCCTGAAGTTAGAAAAACTCAATGCTATTTTAGCGTCACTAAAAGCAGCGCAAAACAATACTGATAACACTAGCCCTAAAGATAACACCCCAAAAACACCTAAAGGTGACGACCAGCAGGAACCTGAACAAGAGCCTCAACAAGACCCTGAAAAAGATAAGCAACAACCCAGAGATAGAAACCCAATCAAAGAAGCACCGATAAAACAAGAGCCCTTAAACGAAGAAAGCAGATCTAAAAAAGCGCCCACTAAAGCGTAATTCAAGCCTAAACAATCGCTAAGAGCTACGACTATATTAGCGATAATGATGATTGAGGCCTTGGCAATTAAGAGCCTCGATCATCATAATAACGCTAAGTAAAAAAGCCGGTAACTCTTCAGAGATGCCAGAATTCGGCACTAATGAATCATTGTCGAGGCCGCTCAAGCCATCATCGATTTTTCAGCAACAGGGATTAACGCGGCCAATGGTAAAACTGACAACGCCGATACTCCTTACGAGCAAACACTGGTTTCTGTCAGTAAAACACTGGCACGTAGTGTAGGTATTAGTGAAGAACGCATTAATGTACGCTTTAACGGCGGTAAGATTATTCGCGATGCACTTATCTCGTAATATGTCACTTTAAAGCCAGCTTTGTATTGAGATCAATCGTTCTTGAGCAGGGCTATTAACCATAAAAAAACCCAGCCGTAAAAGACTGGTTTTTTTATTAATGGCCTAAATGTATTTTTATTTTTGTCACACTCATACCATAAGACTTAACCGCTAGACCGCACCAAACAGTGATACTGCGTTTAAGCCTTGCTTTTCTAAAATATCACGTAGCCGACGTAAAGCCTCAACTTGTATTTGGCGTACACGCTCACGTGTTAAACCAATTTCACGACCCACCTCCTCTAAAGTGCTCGATTCATGCCCGCGCAAACCAAAGCGACGAGCCACCACTTCACGCTGCTTTTCACTCAGCTCATCAAGCCAATTATTTAAGTTTTCACTTAAATCACTGTCTTGCAGTAAGGCCACAGGATCAGATACATGAGTATCAGCAACAGTATCGACTAACGTTTTATCGGAGGAAGGGCCGATCGGTGTATCCATAGAGGCTACACGTTCATTAAGACCTAGCATTCGCTCAACATCTTCTACAGGTTTATCAAGTAAAGTAGCAATCTCTTCTGGGGATGGCTCATGGTCCAGTTTTTGCGATAACTCACGTGCTGCGCGTAAATACACATTAAGCTCTTTCACCACATGAATAGGTAAGCGAATGGTACGCGTTTGATTCATAATAGCTCGCTCAATGGTTTGCCTTATCCACCAAGTGGCGTACGTTGAAAAGCGAAATCCACGCTCAGGATCAAATTTTTCTACAGCACGAATCAATCCTAAGTTACCTTCTTCAATTAAATCAAGTAAGGCCAAACCACGATTCACATAACGGCGTGATATCTTCACAACCAAACGCAGGTTGCTTTCTATCATGCGCTTACGCGCAGGCTCCTCACCTTTAAGCGCTTTACGCGCAAAAAAGACCTCTTCTTCTGCACTTAACAGCGGCGAAAAGCCAATTTCATTTAAATATAGCTGGGTCGCATCAAGATTTTTTTGCTGCTCTTCTTCATCGACGGCAAAAAGGTCCGCCTTAGTCGTATCGGGATTAGAGGTCTCAGACTTGATAGCCTGAGATTTAGCGACCTCCGGACTGCTTTTAACCTCAAGGTTGACTTTGGCCCTAGGCTTCGCTTTGGCCGAAGCTGTAGATTTGGCCTCAACGCTACCTTCAACCTTAACCTTAGCTTTTGCCTTGGATTTAGACTTGGCTTTAGTTTTAGCTATTTTTTTGGCAACAACCGTGTGCGATTCATCAACTTGCGCAGCATTAAAAGCCGCCGGTGAGTCAAAAGAAGCACCCTCGACAAGCTCGGGGGTATCCATTGCCGGTTGATCGATCACCTTACCGTTCTCAAGCACGGCGATATCATCAAACTCTTCAAGCGCTGTAACAGTGGGGGTTAGTTTTCGCGTAGTGTTTTTGGAACTAAGTTGTGGAGCAACCATGTTCTCATCCTCAGACTTATTTTATTTTTGTGCAACATCAAAAATGGCCCTCCGTCAACGTCTAACCCTGTATCCGTTTGCCAATAATGTCAGTACACCCCAATCTTATATGCCTTAAACTGGCTAAAATCATGCACAGTTTTAGCCCACCTCTTTTTTATCTTTATCATTGTTATTGAGGGTATATAAGGTTTTCGGCCAAAGCGGTATAAACTTTACTCCAGTTTATCCATTCAACTGCTCTTTGTGTTCTGGCCCATAAAGTCTTAAACAAAGCTTATATTTTTTATTGAGTACCCGTAAAAATTCACGGGCTGCTTGCTTAACGAGGCAAATACTTCAGTGGATCAACGGGCACACCGTCACGACGAATTTCAAAATGTAGCTTAATGGCTGTCGCGCCGGAACCTCCCACCTCAGCAATTTTCTCTCCGCGTGTCACATCATCACCTTCTTTTGCTAGTAACAAACTGTTGTGTGCATAAGCACTTAAGTATGAATTTTGATGTTTCACGATGATCAAATTACCGTAACCTCTCAAACCGCTACCGGCGTAAACAACCTGTCCGTCCGCAGCAGCACGTACAGATTCCCCTAATTTCGCCGCTATATCAATCCCCTTGTTTAGCCCCTTACCGGCACTAAAAGACGAAACTATCTTGCCTTTAACAGGCCACCCCCACACTAAAGACTTAGATTTGACTGTCGAGGTTTTGACGACTACTGGCTTTTTTGTACTTTTTTTAGAACGGTTAATGACTGTAGGAGGTCGTACTTTAGGTGAGGGCTTAGGCTGTGCAGACACTAGGCTTTGAGTCACCTTAGGTGCAGGTGCAGGTGCAGGCGCAACCGCCGGTGATTTCGCTTTTACTTGGCGCACCTTACGCTGACTCACGCGATAAGGCACGCGAGGCGCAACCCCGGCTAGCTGTAAAACCTGACCCGGTTTAATCGCGTAGGGCGGCGTGATTTTATTGATTTGAGAGAGGTGCTTATAGTCTAAGTTATATCGCCATGCAATCGCATACAATGTATCGCCTTTTGCAACCACGTGATGCGATATTGTCGAGCTCGCCGGCTGGGGCACGCTCAATATGGGGGCTTTATTTGACTGGCTAGCGCAAGAAGGGCCACATAAAAAAGCCAATAAAATGTATAAAAAAGCATTCACACAGGGTGATGCTTTTTTGACATAATCATATTCATTTGGCAGTTTTTTGGCATTTAACATAGTTTTTAAGTATAAATAGTTATTAAGAGTTGCTATAACTACCTGATTATTATTGCTAAAGAATATAAAAAAACGGTTTTTTTTGCTAAAAAAAACAAGAAAACAAACAAAAGTACCAGTTTTAATTATGATTTTCCGAACTTGCTGGCAAAAAACTCAGCAATTAAGACCAACATAACACCGGCAATAGCGAAAGTAATTGCCAATAACGTATCGGGTGATTGGCCGGTAACAGTAGCAAATTGTGCTGGCAATACATTACTGCTTTGCACAACAACTTCTTCGCCATGTCTGTTCAGCATAGTTACTACTGGCTCCTTCCAAGGCCAAGTCACATTGAGCGACCCCACTAAAAAGCCCGTTAGGGTCGCCACCGTTACCTGATGGTAATGGTTTAATAGCCAGGATAGTGCGCGTGAAAACACCATTAAGCCACACACCGCACCTGCACCAAATGATATGAGTAAATCCCATTCTAAGTGATTAACCGCACCTAAAAATACCGGATACAAACCCATCAGTAGCAATAAGAAGCTTCCTGAAATGCCTGGTAATATCATGGCACAAATAGCAATAAAACCACCTAGAAACATTACCCACCAATGCCCCGGTAATTGCGTAGGCGCCGCCAGCGAGATACCCGCAACAAGCGCTGCCCCTAAGAGTAATGCCACAATATCGCGCACTCGCCAGCGCTGAGTCATATGGCGAGCCAACAGTACAATTGAGGCAATAATCAACCCAAAAAAGAATGCCCATACCCAAATAGGGTGAGCGCGTAAGGCATGCTCGATAATAGCCGCAAAGGTTTTGATACTCAGCAAAATGCCGGTAAATAAAGCCACTAAGAAACTGCCGTTAATATGCTGCCAAAATACTGTGAAGCCTTTTTGCTTCCAAATCAATAATGCAGCAGGCGTACAGTTTTTTAGCGCACCTAAAAACTCATCATAGATACCGGTAATAAAAGCGATGGTACCACCGGAAACGCCAGGCACCACATCGGCAGCTCCCATTGCCATTCCTTTTAAGGTTATAACAGCATAGTCTTTAATCGTTCTTTTTGATTGATTCAAGCGATGATTCCTTTTAATAGCGGAACAAAATTAGCCGATTCAACAACCGCAGTCGAAAAAGTATCACCATCGCGTCGAATCAGGGTTAAATTTTGAGTATTGTCACCCACAGGTAGGATCAACACCCCCTGCGACTTTAACTGACTGGGTAGTTGCTCGGGTAAATCGGCCGCTGCTGCTGTGCCCATAATGGCATCAAAGCTACCACCGCTTTGCCAACCTAAGTGGCCATCAGCATGGCGGTATTGAATATTGTAAAAGCCCAACCCTTGCAATCGCGCCTTTGCTTTTTGCTGTAGCGCGGCAATACGCTCTACGGTATAAACTCGCTTAAAGAGCTGCGCTAATACTGCCGTTTGATAACCAGAGCCGGTACCAATTTCAAACACCGTCTCAAAGCGACTACAGTGGGTGAGTAACAGCTCAGTCATACGGGCCACCGTATAAGGCTGAGACAGTGTTTGCTTAAACCCTATAGGCAATGCCGTATCTTCATATGCCCGATGTGCTAACGCCTCATCAACAAATAGATGCCGAGGCGTAGCCGCCAACACGCTGAGTACATCTTCATTACTGATTCCTTTTACTTTTAACCGCTCTATTAGGCGCTCACGTGTACGCCGCGAGGTCATCCCTACTCCCTCGCGTACTAAATCGTCTAACATTTACCCATCCTCAAGCTTGACCCCCATATAAAACGCGAAGCACTATAGCATAGGAACCTTACTATACTCCGCAACCTGCGCACAGCGTGACTCGTACGACATTCAGCTTGATTAAGAACACTGTAAATTGTGCTGCCTATGCTAGAATGCCCGCCGATTTTACATTTATTGATCATTTAACCATCATTTATATAAATTCATAGGGAACCATATTATGAGCCTTAACAATGTACCTACGGGTAAAAATGCGCCAGAAGAAGTTAACGTCGTCATCGAAATTGCTCAAGGCGGCGAGCCCATTAAATATGAGCTAGATAAAGACACTGGCGCCTTATTTGTTGATCGTATTTTAAGCACCTCAATGCGCTACCCTTGTAACTATGGCTATATTCCAAATACGTTATGTGGTGATGGCGACCCAGCAGACGTTTTGGTTGTCATGGGCTCACCTTTAGTGCCGGGCTGTGTAGTGAAGTGTCGCCCGATTGGCGTACTTAAAATGACGGATGAGTCTGGCGAAGATGCTAAAATTTTAGCGGTACCGGTTAGTAAAACCACAAAGCTTTACGATAAGGTTACCTCTTACAAAGACTTACCTGAAATCCAAATCAAGCAAATCTCTCATTTCTTTGAGCGCTATAAAGACTTAGAAGAAGGGAAATGGGTTAAACTTGACGGCTGGGAAGATGCCGACACCGCTAAGAAAGAAATTGTCGACGCTATTGCGTTACATAACCAGCAAGCCTAAATCTCGATCGACAGTGCTAAAGTCAGTATTGACTCTGCAGTATTGACTCTGCAAATCAGGTGCTAAAACAATATAAGGGGCTCTTTGCTCATCAATAGCCTCTGGCTATTTCCAGTAAATGAGTAACAATAACGCCGTTTAACATTATATTTTGACTATTTACTAGTAAATCACACACTCTTAAACTAGTGTTAGGCCGTCGCTATTACAAAGGAGTGTGTGATGTTAGTTTCCTCATGGTTTACCTTTCACAAAGCACAATGCTCACAGTATGGTTTAACGTTTATTGAGCTTTTAATAACCTTTAGCATTTTGGCTATTTTATTATTGGCCGCCATACCCGGCTTCAGTTATTGGCGTGCCAAGGCCGAGTCACACATGGTTATTTACACTCTCCACTCTCAACTGCAAACAGCGCGACAGCTAGCAATAGCACGCGGCATTACAACATCTCTGTGTGGCAGTAATACACAAGGTGTTTGTCAATCACGTCATTTTTCACATTTACAAATTTTTGTCGATGTAAATCAGAATAAAATACGAGACTCCCATGAAGAATTAATCAGCATCACACCATTAGCGCTAAACGGTCACTTACGCCTTAATAACCATACCCGCTTGCAATTCAAGAATAATGGCTCAAGCCATACACCTGCCAGCTTTATTTATTGTCCTGCCACACCAATAAAGCAGTTAGTACAACGTGTCACACTAAGCTTTACGGGTCGCCCTTATATTGCACAGCACAACGCTGAGGGCATCATCAAAAATTCCGGCGGTAGCGATATTCACTGCCCCAATTGGAAAAAGGGCTAAAGCCTCATGACCACAATCAGTCATCGGCAAGTGCAATATGATCAACATTAGGGGCTGCTGGCGCCGGTGGCTTGTCGCTATTTAAACGCGCACCTACTGGCGCAATATCAAGATCTAACGCCTGAATATTTGCAGGCGTTATCCGCGGGCGCTCTGAGTCTTGAAGCAAATCTGAGCCTGCTGGCAAAATGTCAGCTTGTAGCTCAGTTACAGTGACGGAGGTCATGCGTACGCGCTCGGTATCATCAACTAAAGGCCCTAGCTCTCGTACGGTAATAGCCGATAGATCAATATTCAAAGGGGCCACCTGCGCTTTTTCGTGTTCACTGAGTAAATCACTCCCCGAATCCAGCACTTCAAAATCAGGTACCACAACCGTCGTAGGCGAGTCTGTGCTGGGGGCGAGTAACCCTTCACCGACAGGTAGCGCCTCGAGGCTCACCCTCGAGTCATCAGTTTTTTTTGCCACAGGGGCTTGAGGTGTTCTTCTAGGAGCTTGAGGCGGTGTGGCTGGAGGGCTATTGCTAACAGCATTGGCATTGGCCTCGCCATTCACATCAGCACGAGTACCGGCGCTGGCTTGAGTACTTGTATGAGTACTGGCGGCAGCTTTTTCTGCCGCCTTAGCTGCCACCTGAGTTGACGCAGTTCCTGCTTTTAATAAATCAACGCGCGCGCCTGCTTTTTTTATCGCAACGCGATAGCGGTTAGCCGCGGTTAAATCAATATTACGTTTCAGTACAATAGTCTTACCACTAAATAGCACCTTTACCTGAGCGGATGAAATTTTGAATAAAGCCGCCATATTTGCCTTAACAGTCTCAAGCTCTTGTCGTGGCAAAATTTGCCCGCTAAAAACCAAATCAAATTTTTCAGATTCCACAATTATTCCTCTTAAGTACAGCAGCTTTTATGGTTCTCATGTCGCTATATGCCTTATCAACTCAATAGATAGGCCCTATTTCTAATGAAAGGGCCATCATATTTATCAACGCTCTTGCTGTAAAAAATTTATATGCCTAGTAGCAATGCCCTATACTCTAATGACAAATATAGCAGCTTAACTTACCCCTAAGGTGGTTTACACCGTCCTGAATTGGCTTACCGATCCATCAGACCTTGATCAACCAGCCACAGTCCTACAGCCTGCATCGAGCTAGCACTGTGTATTTTCTCATGCTGCGTGACTTTACTCGCTTGCCTTTGTGTACCTTGATTTAACCAACACACTTGCATGCCCGCAGCAACAGCAGCGGCCACGCCCAGTGGAGAATCCTCGACCACTGCACACTCTGTAGGCAATACACCTAACCGCTTAGCCGCTAATAAATAAATATCAGGCGCGGGCTTTGGCTGAGCCACTTGGTCAGCCGTATAAATATGCTCTCCAAAAAAGTGATCCAACTGGCAACGCTTTAAATTCGCCAATACCGATTGGCGCAGGCCATTAGAGGCGACAGCCTTCGGTACGCGGATCGCTGCCACTATCATCGCGGCATGATCAATGGGCTGTAGCCGATTGATAATCAATTGATCAGTGTTGGCCAGTAACGTTTTTTCAAAATGCGCGGTCACACTAAACCCCCAATGCTTGGCCAGCCATGCATAGCAATCCGCCATACTTTTACCCTGTAAAGTCTCCCTTAAAAGTGAAGCAGGCAAGTCAAAACCAAAAGCCGCTAAAGTGCTCGAAAACGCTTCGGCATAGACAGGTTCGCTATCGACTAACACGCCATCACAGTCAAAAATAACCGCTTTTAATGTTTTGCTTGTTACATTTTTACTTGTTACTTTTTTTTCTGTGGGTAAGCCAAAAGCTACATCATTCATACAGTTAATCACCTAAGTCCATCTTTCATATCACCCTTCGTTATGTTGTTGATCGCTAACTCTTGGTTACTCGATATAACATTTAACCATTAGCAGATGTATTTTACGCAGTAAAATACGCTGCCACATAATGCTCGTAAATAAACGGTAGTTGCTCAAGTACAGCATCTATTAACTGAATATTAGCGTTTATCAACTGCTGACGAAAAGCCTGATAGTCACACAGCTTTTCATATTTTTGCGCTAACGGCTTATAACTTAAGTGCCAAGGCTCATTCGCCACAGCGCCTTTATTGTTGCCATAATACGGTCTAAAAAAATCCTCTTGATATGCTAAATGATCTTCTAGCCAATCATAAAAATCGATGAATAATGTATTTGCCTCGATAGTCGTCAAAGCCAATGACTGCCCATTGGGTAGCGCGCTAGCTTCATAAATATCAATATCACATCCCCAGTGATGACGTGACCCGCCAGGCAGTGCTGACCATCGTAAAATAGCGCGCACCTGCTCGCAGGCTGTTAATGTCGTTAAATGAATGGGACGCTCTTGGGCATCCAAAACCGGTCGATGACCACAAGCTTTGGCATCCCAAATCGCCTGCTGCCGACCAAAACTTCGATACCCGCTCGCCACATTTAACGAAAAGCCAGCCTGTCGGGCCGATGCCATTAAATGCTGTAACGGTGTGACTAGTTGCTTATGTAAAGGCACACTACAGTTGTCATTAAAAACAACATCAACCACATGCGAATCATCGCACCCTAAAGCATTATCGCGATTAAACACTCGAGCTCCTCATTTTGGCGCTAAATAATTGTGTATTTGTTTAAAAAAGCTACTATTGCAGGCGCTTATTTAAACACTTTGCAGATTAAACAAGCGAAAGCAATGAATTAATTCAGGAACTAGCTAGCACTTTTCTAAAGATAATTTTTAAATTTAAAATCTTGTGCTAAACATTAAAACGTTGTCTACATTAATGAGGGGCATAAAGCTTTTAGACTCTCATATTGTATAACCTGAAATTGTATAACCTAAAAAACGATCCACGATGCTGTGAATAATTAACTTTTAATCGCGCCATAATAATAAACCACTAGGACTATCACTATGCCAGCCAATGCTAAATTAAAAAATCAAGACTTGCTAGAGCTTCGCAATCTCGGCATGGCCTCTGTCAATATTTTACACGCTGTTGGTATCAACACTTATCAAGACTTAGAAGATGTAGGCGCAGTCGACACCTACCGTCGCATCAAAGACCGCGGTATTCACGTCTCTAAAGTCATGCTTTACGCCTTACAAGGCGCGTTGATGGACGTACACTGGAACGATTTGCCTGCGTCCTTAAAAGCACAGCTGGTTAACGACGCTGAAGAGCCCGCTAAAGTTGCAGAACTTAATAATTAACGTATTGTTGATACCTCAACAATACAATAAGCTCTATTGTAATAGACTCTACACTGATAGCTTGCGCGCGTTACAATAATGCCTTTTAACCTAGGCCTAAACTTGTGAGAACACTTTGCACTATCGCACATTTTGAGCAATTTGCAGAACCCCAAACAACGCATAACGATCACCCAGCATCCAATAGTCAAACCTTAGGGGTGAATATGGATGGTGAGCACTATATTGTGGTGAGACAAGCGCACATTTTTACTGCATTTATTAACCGCTGCCCCCATTTGCACATCCCACTCGAGTGGCAGGCACACCATTTTTTAGATCCTGATACCGAACTGTTACGCTGCTCAACCCATGGGGCCCTGTTTATACCGAGCAGTGGCGAATGTGTGAGTGGACCTTGCGCAGGCGATACATTGCAATCAGTGAATATTCAACGCATAGCCGATACGCTAGTTTTAGAAGATCAAGCTTCAACATAACCTTCAGGTCTATAATGATGCATACTCAGCGCTTAGCACTCTACAGGCAATGCGGTAGTCAGCGTAATGTGAGTCGATGAAATATGCGCACCGTAGGCTAGTATCTCAACACCCGCTTTTTTTGCCTCTTGCAATAAAGCGGCGTATTTAGGGTCAATGTGTTGCGCAGCTCTCACTTTTTGAATCCCTGTATGTAGCACACAAAACAACAATACCGCGCGCCGACCTTCTGCCACAATATTCATTAATTCTTGCAGGTGTTTTTGCCCGCGCGTACTCACAGCGTCAGGGAAAAAACCACAATATTCAGCATCAGGGTTCTCAGGCTGTAGTGTATCCAATAACGTGACACTTTTTACCTCAACATAACATTGAGGTAAACCCGAGGCCTCAAGCATAAAATCTATTCGGCTTTTGTCACCGTATTTTACCTCTGTGCGAATCCCTTCAGAAGGGTAGGCGCTGAGCTCGCTCACCACACCTTGGGCCAATGCCTGTGCCACCACTTTGTTGGCCACTTGTGTATTGATACAGGCGAGGTGGCCTGTGGGCGTAGTGGCTAACTGCCAGGTATATGCGTATTTTCGTTTTGGGTTGTCGCTATGCAGCAGCCAACAGTCACTCCCCTCGACAATGCAGTTTTTCATGCTGCCTGTGTTAGGGCAATGGACCGTTATGGTCTCGCCCGTGGGCAAAATCACATCGGCTAAAAAACGCTTATAGCGTCGTACTAGTGTCGCTTTTCGTAATAATGGCGTAAGAATCATTAAATATCCTGACTAACTAACCTTAGGGCTAGCGCACTTTTGGGGAATCTGTTAGGTTTGCCGGCTTGGCCGAGGCGAGTAAACAACGATTCACTATTGAAATCGTAAAGATTGCCCCAATTTTTGCGCCAATGCCACTTTGATAGCGGTAATACTAACGGAAAGTTTTTGGTTTTTAGAGATTAAGAGGCCGCAATAATGCCCGATTCACAAGCAACTCAATTCGCCCTGCATGGCTTTAAGCCTTACCAGCCTAGTGATGGTGAAGAGTACATGAGCGATACCCAACTAGAGCATTTTAAAAACTTGCTGCTAGCTTGGAAAGAAGAACTAATGGTAGAGGTTGACCGCACCGTCAGCCACATGAAAGATGAGGCCGCCAATTTCCCCGACCCTGCTGACCGAGCCAGTCAAGAAGAAGAGTTTAGCTTAGAGCTGCGCACTCGTGATCGCGAGCGTAAGCTCATCAAAAAAATTGACAAAACAATCGAACTCATAGAAGCCGATGACTACGGTTATTGCGAAGCCTGCGGCGTCGAAATTGGTATTCGCCGCCTAGAAGCTCGCCCAACAGCGACTCAGTGTGTAGATTGTAAAACACTCGCAGAAATCAAAGAAAGACAAGTCGGCGGGTAATCATCACGCCGTGGCAGCGTTCGCTCATTACTGATAAGAATACGGCCACACTCTTATTGCGGCAACTCGGGTACCATCATATCTAGCCTCTTGATAAGCCTGCAGTTTATGCGCGCTTATCAAGAGGCTGTAGCGTGTAGGCCCGTACTTAAATATACTCACCCCTAGTACACAACAGGTACATAAGCTACCCCAGCATGCCCGCACCTATTAAAATACCTAGCGTACCCCCTTCACCCTCACAAACCACGTCACGGCCTTATATTGGTCGCTTTGCTCCGTCACCGTCAGGCGCGTTGCATTTAGGCTCTCTGGCGTGTGCACTTGCCAGTTACTTTGATGCTAAAGTCCATCAGGGATTATGGCTCGTGCGAATGGAAGACATAGACCCGCCCCGCGAACCGGCCGGCGCTGCCGACGCTATTGTGGAATGTTTGATCAAACACGAGCTGCACTGGGACTGTGAAATACTCTATCAAAGTACACGCACCGCCGCATACCAGCGCACTCTCGCACAACTTAAAGCCAAACAATTAACCTACTACTGTCAATGCAGCCGCAAAATACTGCGTACGCTCAATGGGGTTTATGATGGTCATTGTCGTTATCTACAGCACACTGATGGCGCAATCAAATTCAATATACAACACGCGTCAACACTAGGCCTTAACACACAAGTCAGCTTTATCGACACGCTATGTGGTACACAGCAACAAGATTTACTGGCATCAGGGGATTTCATTATCCACCGTAAAGATGGCCTGTTTGCTTATCAACTCGCCGTCATTACCGACGATATTGCACAGGGTATTACTCACATCGTGCGCGGGGATGACCTACTTGATGTCACCTTTAATCAATTAATGCTGTTTGAGACCCTAGATTACCAAGCACCTCAATTTACCCATATTCCCGTACTACTCGATGATCGGGGCTATAAACTCAGCAAACAGCACGGTGCACCGGCGGTTGATATCAACACACCCCAGAAAAATATTTACACCTGCTTGCAACAGATGGGGTTTACCCCGCCACCACATGCCAACACTAAGCAATTGCTTAGCTGGGGCATAGATGCTTGGCATGTTAGGTGTTTTTCTTGAAGTCTATTTTGGCATTTACTCAGTACATTTAGTTACTAAAATTCACAACATTAGGCATTCTCATTGCTAGACGGGCTTAAGTTGAGTAGTATTTGCCCACATTTTACTCAGTTTATATTATGAATAAGCCCAGCCCACTCGTTTATCTCGCTTTGGTCGCCTATATTTTTGCGCCTGCACTTATTGGCTGGGTGATGGATCCTAAGGGTCACTGGTATCGTCCGTTCGGTATTTGGCTACTGGTGGTGGTGGTTGCTTACTTAGTGCAAAAATACAGAGCAAAACGCGCTGCCGAGCAAAAAGCCTCATGAGTTTTTCATTTGCACAGGTCGCTTTAATCAGCTTTATGTATGTTGCGATGGTTTTTGGCATTGCCTACTCCACCGAGCGCAATTGGATTCCCGATAAAGTCACCACTCACCCAATTACTTACATTTTATCGCTTGGTATTTTTGCCAGTGCATGGGCATTTTATGGGGTCATCGAGCTAGCCGATCGCTTTGGTTACGGCGCTCTCGCGTATTATATCGGTACAGGTCTGCTCTTTTTGTTTGGCGGCTTTGCTTTAAGACCGCTCGTGGAGCTAGCGAAACGCTTCCAAATCAACTCCATGGCCGACTTACTGGTTTTTCGGTACCACAGTCACTTGGTCGGTGCGCTGGTCACACTGCTTATGCTACTGGCCATGCTACCTTTGATTGCATTACAAATCCAAGCCGTTGCCGATACCATGATGCTGCTCATTAAAGGGCAAGAGCAAAAAACACAAATTGGCCAATTGGGCATGCAACAATCCCTAGGTTTAGTGTATTGCCTAGGTATCGCTGTATTTGCCGTATTATTTGGCGCTAACCGCGAGCACCACAAAGGGCTCATCAACGCGATGGCTTTCGAGTCGCTCATTAAGCTTTTAGCGCTTTTAATTGTGGGCGGCTATGTAGTATCGGTCGGTTTTGGCGGGCTATCGGGGCTTGATGACTGGTTGAGTAATAATCCTCATCACGCATTAGCACTGTATACCGCTAGCGATGGTGCCACCGCGCATACACTCATGCTCGTTTTTATCGCCACTGCGGTTTCTATGCCACATATTTTTCACATGACAGTTGTCGAAAACCCTGTGCGTCAAAGTAGCAGCTTAGCCTCTTGGGCCTTTCCGTTATTTTTGTTATTAATGGCTTTGCCTATTTTCCCTATTTTATGGGGCGGCTACCATTTATCTTTGGATATTCCCGCGCAGTACTTCCCGCTCGCCATCCCGTTAGCTAACGGTAATCCCCTTATTGCTATATTGGCTTATATTGGTGGATTATCTGCCGCAACAGGTGCTTTAGTCGCCATGACTCTGGCTCTGACCACCATGATTCTCAATCAGTGGATACTGCCAAGCAATGCACTTAAAACCAAACGCGACCTCTATCGCCAGCTCATTTGGATGCGCCGCGGCTTAATTACATTTATTGTACTGGTCGGCTTTGCCTTTTATTTATTACTCAATAACCAATTTACGTTAACCCAACTCGCTTTAACGGCTTTTATTGGCACCTTGCAGTTATTGCCCAGCGTGCTCGGCGTCACCCACTGGCCTAAGATTAATCGACGCGGCTTAGTCGCTGGCGTTGCGGCTGGTGGCGGAACGTGGTTTGTCGGGCTGTTTGTTCCGCTTATTTTAGGGCAGCATCACTGGAGCACCACTATTGGCCCAGTACACATAATCACCGGCGTTGATGCATGGCAAGACATTACACTGTGGAGTCTAGGCATTAACGCACTCGCGTGTCTTATTGTCTCTCGTTTAACCCGTCAAAGCGATGACGAGCGCTACAGTGCCGAACTGTGCTCACAAGATGAACTAAGCCATCCAGTCAGGCTCACACTTGATATTCGCTCACCCGACGAAATTATCGATCGACTCAGTACCCGCATTGGCGCCTCCACAGCAAAAGCCGAAGTCGAGCGGGCATTGCATCGTCTAAACATCAAGCCCAACGAGAATCGTCCTTTCGCATTGCGCCGCTTACGTGACGAACTCGAAGCCAACTTATCAAGCCTTATGGGTATTGCTATGGCAAGCGATATTATTGATCGACTGGTCCCTTACAAAGTACCCGAAGCCCATGATGCACCCGATATCAATCTCATTGAAAGCCGCTTGGTTGTTGTGCGCGATCAACTGACAGGACTTGCTGCCGAGCTTAACAATCTGCGCTTATATCATCGTAAAACCCTAGAGCAGCTACCCTTGCCGACTTGCTCGATTGGTCAAGACCTCGAGATATTGATGTGGAACAGCGCGATGACCAAGCTAACCGGGATAGAGCGCGATGAGGTTACAGGTTCTCATATCAAAGACATTCGCGCGCCCTGGGGGAGTTTATTGCATCGCTTTTCCAACTCGTCAGAGCACCGTTTTTACAAGCGTCAAATTGAACTCAACCAACGCCCGCACTGGATTACATTGCACAAGGCATCAATCCCTTCAAGCTTATCGCAGCAAAGTGATGGCCAAGTGATTATTTTAGAAGATGTCACAGAGCTGCAGTTGCTAGAGCAAGAGCTCTTACACAGCGAGCGCCTCGCCTCGGTGGGGCGCTTAGCAGCAGGTGTCGCTCACGAAATTGGCAACCCGGTGACAGGCATTGCTTGCCTTGCCCAAAATATGCGTTACGACACTGAAGACCCTGAAGTACTCGAATGCATTGAGCATATATTATCGCAAACCGATCGCGTCAGTCGCATTGTACAAACTTTGGTGAGCTTTTCGCATGCGGGGCAACAAACCTCCGATCACATGCACAGTGTCAGCTTACGCGATTGCGCCCAAGAAGCCATTTCGTTATTGTCATTGCAACAAGAGAAACACCAAGTCAATTTTGTTAACGAAGTACCCGAATCACTCAGTGTTTATGCCGACAGTCAGCGTCTGATTCAAGTCTTTGTTAATTTGCTCTCTAACTCACGCGATGCTAGCCCGTTATTTGGCGATGTTATTGTAGCGGGCTCGTCCAACCCTCAGCATACCACTATCACCGTCACCGACTTTGGCTCGGGAATTCCGCAAGAATTACAAGACCGTATCTTCGAGCCCTTTTTTACCACCAAAGAACCCGGAGAAGGCACCGGCCTTGGTCTGGCGATGGTATATAGCATTATAGAAGACCACAAAGGGGGACTGGATATTGAGTCCCCTGCACACCAAGACACAACCAATGGCACGCGCTTTATCATTACCCTACCCAATCAAAATCAGGTTGATGAACAAGGCTCCTCTAGCCCCAACAGCACACAATCAAGTTAATACTTATGAATAAGATTTTAATTGTTGAAGATGAAGCGATTATTCGCACAGCACTACGCAAGCTCCTTATCCGCAATAAATTTGATGTGAATGAGGCCGGCTCGGTTAAAGAAGCTATCACAAAATATAAGTTTGCTAATTTTGATTTGATTATCTCCGATTTGCGCCTTCCCGGCCAACCAGGCACCGACCTTATCAAGCTAGCGGGTGACACTCCCGTACTGATCATGACCAGCTATGCAAGCTTACGCTCAGCAGTCGACTCAATGCGTATGGGCGCAATTGACTATATTGCCAAGCCTTTTGATCACGATGAAATGATTACAGCAGTCAAACGCGTGCTTCTAAAGCGTGAAAAAGCCGCTGCTAGCCAAAAAGCCTTGATCGGAGAGAATCAAACCCTTGTTGAGGGCATGATCGGCTCATCCTCTGTCATGAAAGAGCTTTACGCCAAAATTCATAAGGTTGCCCCTACTGGAGCGACGGTATTGGTCAACGGCGAAACTGGCACCGGTAAAGAACTCGTTGCGCAAGCATTGCATTCAGAGAGCCCACGCAAAGATCATCCAATCATTTCGGTCAATTGCGCAGCTATTCCCGATACGCTTATTGAAGCTGAATTATTTGGGCATGAAAAAGGCGCTTTTACTGGCGCCGCGAATACCCGTGAAGGCTTAGTCGCCGCCGCCGATGGGGGGACTTTATTTCTCGATGAAATTGGCGAGCTGCCACTAGAAGCACAGGCACGCTTATTGCGGGTTTTACAAGAAGGTGAAGTACGCCCGCTAGGCTCGGTTGAGTCGCACAAAGTCAACGTACGCTTAGTGGCTGCGACCCATCGCGATCTGGGTAAGCTCGCCAAAGAAGGTTTATTTCGTGAAGATTTGTACTTCCGCATTAACGTTGTACAGCTTAAATTACCACCGCTACGCGAACGCGGCAAAGATATTCTTTCGCTGGCCGAAACCTTTATTCGCCGCTACTGCGAGCAAATCAAAAAGCCCCTGCTCACACTGACACCCGAAGCTATTCAGGCGATTACCACCTATCGCTGGCCAGGTAATATTCGCGAGCTCGAGAACGCTATTCAGCGAGCGGTTATTTTATGTGACGGCGACCAACTCAGCCACTCGCTACTCGATATTGACCTAGATCTTGTCCATGAAGAAGAAGAGCCAACCCCTAAAGAGCAGGAGGAGTCCAAACCCATGTCTCCTCAATCACAAGAAGACTTATCACTCATCGATTACTTTCAACGCTTTGTTTTAGAACACCAAGACAATATGAATGAAACGGAATTAGCCCGTAAGCTCGGTGTGAGTCGTAAATGTTTGTGGGAGCGACGACAACGCTTAGGCATCCCTCGCACACGCGGCAAAAACCCTGAAAAGACCTCGTAATGCCTCTTTGCTGATAAAAAAATCCTTGCTTTTACCAAGAAGCAAGGATTTTTTTATTGCATATTAAGCACTTATATGGAGTACCTATGTTAAGTGGCTGTACAGCATAATGAGAGCACAATACTGCTGGCGCCTTTATGCGACTCAAAACAAAAGCGACAGGCAACCAAAAGCAACAACACTGAGCTAACATCACTTAGAGTACCGCCACCAACCATCGGTGCGTCAACGCACCGTCTTTAGGTAACAAATTATTGCTGGGGTATCAAAATCACAACATTAGCTTCATTAAATTGACATAAAATCTCGCTAATATTATCTATCGATAAGAAAACAACGCTAATTGAGCACTAAAAGTACACTAATCAGGCACAAAGAAAGATTATGCAGGCCTTAGTGATCAAAGTGTTACCCCTGACCCGTATATACGTTACCTTTATCACCAAAAGGTAACAGCAGCGTCAAAATTCCCCCTGCTCATACCTATAGAATTAACATAACTTACTGTTTTTAAAAGGTTTTTAACTGTTGGCACACGCCATGCTTTATTGGAGTCATAATAAAAACAATAAAGAATAATAATAAGCAAACCAATAACCAATAAGAACAATAAATAATAAAAACAATAGAAAATTATAACTATAACAACTATAAATAATAAAAATATGTAGACGTATCACTCGGGAGGCATGTAATTGCTTAACCATTACGAGCACAAGACCATAATCATAATAGTGCTCGGTTGAATAATAAGAACAGTTACAATAAAAAACTTGTTAAAAAGGGGAAGGCTAATGGCCTTCCCCTTTTTATTGATCATACGCTATTTTGAGCGTCTCCTTTTTGAACCCACACCGTTAAGACACTCTTGATTTAAGTCTATTCGGCCTTTAAGCCGACACGTTGCAGCAATAATGAGCGATAGTGTAAAGGTCTAAAACGGCCTCACAACCACCATAATGACAATCGCGGCCAAAAACAAAACGGGGACCTCGTTAAACCATCTAAAAAACACATGGCTTGGGGGCTCAAAGTCACGTGCAAACTTTTTAACATAAGCACCACACATATGATGGTAACCGGTTAAAAAAAAGACCAGTGTTAACTTGGCGTGAAACCACCCCTGAGTTTTATAATAATCCCAGTTCAAATAAGCCATCCACGCTCCTAATGTCCATACTAAAATCATAGAGGGCGCACCAATACCGCGATAGAGCTTACGCTCCATGATTTTAAAGCGCTCGCGCCCAGCTACATCATCACAGCTTGCGTGGTACACAAATAAACGCGGTAAGTAAAACAACACCGCAAACCACGCTACAACGGCCATGATATGGAAGGCTTTAACCCACAAAAAAAGCATAAAATCTCCTTACCTGTTTGAATAAAAACACATTAGTCAGCCATTAAAGCGCGACCAAAACACCCTCACGAATGATAATAATTATCTAAATGCTCCGCCGTGAGTAAGCCCTGCATAGCATGTAACACAGAAGCATGCGTACCCGCAACGTAGACAGCATCGCTATGCCCTTGCGTAATCGCCTGCTCAGCCTCCCATAGCGTCGCATCTTCATGAATGGCCGACAGTATAAGCCGCTGAGCAGGAATGGCAAAAAGGTCAATTTCTTTTTCAAGTGCCAATACTTCGACCGGCGCCTCCTCGAGCCAGGCGGCTAAATTGGCCGCTCGAAGGGCTGTATATTTGGGGGCCTCATCAACGACTAACCAATTGGGTTTAGTCGCGAGTATTTTTTTCGCTTGCTCGTAATCCATCTGTTTATGCACAACCACCAGCGCCGTATCCATTACACTGCGCACACCCGCACGGCGCAACGCTTGCTGGGCGGGCTTTAAGTTTAACGGTCGGCCACTGTGCTTGAGCTGCTCAATAAAAATACCGCTAAATTTAAAAAAGTAACGCGTTGTAATACACGCCACCACAATGACCAACATCGCAGGAAAGATAATATGCGGGTTATAACTCAACTCTAAAACAGCCACCAGCGCTGCCAGTGGTGCATTAATTACTGCCGCCATCATGCCAGCCATACCAATCAGCACATAAAATGCAGGCTCAACTGATATCTGCGGAAATAAAGCATGCACCAGCAAGCCCAGCGCGCCACCCAGACAAGCGCCGCTCACCAACGCAGACCCAATAACCCCGCCAGGTAAGCCTAAGCCCACTGTAAATGCACTCACGACTATTTTGGCCAAACAAATCAGTAGCAAGCCGCCAAACAACAGCTCACCGGTCATCGCTTTATTGAGCGTATCGTACCCTAGGCCCATAATTTCGGGTAGCCACCAAGCGACCGCACTGGTAACACATGCCGCCAATAAAAGCCGCTGCGATAGCGGCCAATGGCGCAAACGCATAGCCGTAATATTTAGGCGAATAAATAACCCAGAACCTAAAGCAATAAACAAACCGCATACAACCATAAATGGCAGCTCTATTAGGCTTTCCATATCGTTGCGTACCAACACCAACTCGCCAGTGCCGGTAAAAACCGCTTGACTCAGGGCCGCCCCCATCACCGAAGCCATAATGACAGGTACAAAACCAATAATGGTATACTCCATCACAATCACTTCCATCGCAAAAATCACCCCCGCCATTGGTGTATCAAACGAGGCTGCAATAGCCGCTGCCACACCGCAACCCACCAAAGTATGGCGACTGTTATTGGGCAACTTGAGCCAATTACCCACTTGACTGGCGCAACCGGCACCTAAGTGAATAGCTGGCCCCTCACGCCCCACCGAAAAGCCACTTAACAAGCAAATAATGCCGCCAATAAACTGTGCAAACCAATTGCGCTTAGGCAAACGACCTTGAAAGTGATGCAATCGATGCAGGACATGCCCCACACTCACTTGTGAAGCCTCAGGCCCCATAAAGCGTAAAAACACCCACAAGATAAAAGCCCCCGTAAAAATCATGATGACGCGAATAGTCGGCTCTAGTTGCTCAAAGCTTTCGGCTCCTGCTGGCATAAATTGCGCTAGAGGCCAGTCGATAAAAAGCCTAAAAAGCACAATGATAAGCCCAGTAAACACACCAATAACCAAACCCAGCAGCGTTAATTGCGGTAAGGCATCAATGTACGAAAGCGAATGGCGGAAATGGACAATGGCGCTATCAGCGCGCTTTATCCAATGAGATAAGGCTTTTGGCATAGTGGATATAGCTTTTGTTTTGGGTGAAAGGTCATTAACATACACACCGAGCATATGCCTATAAGTTATTTTACGCGCTATTGTTCCAATATTGGGAGTAAGCTAAGCGCTGATGACGCAAAAGGCCGTCACCGTTATGACCTAGCGGATACGGCTTGAACGCATACAGCAAACGCTTGGTTAGCGCTTGACACCATGATTATTGGGAGTCGCGCTGTGGCAACTCTACTGCTACAGCTTAAATATAGCCGTTATCAATTCAATGTGGCGCTTGGAACTGTTAGCCGAATTGCGTGTCAGCGTGCACGGCTATATTAACAGGTTGCACTCATGAGCTTCAGTGCAACTAATTACACCCCAAAAGAAGCGGCTATGCCAAGTAGCTCACCATAATAAAACGCATTCAACAGTCAAAACAGAGGTGGTTCGTGATTAAAGTTGGTATTGTCGGTGGTACAGGTTATACAGGCGTGGAGCTGCTACGCTTGTTAGCTCAGCACCCCCAAGCCCAAGTCAGTGTCATTACCTCGCGCGCCGAAGCAGGCCGCGGCGTCACCACGCTATTTCCCAACTTGCGCGGCCATTACGATCACTTACACTTTAGCGCACCCAACAACCAAACTCTGCTAAGCTGTGATGTCATTTTTTTTGCAACACCCCATGGCGTTGCCCAAGCTGCAGCAGGTGAACTCCTCGAAGGGGGCGCTAAGATTATCGATTTATCTGCGGATTTTCGTCTGCGCGATATTGCAACATGGGAACACTGGTACAACCAAGCGCATGGCGCTGAGCAGTGGCTGCCTGAAGCGGTTTACGGGCTCCCCGAATTTAATCGTGAGACCGTAAAAAACGCACGCCTTGTTGCTTGTCCAGGGTGCTACCCTACGTCTGTCCTATTAGGCTTTAAGCCACTCATAGAGAATAACTTAGTTGACACTCAGCATCTAATTGCAAGCTCGGCCAGCGGGGCTAGCGGGGCTGGGCGCGGGGCTAATAGCGCCCTGCTATTAACCGAAATAGGCGAAAGCTTTAAAGCCTACGGCGCTACAGGCCATCGCCATCTTCCCGAAATAGAACAAGGCCTCGGCGATTTTGCCAAGGCCGCTGGGCAAAACAGTGATATTCAGCTCACCTTCGTTCCGCATTTACTGCCCATAAGTCGCGGTATCCACTCCACGCTCTTTGCAACGCTCACCGATACCCGCATCGACTTACAAGCGTTATTTGAAAGCGCTTACGCTAATGAACCTTTTATCGATGTATTGCCCGCAGGTAGTCATCCTGAAACGCGCACAGTAAAAGGGACAAATATGTGTCGTATTGCTGTGCACCAACCACAAGGACGCGATACTGTCGTTATCACCGTAGTAGAAGATAATTTGACAAAAGGCGCATCAGGCCAAGCCATTCAAAATATGAATATTATGTTTGGCTTAGAGGAGCGCTGCGGTTTAGAACTAGCATCGTTACTACCTTAATATGGCCAGTGTTAAAGCAAGTAAACAGCACCGCTTAGTTGTTGTTCGTCACCGCCCTGCTCTCAATCTGTTGATTCGCTTCACATTATTTATTGCCATTACCGGAGCCGGAATAGGCGGATACATGGTCGGTTACTATACAGGCGGCCATCAACAAGAGACACTCGAGCAAGCGCTGGCCGAGCAGCAGGAAGCTGCACAGTCACTAAAAGCCGAACTCAACGCGCTCACCCAGCAATTGGTTAATACTAAAACTGGCGCCGAAGTTGATCGCGGGGCCAGTGAAACGATTCGTCAAGAGTTACTCACCCTTAAAAGTACATTGCAAAAAACCCAAGAAGAAAACACCTTTTACCGCAATATTATGAACCCTCCGAAGGGCCAAAAAGGTCCCGCTATTGGGCAGTGGCAGGTCAGCCCTAATGGTGTCACCGAGCAATACGATTTTAAACTTGTTGTCAAACAATTAGCCAAACACACCCACTGGGTCAAAGGTCGAGTCGAGCTATTCATTAGTGGGCTAGACGCCCAAGGCCAGGCACAAGCCTTAAACTACCAGACGCTCGCTATACCACAAGCGACGAACGACACAAAAGATACAACAGCAAAGAACGACCCCTCAGTACTCAATGTTCGCTTTCGTTACTTTCAAACACTCACCGGGACGTTTAAATTACCTAAAAATTTTACACCACAGCAAGTCACGATTAACCTTATGATCGAAGGTAAAAAAACGCAAACTATCACTAAAAGCTATGACTGGTAACAGTCATTAGGGGAAACCATGTTCGGATCAAAAAAGACAATAGACCACGGCAGCAACCATACATTAATTTCGCGCGGCACCAGAATTGTAGGCGACATCCATTTCGCCGGTGAATTACAAATTGAAGGCCAAGTGATTGGCAATGTGATTGCTGAAGGTAACAACGATGCACGTTTAGTGATTGCCGACAAAGGCCTAGTAGAAGGCGAAGTACGCGCCCCTAGCGCTGTCATTAACGGTAATGTGCGCGGCGATGTACGCTCAACAAAGCATTTGGAGCTCGCCTCGAAGTCTGTCATTCAGGGTAATGTGTACTACAAAATTATCGAGATGGTGAAAGGCTCGCAGGTTAACGGTAACCTCGTACACTTTGACGAAACAGCCGATAACACCAACAAAGTCGAAAGTATCGATGTCGCTAAAAACAAACCCGCTTCATCCGCAGTCTAGCCATGCGGTACTGCGCAGTGCCCATCAGTAACAAGATTGCACCTGATTCGCAAAAACGCCGCACATCACATGCTTTTAATCACAGCGTGCTTATGCGGCAAAGCCAATACTTGACTAAAACACTCAGGTTATCAATAATCGCCTACCAACAACTGTTGAGGCCAATATGAGTTCAGCGCAAACCTATACCCCCACACCCATTCAAGTCACCGAAAATGCTATTGCCAAAGTGCGTAGCCTAGTCGAAGAGGAAGAAAACCCAAATTTGGTACTGCGTGTTTACGTTACAGGCGGAGGCTGCTCAGGATTTCAGTACGGTTTTAGCTTTGATGAAGAGCTAGATGAAGAGGATACATTGATAGAAAAGGAAGGCATTCGTGTGGTAGTAGACCCTATGAGCTACCCCTATTTGGTTGGCGCGCGCGTTGATTACCAAGAGGGCTTACAGGGCTCACGCTTTACCGTCGAAAACCCCAATGCCAGCTCGACTTGTGGCTGCGGAGCCTCATTCTCAGTCTGACAGCTTTTAGCAATAACCGTTACACACAATACACAATCTCATATAGCCAGTCTTGATGTGCTGATTAACACCCAGCACTTTGGCCTACTTGGCCACCACCAAAGCACACCTGCCGACAAGACATATCGACAAAGCGCACCGACATAACACGCCGACAGAGTACAACAGATACATATTATGCAATACACTGCCTCGCCTTATGAGGTGATGATGGGTTATTTTCGGGCCTTTGAGTGCGGACCTTGGAGAGTAAGAAGGGGTAAACTGTGTAGGAACACAAAGTCGAGGAGCACAAAGTCTCCGAGAGCTTGCACAGCCCATTCAATGATTATTTCGAGACCTCTGAAGAGTTACAAAAAGGTAACATCATGAAACAGGGCTTATCTCACCCCGCTATTATGCATATTAGTCAAAGCTTAGCGGCAATAGAACCCAGCTTTAGTGCCGATAATTTTGAAAAATCTGCTCTGCAAGGGCTAGACAATCTCGCACTTAAAGCGCGCGTGAATCATATTATTGCTTGCCTCCATCAACACTTACCCTCATTCGAGCAGTTCGCACCCAAGCTTTGCCAACTCCCCCAACACTGGGATCAAGGTGACCCTAACGAGGCGCAACATCGCTTTGCCGCTTGGCCAATTATTGATTATGTAGCCGTGCACGGCATAGAGCATCCCGAACTCGCTTTTACAGTACTCGAAGCCATCACCCACTTATTTAGCGCGGAGTTTGCAATACGGCCATTTATTGAGCGCTACCCCACCAAGGCATTCGCCCAACTTAAACAATGGACAACAAGCACCAATGAACACGTTCGCCGCTTGGCTAGTGAGGGCTGTCGCCCACGCTTGCCGTGGGGCATACAACTCAAAGCCCTAGTTGCCGATCCATCACCCATCTTTGCTATTTTAGAACCGCTCAAAAGTGACAGTAGCTTGTATGTTCGTAAATCAGTGGCCAACAATTTAAACGACATCAGTAAAGATCACCCCATTACCATGCTGCAACACTGCGCAAAATGGCAGCACAAGTGTACAACCACGCACACCCAATGGATTATAAAACACGCTTGCCGTACGCTAATCAAAGCTGGTCATCCCCAATGCTTAGCATTATTAGGCTTTAACCCCGCTCAAATTAACGGCGTGGCGCTTAAGTGCAGCGCCGTTGCCACAGTCAATTCCCCTCTCAGCTTTGAATTCACTGTCATGAGCACCCAAGATCAAGCCTTGATTATTGATTACGCCATCGATTTTTTACGCGCCAACGGCCGTTATAACCGTAAGGTTTTTAAGCTTAAAACATTCAACGCTACGCAAGGTCAACATATTACTCTTAAAAAGCACTATTCATTCAAACCGATTAGTACGCGCCGATATTATTTAGGACAACATACGCTTAGCTTACAAATTAATGGAAAAGTTGTCGCGAGCCAATGCTTTACATTTAAATAAGCCCCTCAGTATTACCCTAGGCCTAAAATTTGCTCATATCTACAATTCAAACAATAAGTCGACACTCAGACTTATAAACGTCAATAGATAGGCACTTTTAGGTACTCTCATGACCGAAGCACACACGAGCCCCAAGCAACCGTCAAATATTCAACAAGTGCTTCGCAAAGCGCAGATGCAACAATTACAGCTAGAGCTAGAGATCACCTTTAAGCGCAATATGGCGGCTTTCCAAAAAATTGCTCCACAAATATACAGCCAGTATATTGACTATCAGCCTCAAGAGTTAAAATTAACGTACACCGAAGAGGGCTATTTAAACCTCGTTAATTTTAAACTCAATAATAAACCGGTCTACAAGGGCAACCCTAAAGAGTTTTGCCACGAACAGTTCCAGCATTTCAAACATCACCCAACGCTGTCTAATATTAAATTTTCTAAAACCAAAATATCCAATCAAGATCATATTCACCCTACCGTGATTAATCGCATGGTGGACTTTTACACATCACTCGAAACCGAACAAGACAAGAACTGCAATGTGCCTATTGGCTTTATGTTGGTCACAGGCTGCGGGCTGGGCTATCACATTGCACAAATGGTCCACGAACTAGATATCCATAACCTTTGTATTTTTGACCCACACAAAGACTCTTTTTATGCCTCACTGCATGTGATTGACTGGCTACCTATCTTACAAAAAATGACTAGCAAAGGCCGCATGCTAAAGCTTTTTATTGGCGTGGAACCCAAAGACGCCATGGCAGATATGAAACTACTGAGTGACAAAATAGGCTTATTTAATTTTGTGTATACCTTTGTTTTTAGGCATTTTAATAGTAAAAAAGAAACTGAATTTTACACGCTCTACCGCAAAGAATTTCACCTAGCAGCAACAGGTGTTGGATTTTATGACGATGAGCAAATAAGTCTTGCACATACCATTTTCAACATTAATCAAAACTATAAATTCTTAATCTATAGTAACTTAGCCATCAATCATGTGCCTGTATTTCTAATTGGTAATGGCCCGTCACTAGACACTCATATTGGCTACATCCAAAAGTATCAGAGCAACGCCATAATCATCACCTGCGGTACAGCACTTAGCTCTCTGGCCAAAACAGGCATCAAACCCGACTTTCATATTGAAATGGAGCGCAGTGCCATTACCCCATCTTATATTCAGCATGGTACAACAGCCGAGTACCGCAAAGGCATCACACTGATTTGCCTTAATACTGCAGCCCCGCAAATGACCGCGCTTTTTGATGATATCTGTCTAGCCGTTAAACCTAACGACTTAGGGAGCCAGCTTATCAGTCAAATTTATCCCGATCAAACCCCTGCTAAGCTGACTCTATGCAACCCCACAGTCACTAATGCAGGCTTGTCTGCCGCGATAACTTTGGGTTTTAGACAGCTAATATTTTTAGGAATAGATTTAGGTATGCCCACAGACGCTGAGCATCACTCTTCTTTAAGTATTTACCATGATATTGACAAAAAGAAAGAGACTGAAAAAAGCCAAGCAGAGAATCAAGAAACAAGCAGTAAAAATTATGATATAGAAGGTAATTTTGGCCAAACCGTAAAGACTAATCCTGTTTTACATGCATCAAAAAATAACATGGAGATATTACTACGCCAAGCACAACGGCAAGGTATTAATGTGAGCATTTTAAACCCCAATAATGGGGCGCTTATACAAGAAACAACATCTATTCAACCGTGTGATCTCCCAGTATTTCATAACTTAGAGCAAGATAAGCACTTGATTATTGAAAAAATAAGAATGCAAAACATGGTGCGCTACGATAAAAAAATAATCACAGAAGACGACTTCAAAGCAGAATACTTTAATAAAATTAAAAAACTAAAGCATCAAATCAGTTTATCTCCTCATATTGAAGACAAGAAACAACTGCATAACGCCATGCAAACAGCCTTTAAAGCCATACTCAACGCAGATCCCATTTCAAAATTATTAATGCGAGGTACGATAAATTCAGCATTTACACTCATAATGCAAACACTATTGTTTAGTAAAAACAAGTCTGATTTTATTGTTAATTACAAAAAAATTAACGCTATATACTCACAAATGCTGAGTCAAATATTCAAAAAAATGGAGCATAAACCCTTAGAGTGCGATACCACCATTGACACAGAAGCCGTACGTCTACAAGACAATACTCCCTAGAAGTAAAGGTTACTCGCTTTAGCACTCCGACCACTATCTACAGCGCTTATTTAGGGTAAGCTAATTGATACTTCATTTCAGCGAGTTGCCAATCTTCCAACGTATCAATATCTTGAACATGTGTACGAGGCAAAATAATAGCCTGAGTGCGATCTCCCCATAAAGGAGCATGATCGATGTAAGCTTGTGCACTGCCCCAGTAAAACTGTCCGGCATCATGATACATAACTGGTAAATCTTGTGAACGCATAGCCATAGCCGAGCGATTGTGGGGAACAAAGAAATGATTACCGACAGGCAAAATAGCGCGCTGAATCGCGAAGGGGTATTCGGTCGCTGATACCACAAAATCACACTCATCAGCCTGCAATAAATCCAGTCCTCTAATCAATGACTTAACAGTGAGTAAAGGGCTTGTTGGATAAATACAACAGGCATACTGAATTTTTTGATGATAATACTCACTGCACGCTAAAATAGCATGTGCCATCACTGCATGAGTGCCTGTAAAATGGTCTGCTAAGGCTGCAGGGCGCATAAAGGGCACTTCTGCGCCTAAAGCTAATGCGCATTCGGCAATCGCTTGACTATCGGTCGAGACAACAATGTGGTCAAACAAACCCGAGGCTTTTGCGGTATCTATTGCGTATTGAATAATAGGCTTACCCAAAAAAGGTTTTATATTTTTTTGGGGTATACGCTGACTACCACCGCGTGCCGGTATAATAGCAACATTAATCACGCCTCACCTCTCTATGCGCTTCACTGTGCCTGTCATTGTTCAGTTGAACCCAATGTTGATCAAAAAAAGTATGTATGCATGCGATAATATTTAATTGCTGCTCATCCGACAAATCAAAATATAAGGGCAAAGTTATCGCTGTGCGATAGTAAGATTGCGCATGAGGATATAGCACATCATAATTTAAAGCCTCAACATCTTGAGGCTTTTCACTGCGTGGCTTTAAGCATTGTTTTTTGGGCGACTGTGCTTTTGAGGCTTGTACTTTTGAAGATTGTACTTTTGAAGATTGTGCAGAAATAGACGGCATACCAATAGAGGAGGCGCCAATAGCAGCGTGATAAAGAGGCTGCTGATAAATCGGTATGTAATGTACATTAGTATGGATGTCATGCTGCTTTAAAAAAGCATGCAGGTGATCACGCACGTGTTGATTTTCACACTCTACCACATAAATATGCCATGCTACTTTATCGCCTAAGATCGATGGTCCCTGATGAGATTTAACTGGATAGCCCGACAATAATTGATTATATCGATTCACCAAATACTGCCTTTTTGCAACAAATATGGACAGGCGTTTTAATTGAGATAGCGCCAGCGCAGCATGAATATCGCTTAAGCGATAATTAAAACCCAATAACTGTACCTCGTAATAACAAGGTGATGTATGTGGCTGTTGGTAGCAGACTGAGTCGCGCTCTATACCGTGACATGCAAACTGCCTAATACGCTTGGCCAAAGCAGCATCATTCACCAATACAGCGCCGCCTTCACCGGCCGCAATCGTTTTAACTGGGTGAAAACTAAATACCACAGCATCACTATAATGACAGGCACCAACAGGCTTACCTGCATACTCCGAACCAATAGCATGTGCCGCATCTTCAATGATATAAAAACCATACTCTTGAGCAAGCGCCGCAATCGCTTTCATATCGCAAGGCAGACCGGCAAAATGTACAACAACCAACACTTTGGGTAAATGACCGTCAATTTTGCTTTGCTTAAGTTTATGCTGAAGACAGCTTATTGATATATTGCGAGTTATTGGATCAATATCAACAAACTCAACACTTGCACCGCAATACTTACCACAATTAGCAGACGCTACAAAAGAAACAGCCGTTGTCCACAAAACATCGCCCGCTTGTAAACCTAAAGCCAAGCAAGCGCAGTGTAAACCCGCCGTTGCATTGCTTAGCGCTATTGCATAGCGCGAGCCAAAGTTTGCAACCAAACCGCTTTCGAGTTGATCAACAGCAGGGCCTTGCGTTAAAAAGTCTGACTGTAGGACATCAACTACAGCCTGTATATCAGATGCATTAATAGATTGCCGACCATATGGAATCATAAATCGACACTCGCATGTAAATCTCGAATAGCCTCCACACTTAAAAACTCAGGGTTAGTACCCGAGCTATAATCAAAGCCCTGATAAACTTTTTTACCTCGCTCATCAATAGCATTTTTTTCAAAATGTACATCTCTAAACATTTTAATCGTCGGAGTAATGACATAGTGATCATGAAACTCAAGTGTAAGATGAGAATCATCGAGTGGGCACATCGTTTCATGGAGTTTTTCACCAGGGCGTATCCCGATAATCGTTGTGGGGACTCCAGGAGCTATAGCATGTGCTAGATCGGTAATTTTAACACTTGGGATCTTAGGTACAAAGATTTCACCACCTTGCATACGCGAAAAATTGGTCAATACAAAGTCAACACCTTGCTGCAATGTGATCCAAAAGCGCGTCATACTTTTATCTGTAATGGGTAAACTTTTATTTCCCTCATCTAACCACTGCTTAAAGAAGGGCACCACCGAGCCACGAGACCCAACAACATTGCCATAGCGCACCACCGAAAACATCGCCTTGCCTGCGGCCATATTATTTGCCGCAACAAATAATTTATCAGAAGCTAATTTAGTCGCGCCATAAAGATTAACCGGGCAAGCGGCTTTATCGGTTGATAAGGCAATCACTTTTTTAACACGATTCGCAAGTGCAGCGCGGATGACATTTTCGGCACCCCCAATATTGGTTTTAATGCATTCAGTCGGATTATATTCAGCCGCTGGCACCTGCTTTAAAGCCGCCGCATGAATCACATAATCGACCCCTTCACACGCCTGCAAAATACGCTCTTTATCACGTACATCGCCAATAAAATAACGCATGGTTTCGTTATTAAATTGTTGCTGCATTTCAAATTGCTTAAGTTCATCACGTGAAAATATAATGATTTTTTTAGGCTTAAATTTTGCCAGTAGTGTTTGAGTGAGTTTTTTACCAAACGAGCCTGTGCCGCCGGTAATTAATATAGATGCATTATTAAACATAGAACGGTACCCTGATGCTTGTAGGCGCCAAGTCGAAATTTTGACGCTTTGACTATGAATATAGCAGGGGATATGCCAAAGGCATTTAATGACACTAAGTTTTACAGACTCAACACCTTTTTATTGAAAACAAGACATCTAAAGTAACATGATGACGCAAGAATTCACCGCATTTGCATAGCGATTGCCGCCCTGGGTATAAATTGTAAGGAGCCTTATTTCGCTCTCAAAAACTCACAGCTCCAGTCTAATACATACACTAAAGCATCTTCACGCCCCCAAGGAGTTGCATAATAATTAGGCCGCTCACCGGCCTGATTAAAACCGAGATTTTCATATACTGTGATCGCTGGTACGTTACCCGCTCTCACCTCTAAAAAAAAGGCCTGAGCTTTCTTCGAGTGCTGTAAAGCCCGAATAATCTCTTGCAAAAAGGCGGTACCAAGCTTTTTGCCTTGCAGTACCTCATCAACCACAAATAACAAAAGCTCTGCCTCACCAGCAACCAGTGAAACAACCGCATAAGCCAGCAGCGTACCTGTACTATCAAAAAGACCCACCACCACATGATGAGATGCTAGCGAGCTTTTAAAATTCGCCTCACTCCACGCCGTTAAATGACTGCGCTTTTCGATGGCCACAAGCGCTGCTAAGTACTCTGGTGTGAGTGCTTTAGCGCTGAGTTCACCCAAAGTGTTGTGCACAAAATTAAATTCACACCACATTTACTGTCGACCTTTTGGTTTTGACTCTAAAAAATATGGCGCTATAGCAGGCCATACAAAACGCTTCAGTAACGGCTCATTGAGCAGCTGCGTGAGGCTTGGCAAATAAATGACAGGGCTCGGCAAATGCGTAGGGCTCACTGACTCACCATATTTGGGGGTCGTCATACCCTGGCTTGCGGCCACAATATCAAAGGCTTGCTCGCCCATAACAATCATTAATTTGGGGCTGGTTTTTTCGAAGCGGCTGGCCAAAAATGCATGCGTCATCTCGCGCGCTTGGGCCAGCTCATTGGGGTTGGCAATGGGGCTTTCGAGTAACGGCCAATTAATGGTATCTGCTTTAGGTAGGCCCTCAGCGAGCATAGCAGGCATTATGGCGGCTATAATGTTGCGCAGCAATGTGGTCGTAGGCAGTGCAGCCCTGGGCTCACGGGTATCAATAAACAGCGCACCGTTGGCCAGTTGCCACAGGCCTAAGTTAAAGCGTAATAGTTGTGGTTTTTTCTGACTGACGACTTGCTGCAAAGTGCGCTCTGCTGGCGTATTGTCTTGAACTGGCGTCTCATGCTTAGCGTTTGCCGCTTTACTGGGTGCGAGCCAGTCTGTCACAATTTCTCGTGTTGCCGCCGAAGGTGCTATTTCAGGCGCCTCAGCCATGCCCGTTGCATGCGGCGGAGCCAACTGAGCTTGAGCGCTCACGGCTAACGCTTGCATACCGCCAGTAAGCGCTGAATCTTGCGCCTGCGAAAGACAAGACACAGCGCATGCCGTACTCATTTTGGCAGCAGGCAATATTTTGCGCGGCACAAACATCTCGATACCCATAGCATCAAGATATTGCATGCGGTTTAATTCATTCATAGTACAGGCTCGTTCTGGTCGCCGCTGCCCTCCCTTTTAGATCATTAATAGAGAGGCTGCGCCCCTCTATGACTTGGCTAAACGCCATGTTGTGGATGAGAGCGCACGGCACTGTGTTCCAATAAATTTAAAGCATTCAAATACGCTTTAACAGAGGCGATAACGATATCAGTATCACTACCCACACCGTTGACAATTTGACCTTTACGCTCAAGTCGCACGGTAACCTCACCTTGCGACTCGGTTCCCTTGGTAATTGCGTTGACAGAATACAATAATAAATCTGTAGCGCTAGCGACTATTTGTTCTATGGCTTTATATGCTGCATCCACTGGACCACTGCCGGTAGCCGTGGCGGTTTTTTGTTCGCCTTTTACGGTAAAAGTGATCTGCGCTTCGGGCTTTTGGTGCGTTTTGGTGTACGCGTCCAAGCTAACCAATGCATAAATATCTTCTACCTTACTGGCAGCCTCAGAGACTAAGCGCTGTAAATCTTCGTCAAAAATCTCATGTTTTTTATCCGCCAAGGCTTTAAAGCGAATAAACACAGCATTGAGTTGATCTTGATCCTCAAAAGTAACACCCAAATCTTCAAAGCGCGCCTTCACTGCCGCCCGTCCAGAGTGTTTACCTAAAACAATTTTATTGGTGTTCCAGCCAACATTTTCAGCCCTCATGATTTCGTAAGTTTCACGATGCTTTAAGATGCCATCTTGATGGATACCCGACTCATGCGCAAAGGCATTGGCTCCCACAATCGCCTTATTAGGCTGTACAGGAAACCCCGTAATACCCGAAACCAAACGCGAGGTACTCACGATATGCTCACTCACAATACGCGTTTGCACAGGAAATATATCTTTGCGCGTTTGCACCGCCATCACAATTTCTTCTAATGCGGCATTACCGGCACGCTCGCCCAGACCATTAATGGTACATTCAACCTGGCGCACGCCGTTCATCACTGCCGACAAGGAGTTAGCGACTGCTAGCCCCAAGTCGTTATGACAATGCGTTGAAAAGATCGCTTTATCACTATTGGGGACCGCCTCCATTAAGCGCTTAAACATGGCGCCGTACTCTTGTGGCTCGCCGTAGCCTACGGTATCGGGCACATTGATGGTGGTGGCCCCTGCGGTAATTGCCGCCTCGGTGATCCAGCACATAAAATCAAACTCGCTCCGGCTGCCATCTTCCAAACTAAATTCAACATCATCGGTGTAATTACGTGCGCGCTTGACCGCCTTAATAGCCTGCGCTAAGACGTCTGCGGGCTCCATTTGTAACTTATATTTCATATGAATCGGCGAAGTTGCAATAAAAGTATGAATACGCGAAGTATTCGCCCCCTTTAAAGCTTCTGCCGCGCGATCAATATCGGCATAGACGGCGCGCGCCAAACTACACACAGTAGAGTCTTTTACCGCCTCAGCGACAGCTTTAACCGACTCAAAATCACCTTTACTCGCAATAGCAAAACCTGCCTCTATAACATCTACGCGCAGTTTTTCGAGCATTTTTGCAATGCGCACTTTTTCATCTTTAGTCATTGAAGCGCCAGGGCTTTGCTCGCCATCGCGCAATGTGGTGTCAAAAATAATTAAACCTTGGTGACTCATAGTGCAAACTCCCTTGTAGGGCTTTCATGCCGAAAAGTAAAGAATAGGATGACGGGCAGGCGCAAACAACCAAAGCCCTATCATATGAGGTTGTTTTGTTAGGTCGCAGGACGGCTCAGCCTCAAGATAGAAAAACCGTGACCGCCCAGAGAAAGAGCCGCCCAGCACGCAAATATAAGACAAAGAATAGATGAAATACGAGAAAACACTGTGTCGCTCTAAATAGGTAATGAATAGTGCCTCTATATTATCTGCGCACAAAAACCACATCAACAAGCATCCTAAAAAAATAAAAAAATTAGGATGCAACTGCACTATTAAGTTAAAAAAAACCCTAAAAATAAAAAATATAATCTAAATACTACCATTTATTAGGATAAAAACTAAAAACAATAAAGAATAAAGCACATCGGCGTGTTTGCGGTGCCAATCAACGCAACAGCTAGTCAACTCAGCAGCAATACGTACCACATATCAGCAGGCATAAAAAAACCGCAGATCACAATAATCTGCGGTTTCATTAAATAACTTGCGGCTTTAATATTAGATGACCACCAAACTCACTATTCAGAGATACCAATACTGAGTACACATAAAGTCCAGACTAGGCCGCTAAGCCCTCTGCAGGCTTGTGCTGCGCATCTCTCAGTACGTACACCTCTCAGTGTATGCACCTCAACTGCAACTCCTACAAAATTCCATTTTGCATATTTGTCGCAAGTACACCATTTACTCTCTGCTATGCCTGCAAAGCCCTATACTTTAGTGACTTAAAAAGCGCATAGTGTACTTAAATTGCGTGTACTTAAATTGCGTATACTGTAATCGCGTGCACTACGAATAACATACAGATAATAAATGCAGCGCCAACCATGGCACGCCGCACTATCGATAACCTTAACGTTTGAAATTTAGCATTCTTTGCAGCGGCTTCATAGCGCGAGCAGCCAAGTCCTCGTCAACAAAAATTTCATTATCTTGCTGATCAAAGACCGCAATCATGGCATCCAGTGTATTCATAGCCATCCACGGACAGTTGGCACAGCTGCGACAAGTTGCCCCATTACCCCCTGTAGGCGCAACAATGAGTGTTTTATCAGGGCAAGATTGCTGCATTTTGTAAAAAATGCCTTGGTCAGTTGCCACAATAAACTCTTGGTTAGGTAATGTCGCTGCGGCATGAATCAACTGCGAGGTCGAGCCTGCCACGTCAGCTAGCTCAACAACCGATGCGGGCGACTCAGGGTGTACCAAAACAGCGGCATTAGGGTATAGCGCCTTTAAATCGAGTAAACCCTGGGCCTTAAACTCTTCGTGCACAATACACGCACCATCCCAACACAGTATGTCGGCACCTGTTTCACGCTGCACATAAGCGCCTAAGTGCTTATCGGGTGCCCAGAGTATTTTTTGGCCTAAGCTATCTAGATGAGCAACGACTTCTTTAGCGATACTCGATGTTACCACCCAGTCAGCACGCGCCTTAACAGCGGCCGATGTATTAGCATAAACGACCACTGTACGGTCAGGGTGTTGGTCACAGAAGGCACTAAACTCGTCAATGGGGCAACCCAAGTCAAGAGAGCATGTTGCCTCAAGAGTTGGCATTAACACGCGCTTTTCAGGTGTGAGGATTTTAGCGGTTTCCCCCATAAATTTAACACCTGCGACGATTAAGGTTTTAGCCTCATGATTTTTACCAAAACGTGCCATTTCTAGCGAATCGGACACACAACCGCCTGTTTCTTCAGCAAGGGCTTGAATAACGGGATCGGTATAGTAGTGAGCAACTATGGCGGCGTTATGCTTTTTGAGGAGATGCTTGATTGTTTCTTTTTGCTCAGCCTCATTAGCGTGGTCGGCCTTGAGCTTTGTCGGTAACTGCTCCAAATGCGCTTTAACAATCTCTTGGGGAGAGCGTTTTTTTTCAGATGACACCTTATGCGAAGGGGCTGACACTTCAGACACCGTCATAACAACCTCTAAATTTATATAATCCTAAAATAGCGTAGGTTTATGCAACCCTAAACACACACAACCCTAAATGACGTACAACCCTAAACACGTGCAACCCTAAATCACGTGCAAACTAGGTAGCGCATTATAGCGGCAAAAAAAAGATATAAAAAAAGGGAAGCCTAAGCTTCCCTTTTAAAAAGTGGTGGGTCGTACTGGATTCGAACCAGTGACCAATTGGTTAAAAGCCAACTGCTCTACCAACTGAGCTAACGACCCGAACTTGGTAATGGTGTTAAACAATCATTAAGATTAATTGCCGTCACCTAAAAATATTTATCCACCAATAAATACTTTCTTTATATGGTGGGTCGTACTGGATTCGAACCAGTGACCAATTGGTTAAAAGCCAACTGCTCTACCAACTGAGCTAACGACCCCTTGAAGAGGCGCACATAATAAGGATTTTAAAAAAATGCGCAAGCACTTTTTTCATTTTTTTTCATATTTATTAAAATCCTCTTTGTGGCGCATTAATCCCTCAGACTTCAAAATGACTTAGGCGCGCTACAAAAAGGGCGAGCCAAATGCTCGCCCTTAAAAGGCTTTAAAAACAAAGACCTAGCGCCAACGCTCAATGTTAATATAAATTTTAGCCCTCGGTCATATAAGCAATGGCACTTTTAATTTCATCTTCAGTACAGTCATTGCATGTTCCCTTGGCCGGCATAGCATTAATACCGTTCCAAGCACTGTCAAACAAACCATCTAAGCCCTTAGCGCTCACACGTGCATCCCAAGCCGCACTGTCGCCAAATTTAGGGGCGCCAGCAACGCCTGCGGCATGGCACACCATGCATTTAGTATCGTAAAGCTCCTTACCTGAGCGCGGGCCTGCGGCCACCTCAACCACGGCAGCAGCGCACTCATCGCCAGCCATACACACCTCGCCAGCAGGCTTTAAGCGCTCAACAATTTCAGCATTATCAGTATTAGCAAGTACAACCAAAGAGGCGCACACGGCGCTCGCAGCCAATAAACCACGTAATATTACGGCTAAATTCACAAATAAACTCCCAAAAAATCAACAAAAGAAAATAAAAACTAGCGCAATTATAGCGTAAAGCACCCTCGTTCGCGCTAGCAACAAATTTGATCTCGATACCTTTTACACGCTTAATCATAGGCTGATGCCACTGACGACTAAAAAACACGCTCTAGCGGCCATAAACTCTTTATCTTCCTCGTTTTACAGAGAAGTTGAATTTTCATGCAGCCGAAGCGTGCCGGCGAACCCGCAAACTGGTATACTCCGCGCCCATTTATTTGCCACCCTTTTATTCTCCTTTTATTCTGTAATGCGCCTAGTGCGCACTGGTTGAGATGTCTTATGGAACCGATGCTAACAATTGCCCTTAACGCTGCACGTAAAGCAGCCGACCTCATTGAGCTGGCGCTCGAGCGCGATGATATCCGCGTAGAAACCAAAGGCCGCAACGATTTTGTGAGCGAAGTAGACCGCAAAGCCGAAGCCGAAATTTTGTACCACCTCAAAAAAGCCTACCCCGACCACAGCTTTATTGGCGAGGAAGGCGGCGTCACAGGCGATAACAAAAGCGACTACACCTGGATTATTGACCCGCTGGATGGTACGACTAACTTTTTACACCGGATTCCGCATTTTGCGGTTTCAATTGCCTGCACTTACAAAGGCCAACTACAGCACGCTGTTGTACTTGATGTTATGAAGCGTGAGGAGTTCACCGCCAGCCGCGGCAAAGGCGCCACACTTAACGGCCGCCGCATCCGGGTAACAGACCGTCGCAGCCTCGATGGCGCCCTCATCGGTACTGGCGTACCTTTTAATGGCTTTGCACTAGAGCATATCGACGAATACCTAGACTGCCTCAAAGAAGTTGCAGGCCAAACGGCGGGCATTCGCCGTGCAGGCTCAGCTGCACTCGACCTTGCCTATGTTGCAGCAGGCCGCTTTGATGGCTTTTGGGAAATGAACCTAAAAGCCTGGGATATGGCTGCTGGTGTTTTATTAGTACAAGAAGCGGGCGGTCTAGTCAGTGACTTTAAAGGCGGTAATGCCCACATGGACTTTGGCAACATCGTTTGTGGCGGCGCCAAAGTCTTTAAACCCTTATTACAAGTGGTTGGCAAGCATATGGGCAAAATCTAAACTTTAGCCACAATCTAAAAAGGCGCTTTCGATGAGCGCCTTTTTTATTCTGCACACTTTTACACACACCTAATAACAAC
>NZ_LGAK01000033.1 GCF_001292705.1 Marinagarivorans algicola
GGATAAAAGTATTAAAAATTATACTTAAAAATGCAGCCTTAGGGCTGCATTTTTTTTTGCTAAACCTGCATGAGGCGATCAATACCCCTTCTAAAGTGTAGGTCTTTATGGTCGAGGTGCCTCTTCACAAAAAATCAGGCAAAAGGGGGTAGATATGGATTTTTTTGAGCTATGTGTCGCAAAAAACATCATCTTATGATGATTTTTCATGTCAACAGCTTTTATTATGAGGAACTAAATCATTTTCTTGAGAGGTAAGGATGAAGATCAGGTTAGGTAGATTAGCACTTATTGCTGTAATGGCTGCTGGGGTTTTGACCGGTTGTACAGGCGAACCCGAGTATTTGGATCAAAATTGGACCGAAGAAAATCAGCTTCGCGACAAGTTTTACACCACATCACAAGGAAGTCAGTTAATTCCTTATGAGTGGTTTTTTGCGTTAGAAAATGCAAAAAGCCATAAGTTAATTTCTTCACATGATGAGATTAGCTTATTGGGCTACCTTCCTGATTACGTGCCAGATCCTTTGACTAACCCTGATGGCTTACCTGTGGGCTTTGTAAAAGATGAAGACCCTCAAACAGGTGATTGGCTCGGTGTCAACTGCGCAGCTTGCCACACGGCTCAATTTACTTACAAGCAACATGTTGTCCGTATCGATGGTGCGCCGAGTATGGGCGACTTTATCAAGCTCTACCGCACTGTTCGCGATTCTCTAGATGCCACCTTAGCAAGTCGACAAAAATTTCGCCGTTTTGCCAAGCGCCTGAGATTGAACTACTCCGAAAGTAGAGCCGTGTACGCGCAAATGAAAAAAATTGCTGCTGAATTAGATGGCACCATTGAGCGCGGTGTTTCTAAAGATCATGAGCCAGGTTATGGCCGTGTTGATGCTTTTAGTGGTATTCGTAACGAAGTTTTTCAGCACGACTTAGGGATTAAAGAAAATTTCCGCCCTTCTATTGCCCCTGTAAGCTACCCCTTTTTGTGGGGCACACCTGATCTACAAGCGGTTCAGTGGACCGGTAATGCAGACAACCCCTTTGGCCGCAATGCAGGTCAAGTCTTGGGTGTGTTGGGTCGTTTAGATCTCAAAAATCCAGCCACACTGTTTGAGTCGTCTATTCGTCGTGATAATGTCTTTTTAATGGAGCAATGGGTACGCGAGCTCAAAGCACCTAAATGGCCTGCGCACATTTTGGGGCGTATTGACCAAGCTGCCGCTCAGCGTGGACGTGCGCTGTATAATAAAGTAGATGCCAGTGGTTACAGTTGTGCTAGCTGCCATGCCCTGAAAAACGCTAAAGGCCAATACCCATTAACACCTGCTTCAGATAATGCATTTGGTAAGCAGTTTGTGAAGACAACGAATATTCCATTAGATGAAATAGGCACAGACCCCAATGCTTTCTTAACCATTTATGCTCAAGGTGACTTTAAAACGGGTGGCTTGGCGCCTTTACTCGGTGGTGAAACAGAAATGTTTGGGCCGACGTTGCTGACGCAAATTGGCGGCGGTGTTGTACGTAAGCTGTTTCAGGCCTCGCCTGCTTTAACACCTCAGCAGCAAGCTGTTTATTCGGGTTTCCGCGTTTACGCGCCGGGTGTTGAGGCGCCTGCTTATGTACCCGGTTACAAAGCTAGACCCTTAGAAGGTATTTGGGCAACCTCGCCTTACTTGCACAATGGCTCGGTCCCTACATTGCACGATTTATTATTACCGCCCTCAGAGCGCCCTTCAATTTTTTGGGTGGGTAACTATGAGTTTGACCCAGTATCAGTAGGCTATGTGACTGACAATAGTTTTATTCGCTATAAAGGCGTTCAAGCTAGAATGTTCCGCTTTGATACTACGCGCGCAGGTAACTACAACTCGGGTCATGAATATGGCACGCACTTGAGTCGTTCGCAGCGTTGGGATTTGGTCGAGTTCTTGAAGACTTTGTAATTTGTAAGCTCGATACTTAAAAATGCAGCCAAATGGCTGCATTTTTTTGTGCATAATAATATTGCGATGGCCGCTACCGAATACCCTTAATGGCAGTGCCTGATGACCCGTTAAGAAACGCGCAGTAATTGACTGATATTTACCTGGGCTATTTTGGCTGAGTTGGCGTTATCTTGGTCTAGCAAGTTGATGCAGCATCAGCATATGTAAAAGGTGGCTTAATCTTGATTGTTGCTGCGCATTGAGTGACCTTTTATTGTATTGATATTGATTAAATAAATCGATTAGTTGGTACTGCTCCTCTTGTGATAGGTAGCTTTTTGCCACGGTGTAATTGAATTGCTCAATCGTCAGGCCCGCAGCTAAAATATGGCCGTTATTGACAAGTGCGGTGTGAAGTATTTGTAGGCTTTGCTCAATACTAGGTGCGGCTTTGTTTCTTAAGCGATACCATAAAAATTTGTTTTTTAAAGTCCCTTGGTGGTTACGCCATAAGCCTAAACTGATAAAAGCGATCAGCGCCAATATGATACAAAGCCACCAAAAGTCTATCAGGACCAATTTGAGTACGGCTAAACCTGCGGTCACAATCAGCGTTAAGCTATACCAAGTACTACGTATTATATGTTTTATGGAAGTCGTGCGGTGCCCGCTGTGTTCGTCGATGCGGTTTAAGTGATCAATATATTGCTGGATAGTCCTAGCTGTTAGCTGGCTTTTTATTTGGGTGTCTTTTGGCATAGGATAATATGCAGTAGGTTCCAGTAATACCCAACCTAAATCATCGACATAAGCCTCTACCCAAGCGTGCCCATCAAGCGCGCGTACTTCGTAATAGCCTGTCAGGGGGTTTTGGTTGTGCGCTAGCCAGCCGGTGACTAGGCGTGTTGGAATATTCTGTGTGCGTAGCATAATCGCGAGCGCACTAGCAAAGTACTCGCAATGCCCTTTTTTTGTTTCAAATAAGAATGCGCTTAAGGGTGTGCTATTTTGTGAGGTGAAAATAGAGTCAAAATCATAGTGATACTCCTGACGCAAAAATGATTCGAGATAAATGGCTTTCTCAAGGTCTGTTGCGCGATGCTTTAGAGCTTGTAGTTTTTGGTGTGTAAAGGTGGCTATCTGAGGGTCCAAAGATTGAGGTAGTGTTAAATACGGCGCAAGGCTTTGGTAGCGTGCAGCTTTACGTTCATCTTTAGCGTTATCTAATAACGTTTGTGCAACGGCATTAGCGGCTGTAACGCCCTGAGTTTTATGCGTGATTTGGCTAAAGGTGCGGCCTTGGTAGAAGTGTTGTTTGGCACTGGCACTGTAGCTGGTCCCTTTTGTCAGTGGTTGTGGTGCAAACCATTGGCCAAATGCATCCTGAGCGATGACACTAGCAGGGAAGTGAAGCTCGGTAAGCTCTTCAGCAAATGGGATATTGGTACTCATGTTATCGCGCGCTATAAAGACCTGATAATGGCTCGCTTGTGTTGTGATATTGACAATGGTATTTTTTGCTTGAGTACCCTGCTGAAAATGGCCCCCGGAAAGGCGCTTTTTATTCAGTTGACGCTGCGATTGAGACCAGCGTATACCATCGAAGCGATCAAATACTCGCGCTTTCAAATAGAGCGGTTGATCGGCTTTGATTTTAGCGATAATCACATTGCTAAAACGTGATGGGTTAAGCCTTGGATTATTAATGCTAAAACTCTGATCAAAACCTGAATATTGATATGTGTTTTGTAGAATATCGTTTGTACTTTTTTGAGGCGGTAAATGCTCTATATTATCGATATTAGCTTGGGTGTGTCCGGGTTCTTTAGTCGCTTGATCTGCTTGGGCTTCCCACTCGCGGCTGCTATAAAAATGTGCAGAAGAACTGATGCTGACTCCGATATTACCAGCGGGCAAGCGCGGAAGTAGTAAATAAATAATGGACGTTAACCCTAAAAAAACAACGCAAATTTTGAGTATATGTAAAGCACTGCGTGGTACTTGAGTGTTAATGCTATTTATAGTGTTAGCGGCACTCGTAATATGACTGTCGTGGGTATTTTTAGCGACTGGCATATTAATAACATGATGCGGGTTATATAAATAAAGGCTGCGTAACGCCAGCAAGCTACTGATGCTAAAGCTTGTGATGTATATTAAAAAACTGCCATTTTTAGCTTGCGCGGCACCGACTAACAAGCATGTCAAGCCAATGAGTAGCGCGCTGTATATTCGATTATTATTGTTAGCTTGTAAGTTGATGGCAAACTGCGCACTAATCAAAAGTCCAATTAGTGCATTTAAGACACTACTATTGAATAGTAGTATTAAAAAAGTAATGACACCGGCCCCCGCGACTATTTCGGCGAGCTTATTGCGTGTCGTAAGGGCAGGTAAGAGCGTTATGAAGAACCCTACCCAAATGCACAAGCTAATAATCAGTGTATAGCCTAAGTTGTAAGCTGTGTTAAAGCCGGCAAAACCTAAGGTTAAGCTGGCTGCGCTAAATAATAAGTAAGGCTGTAATGGAATCATAAATAAAGGCAAGTTAGGTCAGCGTACAAAGAGCGATAGGTGATTGAGTACAAAATTATGGTAAGTGCTTGTCAGGTATGTGGCGTGTTTAATTACTGTTATTAATAGTGTCAGCAATGTTGTGATTAGCGTAAATTGGTATAGAAACAGTGTGATGGTGATGTGTAATGGCGGCTCGTTTAAAGGTTTTTAAGGGGTTTAAATAACTGTCATCATTAAAAACAAATTGCCAGTGTTTTTGTGAGTGATGCTGGTCAGTCAACGGTGTGACTTCTAAAAAATGTTGACTGATAAAGCTAATGACAACCCCTGAGTGGTTGTGGTGCCCAAGTGTATGGGATAAATACTCTGCATAGTGGTGTTGTGTTTGAGTCGGCAGCTGCGCTAAAAGCATATAAAAGTCGTCAAGATGCTCAATACTATTGATTTGGCAGTTAATAGCGCCTGTTGCATTAACACTAATTCCCTGCATAACACAATATTTAGCGATAGAGGCCGCGAGGCTTAGGCTATGTTCGAGAGCGTTTATTTCACCTTGGCCGATGTTGAGTGTGCTATCGGCATTAATAACAAGTGATATGCGTGGTTGTTCTAATTGCTCAAATTCACGCAAAGCGATGTCTCCGCTGCGCGCGGTTGCACGCCAATCTATGTGGCGGTAATTATCGCCGGTGCGGTATTGGCGTAAGCCAACAAACAAATCATATCCTTGCGGGTTGCGATGCACTTGCTCGCCTAAACTTACCGCGCCATGTAACCAGCTAGGTGGTAGGTGTTTAATATTGAATAATCTGGGGTACACCATTTGCGGGCATGGTACGGCGAGCATATTTTTTTGAAGAGTGATTAGCCCAAAAGGATATGCACAGGCCACTGTAACTTGCTGTAAGTTGAAAGACCCGCGTTGTGCTGGGGTAAAATTAAATACTACACGTGCCTGTCCCGCAACATAGTTGAGGCGCTGCGTTGGCTTGGTGGTGTGATTAAACGCTGTTGTACTGACCAGTATGGGGGTGAGTTGTATACCATAAGCGGTTTTATGTTTTTGAGTGTTGATCTGTACATGAATTGTTTGCATCTGGCCTGCATGCACAGGTATAGGTTGTTCAAACGCGACGTGTAATCGCCGAAGGTATATCCAAGGTAATATTACCGAAAGTAGGATAAAGGCAAGTAGTGTCGCAACCATGCCATAGAGTAAGGCCAGGCCTCTATTCCAAGCAATGCATGCCATAGCGAACAATAAAAGGCCTGTCATATTAGGTAGTGTAAAAAAGCGGTAAAAAATACTTTGCCACCACTGAGGTATTACTCGCGCGCTTTTTACCGGTGTGGTCGCAGCGCCTTGACGATTTTGTTTAAGGTTACTCATTCGGTATGCTTTTTTGTATACGTGGTTTTTTGACACCGGTTGGTTCTTTGCGTTTGCTAAAGAAGGCCTCTATCCCCTTACCTTCATGAGGTGCAGTCTCTCCGTCAGGTTGTTTAGGAGGCGCTGCTTGGGTAAAGGTACTCAGAGGGATTTTTGGGGTGCTCGGATAGGCTTGAGCAGGTACTTGAGTGGCGTGTATTGACACATGCGCTGGCTGGGCTGATGAGGGTGTCGAGGCCACAGGTGCAGTGACCGTTGATTGTTTTTGTGTCGGCGGTATGGGTTGAGCCTGAGCTGCGTGAGAAGGGTTGTGGTCGGTTTGAGCAACGCCGGGTACGGGAACCTGTTGGAGTAGCTGGCTCATTATATGGCGTGCGTTCTCAGCCGTATTTTGATGACTGAGGATTAGGCGATGCGCTAGTACAGCAGGTGCGATACTTTGAATATGGTGAGGCGTGACAAAGCCATTACCGTGAATAAAGGCATAGGCTTTAGCGGCATGCATCAAGGCTATGGCCGCGCGGGGGCTTGCCCCTAGGCGAATACCTTTGTGGTGATGGCTGGCCTCTATGATTGCCACAATATATTCTTGAACTTGAGTGTCTATTGTTGTTTTTTGACTTGTGTGCTGCCACTCCATCAAGTGCTCTTTGGTGATGAGTGTCTTGAGCGCTTCGACGGGTTGTATTTGCTGGCTATTGTTGTGGTTTTGTAAAATAGCTAAAGCTTGCTCTGTGCTGGGGCGGCCTAATGATAGTCGCATAAAAAAGCGGTCGAGCTGAGCCTCTGGCAGTGGAAAGGTGCCTGCAAATTCTACGGGGTTTTGTGTTGCAATCACTAAAAATGGCTTGGGTAAATGGGCAGTTTTACGATCAATGGTAATAGTGCCTTCGGCCATGGCTTCTAAAAAAGCCGATTGCGTGCGTGGCGCTGCGCGGTTAATTTCATCTACAAGTAGCAAGTTGGTAAATATAGGTCCGGGAATAAACTTAAAGTCTTGTGATTGCGGTTGGTAAATATTGCCACCGAGTATATCGCTGGGCATTAAGTCGGGTGTGCATTGTATGCGTTTAAAGCTTAGCGCTACGCTTTTGGATAATGCCTTGGCAAGTGTTGTTTTGCCAGTACCAGGCGCATCTTCTAGTAATATGTGGCCTTGGCATAATAGAGCGATGATAATGTTGTCTAACACGTTATCGTTGCCAGTAAAGACGCTAGCGAGTTGCTCTTTGAGTGCGTTAATACCGGTTTGTGCGAGTGCAGTCATAAGGGGTTCCTGAGTCTACCCAGTTCTTGTAAATAGTCATTTTTAATCGGGTGGCTATTTTACATAATTGCGATATAAAAAAAGACGGTTTGTTTAAAAACCGCCTTTTATTAACGTTTTTAGAGTCACTGAATGTTTAGCGGCATCTAAATGCGGCTTTATCAGCCATATTGGGTTCTATTTGAATGTTGGCAAAGCGCGCGCTTACCTTGCCGTTAGTCACAAAGCCCAGCGCTTCTACTATGTAGTTAATATCTAAGCCGGCCTCTTTAAAGCAGGCGACATCGACAGATAATCGATTCCACTCGTTAACAGGTGCAGCGTTAAACTTGAGTGTGATATCTATTTTATGGCTTTTATTGGTATCGCTAGCTTGTAAATAGATGGGCTTTTGAGCTTTTGTTAAGCGGTAGACGTCAAAGGCAATAATCGAGTTATTATCAATATATTCGTTAAAATTAAGGGGTACATCGCTGACACGCAAGCTAATTTCACCATTGCCTTTACCGCTCCATTTGACATCGATAGCATCGCCTTGAGTTTCTTGGTCGGCTTCACTGACGCTAATGATAGCGTTGTGGCTAATGAGGTTGTTTTCGTAGAGAGTCTTTTTACCTTTTGAGCCTACAAAAAGCTGCCATGGTTCGCGTGCTCGACCTTTAAATAAAGGTGTATTCATGATCAAATCGTCTAGTGCATTGCCGGGGTCTGTGTTTAATGTAGGAATATGTTTTTGTGTACTGGTGTAATTGAGGCCGTAACCAAATGGGAAGAGCGGGTCGTAGTCGTCGTCACCCACATTCACCTCGTATTGATCTGGCGCTTTTGGCCAGCTAAGGGGTAAGGTACCGGTGAAGTCATAAGTCATCTTGCCTTGTTGGTCGGTAAACAGTAGGTCGGCAACTCCTGCGCCTTGACTACCGGGTAACCAAGCGGCTATAAAAGCATCGCTTGCGTTAATTTCACGGTTAAGCCATAACGGGCGACCAGAAATAAACACGCTAATGACTTTAATGCCTTGGGCCTTAAGTGTTTCCATCAGCTTTGCATCACTATGATCACCAGGCTGCCAAGCAAGAGTTTTAATATCGCCTTGCCATTCGGCATACGGTTTTTCACCAAAGACCATAATAGCGACATCGGGCTTTTGAGTGTATTCACCATTGGCTTGGTATTCGGCGTGACCGCCTGCGGCTTCAACGTGTGTTTTGATGCCTTGCCAAATTGATTTACCTTGCGGGAAGTCTTCGTTGGTTGTGCCGGTGCCTTGCCAAGAGATAGTCCAGCCGCCACTCTGACGGCCAATATCGTCAGCGGCACTGCCAGTCACTAGGACTCGGCTGTTGGGCTTGAGTGGTAGAGCGGCGTTATTATTTTTCAGTAATACAGCTGATTCTCGTACCGCTTGGCGAGCGAGTTGGATGTGTTCAGGTGCACCAAATAAAGCAGTATTACCTGCCAGTTGACGTGCTGAGGGCTTAGGTGCAGTCATAATACCTGCACGGAATTTACTGCGTAAAATACGACTCACAGCATCATCAATGTGAGACTCCGGTACTACACCATCGCGCACTTGTTGTACGGTATTGGTGATAAAGCTTTTCCAGTGCTCAGGAACCATAAACATATCGAGACCTGCCGCTATAGCTTCGGGGCAGTTATCGGGCTCGCAGCCATCGACTAAAGCGTGGCTATTCCAGTCGCCCACAACAAAGCCATCAAAGCCCAGTTTGTTTTTGAGGATGTCTTTAATAAGGTATCGGTGGCCATGCATGCGTGTGCCTTGCCAGCTACTGTGCGATGCCATAATTGATAAAACACCTGATTCGATAGCGCTAAAGTAGCCCGGCGAATGAATATCGATCAGCTCTTGCTCGGTGGCTATATTGTCTGCGCGGTCAACGCCATCAACAGTGCCGCCGTCACCTACGTAGTGTTTGGCTGTAGCCAATAAGCGACGACCATCCATAAAAGTGCCGTCAGCAATAGAGCCTTGTAAGCCTTCGATAGCCGCTTGCCCCAATGAGGCAACCAAGGCCGCGTCTTCACTGTAGCCCTCATAGGTACGGCCCCAGCGGTCGTTACGTGTGACTGAGATTTCAGGAGCAAATGTCCAGTCTTTTCCCAGTACCATCGTTTCAATGGCCGTGACTTCACCAATTTTACGCACCAGCTCTGGATTGTTGGTTGCGCCTAAGCCAATGTTGTGAGGAAAAATAGTAGCTCCAATCACTTTGTTATGGCCGTGCACCGAGTCAGTCCCCCAAATTAAAGGAATAGGCAAACCACCATCGCTGGTGTCCATCGCGGCTTCATAAAAGGCATCAAGCTTGGCTAGCCAGTCATCGATTGTGGCAAATTTATTACCATCGAGGTAACTTCCGCCACCTTCTAATACAGAGCCTAGATGATATTTTTTTACATCCTCGGGGGTGACAAAGCCGACTTCAGCCTGCGTCATTTGCCCCACTTTTTGCTCTAATGTCATTTGGCTAACAATCGCGGCCACTTTTTTGTTGATGATAGCGGTTTGTGCGGGGTCAAAAGGCAGCTTTAAGGTGGGCCATAGTGCGGGATTGGTGTGAGTGACGGGGGTGTCTACTGCTGAGGCTTCTTCTTTTAAGGGCGGGTTGCTACAACTAACGATCAATAGCGTCGCTGCTGCGGTGGCTATAAAAACACCCAGCTTGGTGCTGGCAGTCAGTTTTTTATGGGGAATTTTTAGCGATTGCTGTGCGCCTGTCATAAGCGTCCTCTCGTCTTATTTTATGGGGAGTTGCGGGTCACATTTTATACAATTGTTTGATCAAGGCGAGCGAGTATAGCAGTCGCCTACCCATAAACGGCAAGTCTGGCTAGAGAATAGTTTATTTGACTATATGCGAAACCCCTTGGTCTGGATGCAATCGCCGGAGTGTTGTACAGCGTTAGCCACTTCGCCCTTAAGGTACAAAGTGACTAATAGCCCAGTGAGCACTTTTGTTCAATCGTTAGGCATTACTTTTTTGTATCTAGCCCAAGGTTGGCCATGACGTATTCGCCCTTGGTGCGCTTTGTTTTTTTAGCCTCGACTAACATGACTCTCTGATGATCAATGCCTTGCTCTACAATAACGCTTTGAATCGCTTTGGCTCTGTCTAGTGCCAGTGTGGTTAATTGCTCGTTCGCGATAGCTTCTTGTGTGATGAGCTGTTGCTTTAACGCTTTTGTGTATGCCAGTGCGTCCAGTGATTTATTATCTTCTTGAGTCATAAAGGATTGTTTAAATAACTTAAGGTCCTGCGATGTTTTGCGCTTTAAAAAGCCGCTTTCTAAAAATTTGACTGTTTTTTTAGCGGTTAATGCTTCGCTATCTATGGGGTAACCTAGTGCGAGTTCGGCATGGTGCATAAATTGCTGCTCTTGCAGTGCCGGTATATCGAGGTGCTCGGCAGAGGTTTTGGGCACTTTTAGTAGCAACTTTGGCCTTGCTTTCATGGCCTGGGCGAGTTTGTGTAGTTTTTCTTGTTCGGGAGGGCTGATATGGCTTGCTCCGGGTGTAAAGTTAACCTTACCAAATGCTTCGCTGTTGCCGCCAACAAGGCCCGATAGCAGCCTAAAAGGTGATGAAATGGCGCTGCTTAATATTTTTTTAAGAGCTTGCCCTAATACGCTAGCAACTGAAAATGATGGGTTGTTAATATCACCTGCAATCGGTAGATCTAGGGTGATTTTTTTGTCATTATCTTTGAGTAGGCCTATGGCTAAATCCAAGGGTAAATCTAAAGCCCCTGGTTGCTCGACGGATTCGCCTAAATTAAATGTTCTTAAAATAATACTGTTACTGCCTTGTAGGGCACCGTTATTGAGTGTGTAGTTTAAATTTAAATCGAGTCGTCCATCGGTAATTTTGCGGCCTGCAAATTTAATGGCGTAAGGTGTAAAGTTCGGGACGTTAATGTTTTCAAATTTTAAACTGATATTTGAATTTTCCTCGAGGGCAAAGGGTGTCAATATGCCTTCTATATTGAGCAGGCCATATTCATCCAGTTGTCCTTCAAGTTTTATATCGGTACTGGCTTTGCTGTGATTGTCGAGCGTAGAAATGCCACCATTGAGGTTATGTATTTTGGTCATAAATGGAAGCGGTAAGGATTCATCGGCAAAGTTACTGCTGCCGTTATTAATGGCAAAACTACCCATTTTAATATGATAGGGCAAGCTATTTTCTTTTAGCTCAGCGCTGGTTTCAGTACTGGGCGCTTGAGTTTCAACGGTGCTATCGCTTGCCTGATTAATCAGAAGGTGCTCGATAGAGGTTGTGCCATCTTGATTGATTTTGAAATCGATATAGGGCTTGTTAAGGATGATTTTTTGGACGGCTAGCGCATTACCGGTGGCTGAGGTTTCGAGCGCTTGTAAAGCGAGTAAGTCCCACGCCAATAGCGTTTTATTCTGGTTGGCCTCTAAAATTTTGAGCTGATTGATTGACAGCTCGCTATCAATCATAAAATTTTGTTGCTCTTGGCTTTCATCGCTTTTGACGTTTATTGTGGCATCGAGGCTGCCATCGGCGATAGCAATTTTGGCAAATTGTGCCGCGTAAGGCTGTAAGTGACTCAGCATCAGCTTTTGTATTTTAGTGGTAGTATTCAGTGCCGAAAACGGCATAGGAATAACATGCCCTTCGCCATCAATACGGCCACTTAGCAGTTCGAGGCCGTATTCAAAGTGAATACTGTGATGGTCTTTGAGTTGAAAGTCATTGATCGCCACATCGATATTATTTATGTGTTCAGCCGGTGCCGAAGGCGTCGCGGCATCGTCTATTTGTACCGCCCAATTGTTAAGTTCAAAGCGGCTGTTTGAGATGGTCCATGGAGTGTCTACGGGTGCTGCGTTTGCGGTAGCCGGTACAGAGATAGGGCTTGGTGTGTTTATTTGATGTTTTTGTTTGTCGCTGTGTGGTTGGCCAGTTTGTGGTTGTGTGCTGGTAGGCTTGGTGACTGCTGCTTGAGCGCTGGAGGGTTCAAAGGCGAATTGTTGGGCAGCAAGCAATCGCTCGATATTGGTTTTGCCCTCTTTGTCTCTTGATAACCATAGCTGGCCGTTGTCGAGTGCGATTTTAGGCACGTCAATGATTTGCTTTGGCCATTGCACGCTGGCATCGCTGAGGGCAAATTTTTGCAAACGGTAGAGTGGTTTTTTACTGCCCCGCTCAATAAGACTTAGGTCATCGAGTGATACATGAATGTTGTTCAGTAAAACGCTAAAAGGGTTGGCGCTATTGTGGGGTGACTGGGTCAGTGAATAGTCGAGATCGGCATTAAAAAAGCCACTGTCGATGGCAACAATTAAAGAGTCTTGTAGGTAATCAGAGGCAATAACAGGGTAGGGGCCTTGAATATTGATATGGCCTTTGCTTGTAATGGGGCTTAAGTGAATGCTGCCTTGCCAAGTCACAGTAATACCTGACTGTCCTTTGAGGGCAATAGTGTGCAGGCCCGATTGCTCAGGCAGTGTGGATAGGGCATCAATATGAATATCCAATGGCCCTATGGTGTGATTAAACGGTGTTGCGGGTACTTGGTCGGTGATATCTAGCTGGCTGAGTTGTACATCGATATTGCGAATCAAAAAGCGCGGTAAAGCCGAGGGCTCTGCCGGTGGTGGCGCTGTGTTGGGTTCGGTGGCGGTGGCTTCCCATTGTTGAGCAAGGCGGTTTAAGGTGTTGTCGATTTCACTAAAGCGTTCAAACTGGCCGTGTAAGCCACTGAGCTTAATATGGTCTAGCGTCCAGGCTTGATTGAATAAACTCACTGCCTCAAAGTCAATTGAGAACGATGCAAAGCCTATCAGCGGCTCGCGGCTTGTGTGTGAAAGTGCAAATTGATCAATGCGCACCTTAAAGGTGAAAGGGTTTATGCTGATTTTTTCAATGGTTAGATTGAGGCCTAAGCGTTGTTGTACGATGTTTTGTACTTGCGATTGAATAACGCGCGGAGCGATAAGGCCTAAGCCAATGCCGTAGATGGCGATTAAGCTTGCACTAATGAGTAGAATTCTTCGGCAGCGTCTTGGAAGTTTTTTTAGTGTCACAACGAGTGAATTCATGCGTTAGCTCCTACTCATTTGATATTTTTCGATGGTTGCTCTGACGCCACTTTTGGGGGATTTCGCAAGTTTACAGGCTAACTCAAAGGGTAGCTGTTCTAGACCAAAGTCATCAAATAATTGCCTTTGCATCGCAAACCACAGTTGCGCAGTCATTTCGCAGTCATACAGTGCCCGATGGTACTCACCACTACTTTTAATACCCGCGTATTTGACCAGTTCTCCTAACTTATAACTGGGCGCCTTAGGGAATACGCGTTTAGCCAATAGCATCGAGCAAGCAAATTTGCCATCAAAAGTTAAACCAAGCTCTGCTAGTTCGGCATCTAAAAAGCGTTTATCAAAGCTGGCGTTATGGGCAATTAATTGAGCGCCTTTAATAAAGGTGTGAAAACGACTCATTTGTTGATAAATGGGTTGTGCCGTCGCAAGCATGGCATTGGTAATGCCGGTGTAGCGCGCGATAAAAGGGGAGATGGCAAAGTGGGGGTTCATCAGTGCGCTAAAACGCTCGATAATTTTATCGCCTTCTATACGTACAGCCCCCACCTCTATAACGCGATCGCCTTGCTTGGGGGATAGTCCGGTGGTTTCGAAGTCGAAAATAACTATGGGGCTTTGGGGCATAGCTGAGGCCTTAAACGGTTTGAGTCGGTTGCCTTAGCGGAGGCCTTTAAAGCATTGCACTGTGCAGTGATGAGGGCTTACGAATTTCGCTAAGGGAGTCAATAATGAGAGCATACAAATAGTTATTTAATACAGATGCATAAGCTATGTATTGATGCTCGAGGTTAATACACGGAGGTTAATCTGGCGAGACTAAAAAGTGTGCGGTTTATTTTTACGGCGCGCTTGCCAGCGGCTAATAACTTGCCAGCGCCATAACCATTGCACCGCCAAATAGCTTAGTCCGCCAAAGCCAATACCAAAACTAAAGCTGCCGACGACAAAGGGGAGCCAAGCTTCAGCTAAAAAGCTTTTAAACCAAGCCCAATTCGCTTGGAAGGTAATATCGGCAATAGGCATTTGTAACATCCAACTACCGGTCACATACGCGCTATAGTAAATAAAAGGAAACGTCAGTGGGTTACTCACCATCACGCACGCTAGTGCAATAGGAAGATTAAAGCGTAGCCATAGCGCTAAAATAGCGATGGCTGGAATATGACCTACGGGTAAAGGAAAAAAACCAATGAATAAACCAAAAAAGCACGCGCTAGAGACCGAAAAGCGCGTCATATGGAAAAGGTTAGGGTCGTGTAAAAGCTTACCCAAAAAACGCAGGCGTCGGCTAGTTTTTAGAGTGTTAGGGTCAGGTGACCAGCGTTTGAATAACTTCCGTGGCATGGGCTTCGCGCTATTAACATCAAGCTTTAAGTATAGAAGCTAAATAAAACTTCCGTAAAGGTGCGTCATTATGCCGCTAAAGGGAGTAACCGCCTAGCGGCAATTGGAGTCATGACTCAACAAATAAAACAGGGAGTGCTGGATGTTTAAGAGCTTTTGGGTGTTTGAGGTGTTTTTTTGTTAAAGGTGCTCGCCGCAGCTGGCGGTTTAGGTCATGTCGTACTCTATTCGGCATTGCCGAGCTTTTGGGGCATATTAGCAGGGTGTTTGGGGCTCGCGGTTGCTTTGGCGCATCGGGGTCGTATGCATCGATGCATAAAAACTGCGCTGCTATACAGTGCTATTTTTAGCGTTGCAGCGGCTGTGGGAGTGTGGCAATTACAAGCACTTATGGCGAATGTTTTACCTCATACGCTCGATAAGCAACGTATCCCTGTGCAGTTTGTTATCACACATATGGGGGCCCAGAGCTCACGTTATCAGCAATTTGAGGCCGTATTACTCGGGGGCGAGCCTGTGGCGTCAACCATGTCGGGCTATCGCTTTGCCGGTAAAAAAGTGCGTCTTAGTTGGTACCATTCAACAGCATCATTGCCGCCGCGCTTGGTTGTGGGGCAGCGGTGGCAAGCCGAAGTCACTTTGCGCCGACCTCGCGGGTTGTCTAATCCAGGAGGTTTTGATTACGCTGCTTGGCTATTGGCGCAAGGGTATAGCGCAACAGGCTACTTGAGCACCGACCCAACAACGCGATGGGTGGCGACCCAGCCGCTAAGCGTACTCATGCGATTGCGCCAACACCTATCTGCACAGTTAAGTGCTTTGCCTAGCGAAGGGCCTGTTATGCATAGCATGCGCTTTTTTAAGGCGTTATTGCTGGGTTCTCGTGATGAACTCAATACGGATGACTGGCAAGTATTACAGGCAACAGGGACGGTGCATTTAATGGCTATTTCGGGTTTGCATGTGGGCTTGGTAGCCGCTATTGGCTTTGCCATCGGCTTGTTTATACACCGCTTAGGGTTGTGGAGTATAAGCCGTTACTGTTATAGCAAGGCGAGCGTATGGGGGTACCGGTTGTTGCCCGCGCTGATGGCCATAAGCTTTGCTGCAGGTTATGCCTTACTGGCAGGCTTTGCCGTGCCTACACGCCGAGCACTAATAGCGGTGGTATTGCTTAATATTGCTTGGAGTTTGGGGGTGCGATTTGCCCCTAGCCATTTATTGTCTTTAGCCTTATTGCTGGTGGCTTGGAGTGAGCCCTTTGCTTGGCTGCAAGCTGGGTTTTGGCTATCGTTTGCGGCAGTCACGTTATTGCTGCTCAAATTTAATGGTTATTTATATGCGCGCAGTGCCGCTTATGATGAACTGAGCCCAAGCAGACAAAAGTTTGCGCTGTGGCGCCAACGAGTGGGCCTTGGGATAGCGATGCAGGGATTACTCTCACTGGCCATGTGTTTACCTTTATGGTTATTGGGTTTTCCGGCGAGCGGGTTGTCGCCGATAGCGAATATGATTGCTGTACCTTTGGTGGCACTCGTATTTGTACCTGGTTTGTTACTGTGGATCCCCGTCAGTTTTACGCCTCTTGGTGAGCCTTTACTACGACTACTTGGAGGCGCATTTGATGGGTTTTGGTGGGGACTGACTCAGTTGGCACATTGGCCCGCCGGTTTACTCTGGCCAAGTTTTGCTTTTGAGGGGTTGTGGGCTGTGGTTGGATTGGCCTTGCTCTTCATTAGCTGTGTCTTTATTGTGTTGCCACGCAGTAACGCTTTGCCTGTTGGCACCTTAGCGATATTGGCGCTATTGCTCTTTGGTGGCGAGCACAAGCCTAAGCACTTTAAAATGACCGTTTTAGATGTAGGGCAAGGCTTAGCGGTAGTCACGAACACGCCGCGTGCACCGGCCTTAATATTTGATACTGGCGCGGCATTCGGTGAGCGCTTTAATGCTGGCGCACAGATTATTGCGCCTTACTTGAGGCGCAATGCGATTAACCGCATGGCTATCATGGTGAGTCATGGCGATGCCGATCACAAAGGTGGCTTAGCACCCTTATTACAGTATTTTGATCCTGTCGCGCTTTGGAGCGGTGAGCACTTTAATGGTTTACCCCAGCAGGCCAAGCCTTGCTATGCCGGGCAGCACTGGCAATGGGGTGATGCGCGCTACACGGTATTGTGGCCTCAGCGCAATCACCCTCAGGGAGTTATAGCGGAGGTTAAGCCTGTTTCAAGTAATAATCGTTCGTGTGTTCTGCTGATTGAGTATGCTGGGTGGGTCTTTTTGCTGCCCGGTGATATTGATAAAACTGTAGAGCAGGCACTGCTTAGGCAACAAATATTACCATCGGTCGACGTCTTGATTGCACCGCATCACGGTAGTAAAACCTCTTCGAGCAGTGCTTTTTTACGTGCGTTAAAACCGCGCCATATTGTAGTGAGTGCGGGCTTTAAAAGCCGTTATGGTCATCCGCATGCCGATGTTATTGCGCGTTATCAGGCGCTGGATGCTAAGGTATGGAATACCGCAGAGCATGGCGCGGTGAGCTTTATCGTTAACACTGAAGGTCAAATGACAGTGCAAGCCGAGCGTTTAGTGAATCCTAAAATATGGCATTAATCAGCGCTTATTGACCTTGTTTAATTATTATTGAGAGGTAAATAAGAGTTATTTGATAGTAAACGTATTCGGTAGTAACCCGAGTAAAAAAATCGGGTATGATACGCGACCAATAATAATGACCCCTTAGGAGTGTCTGGTGGAAAATATCTTTGCTGCCGGCGGCTGGCTAATGTTCCCGCTTGCATTGTGTTCTGTTGCTGTAATTGCTATTTCTGTAGAGCGTTTTTGGACGCTTAGCCCCAAAAAAATCGCACCACGTAACCAGCTGGGTGACGTCTGGGCTAAAATCCAAAAAAACAAAATGAGTGCCGATGAGCTCAAAGAGCTGCGCTCTTCTTCGCCGTTAGGCCGCATCCTGGCTGCAGGTTTATCTAATTCACGCCATGGACGCGATGTGATGAAAGACAGTATTCAAGAGGCCGCAAGCCAAGTAGTCCATGAATTGGAGCGCTACCTAGCTATTTTAGGCACTATTGCTGCTGTGACCCCTTTACTGGGTTTATTAGGTACAGTGCTTGGCATGATTAAGGTGTTTGCTGCGATTATGCTAGAAGGCACGGGTAATGCTGGCGTTTTAGCCGGCGGCATATCACAAGCATTATTGACTACGGCAGCAGGCTTGGGTGTGGCAATCCCTGCGATGATTAGTCATCGCTTCTTTTTGCGCCGTCTCGATGCTTTAGTGGTTGCGATGGAGCAAGATGCCGTCAAACTCGTGGACGTATTACATAACGACCGTCGCGTAGACTTAAAGCAAGCTTAAGCGAGGCCGCTATGCAATTTAGAAGGCAAACCAATCATCAAGAAGAGATCAACTTAACACCGCTGATTGATGTGGTGTTTTTGTTACTGATCTTTTTTATGGTATCGACGACTTTTACCAAAGAAACTCACCTAAAGCTCGACCTCCCTCAAGCTGAGGGCGAACCTCTACCTGAACTTGTCGACAAAATTGAGGTGCTCATTGATGCGCAAGGTGGTTACTCAATTAATGGTAAACCCTTGGTGAATTCAAAATTAAATACTTTGATGGCGGGACTCGAAGCCGTTGGTACCGGTTTGCAAAAAGATAAAGTTCCTTTTGTGATTACCGCCGATGCCAATGTGAGCTATCAGGCTGTTGTCACCGCTATGGATGTTGCAGGGCGCGTAGGTTTTGTGAATATCACAATGACAACCAAAAGACCCGAAGGGGAGTAATTGGACCAATTGTCGGCTATGAGCACCTAAAAATAACCGCTAATACGCCACTTTATGTGGCGTATTTTTTTGGGCCCAGCATTCTGTCAACAACGAATCCACGTTAGGTTTTATACAGTGAGTAGATTGCAAAAAATTCAACACTCGGTCGAACGTCAATGGTATAGCAAACCCACATGGCTCTATGCTTTAGCGCCATTGAGCGGTGTATTTTTAGGCGTGAGTCGGCTACGTAAAAAGTACCAGCAACACAAGGCTTACAAGGCTGCTTGTCCTGTGATCGTTGTGGGTAATATTGCAGTTGGGGGTACCGGTAAAACGCCGGTCATTATTGCGCTAGCTAAAGCCTTAAAAGACGCCGGCTTTATGCCGGGCATTGTCTCACGCGGTTATGGTGCGAGTATGACTACTGATGGCCTAGTTCATGCGCTGCCTTTTGGCGCAGATGCACATACTTACGGTGATGAGCCTGTATTAATTGCTCAAAAAAGCGATTGCCCTGTGTGGATCGCCACTGATCGTGTGGCGGCAGTAAAAGCGGCTGAATATGCCGGCTGTAATGTGATATTGGCTGATGATGGCCTGCAGCATTATAAAATGGGGCGTAGTTTTGAGTTGGTTGTACAAGATGCTAACCGCGGTACGGGCAACGGTTGGTGCTTGCCTGTCGGCCCTTTGCGTGAGCTACCTGAGCGCTTAAACTCAGTGGATTATGTACTAAATAACAGCTCTGAGCAGAGCGAGTTAGCATCGAGCAACAACGCTTTCTCTTTAAAACCCGCTGGCTGGGTGAATGTAAAAACGGGTTTATGCCAAGCATTAACGGCATTGCCTTGGCGAGGCGAAACAGGCACTAAGCAGCGTGTGTTAGCGGTGGCCGGCATTGGTAATCCTGCACGTTTTTTTAAGACTCTACAACGCTTAGAGGTTTTTTTCAAACCGCAGAGCTTCCCTGACCACCATGCTTTTAGTGCGCAAGACTTTGCCCTCGCCAATGGTTTGCCCGTTGTTATGACTGCAAAAGATGCCATTAAGTGCCAGCACTTTGCTGAAGAAAATTGGTGGTACCTCAGTGTTGAAGCCGATTTGCCGCAAGATTTATTGCATCGTATCATTCAGCATTGTGAGATGTTTGAATCTACCAAGCCGGTCATTGTTACGCCTCAAAAGTGAGAATTTTATGAGTTTCATCGTTGTTATTCCGGCGCGTTATGCGTCAACACGTCTAGAAGGTAAACCCTTAATGACATTTGCCGGTTTGCCTATGATTGAGCACGTATACCGTGCTGCGTGTCAAAGTGAGGCTAGCCAAGTACTCGTTGCTACCGATGATCAGCGCATTGAAGCCGCGGTTAAGGCTTTTGGCGGTAATGTATGTATGACCCGTAACGACCATGATTCCGGTACCGACCGTTTGCAAGAAGTGGCCGCTATACATCAGTGGTCATCAGATCAAATTATAGTGAATGTTCAAGGGGATGAGCCGTTAATACCGCCTGCAGTGATCAACCAAGTTGCGAATAATTTAGCCGCAAATAAGTCAGCAAGCGCCTCAACATTAAGCTGGCCTATTCATGATACTCAGCAGTTATTTGACCCTAACGCGGTGAAAGTGGTGGTCGATAACAATGGATTAGCCTTGTATTTCTCGCGTGCGCCTATGCCTTGGGTGCGCGATTCATACAGCCTTTTGGGAGAGGTGAAGCCGCCCAGTGCTATTGTCAGCGGTGCTATGCGCCATATTGGTATTTATGGGTATCGTGTGGGTTTACTGCACCAATTTATTGAGTGGCCTATGGCGCAGCTTGAAGTCATGGAAAAGCTAGAGCAGCTACGTATTTTGGCGAATGGGCAGCGTATTCATGTAGCGAAAGCTTGCCGGGAAGTACCAGCCGGTGTCGATACACAAGAAGATGTTGAGCGCGTAAAGGCACTACTTGGGGCTTAATATCATTTTGGGGTTTAATGTCATTTGCGCAAAGGCTTAATTCCATTTTAGCCCTTAGTTCCATTACAGCGCTTAGTTCCATTCCAGTCCCTAGTTCCACTCCTGCCATAGTAAAGAGGTTATGATGAAATCACAAAAAGTCTTATTTGTGTGTTTGGGCAATATTTGTCGCTCACCAACTGCGCACGGTGTTTTTGAGCAGTTAATTGCGCGGCGTGCTTTAGGGCAGCGTATTGTGGTTGATTCTGCGGGTACCGCAAATTGGCACTCCGGTAAAGCACCTGATAGCCGCAGTATACAAGCAGCGCATAAGCGCGGTTACGCATTAAATCATTTACGTGCCCGCCAAGTTATAGTACAAGACTTTGATGAGTTTGATGTGATTTTGGCCATGGACAATAGCAACTTAGAAGACTTACGTGAACTATGCCCAAGCCATTTTACGGGACATTTGGGGTTGTTTTTAGATTTTGCCAAAGACCGTGAAACTGAAGTTCCCGACCCTTACCATGGTGGTGAAGAGGGTTTTGAGCGTGTATTAGATTTAGTCGAAGATGCCAGTGAGGGCTTACTGGCGTTTCTGATGGATAAAAAATCGTGATCAGTAGCGTGATGAGTCAATACGCAGTCTTTGAACTAATGTAATAATTGTATGTTGCTTTCTCACTTTAAACACCAGTTTGATATTAGTCATTTAAATACGATGGGCATGCCGTGTCGCGCGGAGCATTTTATTGCTGCCAATAACGAGACTGAGCTTGAAAGCGCCATTAAGACGGCCCAACAGCATCATTTGGCCCTCCATATTTTAGGTGGCGGCAGTAATGTGTTGTGTCCGCCTTATATTCACGGTCTGGTATTGGTACCTGCCTTAAAGGGCATTGAGGTAAAAAGCGAGGTAGGAAAGGCTGGCGCTCATGAGGTTTTAGTGACTGTCAATGCCGGTGAAAATTGGCATAAATTAGTCATTTGGAGCTTAGCCAATGGCTATTTTGGACTAGAAAACTTAGCGCTAATTCCAGGGTGTGTAGGCGCAGCGCCTATCCAAAATATTGGTGCGTATGGGGTTGAGTTGGCAGATGTACTGGATACAGTTAAGTGGTTAGATTGCAATACGGGCCTCTACCATACTTTTAGTGCGGCGCAATGTGAGCTAGCTTATCGAGACAGCATTTTTAAACGGACACTCAAAGGCCGAGCGGTGATTACGCAAATCACTCTTCGCCTGAGTACACAGGCTTGCCCTATAATCCACTACAAGCCTTTAGCTGATCACTTTAAGTCAAAGCCTGTGAGCGCACAGTTAATATTTGAAGAGGTGTGTAAACAGCGCAACAGCAAGCTGCCGAATCCTCAACAAATACCCAATAGTGGTAGCTTTTTTAAAAACCCCATTATTGATGCTCGTACGTTTGAGCAGTTAAGCGCTTTGGCTCGTGATAAATGGGCTTGCGAAGTTCCGCATTATTTACAACCTGACGGTACTATTAAAATTCCCGCCGCTTGGCTGATTGATAAAGCGGAGCTAAAAGGTGCTGATATCGAAGGTTTAAAAGTACATGACAGGCAAGCTTTGGTATTAACCAATCCTAACAAGAAGCCTTTAAATGCCGTATTAGATGCCAGTGATTTTATTACCAGTACCATACGGCAACGCTTTGGGATTACCCTTGAAAGGGAGCCTCAAATATTGGGCTAGCCTTATTTATTCGGTTGTAAATACCGTGCTGCTTGCAATATCAGTATTATGGTTGAGTACGCTATCGAGCGCTTGATAAATCGTCTTAAGCCAGACTTTTACGCGGTGGCGTTCGGTAAGTGTCATAATGTTGATATTGTTTGCAGCCGCCCAAAAGCTACTGTTATTAAAGTCAACTTTTTGGGTGAGTCGCGCATGCAGTGCAGGCAATTCAATGATGTGAGCCCCGAGTTTTATCGCGTTTTCACAAATGGCAGATTCTTCAAAGCATTCAAAGTGTTCGCCACGACCTAAATTTTTAACCACTACTAACTGTAAGCTACTTTGGGTTAAGGTATTGAGTAGCGTATGGAGCAGGCGAGCAGAGTCGGCGCCGTCATCCATGACATGCCACATAAAAACATCAAAGCCTAGGCTATCAAAAATCCCAAAAACATCACTGTCTTCGACCCATTTATGTAAATGGCGGGCTGTTTGTGCCGCAAGATCTACAATAATATTAGCGCTGGGATTTTGCTCGGCAGCCGTAATAATATTGTCTAAGCTGTCGTAATCATCGACAAAAATAGGGCGAGTAAAGTCACTATAAAAGCGTGAAAAAGTGTTGTGTGAGCGGTCTGTATCAAAGCCAATAAAAGTTTTTTTACTATCAATAATATACTGCGCCAATAGTCGTGAGGTGAGTGATTTACCAACACCGCCTTTTTCACCACCAATAAAATGTATTCGCCCCATAATATTCTCAATTATTTGTTAAATGATTAGGTTGTGGCTTAATGTATGAGATGCCACTTTAATATGTGATTAAGCGCTCTTTTTCTTTTTTACTCAAGCGTTTAAGTGCGTACTCCTGTTTGTAGGCGGCTACTTTACTATTGCACAATACGTAATGTACAAGGTGTACCGGCCTGCGTGCACGGGTATATTTTGCGGCTTTTTTATTACAATAATTATGCTCTAGCACACGGCGTTTTACATCGGTAGTAACGCCGCAATATAGAGAGTTATCGTGGCAGCGCACAAGGTAAACATACCAGTGTGCTGGCTTATCAGTGAGGTTATTATTGATGTCGGTCATTTTGAGTATCGATAATTATGATGCGATCTTTACCCTCTTGCTTGGCTTGGTAAAGTGCTTTGTCAGCATCGGTTATAGCACGTTGAATGTTGCGCGGTCGGCATAAGCATACGCCAATACTGCACGTAGCATACAGTTTGTTATGGCCTGCAACCATAGGTTTGGCTTTTATAATAGTCCGTATACGGTCGGCGAGTAATTGTGCTTGTTCGGCATTAATATGTGTTGCAATGACAGCAAACTCTTCACCACCAATACGGAATAACTTATCTGTTGTACGCAGGCAGTGTTGTGTTGTGTAGCTAAAGGTTTGCAGCACTCTATCACCTGTCGGATGTCCATAGGTGTCATTAATACTTTTAAAATTATCAATGTCGATAATTAATACGGCAATTAAATCTTCTATTTTGCGTTGAGTGCGTGTGACTTTTTGGCAGTATTCATTAAATGCTACACGACTGCCGGCTCCTGTGAGCTCATCAATTTTAATTTGTTGTTGTAGGTTGGATATGATGTTGGCGTTGTCACTATTATTGCGTAGCACGGCAACTAAATGCGAAGCGCCTTTTGCCTGACGTTTACTTAAATTAAGCGATACGGGTATTTTATCGCCTAAGCGATTAGTAATGGTGACGTTAATCGGGCGGTTACGCGTAAGTGATAAACGCGATGAACGAAAAAAACGCTGAAATAAACGCTCAAAGCGCAGGTAGTGCTCACTAGGCACAAGGGTGCCAAAGTTACTGTGTTGTAAAGCGCTTTGCTCCCAGCCAAATAAACGTGCGGCCCCTTTGTTTGCATGTAAGACATCCAGTCTATTGTTGAGCAATAAAATAGCATCGGGTGAAAGCTCTAACACTTCGCCGATATGTTGTTGTAAATCATCATTTCTTTGTTGCTCGCGCAGAAGTTTTTTAAGCCAAGTTGATTGTACGATGGCATTGTTAGCCAGTACGGCAGCAATAATTAAGGTCGAGAGCAAACAGAATATAGCCGCGCCAAAACCGGCCCGTAAATAGCCAAAATCTACCGCTAAAGCCAAGCCCGAGCCAATGCTGAGCGGGATAACCAGTACCAAAGTAAATAATCGTTGGAAGTTCTTGGCATAGTGACTTTTGCTAGTGATTAAGCCTGCTGCACCCTTGCCGTATGTTTGGCTGACAAGCGCGTAAAATAGTAAAAGGTACCCCAGCGCAGTGGGCACGGGTAATACCCATTTGGCATAATTGTTATACATTGCACTAGGGTCAAAAATATAGCTAAATAATGTTAGAAGTGGAATCAGGGTGTAGAGCGTGAGTGCACTATCGTATAAGTGGATATGGGTACGAGTGAGTGTTCGGTTATTCAGTGTTAAAAAGCATATCAGTGCAAGGCACAAACTATTTAAAATGGCTGCGCTAGGCAAAATCGTAAAGTAAGGCGATGGGCCTACGCTATGCAGTAAAAAACTAATAGGAATACTGGCTAATGTTAACCAAATACATAAGTGACTCAAATTTATATGGTTGTTTTTTTTAAACCCAAGCGCTGTCGATAGCGCAATAAAAGCAATACTACTGCTAAGACTCATAGGTGGGCTAAAAGGAAACAGGGTGATAGCCTCTTGCCCGCTCATAACCATGCCGAGTAAGTGACTTGCTCCGAGCATAAATACAAGTGTGGTTGATATTATTGGCATAGAGTTAAATTGTCGAGGCTGTTATCGGCGGTGCACTCAAAAGGGTGTCTTTGGTTTGAGTATTTGATTGCATAAATAACTACGGCTTTGCCTATGAAAGGTACACAATCTAAAACATTCAGTACTTTTTTTGAGTTTATAAAGGGAGTCTTTCGCTTTTATTCAGGCATAAGCGGCAAGGCTATCACGTCGAATATAAATTATCAGCTCATTTATAGCATGGGTGAGAGCATGTGGCGCGCGAATGATTTAGCTGTCGTCAACGTTTTGGTTGTGATTGAACTACTTGAAAAGCAACCTTTAATGTATCCACTCTTTTAGGTGATAAGGCTGTTTCCAAGTGCGTACCTCAAAGCGCATATTTATCAGCAAAGTAATGATTCAGAGATAGCGAACTGGGTAGCTCATTAAGGATTAACCAAGTCCCATAAGCCATCTGAATTCCCGCAAAATAATCGACTAGTACTCTACTAGGTGAGTGTTTTTAGCGCTACCAAATACTGCTCAACTGCTCAACTGCTCAACTGCTCAACTGCTCAACTGCTCAACTGCTCAACTGCATCATTGCAATAATGTGTTAATGCATCGGTGTACGTGCAATGGCCCACACTTCAACACTGCGAGCGCCGGCCTGCAGTAGGGTTTGACTGGCCGCGATAGCCGTTGCGCAGCTGGTAATAACATCGTCGACTAAAACAACATGCTGCCCTTCGCATAATGAGTTTTTGCTACTGTGGTCGGCGGTAAAAAACATACCGGTTAAATTACGTAGACGCTCGGCGCGATTGAGGCTTTTTTGTGCCGTGTGTAGGTGGCTGCGCAACAAGTAGGCGTAGGGTAAACGAGTCGTGCGGGCTAAGTACTGTGCAATATAACTCGCTGGCGTGTAGCCCCGTGACATAATAGGCTTCTTGTGGCTGGGGACAGGAACAATCAGAGTATTGGTTTGGTGTTGAACCCGCTCAATTGTTGCGTTGTTATGATGAAGCCAGTGTTGGCATAAATGCTGACCAATAGCCCATGCATTTTGATGCTTAAAAGCATGAATTAAGTAACTTACAGGGTTTTGATAGCTGAGTGAGCAATAGCTGGCAATATAGGGCTTAGGGTTTTTGAGGCAATCCCCGCAGCTTGCGTTGTTGTCGAGTGCTATTGCACAGATAGGGCAACCTTTTGGGATGACGGGTAATGCTTGGTGGCAGTTATTACACAGCGCCCAATATCGTTGACAGGCCGTGCCACACAGATAGCACCGTGGCATAAGCGCTAGGCTGTGAAGCGTATTATCGACTAATGAGTCCAATAAGGGGGTGATGAGGGGCTTAAGTGTGGAGTGCAGCATAATTAGTAAACTTAAATCCTTCTCAAAAGTTGACAGCGTCTGCAAGCCAATTACTATGGCAGCATTATTTCGGATGCTTGAGGTGGCTTTGCTATCTCAGTAAGCCGTTCATGCGTGCTTAGTACTACTTTGATACTTGTTGTCTGCGATATTTGTTGTCTGCGATATTTATTGTTTGGTACTAATTTAGTAGCTCCATTTGTTTGATCTTTTTGAGACTTTACCCATGTCAGAGACTGCTCATTTACTCCGCCACGACTGGAACCGCGAAGAAGTGGTTGCTTTGTTTAATTTGCCATTTAACGATCTAATCTTTCAAGCGCACACTATCCATCGCCGCTTTTTTAACCCCAACCAAGTTCAGGTTAGTACGCTTTGTTCAATTAAAACGGGCTCCTGCCCTGAAGATTGCGCCTACTGTCCGCAAGCCTCACGCTATAACACGGGGCTCGAGCGTGAAAAGCTGATGGCTGTGCAAAAAGTGGTCGATGAAGCAAAGCAAGCCAAGGCAAAAGGCGCCACACGCTTTTGCATGGGCGCAGCGTGGCGTTCACCCAACGGTCGCGATATGGATATCGTCACCGACATGGTTAAAGAGGTGAAATCGCTAGGCTTAGAAACTTGTATGACACTCGGCATGATTGATAAGAATCAAGCCAAGCAGCTCGCCGATGCAGGCCTAGATTATTACAATCACAATCTCGATACCTCGCCAGAATATTACGGCTGTATTATTACGACTCGTAACTATCAAGACCGCCTTAACACCTTAGCCAATGTGCGAGAGGCGGGCATGAAAGTATGCTGCGGCGGCATTGTGGGTATGGGCGAAGAGCAAAAAGATCGCGCGGGTTTATTAGTTGAGCTCGCCAATTTAGAAGATCATCCGGAGTCAGTCCCTATTAACATGTTGGTGAAGGTCGCGGGTACGCCGTTAGAGAACGAAGAGGATTTAGACCCTTTTGAGTTTATTCGTACCATTGCTGTGGCGCGCATCATGATGGCCGCTTCACATGTACGTTTATCGGCGGGGCGTGAAACCATGAACGATCAAATGCAAGCGCTGGCCTTTTTTGCTGGTGCTAACTCTATTTTTTATGGCGAAAAACTCTTAACCACAGCCAACCCCGAAGCGCACTCTGATCGACAGTTATTTACTCGCTTAGGCATAGAACCAGAAGCTTTTGTTGATAATAAAAGCGCCGATCAAAAAGTTACGCCTGCCGTGCAAACTTTTGAGCCAAAAACACAGAATACGCCAGCTAACGCGGCTTTTTTTGAAGTGAGTTAATTGCCCTTGTGAGCAGTGAAAGCGTGAATTTTGAACAACACCTGCAAAGCCGGCTGGCGCAGCAAAAGGCCGCTAACTGGTATCGCCAGCGCAACACGATTGCCCATCAGACATCTTTGGGGCAGCAGTTAGTGGATCATACGATGCCGGTGGTTAATTTTTGTAGTAATGACTATCTCGGTTTAAGTGTGCATCCCAAAGTCAAAGCTGCTGCGGGTCAAGCATTGCATGAATTTGGTGTAGGCAGTGGTGCCTCGCATTTAGTCAGTGGTCACAGTCATTACCATCATACACTCGAGCAAGCACTGGCTCAAATGACCGGTCGTGCTCGAGCCTTGTTATTGTCGACCGGCTATATGGCTAACGTCGGCCTTATTACGGCGCTAGCGGGTAAAACGCAGCATATTTTATGCGATAAGCTTAACCACGCATCCATTATTGATGCGTGTCAGCTGGCGGCGGCTAAAAACGGCGTTAAGCAGTTTATCCGCTATCGCCATTGCGATTTAGCGCACTTAGAGCAGCTGCTGCAAAAGGCGCCACCGCATTCATTGGTGGTCAGTGATGGCGTTTTTAGCATGGATGGCAATTGCGCGCCTTTAGGCTCTATTGCTGCACTATGCCAAAAGTATCATGCTGTTTTTGTGGTTGATGACGCCCATGGCTTTGGTTGTCTGGGCGATCAAGGTGCAGGCAGTGTGCAAGCGGCAGGCTTAACCGAGCGCGATGTTCCTGTGTATATGGGAACGCTTGGCAAAGCAGTGGGCGGCTTTGGCGCTTTTATTGCGGGTAGCGAGGCGCTGATTGAAACGCTGATACAGTTTGCGCGGCCGTATATTTATACCACGGCATTGCCACCTGCTGTTGCGGCAGCAAACTTGCAAAGCCTACAGCTTATTGCGCACAGTAAAACGTTAAGGGCGGCACTTAACAGTAATATTGCGATTTTTACGACTCGGATTGCCGCGCATTGCCAGCACAGCGCGCATTGGCAGCAGGTGACGTTACTGCCCTCACAAACAGCGATTCAGCCGATTATTTTAGGCTGTGAAAAAACAACAATGTCTGTAGCGCAATCGTTGATGGATGCGGGTTTTTGGGTGGGAGCGATACGCCCGCCGACCGTACCTAAAGGAACAGCGCGTTTGCGTATTACGTTAAGCGCCAGTCATAGTGCCAGTCAAATAGAGGCGCTGATTGCTGCGCTTGATCATGCGTTAGTCCAAACGATGACCCCTCCTGCGAGCCATAACGATGAATAGTACGCGCAGGTTACAAACGGCCAAAAAAGGTGAGCCGATACTGGTTTGTATTCATGGTTGGGCGGCCAATGCACAAGTCTGGTCGGCGCTGGTCAACCATGTGAATATGGGCGTGTTCACGGTCGATTTACCCGGCTTTGGTGATGAGTGCGCCAGTGTGCCCTCGTGTGATGATTTTGTTGCACATTTAGTGACTGAGCTTAAAGCGCTGAATGTTCCGATACACCAAACCTATTTAGTGGGGTGGTCTTTGGGTGGGCAGGTGGCGGCATTGCTCGCCCAGCAACTTGCAGCCCAAGGGTTGAGCATTGCGGGGTTGGTAACCATCGCCAGTAACCCTTGCTTTGTGGCACAAAGCGATTGGCCCAGCGCTATGCCAGAAGCCGATTTTATACAGTTTCAGCAGCACTTTGCGACACAACCGGCATTGACACTGAAGCGATTTGTAACGCTACAGGCGACTGGCGGCCAAAATGTGCGCGAACTCCGAGCCGCGCAACGCGCTTTACTACCAAGTGCACCCTTATTGGGTTCGCATCAGCATACGCTTTGGTGCCATACCCTAGAATGGTTACAGCAAGATACGCGCGATATTCTTAAGCACTTAAAACCGCCGCAATTGCACGTATTGGCGCAACATGATGCGCTGGTACCTGCACAAACACCGCTAGGGCAATTTGGCGAAGCACTTACCCTTGCGCACAGTAGCCATTGCTTACCCTTAGAGGCGCCTCAAAAAATAGCGCGCGCGATTACTATTTTTATCAAAACACATCAGCAGCAAGCGCTCAATAAACGCAAAGTTGCCGAGGCCTTTAGTGTGGCTGCAAGCCGTTATGATGCGTTTGCCCGAGTACAAAAAACAGTGGCCAAACAAGTGCTTAAGCAATTGCCTTGTGCAACGGATGCTGTGGTTTTAGATATTGGCTGCGGCACGGGTGCTTTAACGCAAGGGGTGTTTAACGATTGGCAGCCAGCACATGTCTTAGCGGTTGATATCGCGCAGGGCATGTTGCGCTTTGCTCGCTCGCGTAGCCGCTGTGAGGCGGTGCGTTATATTGCGGCCGATGCCGAAAGCCTCCCTATTGCCAGCCAGAGTATTGATGGCATTATGAGCAGCTTGGCAATACAGTGGTGTGAAATGCCTGCGGTATTAATGCATGAGCTTTATCGTGTACTCAAGCCCGGCGGATGGGCCGTTATTGCCACGCTGGGGCCTGGAACACTGGCTGAGCTTAAAACCGCTTGGCAGGCTGTTGATGAATGCGTGCATGTGAACGCGTTTACTAGCCGCGCGTTGTTAGAGCAAGCGTGCTTAGATGCGGGCTTTGCGACAACCTTAACTCAGCAAACCGCGGTGTGTGATTACCCAAGCTTAATGCCTTTACTCAAAGAGCTTAAGGCGATTGGTGCGCACAATAGTCATACGAACGCGCCGGCGGGCTTGATGACGCGCGCGCGCTTACAGCAGTTAGAGCAAAACTACCCAATAAAAGAAGGTCAAAAAGCGCCTATTGTGGCTAGCTACGATGTTTTTTATTTAGTCTTATATAAGCCTGGTTAGCGTATTTTGATCACGGCTTATAATGAATTTTAGATATTATTATGCACTGTTAATCTCTCTGCACCCATCAGGACTCTACTGAGGCCAATGAGTGAGCTTAGCAAGATGGATGGGCTTAGCAAGATAGTATTGTTGAGCAATATGAGTAATGCAGTATCGCTCCTCTTATTTGTGAGAAACCCATGGCAAAACCTTTGTTTATTACGGGCACCGATACCGATGCCGGTAAAACCCTTATTGCTTGCGCATTATTAAAGGCGCTGGCGTTAGCCGGTAAAACAACCTGTGCTTTAAAGCCGGTGGCTGCCGGTTGTGAACCTACCGAGCAAGGCTTAACCAATCGTGATGCGCTTTTGCTGCAAGCGTGCGCCACCACGGCATTGCCTTATAGCCAAGTCAACCCGATTGCCTTGCTTGAAGCTTGTGCGCCACATATTGCTGCCGCGCTTGAAGGGCGCCGTTTGCAAGTAACGCGTATCGAGGGGGTTTGCCGAGGTGTGCTGATGCAAAAATCAGACGTGTGCATCATTGAAGGCGCCGGAGGCTGGCGTGTACCATTAAATGAGCGTGAGCGCTTAAGTGATTTGGCTAAAAACTTAAATAGCCCTGTGGTTTTGGTTGTGGGTATGCGCTTGGGGTGCTTGAACCATGCGCTGCTCACCGCTGAGGCGGTGTTACGCGATGGCTTACCTCTGGCGGGTTGGGTGGCCAATGTACTCGATAGCGATATGCCGCACTTAGAAGATAATATTAATACATTGAAATCTTTGCTCCCTGCGCCTTGCCTAGGGGTAGTGCCCTTTATACGCGAGGGCACTGAGCATGACAAAATCGACGAGGCCGCGAAGGCTTTAGATATTAGCGCGCTGCCTGTTATGTAGCGTGCCGCTGCCCTCCTTTACTGGTGGGTGGTGAGAGCAGAGCAAGTATTAATATTACAGTGGTGGACGCAAAACAAAATCAATACGGCGATTGCGTGTGCGACCTTCTTGGGTTTCGTTGTTGGCAATAGGGTGGGTTTCACCGTAGCCAATGGCTTCTATCGTTTTTGCGCTATCAATATTTGCACGCAAGTAGGCTTTGACCGATTCGGCCCGCGCAAACGATAAATTGAGGTTGGCGCTATTGCTGCCAAACGAGTCTGTGTGGCCTTCAATAAGTAGGGTGTAGCGAGGGTAGAGGGCAATAGCGGTTTTGAGCTTTTGCAGCAGTGCAAAGTTTTGGCTGTTAATTTGAGCGCTGCCGGGGCTAAAGGTTAAGCCTACGGCTCTAATTAAAATATTGCGCCCTTCGGTTAAGACACTGGCTTCGTCGCGGTTGAATAAATCGTTGAGCTTTCTGAGGCTTTCTTTTTGCGCTTCTTGCTCGGCTACGCGTTGAGATTGTATGCCCATACGCTGCTCTAAACTGGCCATTTCATTTTCTAGTCTTGCAAGCTCTTTACGCCGCTCACCTAATTCATAAGCATCAGCGCGTAAGCTTTCGATATTAGAGACTAAATCATCCGCGACTGTGTCAAAACCTTCATCAAAGCTAGCGATCATATCGAGTGCATTAGAAATACTGATTAAGGGCGCCTCTAGCTTGAGTAAAAATTCTTCGGGGGTGATTGTACTGCGATCGAGTGCTTTGACTAATTCACTCAGCGCTAAGGCATGCTTTGCTTCATAGCGCGCTTGTTTGGCAAGAGTGCGAGGGTAATCAATGTCGTAGCGGTTTTCGGTCAGTTCTTTTTCCGCTAGGGCAAGAAGCTCTTCGGCTTTTTGCAGTGTTTTTGGGGTGTAACGATAGACTTTTTCGTCATTGGCCTTGTTAATTAACTGGCGAGCATCCTGTAAATAACTGGCCTTAATCGCAGTGAGCTCGGCGGTGCGATAGTGCTGTTCGGCATCGCTTGATAAGCGCTTGGCGCGTTTTAAATTACCGCCTTCTAGGCGTGTGGCCGCCTCTAATAATGCTTTTTCGGCTTCTCGCCATATATCACCGGCCAAGCGCTGCGCATCCACGCTTTTGGCGTCACTGCGTGCTTTGAGTGGTGCAGTAAGCGTGAGCTGGGCCAATTCGGCATGTTTAGACGCTTGATTGAGCGCTACTTGTGCGTTGGCGAGCTCTTTTTGTATTTTACTGAGTGCTCTTTGCTTGGCAAATAGTACCTCGGCGCGTTGAAAGTATTTTGAGCCTTCGCTATAACCTTTTGGCGCAAGAATATTGGCATTGGCTGAGTTGGCGGCAGCTAAGGCTAATTTTGCCTCGCGAAAGAGCGTGTTTTTATCGCTACTGGCAAAACAAATGAAGCTGGTAAAACACAGCGTTATGGCCAGTACAGCGTGTAATAAACGTAAGTGATGTAAAGGAGCGCAGTACACAACAGCGTGACCTTTATTTCCTATCCAATGGTATATCATTATGTACGTCATCAAAGTATGTCTCCTCATAGTATGCGTCACAGTGTGTCCTTAAAAGTTTGCTTGAAGTATTGAAAGCACCAATGCATGGGTTTATCTCGAGTGTCAAAATATGTCCATCTTCGCGTATTGATCTGAAGGGGTGAGCGATTTTGTCATGCTCTTTGGCGCTTAACTCTACAGTAAACGCAGCGGCCTCTCAAATAAAGACTGTGTTAAATATTGATGTTTCACGGGCAGTGATTGTTGTAAAAGGTTAATGAAGGTCTCAAGCACCCAATTGGGGTAAAAAAACACTGACTTCATGAGATAGTTATATTGACTTGAACTAAGTCAATAGTGGTAAGCGTCATGCGGTATAAAAATGACGTTTTTTTTCGCTTGACTCCTAACGCATTGTGACAAATAGGTGACACTAATGTGGCTACTTTCCACAAAACCTGTGGATAACATGGTGGATAGCATGCACCTATCGGCGTGAAACCCCCGTAATACCAATGCTCTCAGCGTATTGCTTAAAAAACAACCTACATTGATAATGCCATATAAATCAGTGATTTATGCTTTTATTTATGCATCAGCATGACAAGGCAGTAGAAGTGGTTGACTTTTTTAGTGCGACCTTAAAGTAAATAGACAATGTGTATAACCTTGGGTATTTGGCGTATCTTTTAGCGTCAAAATAGCTGAATTGCCGTGTTGGTAAATTGACGTTTTAACGGCGTTATCAATCAAAGGTTGTTAAAAATGGGATGAAGTTAATGATTTAGTTTAGTTATTTATGATGGGGTTATCTAAAGTGTGGCGCGGTATCATATAAAATGGCCTTTAACGATTTAGATATTTTTTGTGCCACGAGAGACTATTAAGTGCACAATAAGTGAGTTAAAGTAGATCCGCTTTTATGCTTGTCTTTGTTGTGGCTAGCGATCAAAAGCGCTTCTTGTTTTATTAAGTGTATATTTATCTGGCTTGTATTCACTATGCGTGTAGATGTGTTAACCGTTGCAATCACTATTTTTGTGCTGGGCTTATTACTCAGCAGCTTAGGCTTGTCGAGTGTATTTGATGAGCCTGAGGCTCCGCCTGCACCACACCAACGTGGCTTTACAGTGACGCATAAATAGTTTTACCTTGCTTCTAATTCCTAAATCACTGATATAGATATAATTTATCGTGGTTTTCATAGCGGCTATGAAGCTTGTGTAGGCAGTAAACACTTATGCATACGTAAACTTTATTGGCAGTGCGCGGCGTTGATGCCGCTGATAGTTGATGCCACTGATAAGAACAAAAGAGCATTAATGCTTTTGTGCGGTTAAGACGCCGTTATCGGTGAATACGCCATCGAGTGTTATATCCCAAGGTGCTGGCACGATAGGGTGTTGCTGTAGGTAATGACCCACACCCCAAATGCGTTTTTTACGCGTTCTGCAAATACGGCTCAGTGCGCGATCATAAAACCCTCCCCCCATGCCAATTCTATGGCCTTGTCGATCAAAGGCGACAAGCGGGCATAAAATCAAATCCATCTTATCCAGTGCCATCAGGCGTACTTTTTGTGGCTCGAGTAGGCCAAATCGTCGAGTAACAAGCTTACTGTGTGGCATAAATAAGCTAAATCGCATAATCAGCTTTGTTGCTTCTGCGCGATCAATGGCAGGCCTTTTTTGAATAACGGGTAAGTAACAGGCTTTCCCTTGCTTGTGAGCCAGTTTTATCAATGGCGCTAGGCTAATTTCACCCTCAGAAGCAATATAAGCGCTGATGCAATTGGCTCGGCGAAAGCTCGGGTGACGACTAATATGTATGCAGAGCTGCTGAGCGGCAAGGCGCTGCTGAGCGTAAGAAAGTGCTTGGCGTTGTTGGCGGATAAGCGCGCGCGTAGCGCAAGCATTAGGCATGGGCAGCCTGTAGTGGGCTAAGAAATATTGAGAGGAATGCGTCTGTAAAAACGAGAGCAACTGAAGGATCTTGCCTTGAACCCGACGGTTCAAGTGGGAGAACACTGATACCCATTAGGCTTTCCGTCAAGCGGACATGCACACAAGATAAGCTAGCGAGCTCCTGGATTAAGTTTATCGGCTCAGGGAATCACCCTCAGCGGCTCTCACGTAAATTGTAACACCCAAAGCGCTGGCGCTGAAAACATTTTTTTCATAAGTCGTTAAATGTTTTTGATGCGCATATTTTTAGCACAAAGAGCTATATAGGCGATGTGTGAGTTATATAGGCAATGTGTGAGCTATATAGTCAGTGTGTGAGCTATATAGTCAGTGTGTGCTCAAAAGCAGCCCGTAAACGCGTAAATTTTGGTGTATGACATTAACAACTTTACACGTCTGACTTTATCCCGTGTAGTATCTCTCACTGAGAACTCCTGAGGGCAGATTATGTCCTACGATGTTCAATATTTAGATTCTTTAGTCAATACATTGAGGCGACAATGCACATAGCAAAATTTATGAGAGCAACACGACTGAAACTCGGAGCGCTAAAAATAAGGCGCTCGGCTACTTTTTTTGTATTGTTGGTTGGGCTTTTAAATGAGGCTAGTGCTCAAAGTGCGATGGATAACGTGAGCGTAAAGCCCTCGTTGGATACCCCTGTACAATCCGTACAGCCAGAGCTAAGTCCTAACGATACGCGTCAGGTTGAATATTTTGTATTACCTAATAACCTACCGGTTTTATTAATCAGTGATGCCAATGCCGATAAAGCTTCTGCTGCGCTAGATGTTAATGTGGGTAGCGGAGAAGATCCTTTAGAGCGTGCAGGGCTCGCCCATTTTTTAGAGCATATGTTGTTTTTGGGTACCCAAAAATACCCTGATGCAAAAGAATATCAAGCCTTTATCCAGCAGCATGGCGGCACTCACAATGCCTTTACTAGCCTTGAACACACGAATTATTTTTTTGATATTAAAGCCGACCAACTAGCCGGTGGCCTAGATCGCTTTGCGCAGTTTTTTATTGCTCCTTTATTTAATGAAGAATATGTCGAGCGTGAACGCAACGCTGTGCATTCAGAGTTTAGGGCAAAATACAGTACTGAATATCGTCGACAAGAAGATGTGTTAAGGCAATTAGTGCTTAAAGGCCATCCGTTATCGCGCTTTAGAACCGGCAATTTAGACTCTCTACATAATAAAGATGGCGAATTGCGCAAGGCGTTGGTTGACTTTTACCAGCAGTATTATGCTGCTAGCAATATGCGTTTAGTGGTGTCTGGTCGGCAGTCTATTGCACAATTAAAGGCGTTGGTGACACCGCTGTTTAGTCAAATTAAAGACTTTGATGTGCTTCACCCGCCTGAGTCTGCGCAACTCTATCCAGAAGACTTTTTGCCTGCCTCTGTCAGTATTGTGCCAAATACCGAGGTGCGATCGGTGACTTATCGCTTTGCGCTCCCTAAAAACACAGCGTGGATGAAAAAACCACTGAGTTACTTAGGCTTTTTGTTAGGGCACGAAGGTGAGGGCAGTTTACTGTGGTTACTGCAACAGCAAGGCTGGGCATCTGGGCTCTCGGCGGGTACTAGTGGCGGCTGGCGCACAGGTGATATTTTTGCTATCAGCATGAGCTTAACACCTGAAGGCCTAAAAAATATTGCTCAAATCGACACGCTGGTCTTTGAGACCATTGATGATGTTTTGAAGCAAGGTATTGATCAGTGGCGCTTTGATGAATTAAAAAATTTAGGTGAAATCGATTTCCGCTTTAAAGAGCGCAGTGACGTTATGACAGAGGTGAGTCATTTAGCCGGTAAAATGCATACGATTGATAGTACCTTGCTATTTAGTGTGGATTATCGATGGGGTGAGTTTGATGAGAAACTGATCAAATACTTGGGAGGGTATTTGGCGCGAGAGAATGTTTTGCGTATTGTCACCGCGCCCGAAGTGGCGGCAGGGGTGCAGCCAACGGCCCAAGCAGCGGCTCATGCGCAACGTAAACGTCACACCGGTGATGAGCTGAGCCAAACACCTTTGTATCAAGTTCCCTATAAAGTAGAATCGCATTACCAGCCAGCCACGCACAAGGTGGCTAAAGCGCTACGCTCACAGCGCGCTTTACCTAAAAAGAATACCTTTGTACCAAAAAGTTTACAGCTCACTAAGCATCATGATGCACTGCCTGTACAAACGATACAGCAAGCGCGTTTTAATGCGTGGCATGCGTCTAATACTGACTTTAAAGTCCCTAAAGCTATTATGCGTGTTCGCTTAAAGTCAGCTTGGGTTGAGCAAAGCGCGCGCCATGGGGCGCTGGCTGCGCTATTGGCTGATGTTGTTCGAGCGGATTTAAATCCTGTGACTTATCCAGCGGCGATGGCAGGTGCTAATTTTGGTGTGAGTGCGACAGCGCGAGGGCTAGACTTTAGTTTAAGTGGTTACAGTGATAGCTTAGATGAGTTGTTAGATTACACCCTTAAACGTTTAAAGTTATTCAGTAAAGGGCGGGCAAAGCTGACCGAAACCGACGCAGTATTAACCATCAAAAACCAGCTAGAGCGCCATTATCGCAATCAACTGAAAGCGACGCCTTATCGTCAAATTATGGGGCACTTGGCCGCAGCGATTTACGCCCCTTATTGGCCGTCACAGCAAATAGCCGAAGAATTGACGACAATTACACCTGAAGAACTGATTAGTTTTACCAAAGCACTCTTTAAGCAAAGCGAGGTTACGCTGCTCACCACGGGTAATTTAGAGCAAAAGCAAGCCGAGAAAATGGCTAAGCAGGTGAAGAAAGTTTTGGTTAAAGGGCGTAACTTTGAGCCTAAAACGCAGGCTAAAGTTGTAACTATTCAAGGTATGCAGGCGATTAATATTCGCGCTGATCACAAAGATAATGCCCTAATGGTGTATAAGCAAGGCGCTAATAACTCGTTACTTGAGCAGGCACAATTGAGCATGCTGGCCCAAACGTTAAGTGCGCCATTTTATTATCAATTACGTACGCAGCAGCAACTGGGTTACATTGTGTTTGGCAGTTATTACCCTGTGCGTCAAATGCCGGGTATTGTATTTTTAGTGCAATCGCCAGAGACGAGCGTAGCAAAAATCAAAGAGTCTATTGATGCTTTTTTAGCGGAATATACCCCCGACTTCGCAACGCAATTTCATGTGCATCAGTTAGCAATTGTGAGCCAATTAAGTGAGGAGCCTAAAAACTTAAGTCAGCTAACCAGTGAATACTGGCAGAGCATTAACAATGACGACCCGCAGTTTAATCGCAAGGCCAAGCTGATTAAAACAGTCGAGTCGTTGGAGCCTGAGGCTTTTGCAAAATGGTACCAACGTTTTATGGCCAGCGAACAAGGTTTATTATTGTATTCAGTGAATCATCAGCGCGCGAAAAAAAGCGCGGTATTACAGGGAGATAATGGCCCTATTCACCTCTCAAGTCAGGCGCCGTTAAACGAGTCAAAGCCAGTATCGGGCAAGACAATACAGGCCAAAAAACAACCAAGCGAAGCGTTTGAGACCCTAAACCATATTACAGACTATTCAGCTTTTAAAGCCAAAAGTACGACAGTTACGTACCCTTAACGTCTCTGTAGACCGCTAAAACCCTAGGTTTTGGCGGTTTTTGTTAGTCTTGGTGCCTCTGTTTTGCTTTGTCTGCGTAAGCGGCTTAGCTAGAAATGTGAATTTGATCTGTGTAGAATCGTGTCGCCTTAATCCGTAGCTCATGGGTGTTAAGGTGGTTTTGTGGTTATATTAGCGGGCACATTGGCCTATTACCCTCCTGGCACCAGAGCTACTCCACCGACGTAAAGTTGGTGGCTTTCGAGTTTGTATCGTATGCATTTGTA
>NZ_LGAK01000034.1 GCF_001292705.1 Marinagarivorans algicola
GGGTGTTAAGGTGGTTTTGTGGTTATATTAGCGGGCACATTGGCCTATTACCCTCCTGGCACCAGAGCTACTCCACCGACGTAAAGTTGGTGGCTTTCGAGTTTGTATCGTATGCATTTGTACGACACATCAATACCTTATTTAAACGATAAACCAAAGCGATTTTGGTTTGTTTTGACTTAACTGAAACGTGCCCACAACGTTGGTGCAGTGGATGAGGAGGCTTTAATGCTTGAGGAAAATGATACTCTTGAAACACAAGAGTGGTTAGATGCTTTAGAATCTGTGATTAAACACAGCGGTTCTGAGCGAGCGGCCAACTTGCTGGCAAAACTAGCTAATGCGGCAACTCAGTCTGGCGTTCAACTGCCATCTGCGATTAGAACACCTTACTGCAATACTATTCCGGTATCGGCAGAGGCACAAATACCTGGCGACTTAGCACTAGAGCGTAAAATTCGTTCGTTAATTCGCTGGAATGCGATTGCCACGGTCGTGCGCGCGAATGCTAATAATGATGATGGCCTCGGTGGTCACATTTCTTCTTTTTCCTCTTCTGCAACGTTATATGATGTTGCTTTTAATCATTTCTTCCGTGGTAACAATGGCGATCAATTAGGTGACTGCGTTTACTTTCAAGGCCACATTGCGCCGGGTATTTATGCACGCTCGTTCCTCGAAGGTCGTATTGACGAAGATCAGCTCAATAATTTCCGTCGTGAAGTGGATGGCAAAGGGTTGTCTTCTTATCCGCACCCTTGGTTGATGCCCGACTACTGGCAGTTCCCTACCGTGTCAATGGGCTTAGGGCCTATCACTGCTATTTATCAAGCTAATTTTATGCGCTACATGAGCTCGCGCGAGCTTGTAGCACGTGGTGATCGTAAAGTGTGGGCTTTTTTAGGTGATGGCGAATGCGATGAACCAGAAAGCTTAGGCGCTATTTCGCTTGCGGGCCGCGAAGGTCTAGATAACCTTATTTTTGTCATTAACTGTAATCTTCAGCGTCTAGATGGCCCTGTGCGTGGCAATGGTAAAATTATTCAAGAATTAGAAGGTATGTTCCGCGGCGCAGGCTGGAACGTGCTCAAAGTGGTTTGGGGTAAAGGTTGGGACCGCTTACTGGCCAAAGATACTACCGGCTTGTTGTTGCAGCGCATGAACGAAGTGGTGGATGGCGAGTTGCAAAATTATAAAGCCAACGGCGGTGCTTATACCCGTAAACATTTCTTTGGCCGCTACCCAGAGCTACTGGCGCTTGTTGAAGATATGAGCGATGACGATATTATGCATTTAAGTCGTGGTGGTCATGATCCGCAAAAAGTGTATGCAGCATATCACGCGGCCACCCACCATAAAGGCCAGCCAACTGTGATTTTGGCGCAAACGGTTAAAGGCTATGGTTTAGGAGCAGCGGGTGGCGAGTCGGTTAACATTTCACACAACGTTAAAAAACTAGGCGCCGAAGACTTATTGCGTATTCGTGATCGCTTTAGTATACCGCTTACCGACGAGCAGGTAAAAGAAGTGCCGTTTTACCGCCCGGCCGAAGACTCACCTGAAATCCTCTATCTTAAATCGCGTCGTGATGCATTAAATGGTTATGTGCCTTCGCGTGTGAGTGATTTTACGGCCCTTGAAACTCCCGCGTTAGAGAAGTTCTCTTCTTTATTAAAATCAACGGGTGACCGTGAAATTTCAACAACACAGGCTTTTGTACGTTATTTATCGACTTTAGCAAAAGATAAAAAAATGGGTAAAAACTTAGTACCCATCGTGCCCGATGAAGCGCGTACTTTTGGTATGGAAGGTATGTTCCGCCAGCTCGGAATTTACAGTTCGGCAGGGCAGCAGTACACCCCGCATGATCATGAACAAATTATGTATTACAAAGAAGATAAAAAGGGGCAAATTTTAGAAGAAGGTATTAACGAAGCGGGCGCTATGTCGGCTTGGATTGCGGCAGCAACGGCATACAGTAATTATAAAATGCCTATGGTTCCGTTTTATGTTTATTACTCGATGTTTGGTTTTCAGCGCATTGGTGACTTGGCGTGGTTGGCTGGTGATGCTCAAGCGCGTGGTTTTTTAATTGGCGCTACAGCTGGGCGTACCACCCTCAACGGTGAAGGCTTACAGCATCAAGATGGTCATAGCCATGTGATGGCAAATACTATTCCTAACTGCCGCACGTATGATCCCACTTATGGTTTTGAATTAGCCGTTATTATTACCGATGGTTTGCGCCGTATGTACGGTGATAAAGAAAATGTTTTTTATTACATCACCACAATGAATGAAAACTACAAGCATCATGCCATGCCCGAAGGTGCCGAAGAAGGCATTGTTAAAGGTATTTACAAGCTTATAGAAGGCAAAAAAACGCCTAAAGGCAAGCATCGCGTGCAGTTGATGGGTGCAGGTTCTATTTTACGTGAAGTAGAAACTGCTGCGCAGTTACTGCGTGATGACTTTGGCGTGGAATCCGATGTTTGGAGTGTGACCAGCACCAATGAGTTAACACGTGAAGCGCAAACAGTCGAGCGTTGGAATCGCTTCCACCCTGATCAGCCGGCTAAAAAGGCGTATGTGACTCAGGCACTCGAAAAACAAGATGGCCCGTTTATTATTTCGACCGATTACATTAAGAATTACTCAGAGCAATTGCGTAACTACATTCCTGGTGATTATTACGTATTAGGCACTGATGGGTTTGGCCGAAGCGATGCGCGTAGCAAATTGCGTGAATTCTTTGAAGTCGATAGTCGTTACGTAGCTATTACCGCACTTAAAGCGTTGGCCGATCAAGGTAAGATTGATGCAAAAGTGGTTGTAGAGGCCATGGCTAAATACGGCATAGATGCAGAAAAAGCCGAGCCCTTAACCGTATAGGAGAAGCACACGTGGCTATTGAAACAATTAATGTTCCCGACATTGGCGGCGCAGAAGGCGTCGATGTGATTGAAATTAGCATTGCCGTTGGCGATACCATTACTGTTGACCAAGAAGTTATGGTGTTGGAGTCGGATAAAGCCAGTATGGATATTCCTTCACCCAAAGGTGGCGTGGTCAAAACCATATTGGTGAAAGAAGGTGATAAAGTGAGCGAAGGCACACCGATGCTTGAGCTAGATATTGAAGGCGCTGCCGAGACTGCACCCGTTACTGCGTCAGAACCTGCCAGCTCAGCGCCAGCAACAGCCTCATCCAGCGCCGAGCTCGCCGTCGTCATTCCCGATATTGGTGGTGCCGAAGATGTTGATGTTATTGAAATTTGTGTTGCCGTTGGCGATACCATCAGCGAAGGCGACAGCATTGCTGTGCTAGAGTCGGATAAAGCTAGCATGGATATCCCATCACCGGCTGATGGTAAGGTCGTTAGTATCAGCCTTAAAGAAGGTGAAAAAGCCAGCGAAGGCACCGCAGTATTGGTTCTGGCCACACAAGGTGATGCCCCAGAAGTGCCAGCTCCTGCCGCTCAAGCCTCTAGTGCGGTAACACCGACACCTAGTGTGCGAGAAATACCGGTTCCCGATATTGGCGGCGCCGAAGGCGTTGATGTGATTGAGGTGTGTGTAGCCGTGGGTGATACGGTAGCCGAAGGTGATAGCCTAGTTGTTTTAGAGTCAGATAAAGCGAGTATGGAAATCCCTGCCCCTGCGAGTGGTAAGGTAACGGCGTTGACTATTAAGGTCGGTGATAAGGCCAGTCAAGGTGATGTAATTGGGCAAATGGAAGTTGTAGCAGCGGCCGAACCGACAGCCACTAAAGCGGCGTCTGTACCACAGGCTGCGTCGAATGTACCCGCCGCATCTAACGCATCTCAAGTTGCGACACCTGTAGTCTCGCCAGTGATTGGCACCGAGGTTGTTGTATCCTCTAGCGATGTATATGCCGGGCCGGCTGTGCGTAAATTAGCTCGCCAGTTGGGCGTTGACCTAACTGAGGTAAAAGGAACAGGTACACGCAATCGTGTATCATTTGAAGATGTTCATGGTTTTGTGCATAGCGTAATGAAAGCTCGCGCAGCTGATGGTGGCATTACTAGCGGTTCGGGTATTCCGCCTGTCCCCGAGGTGGATTACGCAAAGTTTGGTGAGATAGAGCTCGTTAAAATGAGTAAAATCAAACAATTAACCGCCGAAGCCATGACCCGTAACTGGTTAAATATTCCGCGTGTCACGCAGTTTGATGACGCCGATATTACCGATGTAGAAGCTTTCCGCAAAGGTATGAAAGCTGAAGCTGAAAAATCAGGCGTTAAGCTCACCCCTATGCCCTTTATTATTAAAGCTGCTGCTACCGCATTGCAAATGCATCCTAGCTTTAATGTGGCCATGCATAATGATGGTGAGCACATCATCCAAAAGAAGTTTATCCACATTGCGGTTGCCGTGGATACGCCGCGTGGTTTGATGGTGCCTGTTATTCAAAATGTCGACCAAAAAGGCATTTATCAAATTGCTAAAGAGCTTATCGAGTTGGCCGGTAAAGCGCGTGACGGCAAATTAAAGCCTGCCGAAATGCAAGGCGGCTGTTTTACTATCTCAAGCTTAGGCCCTATAGGCGGTACTGGCTTTACGCCTATGGTTAGCACGACGGAAGCTGGTATTTTGGGTGTTTCTAAAGCCAGTATGCAACCGGTATGGGATGGTTCGGCCTTTCAGCCACGCATGATGTTACCATTGAGCCTGTCATACGATCATCGAGCTGTAAATGGTAGCGATGCGGGTAAATTCTTAACTTATTTAAGTACCGTCATGGGCGATGTGAGGCGTTTATTGCTTTAGTTTGCCTCTATTTGGTAGCACGGGGCGCTATATAAGCGCTCAGAGCTTAATATTAGACTCTTATCACTTGATACCTTGTCGCTCTTTTAAAGAGTGGCACGGCATTACGTGTAAACAGCCGGCTATGAGCCGGTTTTTTTGTGCCGTTTTTTTTTGCACTATTGATCCAAACTGACAAACTACTGCCTAGCAGGGTACGGATCGATTGTTGTTAGAGGTTGAGGCACGCGGTCTTACGGCTGAGGGGGAGGCCAGATTTAGGCATTACACCTGCATTCACATAAAATAGAGACCTGCAAAATTGTACGTCATAGAAGCACTGCGTCGGAAGCAAGCAGTCACAGATAGTTTAAGCAGCCTAGCTAATGATTCATTAGCGCCCAATTTAGGCACCTCTGGTTAGTGACTAATCTTCTAGGTAGCTGTGTAAAGTCATTATGTACGAGTGGCTTACCCGGATGATTTTTGTGATAGAGTTTGCAATACTATTAATTTATTAAGGCATTTAACTGCTTTTTAATAATTTTTTCATAATGAGGAGGAATATTTTGTATTTCCCTCTATTTTTGATTCATTGTTCTTGTTTTCATCCGTATTACGCTAACCTTTTTTTATATTTGATTAATTTTTAGTTTATTGTTGCTTCTATTGATTCAAGCCTATGCTTGTAAATAAGCGTGCCTGAATATCTTATTTTTTTATCTCATGAAAACTATTGATACGCGCCCCCACTTTAATAAACATCAGGTTAGTTTAAGTGGCATAAAGATAAGGTTTGCGACAAATTTTTAAGAAAAAGTTTAGTTTGAGTCATTAAGAAGCAGAATATTTATTCAAGAAAAACAAAAAGACACTAAATTTGTATCAATTAGACATTTTAGGGGGTTGTATTATTCCGATTATTTAGCGCACTACTTTATGCACTAATAATGAGATAAAAATAAGAATAAATTGGTGTAATATTTTATTTTTTTAGCCAATTATAACGTTTTATTGTTTTTATTTTGTATGTCCTTCTTATGCTTTCTATAATTCTATGTTTTTATAACTATTTATTGTTTTTTAAATTTAGGTACTTTTATTCTGAGTTTTTATAAAAATTTAACCGAATTTAAAGCATTTTTGTGAGCGAATTATTGCGATATTTATCGCTACCAATAGTCATTGTAAGAATTTGTTTATTTTTATTTCGCAATGTACAGTTGTGTCTCCTTTATTGAGTGCTACTCAATGGCACATTCATGGTAATTTAAGTCACAGGAAATCTTATGCTTAAAGTCAATACAATAGCAGCAGCGATATCGTTAATTCTTGCAGGACAGAGTTATGCCAGTTTTGCTCAGGGTATAAATGTTACTGATAAACAAATGGATGATGAAGGACAGGTAACATTTATTGCTGGAGAGCTGGGTTCGGTGAATACCGGAAAAACAGTTGCCGCAGTAAAAAAAATTATTACTAACGAAGCTAGCTATGCGGCAAACGGTAACGAAAATTTTTCAATTAAAAGGCAGTGGGTTGATGAGCTTGGTAAGCAGCATACACATTTAACTCAAACAATTAATGGTATCAAAGTTTACGGTACAAGCCTTATTGCGCATGCGAATACAGCAGCTCCTGCATCTGGTGGTGCGACATCTTTATCTTCAAACTCTACTGCAAATGCCGTCACTGGTAATGCGCAATTGTACGCATTAAGCGGCACGCTGGCTGTGGTTGAGCCCTCGGCTTCGAGCGGTGCTATATTGCAAGGTTTTAGCAGTACCCAAAGTGATGTGAGTGTTGTAGATTTAGCCGAAGCCATGGGTGAAGTTGCCTCAAGTCCTGAGCTAGCTTATGTATATTTACCCTTTAGCCAAGAAACTAAATTATCTTGGAAGATTGATGTTAAATACCAAGGTGATAATGGCTTTGAGCATGATAGTGTTTTCTTTGATTATGAATCATTAGAGGAAATTGCTCGACATGCTAAAGTACATCCTATTAAGCAATATAATACCTACACCCATAATAACCGTCCTTATAATGATAGCTCACGTCGCTCTTTAGTTTGCTCTACAGGAAAAAGCTGTGGTACAAATGCAGCTGCTCAGCGCGCCCATGATGGTGCTTCTATTGTTTATGATTATTTTAAAAATAAACATGGTCGCAACGGCATTAATGGCCGTGATTTAGTTATGAATTCAAACGTTAATGTTGGTGATAATTGGAATAATGCTGTTTGGTATAATAACCAAATGTTTTACGGTGAAGGTGATGGCCGCCAATTCACTGATTTCACTTTATCATTTGATATTATTGGTCATGAATTAACGCATGGTATTACTGAGTATACGGCAAACTTGATTTATCAAAATGCTTCAGGCGCTTTAAATGAAGCTATGTCAGATATTTTAGGTGCATCGGCTGATGCATATAAACGAAATTCGAGCCAACCCATCTGGAAAATAGGTGCAGGTTCTTATACGCCAGGTATTGCCGGTGATGGCTTGCGTTATATGAATAACCCGACTCAAGACGGCTATTCAACTGACTATTATCCCGAGCGTATTCCTTTTGTCAGTAATCCTAATAGCTCAAATGACCAAGGCGGTGTGCACGGAAATTCAGGTATTGCTAACTTAGCCTATGTATTGCTTGTTGATGGTGGTAAGCACCCGCGTAAAAAAACCAACGTAACGGTACCGGGTATTGGCTTAGCAAAAGCCGAGAAAATATTTTACCGCGCATTAACTACGTATTTTACGCAATCAACAAGCTTTGCAGCAGCGCGAACAGGTACTGCACGTGCAGCGCAAGATTTATATGGCGCTGCTGAAAAAACCGCAGTAGAAACTGCATGGTGTGCTGTAGGTGTAGGCAGCTGCCCTACTGGTAATACAGGTCCTACCGGTCCTTCAGGTCCATTAGAAACTATTTCTGGTCAATTAAATAATGTGAGCGTTGCAGCGAACGCTTGGGGTCGCTATACCCAAGTTATACCTGCAGGTTACAAAACGCTGACCGTAAGCACATCCGGTGGCTCAGGTGATTTAGATTTGTATGTACGTTTCGGTGCGCAATCTTCTACCACATCTTATGATTGCCGACCTTACAAAAATGGTAATAATGAAACATGTACCATTAACTCTCCACGAGCAGGTACTTGGCATATTGACTTGCGTGGTTATTCATCAGCTTCTGGTGTGACTTTATCATTAGAAGCGAAGCCATAACAAAATTTTAAGGTATCTTGCTGTCATCATAATTCTTTGAAAGATGGCAATAATAAAAAAGGGTAGCCAAGCTACCCTTTTTTATGTGGAAAATAATATTTTTTATTTTTTAGAGGTTACTTGGTCACTATTTTCATGTTTTAAGTGCATTGCAGGAGCATGACCCTTCTTATCTTCCCCAAAATAAATAGTTTGATGTGGGAAAGGGATTTCTATATTGTTTTGATCAAACGCGAATTTGAAGCGTCGGTTATACTCTCGCCCTACTGCCCATTGTTTAAGTGGAGACGTTTTTATTCTAGCTTTAATGATAACAGCGCTATCGGCAAATTGATCCACCCCAAAAACCTCTAAAGGCTCCAAGATACTTTTATTGAATTCACTATCAGATCGAATATCTTCATCAACTTCCTTTAGTATTTTCACTACCTCGTCGGTATCTTCTCGATAGGCGATACCAATTTCAAATAGGTAGTAGCTAAAGTCTTTAGTCAAATTCTCAACAACATCAATTTCACTAAAAGGTACGGTATAAACAATACCGCCTAAATCGCGTAGTTGTATCTTTCTAATTGATATTTTTTCGATAACACCTGTCTTACTTGCCACGCATACGATATCGCCAATTTGGACAAGGTCTTCTAGTATAATAATAAAGCCAGTTAGTATATCTTTAATGATAGTCTGTGCGCCGAAACCAATGGCAAATCCAACGACGCCAGCACCGGCTAATAGAGGCATGACATTGATACCTAACTCAGATAGCGCCATAAGAATAAATAGCACAAAGAATATGATATAGATGACATTTTTAGCAATAGGGAGCAGTGTGTTAATCCGTGAAGTACTATGGCCGCCCCATTTTAAAAATGCACTTTCGACTAAAGCTAAAGTAATTTCTAATAGTAAAGACCCTATAAATATAATGATAAAAATTGTTGCTGAAGAGGTAGCAAGGGATGTGAAGAAAGGTGTTGATAACCACTCATCAACAGGAAGACCCCATGCCATACCAATTACTGATATCATCGAAAAAATAATAATAGTATTAATTACCCAGCGTAGTAAGCTAAAATAAAAATTGTATTTTGATGTAGATAGTCCAACTTCCGATAGTTTGTCTTTAGTTGTCTTAAATACTTTTGATATTAATAATTTATTTAATAGGCAAGCTCCCAATCCAATAAATAAAATAATTATTGATAGTATTAATTTTTTAATGATATTACTTTCATAGTTGTTTCTTTGTAGGTAATTATCAATAAAAGACGTCCATTTGTGAGTGAGGTCATCAATCGGAATGACCTCACTCAACTCCAGTATAGGCTCATCCTCGTTTTTTTGGCTCTGGTTATCGTCAGATTTTTTTTGGGATTCATTGCTTTCAGATGTTTGAAGAGCAGAGGTTATTATCTGCTCTTGCGATAGAGCAATGTTAGATTGTGAGATTACGATAAATAATATTAGTAATATTCTAAAAAAAATCATACAGTAACCATTGATAAGAAAGAACGAGACTATTCGTGATGACTAGAGTTTATGTTATTTAGAATATTTAAGGTTTTGGTTTTCTTCCTATAACTAGAGAGATAACAAATATTATTATAAATACAAAAAATAATAACTTAGCTATTCCCGTTGCCGTTCCAGCAATTCCGCCAAAACCTAAAACTCCAGCGATTAGTGCAACAACTAAAAAAACAAGTGCGTAATAAAGCATTTTTATTCCTCGTTAGGTTATACCCAATTAAAATGATTTTTAGTAGGTAACAAAATACAAGCTATATACGTGCCAATATTATTTTCACATGATGATTGTCATTATGCAGGTACGGTTATCAGACTAATATTTTTAGGTGAAAAATGGCATGACTGGCGCTTAAGATACCCGAATCACTAAGCAGAGATCTTATATACTATGCCGTACCTTTACGGGTTAATAGCGCAGGCTAGTAACGATTAAAATGCCAGTACCTTCCGCACGCCTTATGATGTAGAAATAGTCGATTCATATTTTGGTAATCTTTACAATCACTCGATGCAGCCTATGTAATATTTACAATTAATGAATAAATAGCGATATATTACGGCTTAGCTTGGCTTGGTTTGTTTTTTTAATTTGCTATCTTATTGCTCTGAAAGCCTTTATTTATAGGTGTCTTAGGTTTTTATTTTTTATTTTTATCTGTATTGGCATGCATGTTGAATTGTTCTGGTTGTCTACTAAGTAATGAGAAAGTTTTTAATTGCTAGCTTTGTGATTTAAAGCAGTCATTAACCTGACTATCAGTGATCATTACTTATAGATAAAAACTAATCATATGAGGATTTATATCATGGCTACTTCAACATCAAATCAAAACGTTGTTAAAAAAAATTCAGCTGCACCAGTTGATCAATCTATCGATGAAGCCTTTGACCATATACGTGGAGCAGCATCTAGCGTCAAGCAGGCTGCAACCACGCTAAGTAAAAATTCAGTCAATGCGACAAATGAACAATTACTCAAAGGGCAAGAAGCCGCAATAGAAGCCTCCAATAAAGGCAGTGAATGGATAAAAGAGCGACCCTATACCAGCGTCGGCATCGCGTTTGCAGTAGGAGCGTTGCTTACTGGCTTAATGAAGAAGTAAGACAACGTGGATATTAAGCGGCAGTCACCTTCTAATCAGGAGTCTATTTCGCCTTCGTTACATGATATCGATGAACGTAAAGATTCTAGAAAAAACAATCAAGATGATTTATTAGCTGAAGGTATAGAGGAGGCAATTAAAAAAATAATTGCCTCCTTCAAACTCTCTAATACGGTTATCAGTCTTGCTATAGCGGAGGTGGCGATTGCGTTTAAGAGTATCCCAAAATTTGTAGCGCTGTGGGTACTTATTATTCAAATGACTTTGATATTTTGGTTGTCAATAATTATTTTATGCGCCTGGTTTGCTTATGTCTTAAGTGGCTCAATACTTGTAGGTTTAATTACTGCATTTTTTGTGCAAATCTTAGGCTTATTTTTTTGTTTACATGCTAAAAAAAGAATTTTATTAATATTTAAATTACCTAAAACATTGGGTGTAATCAATGAAGCTTTTAAGTAGTTTAAAAAAGTATTTAGATAGTAATATCGATAATGTATTTTCAAATGATAATAAAACATCAACATTAGAATTTGAAGCGTATTGCTACCTGTCAGTTATAAAATGCGAAAATAACCGCAGTAAAATTTTTGGTTTTGGGCCCTCTTTTTTTGTAATTGCAGGATTTATTGCATTCTCAGTTCCAAAAAGTAGAAGGCTAATAAAGTATTTTATTTTAATAAATGAAAAATTAAATTTATCTTTTAATTAAAAATAGGAAAATATTATGAATTTCGATAAGAATATTGTTAAATTAGCGGCTGTTTCTGGTGCTTTTACATTTGCATGTCTATTATCGCAAGCGGCTATTTCCGGCGAAAAAAATCATACAGATGACGATATCAAAAATCGTATGACAGCAAAAGAATACTGGTCAGATTTTAAGCAAGATGCCAATGAAAACTGGAGTGATACGCAAGAAGCTTTTCGTGATGGTTGGTTAGAAAGCAAGCTAGAAACGGTTTTGGTTATGAGCCCGCATGTTAACCCTTTTGATATTGATATTGAAGTTGATGGCAGTACGGCGATTCTTGAAGGTGTTGTGGCAACTGAAGTACAAAAAGATCATGCCGAGTTGCTTTCACTAAATGTTGATGGCATTGATGAGGTCAGTAATAAAATAAAAATAGATGATAAGATCGAGTATAAAAAAGAAGAGCCTAAAAAAAGAAGCTTTAGTCAAGTGATGGCAGATGCATCTATTACAGCAAGTGTTAAAACAAAGCTATTAACGAACGATGAGGTGTCGGGGCTAGACATTAATGTTGATACTCATCAGGGTACTGTAATGTTATCGGGGGAGGTTGATAATAGTATAGAAAAAATGTTAGCAGAGTATATTGCTCGAGATGATAATAATGTTAACAAAGTTATTAATGAAATTCATGTCAAGTCTTAAATACCTAATCTTATTTTATATTTTGTATCACTGATATACATGATATTTAGCATTCATGTATATCTAATATTCGTCTATCATAGTACCTCTAAAGTTAGCAGCTAAATAATAGGGCTCTAATATGTAGAGGTACTTTATTCGCTCTTTGTCAACTTTAAAAGTTATTATAAGGTTTGACAATATTCATAATAAGGCTCTAGTAATGCAAGACTTAAAGGAAAGCCCTTATTATAGCTACATTCACTTAGATTTGGAGCAGGCAATATTCCATGTTGTGATATTGTTTCTGGCTTACATTATTACACTGCCTATAGGTCTAGAGCGCTCACGCTTTAAAAAGGGTCCAGGGCTTAGAACGCTTTCCATTGTTTCTATGGCTTGCTGTGCTTATGTATTAGTGGCATTTAGCGTATTCGATGAAGCCCACGCGCAAGCTAAGTTGCTGTATGGCGTTATTACCGGCGTAGGTTTTATTGGTGGTGGTGCGCTATTTAAGTCTGATGACGGTGTTTACGGTACAGCATCTGCTGCTAGTCTTTGGGTGGCCTGTGCAATTGGTATTTCTGTGGGGCTGGCAATGCTCGAAATAGCGATTGTTTTGAGTCTTACCACAACAGGAACATTAATATTTTGCTCCCGTCCTCGTAATGATTCAGATCCGCAGGTATCGATCGATTGATTGATTATTGAGCATCTTATAAAGAAGTTCCCCTGTATGCGCTGAGATCGGTTAATATCGCTCGCATTATATTAGCGAATAGGTAGGTACCGTGAAAATTTTAGTGGTAGATGATGATACTGAGTTCTGTGATGCCGCATCAATGATGCTGGAGCTGTTGGGCCATGAAGTAATGACGGCCAATAGCCTAAAGCAGGCAACAGCACATATGGACGAGCATAAAAGTAATACTTGTCTTATTGATCATATTTTACTCGATTTTATGTTGCCTGATGGCAGCGGTTTGCATTTACTGGATACTCTTCAGGGGCTTTCTCGGAAGCCACGTGTGACCTTAGTGACTGGCCACCCGTCTGTTAAGCAAATGGTACTGAACCTGACAGATGATAATGTTAACTACATGCTCAAGCCCATTACTAAAGATGGGCTACAAGCGGCACTGCTAATACCAAAGCCTAGCCACCCTCAAAAAATGCGGAAGGCCTCTAGTTCAAAATCTGAGGTTAAGCGTTACTTTGGGTGTCTTGTGGGGGAGTCAAAGGTGATGCATGAGCTCTATAGAATGATTGAGCGTGTTGGTGAGACCTCTGCCAATGTATTACTCATGGGGGAAAGTGGGGCCGGCAAAGAAGTTGTGGCCAATGCAATACATTACGCGGCAAAAACGGCTGGCCAATTCGTTGCGACAAACTGCGGTGCCCTCACCAACGATCTTATTTCTAGCGAATTGTTCGGGCATGAAAAGGGTGCTTTCACCGGAGCAGTCAGCGCGAAAGTCGGTGTATTCGAACAGGCTAAAGAAGGTACACTTTTTTTGGACGAAGTCACTGAAATGCCTATCGAGCACCAGCCAACCTTATTGCGGGCCTTAGAAACAAATAGTATTGTAAGAGTGGGTGGTGTTAAGCAAATTCCTATCAATTGCCGAGTTGTCTCTGCCACTAACCGCACAGAGGCTGAGCTAGCTGAAAAACAAGTTTTACGTGAAGATATTTATTTTCGCCTAGCGGTATTCCCAATTAAGGTGCCGGCACTACGTGAGCGAAAAGACGACATTGAACTTTTAGCCCGTTTATTTTTAAGTCAATTAAATGAGCAAAACGGCACTCAGCGATTAATTAATGATCAGCAACTTGAGCGTTTAGTGCAGTACGACTGGCCCGGTAATGTCCGAGAGCTTAAGCATGCAATTCACCGCGCCTTCATTATGGTAGATCCTGCGTCACAGCTTATCACTTTACCTGATGATTTCTCATCTCCTTTCAGTAAAAAAAGTACCTCCAGTACAAATCATGTGATGGCTGCGGGTTATACTATTGAAAGCGTTGAAAAAGAGCTTATCTTAGTGACTCTAAAAGAGCTAAAAGGTGATAAGCCTCAGGCGGCAAAAATGCTTGGGATCAGTCTTAAAACACTTTATAACCGTATTAATAAGTACAGTGATTTAAGTGAATTTAATGATGTTTCTTAGTAACCCTGCTGTAGTCGTGATTAGTAGTCGCTTCTTAAGATCGCTTTTAAGGCGGTACCGGCGAGTCTGGGTACTCAAAGCATTTTACTTGCAAGTACCTTACTTGTAGGTTTTTTTGCATGCTAAAGCTTTGAGTGAGATAAATCGCGCACTATCCAAAATACTAGATTATAGCTTACGCTATGTGAGTTATTACATGTTAGTCAGACGTATTCACTTTTTAATTTAGGTATTCTTGTGAACGATACACAGTACATTTCTACGCATGAGCTAAAAAATACTCTTCATGGTTTTCGCAATGCGCTTAATCGCGTGTCAATGCAAGCTGAGCTAGCAAAAATGATGCTTAATCAAGATATGCCTGTCGAAAAAGTGATCGAAGCCATTGATAAAGCTATTGCTGGCTGTCAAGAGTGTAGTGAGCAGTTAAATAATTTATAGCCATGTAGGTAGGGCGCTGAATGGGTTTGCCCACTATTTACCGAATGCTATATAAGCGTTGTCGGTATTTGTGTGCACAAAATTAGCCAACAAAGCTTTTAGATAGTGCTTGTCAACTTCACCAATGAGTGACAAAAATGATAATTAACTGGAATAGTACATGACCTCATTTGATAATTATTTAGCGCGTACTCAGCAAGGTATGCGCCGATGGGTGGTAATTTGTTTAACCATTATTATTGTAACTGGGGCTAATATTTACTACGCCTTTGATGTTATCTCTGATTTGGCAATAAAACAGCGTAGTGTCACTAATACGAATAAAATTATTCTAGCTTTAAAAGATTTGCATAACGCTTTATTACTAGCGGAGTCGGGCCAGCGCGGTTATTTGCTAACAGAAGATGAAGAGTACCTCAGCCATTACCATGTTGCCATTGATGGACTTAGGGTAAGAGTCAATAATTTGTTGGATTTAACAACGGAAATACCCGACCAGCAAGCGCGAATACAAAATTTTATCGACTTAGTTAAAGCCAAAAAGCAAGAACTTATGACTACTGTGAATTTGGCGCAAACTAATCGAGAAGCCGAAGCAGTAAAGATTCTCTTTACTGGTCAAGGTCATGAATTGTACAGCAAAATATATATAGCTTTTAGGGAGATCGAGTCGATTGAGCTCAATATGCAAGATCAATTGTATGCTGATATGGCTAAGTTCCAAAAAATAACTAAGGAAAACATCACAATAGCTAGTCTTATTAGCCTATGTTTGATTATTTTTTTACTGTATTTGTTTCAAAAAAATAATCGCCGAGAAGGGCGCTATCAGCAGCAGCTAGAATCTCAAAATAAAGAACTGGAAAATAAAGTATCTGAACGCACATTGGAGCTTACATTGTATTCAGATGAGCTTTCGCGCAGTAATCGTGAACTTGAAGACTTTGCGTTTGTGGCATCTCATGATTTACAAGAGCCGCTGAGAAAAATTCAAGCTTTTGCAGATAGAATACAGCGAAATTATGGGGAGGCTTTAGATGATAAAGGTCGTGATTATTTAGAGCGAATGAATAATGCTGCTAGTCGAATGTCGCAATTAATTACTGACTTACTAGAGTTTTCACGTATTAAAACGAGAGGCAATCCTTTTACCGATGTTGCCTTAGGTGACATTATTGATCAAATCTTCGAGGATATGGAAGTCTCGATCAACGAAAGTCAAGCGACTTTTAGCGTGAGTGAAATGCCCAAGATACATGCAGATTCTCATCAAATGTATCGGCTATTTATGAATTTGCTATCGAATGCCGTTAAGTTTCGAAAGCATGACAGCCCACCTCACATATCACTCAGCTGGTCTGTTGAGGAGCAATCGGTTCCGGCCTCTCAAATGGCATTGACATGGCATGTTATTCGTCTTACTGATAATGGCATTGGGTTTTCGCAAGAATATGCAGATAAAATATTTTTGCCTTTTCAGCGTTTACATGGGCGCTCGGAATATAAAGGTACAGGTATTGGATTGGCTATCTGCCGCCGTATTGTCGAGCGTCACGGAGGTAATATAACAGCTACTTCTACGGTGGGGCAGGGTACGTGCTTCCAAATAATGTTACCGACAACAACTATTAATTTTGATGACCCTATCACTTGAGGCTCTATTAGTAAGTCAGTGAATTATATGGGATTTCAGTCTTTAAGTGACAAAGGAGTTTTTATGAAAAGTAAAAATGCTCAAGCGATGACAATTTTAATGGCCGATGACGATGACGATGATCGGTTAATGACCCAGGACGCACTGGCCGAAAGCCGTGTACTTAATGATTTTAAGTACGTTTCTGATGGTGTCGAGTTATTGAGCTATCTTCGGCGTGAGGGGAAGTATGCGGATGATATTAAGTATCCTTTGCCAAGCTTAATTTTGCTAGACCTGAATATGCCTAGAAAAGATGGCCGCGAAGCACTGATGGAAATAAAAAGCGATAAAGTATTACGTCGTATTCCGGTTGTTATTTTAACCACATCAAAAGAGCAAGAAGATAAAATAAGAGGCTATGATTTAGGTGCTGCTTCTTTTATCTCTAAACCGGTCAGCTTCGATGGCTTGGTTGAGCTAATGAAAGCCTTGGGGCGCTATTGGGTTGAATTTGTGGAATTTCCTGTTAATAACTCTTTAGAGGGTTAGCCTTATGAGTGAGACTCGTGTAACACGTATATTATTAATTGAAGATGATGATGACGATTTTGTAATAACACGAGATTATCTTGAGGAAATTCCATTTTTGAAAATCACGTTAGTGCGTGCCACTAACGTAGAAGATGGCTTGAAAATATTAAGCGATAAAGCCTATGATTTATGCTTAGTGGATTATCGCTTAGGTGCTATGACCGGTATCGAGTTTATAAAAAGAGCGAAAAATAGCCACTATACAGGCCCAATCATTATGCTGACCGCTCAAGCTGATGATCAGCTAGATCAGTTAGCTTTAGGGGCTGGCGCCGAAGACTATCTGGTGAAAAGTGAACTGACAGCTGGACGGTTTGCGCGAACCATTCGATATGCGTTGGCGCGCCAAGATATAGATAGTGAACGCCTAGAGCGTATTAAAGCGGAGCAAGAGGTGCGTGCTAAAGATAAATTTCTTGCGCATTTAAGTCACGAGCTAAGAACGCCACTAACGGCTATTTTAGGCTATACTGAGCTACTAATTAACGCGAGCGAAGATCATCATAATGAACTTTCAGTAATTCATCGTAACGGTAAACACTTATTAAATCTTTTGAATGATATTTTGGATATTTCTAAAATCACAGCAAATAAAATTGAGCTTAACTACATTGATGTGAATTTTAACGGTTTACTGACTGATATTTACTCTTTAATGCGTATCAATGCCTTAGATAAAGGGCTAACGCTCAAAATGCATGCCGACCAGCCACTCCCCAAGTATATTAAAGCCGATCCTACCCGGCTGCGTCAGGTATTGATTAATGTTATTAGTAATGCAATTAAATTTACTCATGAAGGGTATGTTGATATTGCTATTTTATGCGATCAAACACAAGTTTCGACACAAGTTACTTTTGTGATATCTGATACGGGTATAGGTATTGAGGAGCATAAACTAGAAAAAATATTCAAACCCTTCGTTCAAGCTGCCGATATGATGACAAAAACAATTGGCGGTTCGGGCCTAGGTTTAGCCATTAGTAATGAACTCATTAAAAAAATGGGTGGAAGTATCACTGTCAATAGTGTGATAGAGCAAGGCAGTGAATTTACGATAGCGATGCCTGTGCACTACGATAAAGATATAGAATTTATACCCCTAGAAATTAATAGTCGTGCAGAGTATTTACGCAATAGCGTAACACAAAAGAGCATGACTGGTAGAATATTAATTGCCGATGATTTGCGCGATATTAGAACATTGGTGGGACATATGATTACTCAGTATGGTCCACAGGTAACTTATGCCAGCAATGGTCAAGATGCGGTAAATAAAGTCCTTAAAGCTAACGAATCCTCGGATGAGGTCGCTTTTGATTTAATTTTAATGGATATTCATATGCCGATAATGGACGGCGTATCTGCAGTTAAATATTTACGCTCCAAGGAAGTTATGACTCCAGTGGTTGCATTAACAGCGGCAAACATGAAGGGCAACAAAGAGCAGTTATTGGATAGTGGTTTTAATCATGTACTGAGTAAACCAGTTGATACCGATCAGCTAGTGGTTACATTACAAGAGTATTTACAAAGCGTGCCGCAGACTCATACTCTGAGCGGTGATCACATACTGCCCTGTTCGCAAGAGTCGGTACTTATTGTAGAAGATGATAAAGATGCTGCTGAAGCGATATCGGCACTTATTCAAAGCTTGGGGCACACCACGCATATCGCCTTTACCCAAGGGCAGGCCATTGACTTAATTGTAAAAACACAATGGTCTTTTATTTTTTTAGATCTAAATTTAGGTAATGGTTCAGGTTTTGAGGTGATGGACGCTATGCGGCGTCATAAGATATCAAGTCGCACAGTATTAATGAGCGGCTCAGAACTGAGTGAAGATGAACAAAAAAAATACAACTTTTATCGCATTCTTAAAAAACCTTTAAGTCTATTAGATATTGCAACTTTATTGGGTGAAAGCTAAAAATTAAGCCAAAGCTAGTACAAGTCAGTGAATCCCCCAGTCTTGTTATACCTGCTAATAAATGTGTAACCATTCAGAGAGACCGATATGGGGTGTTCATGAATCATTGACTGGGCGGCTCTAGCTATCCGTGACTTTGTGCTCCTGCAAAGTCTTATTTTTCCGATGCCGATGCCGATGCCGATGTCTATGTCTATATCGATGCAAGTGCAAAGTTTAATCTTTGCCTTCGCTCCAAGATACGACGTTTAAATGCTTAGAAAATAATCCATCAGTACCCTATCAAGTGCGATTTGTCAGTTTGGCGAAATGCAAAATAAATTTTTGTAATATTTTCAATAAATAAGCAAGCTTACAATTTTCTTGGTTGAAAATCATACAGCCATATTTATTAATGCCTGAAATCAATAAATGACAAAAGCGTTTGTATATAAAATGTACAAGTTTTTATATGAAAATAAAAAAAATCGCTATTTTTAGGTGATATAGGACATTTTTTATTTTTTGGCAACATTGGCATCCAATATGCAGTATGTTGGTTGTAGGCTAAAAAGCTGCACATCAATTTAATACTGAGGAGAATGTAAAATGAAAAACGTCTGTATTCTGATTTTAGTGGGTGTACTCAGCTTGGCTGTAGCCAGTTGTGATGGCGAAGCTGAAAATGCCGGTGAAGCATTAGATCAGCAGTTGGATAACGTAGGTGATACATTCGATAATCTAGGAAACGATATTGAAGATGCTTGCGAAGAAGCCACTCAAGAAAATTGCTAAAATTGAGAGCACTTGTAACAGTTAACAAGCTGAGTGATGCCTAGAATTTGCACTTTACATATTTAATCGGAGCATTGAAGCCATGCGAGCATCGACTGATTGGTTATTAAGTTGCTGCTCGCACAGTGTGAAACATTTTAAGTGTAATAGAGTTTAAGTGTGATAGATTTTAAGTGTGATAGATTTTAAGTGTGATAGTTGTAAAACCCGTTAAACTCTGCGCTTATCGCTTAAGCTCATTATCTTTAAGCGATATTACAGTTTAGCCCGCGCTATGAATGACTCGTTGGTGAGTCAAGTGCAATGCAATTTTTGCCTTGCCTTTTCGCATCAAATAATGCGCGATCTGCGTGAGTAATTAATGCTTCTAATTGGGTGCTACTGGATTTGGGGTACAGTGATAGTCCAATGCTAACGGTGTACTGAATGGGTTGACCTTCAAATACGGTGACTTGCTGTGCAATGGCACAGCGTATGCGCTCTAAAATTTGATAGGTAGCATCTTTACTGACTGCGGGTAAAAAAATGGCAAATTCTTCGCCGCCTAATCGCCCAGCAATATCATGCTTACGAATAAGGTGTTGAAGTAAAATACCCAATGCTTTGAGTACAGCATCGCCCCCGGCATGCCCATATTGCTCATTTAACTGCTTAAAGTTATCAATATCTAAATAAGCCAGCGCAATAATTTGCCCCGCTGGTGCCAAATGTAAGGCATGTGTCGCTTGCTCTAAGAAGGCGCGGCGACTCAATAGGCCTGTCAATGCATCGAAGGTGGCTAAAGAGCGTTGCTCTTGTTCTAGCTGATTAATTTTAAGTAGTAAACCCACAATATACCAAGTAACCATTGGGCCAATCAGTGCTGGCGCAATAACGGCGCAAGCGACATTGATTGCGTCCATACCGTTGCCAAACCCCTCGGCGATCACAAAAGTAACAATCAGCGAGCTTATAATAGAAACCACCGTAATTAATAAAACAATGGTAAGGCGATTCAACATGTTTTTCACAGCATGCCTCTAGGCAATACCCTTATGTTATTCGTGCAGTGCTTCGAATATAC
>NZ_LGAK01000035.1 GCF_001292705.1 Marinagarivorans algicola
GCTTACCCAAGACCCATGAACGTGATACTGATCAGCAAACATGATGGTTATACAGAGGTAGGAACACTCCAAGCAAAGTCCCCGCAACTGATAGTCCTATTGCTTTCGTGCGTATTAACTTCATCGCATAGCGCTGATGCTCAACGCAAAGCAAGATATACCATCACGTAATATTATAACCCTCAATGGCGCACTGATCATTTAATGCTCGCTAAGTGACATTAAACACTTATAGTAGAGCCTCTTACGTGGCGAATCTTTCAGCGAGTTACGTCCTGTACACCTTTACTCACCGCTAGAGTCCGATATATGCCTGTTCGTTTTCGCTATCAAACTATAGAATTTAATGATGTGGATATTCATCTGCGTAGCCTGCGTGATAAACAAGAGTTTTCCGACCCTTTTGGTGAAGCCGAAAGCTTAGGTATTTCCTCAGCACAGTGGTCATTATTTGGCGTTGTTTGGGAATCAAGTCAAGTACTGGCTCATAAAATGGCCAGTTTTGATATTACCAATAAGCGTATTTTAGAAATCGGCTGCGGCATGGGTTTATCGAGCTTGCTCCTCAATAAGCGCCACGCTGATATTACAGCTACCGACTACCACCCCGAAGCGGGTAATTTCTTACAAACCAACGCCTCCTTAAATAATTGCGAAGAAATCCCTTTCCTACGAACTAGCTGGGCAGATATCCACGACGGACTAGGCTATTTTGATGTTTTGATTGGTGCCGATTTATTATATGAAATAGAGCATGTCGCTTTATTAGCCAATTTTATTAATCGCCATGCTAGCCCAACTTGCGAGGTATTAATTGTCGACCCAGGTCGCGGGTTTCATAGTGCTTTCTGCAAAAAAATGAGCAGTTTTGGCTTTGAGTTTCGGTTATTGCCGAATGCTTTAGGCGTAGCGGCAAAATCCTATAAAGGTGAAGTGACTCAATTTTTACGCGCCGTATAATCCTTCACCTCACAAACGCCTTTTACCAATCATAATAGCGGGGTTACCTGCTATTTTTGACCCCGGCGGCACGGCCTTAGTCACAACGCTTTGCATACCAATAATACTCCCTGCACCAATATTGACCCCGTCGACAATACCGACATGAGCACCAAGCCATACATCATCTTCGATGACAATACCTTTTGAACTCACTGGTTGCTCACTGATTAATGTATCTGCAGCCATACCATGATTAAACGCATAAAAATGGCAATACGCAGCAATACGACAATGATTACCAATCGTAATTCCCTGACGTCCACCGTCCATGGTTACGTGGTGATTGATACCCACATTGCAGCCAATCGTAATAGGACCGTGCAGTACTGCATCTGCTGCAATAAAGCTCCCAGAGTTGATGACAATCGGACGGCCAGGTTCGGCAAATAGTTTAGCCTCAGGTGCAATAAAACAATCGCCATGAATAATGACCGTTTCCATTTCTTGTAGATATGCTTGTAACTGCGCTTGCCACGCTTGCGCCCACTCACGCTGCTTAGGCTTAAGCCGCCAATAAAGCCAGGGCATATAACTTAAACGCAATTTATGCTGGGTACGATATTTTAACGTTGCATCGGTGTGTAGGTTAGACGCTTTGTACTGTTCAGCCTCTGTATGTACTTCAGTACCTGTAGTTACTGAGTCGGTCATTATATTACTCATGGTATATTCGTGAAATTTTTATTCAAAAAAGCCCAGCAATGCTGGGCTGAATAAAAGGGTCATTTTAAACTCACAATACAAGCTCTCTAAACGTATTAGACTCTTCAATCAAGGAATACATCCTACCTAATAAAAACGCCTAGCCTTGAAGGCCTATAGCTAAGGAGTAAAGTGTCGAGCACACTTGGCCCCCTCAGTGAATCGTTCATGAGTGCTCAATTTGGTATATAAATAGTGGCTAATTAAGCGATATTAAGCGCTCTCTTGATAAACATGGATATCGCGTTGCGGAAAAGGAATGGTTAAACCGGCCTCTTCTACAGCAGCCTTAAGCATAGGACGCGCATCAAAAAAGAAACTCCAGTAGTCCTCTGTTTTCACAAAACCACGGACTAAAAAATCTACCGAGCTTGCACCTAAATCGACCACAGCCACTACATTAGCTTCATCCTGTAAAATACGTGGATCTTGCTTAAGTGCATTTTCCATTGCGATTTTGCCTTTCGCAATGTCATCAGAGTAAGAGATACCAATAGCGATTTCCACTGCACGAATAGGGCTGGCAGTATGATTGATTATATTACCGTTGGCTAATGGTCCATTAGGAATAATCAACGTGCGCTTATCGAATGTTTTTAACGTGGTGACAAAAATACCAATATCCATTACCTCACCTTCTAAGCCCTGTGTTTCCACATAATCACTGACTTTAAATGGACGAAAAATTAAGATCATCACGCCACCGGCAAAATTAGATAAACTACCCTGTAAAGCTAGGCCTACCGCTAAGCCTGCTGCACCCAGTACTGCAACAAAAGAGGTAGTTTCAATCCCAACCATCGAGGCCACACTGATAACCAGTAATACCTTCAAAATAACTTCAAAGATATTAGATAAAAACTTAGCTAAGGTTTCATCCGGTAAGCCTTTCACCGTCGACTTACGTACCAAGTTGCTAAGACGTCCAATAATCCATAAACCCACGATCAGTACCACAATAGCAAGTACAAAACGACCGCCATAAATAGTGACTAACTCAATAATTTTATCAACTTGGCTTTGCATTTGTACCTGTATATCACTAATTTCTTCCATCTCGTATCCCCTGTAGTGTCGTGATGCTCTCATTGAAATGAGTATTAATACAACAAAATTAAGCCCTGTTGGGCCGTTAGAAGGTAAAACATTACTATGTATGCTCACAGGGTCAAGATAAAAATTATTACCGCTGCAAGAAAGTCTAATTCACTAAAAATAATGAATAAGTAACGTTATCGTTAAATCAATGCCTCACGAATACTAAGTCAATCACTGCAGACACAAACATCATTATTTTGGCGCACATAGGCATAATCTATAGATGAATAACCTTCAATTAGCATATAAATAAGAATAAGACATTTAAAAATAAGTGCTGCATCTTATAATGACTTCATTATGTCGTACAATATGTTGATATCAGTCGAGTGCGGTTTGTGGAATACAAACTTTTTATCTATTTTACAGTCCGATGGCACTCAATACTGAATGCAGTTACCCATCAAAATCATAAGGTCATCAAATGAAGAAATTCCTAAGTGTATTATGTCTATTGCTGCCTGTAACGGCACAAGCAGACACCCAAGCTCTACAAAAAGCTATTGAAGGTAAGCATCGTAGTGAGGCAAATGTAGCCCGTGACACCTACCGTAACCCATTAAAGACATTAGAATTATTTGATATTCAACCTCATCATACGGTGGTAGAAGTATGGCCAGGCGGTGGCTGGTATACCGAGATCTTAGCGCCTTATTTGAAAAAGGAAGGCCAACTGATTGCAGCACACTACGATACAACAGACACTCAAGCACCTTATCGGCCGGACTCACGCAAGGGTTTTGAGAAAAAAATGGCTAGTAACAAAGTCTATAGTGCCGTCAAGGTAACCTCATTGATGCTAGATGAAAAAACAGGCACTTTGACGTTACCAGCAGCTAAAAGTGGTACGGTGGATAGGGTCGTTACCTTTAGAGGTGCTCACGGTATGTATTCGCGTGGTGTACTTGATGCAACACTTGCACACTTATTTGATATTCTAAAACCCGGTGGTAAATTAGGCATTGTTCAACATCAGGCCGATCCACACCAAGACTGGATGTCACGTAATATTGGATATGTCGGTAAAGATTTTATCATTAGTGCAGCAGCCAAAGCCGGTTTTGTACTCGATGCAGAAGGCTATTTTAATAATAACCCTAAAGATCACAAACGCTATAAGATTGGGGTATGGCAATTACCACCCTCGTTGAGTAATCTCAAAACCGATGAGGAAAAAGCTCCCTACAAAGCTATTGGCGAAAGCGATCGCATGACATTAGTTTTTGTCAAGCCGCTATGATATTAAGAATTTAAAACGATAATTTTCTCTAGAATTAAACCTATTCACTGTATCGTAAATAAAAAACCTCAGAGTACTCTGAGGTTTTTTATCTTTTATCTTTTATCTTTTATCTTTTATCTTTTATCTTTTATCTTTTAGTTACTCAAAGATGATAAAATTGGGTACTCATGAATTATTGGTCAGGCCACTCAAACCATCTGCGATTTTGTTATCTTCGTGTTTGCGCTTATAGAATCTCATCTTACACCTTCTTATACAGATGCAATGTCTACTGCCAAGCATCTATGCTGGCACTGGTTATTTATAAGCAACCAAACAGTAATCCATTAGTACCTTGATAAGGTGATGTTTTTCAGCTTGGCTGAATAATTACATCATTTATATCTATAACACATAAATTATTTTTATAACACATCAGTACCTTTATACAAGTCATCACCGCGTTTAACTTCTTTAATAAAAATTGACCAGCTTACAAAAAACATAGCAGCAATAATTGGCCCTATAATAAACCCGTTAATGCCAAATAGTGCTATCCCCCCTATTGTAGAAATAAAAATAATATAGTCAGGCATTTTAGTATCGCGGCCAACTAAGATCGGCCGTAATAAATTATCTAGTAGGCTAATCACAAAACAACCAATAACTAATAAAATTATGGCATCCATATATTCACCCACTAGAAAAAAGTAACACATAACTGGTACCCAAACTATGGCTGCGCCAATAGCAGGGATCATAGAAGCAACAGCCATCACAAACATCCATAGTGCAGCCCCCGGGATATCTAAACACCAAAAGGCTAAGCCACCCACAAAACCCTGTAAACTAGCAACTACAATATTACCTTTAACAGTAGCTCGTGTAACTTCTTTAAATTCATCAAATAATCTTCTTTCACGGGCATCGCCTAAAGGAAGCGCATTGAAAATAATATTAGATATTTTTTTCCCATCACGCAAAAAAAAGAAGGCCAAATACAGCATAACGCCAACATTTAAAAAAAACTCAATTGTTGATTTTCCAAAAGAGAACGAGCTTTTAGATAAAAAAGTGCCTAGTGTTTTTAAACTACTATGAGCTTCTTCTTTTAACTTATCAATATTAAGACCGATCTTCTCAAGAGAGTTATTAATCACTGGCGCTGCCGATTCCATTTGCTCTATATATTTATCTGCATTAATTTCATCACTTTTTACTTTTTCAACTAATATTTGTGCCTCGTTGACAGTCAACGTTACAATCATAGTCATTGGAATAATTACAATAATGCAACAAAGCACCAAGGTAATAACCGTGGCTAATGTTTTTTTTCTTGAGAAATAGTTTTCTAAATATATTTTGACGGGATAAAATATAATCGCAATAGCCACTGCCCATAAGATGGCACTGTAAAAAGGTGATATCAACCAAATAAAAATACACGTGAAAAATAACATTAATAACGTAAATATTTTCTTTTCCATAAGCGTTCTCGTTGCTTTTTAAAATGATGTCATGATCTATAAAATAAGATACAACACCTGATATAAATACTTTATAGCAAATAACGGACCCATACGTTAACTTTCAATAGATTACCCATTATTACAGTAAATAATGCAACGTAAGTACTGAGCCAAAGCTATTGGGCATAGTATGCAGAGGCTATGTTTAATGTCATTTTTTGGTGGATTTTAATTTGTCAATCTATGAGTATCAAAGAGACATACTTGATAAATAATGACATTATTCTTTGTAATATTTCCACTAAATTTTACAAAGATTACAAATATTTCGGCTTTGAGATGAGATCAAACAGCTCGACCATACTATTTAAGCGGTATCTACCGTGAAATTAATGCTCTAAATAAACTTGGCCCGGTGCTTGCAATATCTCCCATGACTAAATAACTCAGCGCTTAATCATTCTATTTAAGAGTATGTGTTTTTAGCTACATGCAGGATAAAGAATAATTTATCTTTAATTTTTATATCAATATATAAGGTGATAACAATGAATAGCGATCAATTAAAAGGTCAGTGGAAAGAAATGAAAGGTAAAGTAAAATCGCAATGGGGCAAACTGACCGATGATGACATTACGCGTATCGATGGTGATAAAGACCAGCTCATTGGCAAAATCCAGCAAGAATACGGAAAAACACGTGAAGAAGCCGAACAAGAGGTTGATAAATACCTCCGCGCTTAAATCAAGCTGAGTGGGTGGCTACTTTTAATAGTGGCCACCGCGCTACAATCACCCCAGAATGATGACTATAGAAGCATAAACCATCTGATGCATATATTTATGATCACATTTAGCGCCTAATCATAAATTATCATAGCAAATAGCGTATAATATTCATATTATCAATGCTATCGCTTCATCATCCACCCATCTTTAGGCGAAAAAATGTTTTCCTTAGTCATTACTGCTATCAGTATTATTTTGCTTATTGCTACCTTATTGCCGATGAGCCATTTGAGCCATTGGGTGGTTCGCGGATTAGATTTTCCTCGATTACAGCTAAGTGCTCTATCATTCATAGTTATATTGATCATATTAATATTCGGAGAATACAACGCAATACTGATGCATATAAGCTTTACTTTAAGTATTCTTTGTCTACTTTATCAGCTTTATTGGATTAGACCTTATACACTTTTTCACCAAAAAGAAGTTCAGCAATGCAAAGCACCCAGTATAAATCGGTCACTGACTATTTTGTGCAGTAATGTATTAATGCCAAACGATAACTTTCAATCTTTAATTGAAAAAATCAAACAATACCAACCCGATATTGTAGTGACTTTAGAATCAGATAAGCATTGGGAAAAGGCATTAACTATTATTGAAGAGGAATACAAATACAACGTAAAATGCCCAAAAGATAATCTATATGGCATGCACCTCTATTCTAAATTACCTTTACATAACATCCAGCTTCGCTATCTCATAGAAAAAGAAATCCCATCGATTCATTGCACAATATTGCTTCGTTCAGGCGATACAGTAGAGGCTCATTTTTTACACCCAGCTCCGCCTAGCCCGACAGAAAACACCTACTCCTCAGAGCGTGATGCCGAACTCATTGTTGTTGCAAACAGTATTAAGAATAATAAGCAACCTACCGTGGTAACAGGTGACCTAAATGATGTCGCATGGTCAAAAACCACTCAGTTATTTCGACGATTAAGTGGGCTAAAAGACCCTCGTATTGGGCGTGGTATGTTTAATACGTTTCATGCAAATTATGGGTTTATGCGCTGGCCACTCGATCATGTCTTTCATAGCCCTCAGTTTGACGTTTGTGCAATTGAGCGGCTAAAGATACAAGGCTCTGATCACTTTGCGCTACTGACACACCTTCATCTACGCACCTCAAAAGCTAGTACAGAAGCCTCTGAGATCTTGACTCAAGACGAAGAAGACCTCATTACTCAAAGAATGAATGAGAATAATTTAAAAATAAAAAATCATCAGCTGTGACACTTATCGATTAAAAATCATGCGAATAAAATAATAACCCACTTATGTTGCTATCACTTCTTAGCTTTTGGAACCAAATTCATTAATATTTAAAGAAAAGGATTTACCATCAGTAGCAATCAGGCCTATATCTTGAGCATATTTGTAGTGCACTTCTATTAAGTTAACATTAGGGCTAATCACATTCACAATATAACCACTTTCGGCTAGATCAATAATGGTTGTGCGTAGTTCTGGCTTTTTTAAAAATTCAGTTTTTTTATCATCATAGATAAAAACGTAGCCTTCAATACGACATAATGAATCTTTAGCAAATACAACCTCACCCATAAAATGGCGTCTAGTTGATTTTTCATAAAGCGAGCGATACATAATATGAAGCTTTTCACCTACTGCAATAATCATCTTGTCACCTTTTGTTTATTTAAAATAATATACTCAAGATAGATTATATTTTCTATAATAATAACCAGTCTAGATATTAGCACTGAAATAAAAAACGATACTCTATAGGTTTGTCATAAGATTTCATACCCGCCAAAATCTTCCGCTAAGTCATCGAGTTGCTGGCAAGTATTATTAAAAGTTGCATCTACAGGAATATCATAGCTCACCAGAATACTAGTGCCATTTTTATATCGTCTTACCCTAACGCCTTTTACCGCCCCCGCTTTTAATCTATTTAAAAAACGATCTGCTATTTGGCTCGTATCAAAGCCATACATTATTTGGTTTTCCATAATAAATAGCCCTCCAAATTTATGAAAATTATAGCTCTGCAATCATGCTGAAAAGTATCATGATTAAATTTTTGATGGCTATCATTGTGCATTTCAATATCAAGAGAATTAACATAGCTCTTTTTCAGCACCGTTGATAGCTTTGCATTAATCATTATTATACCCATGATATGACGGTGGATGCCTTACAATATACCCTTATTAGTACTTAAAGAGGGCATAGCACTGAATCTTACAGACGGAATCTAGATAGCCTAGAATTATACATACCACTCATATTATTGATGCTACCAAACTCTACGATTAGAATCTGTCATAATGCTTATACCGTAATAAAAGTCTATTTCCTGTGATATTTATCGAGCACTATATTCTTCCACTGAGCCTAAACACGACACTTGTTCATACACCATTGAGCACTTTTTTGGTGTGTATGCTCGCCATAATGGTTGATAAAATTTTAGGCGAGCCTAAAAAATACCATCCTCTTATTGGCTTTGGCTATTGCGCCAATGTTTTAGAGTGTTACCTGAATAAGGCAATCACCAAACCTAATCGCATAATCAGCTTAAAAGTACGTGGAATAATAGCTTGGCTGTTGATCGTACTGCCGTTACCTCTGCTGTTAATGGGGTATATGATTTTTATAGCGGAACAGCTACCTTGGTACCTAAACTTTGCTATCGAGGTGACTGTTGTTTATTTTGCCCTGGGTCTAAGAAGCCTAAAAGAGCACGCGCTTCAGGTTTTTAGACCACTGAATCTAGATGACTTAAAAACAGCGAGGCACTTTACAGGTTACTTAGTTAGCCGTGATACAAGTGCTTTAACCCCCAGGCAAATGACCCGCGCGACTATCGAATCTATGCTAGAAAATGGCCATGATGCGGTGATAGCAACACTCGTTTGGTATAGTATTGGTGGGTTGCCTGCTGTCTTATTACATCGTTTAGCCAATACCTTAGATGCAATGTGGGGCTACAAAACACCACAGTTTAAAGACTTTGGTTGGTGCGCTGCACGCATTGATGATGCTTTAGGATTTATCAGTGCAAAAATATGCACGCTACTCTATGCCATACAGTCGCCTAAGCATTTTAACAGTAGCCTTTATAATGCAGCCACTCAAGGTGGCCAATATAAAAGCCATAATGGCGGCTGGGTCATGGCTGCAGGAGCAACCGCTTTACAGATTAAACTCGGTGGTAGCGCTGTGTATCATAACCAATCTCATACCAGTCCTACCCTAGGTCAAGGCAATAATATTCAAGTTAACGATATTATACGCAGTATCAACTTAGTCAATAACGCAGCTTATTTATGGTGTTTGTTATTATTTTTCATCGCCTTATTGGCGCACATATAGAAACTAATTTTATCATTTTATGACATATTCAACAGTCGAGCATGGCGGCCAGCTCAACAAAGTAACCGATCGTTTTAATATACCTGTCCAAAAATGGCTCGATTTATCAACAGGTATTGCGCCGTTCACCTACCCTATACCAACTATTCCGCTCACATATTGGCAGCAGCTACCGCAGCCTTGCGCAGCGCTTGGGCAGGCAGCTGCTCATTATTATACTCAAGGCCTAGTAACTCAAAACTTGACAAAAGTTTGCGCCAAAAACTTTTTAGCGAGTCATGGTAGTCAACATGTTATTCAACATTTACCCATACTTTGGCGCCAGCATAACCCGCATAGCCAGTCTGTGTTTGTGCCTGCAAGCGGCTATACCGAGCATAAAAAAAGCTGGGCAGCAGCTGGATTTAATATTACCCACTACACACAATTACCCAACCCTAGCAAGCTACCTATGAATAGCGTTGTAGTACTCATTAACCCCAACAACCCAACCGGTCAATTAACAGCGCTGGAGCATATTCATACACTACTGGCAGCGCTCGAAAAAAAACAGGGATTATTAGTCGTTGATGAAGCATTTATGGATACTGTGCACCCCTCACAAAGCGCCCTTACTTTAATCAATAGCCCTGCGGTAATCATATTAAAATCAATGGGTAAATTTTTTGGTTTAGCGGGTATGCGCTTAGGTTTTGTTGCTGCACACCATTACTGGGTTAACAAGTTACACTCTCTTTTAGGCCCTTGGCCAGTGAATGGTCCAGCACAATATGTTGGCCTTGTTGCATTAAAAGATCAGCACTGGCAAGCACAGCAATACCAAAAATTACATCAACAAGCCACTCAACTTGAACACCTATTAAGTCGCTATTTTAACGAGTCACACAACACAATAACAGGTACACTCCTGTTTAAGTCAGTCAGTACACCATACGCCACTCACCTATTCGAGCAATTGTGCCTGCAAGGTATTTATGTGCGTTTACTGGATGACAAAAGTGGGCTGCGTTTTGGCTTACCCAATGATAAGGGCCTTGTAAGATTTAGCCATGCGTTAGAGCATTTGCGTATTAACGACTGCCTGTTTTAAAAATTAAACTGCAGCGGTTCTAAATCACACGCTTGTGTTCTCTCTAATTTTGTACTCTCTCTAATTTTATGCTGCCTCCAACATATGTTATCACTGGTATTCCAGTACTGCTGTAGCCTACCAAACTAAAAGTGACTTGTGCGATACGGCTGCTTGCACGACTTTATCGTGTGCCGGCTCGACACTTGAAGACTGACTCCATTTGATGGCTACCGAGCCACAAATTTCGGTATAAAGATCGGTATTACCACTTCAAAGCGACACAATACCTCGTAACGGCTTTGCAGAAAACCGGAGGGGGCAGCAGACATTCAATCGTAACATCTGTAGAACTATCTCTGCTGTAAGCGCTAGGTTCCACTGTAGCTAGGTTCCGCTGTAGGCATATGCTCTGCCATTGATATTATTAGCGTTTCATATCAACCGGTCAAATGTACAGAACGAGAGGGCTCGGTTGCACGTATGGGTATGGTGCGGTGGCGTGAGCATTAGCGTGGCCCGCTATACAGTGTTGAGCTCTTTTTAAAAGCCCAACACTTAACATTATTATTGAGTCGCTATTCAGAGATACCAAAATGGGCACTGATGAATCATTATCTGGGCCTTTCAGACCATCCATGGGTGCTATATAAGCGCTCCCCGCGCTTATATGCCCAAAAAATATCCATCAGCAATCTGCTATTAAGCGTTCTCTTTTTGTGCGCGTCGCGCTATTAAGTCGGCTTCAATTTGGCTCATGCGCTGGGTATTGAGCGGGTAAAATATTAGCAATCCTATCGCGCTAATTGAGAAAATCGACGGTATCCAGCTCATTAAGTTCACCATGCCTGCTTTTGCTTGGCTAATTGTATCTGGATCTGTACCTACGTAACCATAACTGGCAAGCACTAGCAGCACTAATGCACCAGCAAAGCCGCCACCCATTTTTTGAATAAAAGTACCCGCTGAGTATAAAAGGCCTGTAGCGCGGCGGCCGTTTTTCCATTCAGAATAGTCAGCTGCATCACCGAGCATACTAAATACTAATACAGGCATAAATGCGGCAAAAAACTCAGCACTCACCCCTAAAGTAAAGACCAAAGTCACATCTTCGGGCTGCGCAAAATAAATGCCACTCGTTAATATGCTGCTACCAATCAGCGATATAGCAAACAAGACTTTTTTACCCAACCATGTAGTAAGGTAACCAGCAATCACAGCCGCAAACATACTCACTAAGGTTGTCACAAAAAAGAACTTACCGCCCAAGCTTGCATCACCCATGTAATGCGTAAAGTAATAGGCCACAGTACCAAAGCGAATACCGTTATAAAACATGGTAAACAAACCTAAGCCTAACAACATTAACCACGGTTTGTTGGTGAGTAAGTCTATAAGATCGCGCTGTGACGAGGTGGTTTCGCTTTCAGGCTTTTTAATAAATTTGCTTAAAAATATGCCTGTTGCACTAATAACAATGGCAAAGATAATGCCACTGATTAAGTCTTGTCGCACAAAAAACAAAGATATAGCGCCCAGTGGGATACACATTAAGGCAACACTTTTAAACATTTCCCCAAAGCCAGCTTGTACCCCCTCAAGTTTTGGCGGCTCAACACGCTCTTTGGTTGTAAAAAAGGTAATACTGCACAGTACAACCAGCAATCCGGCAAATACATAAAATGTTTGCTGATAGCCTTTTACGTCATCGCCTTGGCCAAAGTAGTTAACCATATCAGGGGTGAAGCTCATTACGAGTACACCACCGGCAAACGCACCGGCAAAACGATACCCCGACAAAATAGTGCGCTCGGTATGACTCGGTGTCATCACTCCCATTAAAGCAGAGTAAGGTACATTATTAATGGTATAAGCTAAGGTTAATCCAATATAGGTAAAGTAAGCCCATACAAGCTTCATGCCGGGGCTAATATCTGGCGCTGTAAACGCTAGCACCATAAATAGCGCTAATACCGGTGCCGACCAAATAATCCAAGGGCGAAAACGCCCATGGCGGCTCGTCGTACGATCGGCAATCATGCCCATAATAATATCGGTGATACCATCAGAAAGACGTACTAATAAAAGCAAAGTCGCAGCCGCAGCGGCAGAAATCCCTAAAGTATCAGTATAAAAAATTGCAATATAAGCCAAAGCACCGCGCCAAACTAAGTTAGCAGCAGCGTCGCCCATTGCGTAGCCGGTTTTTTCCGTAAAAGAGAGCTTGTGAGAAGGAGCTATAGCCATGTCTACCTCGTTATTATTAGTACTCTATTGTTGATATACCAAGCAGCGCAAAGCTACAAGGGTAAACCTTGAGCTACCTGCTCGTGTACAGGGAGTTTACTCAAGGCGGATTTTAGCCATGTATAGGTCAAAAAATCGACGCCGCACAATAGCATTTAGTCGCTATGTTATAAAGCATTCCACTGAAGAGCTGCGATTTATGATGTGTAAAATCATCGCGAGCGGTAGCTTTGTTAACAACGGTAACAATATCTAAATCACCGCTCAGCCTACACAATTCACCGCACATCAAGAGCGGGGCTCAACATCTGCAATTAGGCACCAAAAAAGCGCACCCTGAATCAACATCAAGAGTCATTCACTGCAATATACATCGTGTCACTTCGTCCCGTATTGCATCATTCATTACTCACCGAAAAAGCTATCTAAGTGATGAGCATCTGTTATCCTCAGTAACACTAACCTCAATAATGATCTTTCTTCAGTATTTTCATAGCGCTTCTTTATTCCAACACCGGAATCATCTATACCAGTTCATTTACTTAGCTCACTGTCACTCATATTGCAGGAATTTTAATATGCACAACCTTACGCCAACGGGTCAACACATTGTTGATAATTTAAGTAGTCGCTACAACTTAAGCCACGATGCTGTGATGCATATGCTTATTGCTGTGAATAATGGTGCCGGTACTATGGCGCAATTTAATTGCCCCGAGCTAGGTGGCGGGGGTCAGTGGATGGCTGGCGGGATGACAATGGTTGGGGATATGTTTAATTATTCACTCAAAAATACTGTCGATAATCTATGCTCAGAGCTCGCTAACGCCTTAGCAAATAACACCCTTTTTACACCTCCTAGCCATCAAGATGGCAATAACCCTAATGGGTGGCCTAGCGAGTTAGGTCAGCCTTTCAGCTCCGGAGGCCAAAATAATTCACGCTATGCCGTATTCCCTCACCGCTTAGCCGTGGAGGTAGATGGCATATTAAGCGTGTATGACACTCTAGATCATAATATTAGCGGCGTTAGCCAACAGCAGGGCTCGAGTAATTCGCTGGTATTTAATAGTCAGTACGGTACGCTAAGTGTGACCAGTTTACCTAAGATCAATTATCCGCCATCGAATACTGGCAACGCGCTATCAAACAATCAAAATTTTATTCAACCAGTAAACCCATCATCGCCTAGTATTCAGCAACCAGTACAACAGTTAGTACAACAATCCATACAACAGCCAAACCCAAATATGGGCACTCAAAGCTCAGTAATGCAACCATCCAAAACTAACGATGATATATTCCAAATTATTGAAAAGCTTGCCAATTTACGAGACTTAGGCGCTTTAAGCGAAGACGAATATCAAGATAAAAAGAATGATTTACTCAGCCGCATTTAATACGATATAGCGCATTAATGCCAATAGACTAACAAGGCAACGTTAAGTCGCCTTGTTAACGCCAATTAACTATTTAGAGATACCGAAATTGGGCGCTGATGAATTATTATCTGGGCCACTCAAGCCATCCATGGGCGCAATATAAGCACTCCCGGCACTTAAATGCCCAAAAAATAGCACCCTACCAGAGGAATTTTTTCAGCTTGGCCGAATAATTACACGGCAATAAAGGCGCTTTTACTGTTATGGTATTACTTTTTTTTAAGCGCTTGCTCAAATAAAGCGGCCATGGTGCCTTGCTGTACATTGTGCTTAAAGCCACCCTCACTTGATTGCTTACTCTTAGCGTTATTACTGTTGTAGCTTTTCGCCGCGCGCTCATTATTGCGAGTATTCCCACTATTACCACGGGCACCACTGGTACTCTCACCAGGGGTATCATCTAGGCGCATACTTAACGCAATACGTTTGCGCTGCGGATCCACCTCCATCACCAATACTTTCACTATATCGCCAGCGCTAACTACATTGTGGGGGTCCTTAACGAAGGTATGGCTAAGCGCAGAGATGTGCACTAAACCATCTTGATGAACTCCCACATCAACAAAAGCACCAAAATTTGTGACGTTGGTCACTGTACCTTCAAGCACCATACCCAATTCTAAGTCACTAATTTTTTCTACACCGTCTTTTAGCTGCGCTGTTTTAAACTCAGGGCGTGGATCGCGCCCGGGTTTATCAAGCTCTTTTAAAATATCGGTAACGGTGGGCAATCCAAATTGCTCAGTGATATAGTCATTGGGCTTTAAGCTACGCACAAAGTTACTATCACCGACCAGTTGCTTAATATCACGGCTATTTTTTTTGGCGATATGCTCTACAATTTGATACGATTCTGGGTGAACGGCCGAAGCATCTAGAGGATTTTCGCCACCGGCAATACGTAAAAACCCCGCTGCCTGCTCAAAAGCTTTAGGCCCTAAGCGCGCCACTTTTAACAATTGTTTACGATTTTTAAGCGGTCCATTATCGTTACGGAAATTGACAATATTATTAGCAATGGTGGTATTTAAGCCGGCAACACGCGCCAACAGTGGCGCTGATGCCGTATTGACCTCTACACCCACACCATTCACACAATCTTCAACAACCGCATCCAGTGATTTCGCTAAACGCGTTTGTGATACATCGTGCTGATACTGGCCAACACCAATCGATTTTGGGTCAATTTTTACAAGCTCTGCCAGCGGATCTTGTAAGCGCCGTGCAATGGATATAGCGCCGCGAATCGTAACATCTAAATCAGGAAATTCTTTAGCAGCAAATTCGCTGGCAGAATATATGGATGCACCAGCTTCATTTACAATAACTTTTTGAATGGTAAATTCTGGGTGCTGCTTTAAAAAATCACCTACAAATTTATCGGTCTCACGACTTGCTGTGCCATTACCTATCGCAATTAAATTGATATTATATTTTTGGCACATTTTTAATAAAATAGCCTCGGCTTCGGCAATCTTTTTTTGCGGTGGCGTAGGAAATATTGCGCCATGGTCTAACACTTTACCTGTAGCGTCCACCACAGCCATTTTAACACCTGTACGTAAACCGGGATCTAGACCTATAGTAGCTTTTTGGCCAGCAGGGGCAGCTAACAATAAGTCTTTTAAATTGCGAGCAAATACATCAATAGCACCTTGCTCGGCACGCTCACGTAAATCCCCTAAAAGATCCGTTTCTAGGTGAGTCAATATCTTAACACGCCAGCTCCAACGCACTACCTCGGCTAACCATTTATCGGCAGGACGCTCTTGATTTTCAATATTATTACGCTTAGCAATCATCACCTCACACGGATGCATTTGACCGGGCTCAAGGTCTGTCTCCAGAGTAAAACCTAAATTAATAATACCTTCGTTACGCGCTCTAAATAGTGCTAACGCACGGTGACTGGGCATCGTTTTAAAGGCTTCTTTATGCTCAAAGTAATCACGAAACTTCTCACCTTCGGCTTCTTTGCCTGCCACCACGTTCGCCGCTAAATACGCATCACTACGCATAAAGCTACGTGTTTGCTCTAACAGTTTTGCATCTTCACTAAAGCGCTCCATTAAAATTTGCTTGGCGCCATCTAAAGCCTCTTTGGTACTTTCTATTTTATGCTCAGTGTTTAAAAATTGTTCAGCAATGGTCTCTGGTGTCAGTGAGGGGTTAGTGAGTATTTGCTCGGCCAATGGCTCTAGACCAGCTTCGCGAGCAATTTGCGCTTTAGTACGGCGTTTAGGCTTATAAGGTAAATATAAATCCTCTAAGTGTGTTTTAGTCTCGGCATTAACAATATCGCTTTCAAGTGCAGGGGTGAGCTTATCTTGCTCAGTAATTGACTTGATAATCGCTGTGCGACGGTCTTCGAGTTCACGCAGGTAAGTTAAACGCTCTTCTAGGCTGCGCAACTGTGTATCATCTAAGCCTCCAGTCACCTCTTTACGATAGCGCGAGATAAACGGCACTGTCGCTCCTTCATCTAATAAGCCTACGGCGGCTTGTACTTGTTGCAAGTTGACATTCAGCTCGGTCGCGATTTTTGCATATATTTTTATCATAAGGCTTATTGGACTCTGTTATCGTTTGGTACAGTCTACTATTTGTGTGTTGTGCATCTATTACCTAGCTAGCATTATGCGTAAAGTCATCGTCGGCAACAACCTTCCTTTTCACCATCCAGCCAAACATTGAATGACCATAGATAATTGACACAATGAAATGGCTGTCACACGAACAACTCAGCATTTAACACATTTATCTTAAAAGTAGCAATTATAAAGGTAGGTACGCATTGAATTTACTGATCAACCATAATTACTAGACCAACAAATAAAAGCGCTACGATAGAAAACTGTTGATCGGTGGAACAGAATATGTCGATAATAAATACAAATAATCTACACGACAGTTAATAAGGCAGCCTCAGCAAAGGCGCCCAAGCACATCATTATTGAAGGTATTTAATTAAATGTTTAACGCTTCAAAAACGCCAACATCGAGCGCTAATAAATTATTGACTGGCCCCTTAAGTCATCAACGATTTTGCACTCATCGACTTTCTATTTTTGCAAAGTGTCATCGTGCATGCCACTATACAGGTGCAGAGTCTATTCTTACGCTGGGACTAATCACTATACTGGCGCTCACCGTGCTGACATGGCTCGAAAATAACTTATCAGCACCTTTTGGGTAATATTTTACAGCTTGACTATTATTAGCTTAACAAATAATCATTTAAATTTTATCTTGAGTGCTTGCTCGACTTCAGGTGCGACAAACTTATAAACATCGCCATCGAGTGATGCAATCTCCTTAACCAATGACGATGATATAAAGGATAAATGCTCTGAAGGAGTCAAAAATAAACTTTCCATTTCAGGCTCTAAAGCACGATTCATATTTGCCAATTGAAATTCATACTCAAAATCTGACACAGCACGTATACCGCGCACAACACCACACGCTGAGTTTTCTTTTACCACTTGCGCCAATAAACCATCAAAACCACACACTTCAATATTGGGGAATTTAGCCAATACCTGTTCGCACAGTGCAACACGCTCTTCTAAGCTAAATAGTGGCTTTTTACGTGGGCTCGCAGCAACAGCAATCACAACGCGATCAAATAATTTACACGCACGCCCAACAAGATCAATATGACCATTGGTTACAGGGTCGAAAGTACCGGGATATACAACAGTTGAAGGACGGCCAAGTGCCATGAGGAACTCCGTAAAAATGAAATTGGCTATTCATCTAGCCATTATCTGGTTGAATTAAATGAGGCGAGTGTAACAACTTTTTATAGGACTAGGTGCTTTTGGTTTTGCTGCGAGCCAAAGTCATGAGTGTTTAATTAATCACTACCACGTTGATAAAGCGAAAATGTCACTTGCCCTGCTTGCTTACTACGCTGTAATTGCCAATGCGCTGGTGTGTGCAATGCATAATGCTTAGGGGTTTCAATATAAATGTATGCGTTGGTGGCAAGCCATCCGTTTTGCTCTAATTGAGTTAATACACCAGGCCATAAATCGAGTGTAAAAGGCGGGTCAATAAAGACAATATCAAACGACTCGGTAGCAGGTATCGCTAACCATTGCTCGGCGCGCACAGCCCATATTTTGCAATCACTCGCCCCAAGTAGCTTCATATTATTATGCAAATGCTGGTTTGCTATACGATCGGGCTCTAGCATTGTCAAGCTAGCTGCCCCGCGTGAGAGCGCTTCAAACCCTAATGCACCGCTTCCACTAAAGGCGTCAAGGCAACGACTGCCCGGTAAAGAAGGGGCCAACCAGTTAAACAGCGTCTCGCGAATACGGTTACCCGTTGGGCGCAAACCGTCGACTTCAGGAAAGCGTAATACACGCCCACGCCACTGACCGGCAATAATTTTGACATTCGCTGCCCCCATTTTAACAGGGTTAGCGGTTGCTACTTTGGACTTTTTAGCTTGGCGACGGTTTATCACAATAGACTCTAAATCTTGTAAGGGGCTGTTATTATAGCCTTGGCTTTAAAAAGCCGCTATTGATCTTACGATAAGCGATTAATTTTAAAATGAATGGTCGACACATTGAAGGTACACATTAAGTTTGAGGATCAACAAAATTCACTTGATTGCGACCATTTTCTTTTGCGATATAGAGTCGACGGTCAGCCTCTTTGATTAACGCATCGATATTATGACTCGGCCCTATGGCCGCACCAATACTCACTGTAATATTGAATTGATCACGATCACAAAAATCAAAATGCTCTACAAGGCGTCGCAATTTATCAGCAATAATAAAAATCTGATCATTCAGCACATCAGGGCATACCAATACAAACTCTTCACCACCCCAGCGCGCAAAGCAATCATTAGCACGGCTATTATTGATGATTAAAATCACTAACTGCTTAAGCACTTCATCACCTGTAGCATGACCATAATTATCATTAATTGATTTAAAGTGATCAATATCTAAGAGTAAAATGCCTAGTGGAATACTACCGTGCTCGGCACGGAGTCGATCGAGATATTGCTGTAATCCGTCCCTGTTAAGTGCACCTGTTAATGGATCGCGCCCAACACGCTCTTTTAATGATAACTGAGCTTGCGTTAGCTTAACATTATTATTCACTAAGGCAAAAATGGTTTCCTCACTGCGCACAGATCGTCGATATAAATTATAAATTCGTACCATGCCTTCAGTCACAATAATCACTAACCAAATAATTAAAACGGCAAAATATAAAACATCAGGTTTAATCCAATCACCAACAATAACGATATCGACAATTTGCATCACATGGTCACCGGGATCAATAAAATCAATACCCATCGATTGCATCATGTCAAAAGAAACCCTAGCAGCTTCTCGGCTCACATCCCACTGAGCGGCCCACCATTCAGCCGTAGAGAATTCATTAAATTCAATATCTAGCGTACCGTCATTTAATTCACGCGTTTTAATTAATAAAGACATGAATTTAGTCGAGCTATAATCTCCCTCAACCGAAATACCCTCTTCAAAATTGCGTATAAAAACACGAAAGCGATTGCCACTACCTTCGTACCACATCTTTAAGCGCAGCCCTTTAAAGCCTGATAAATCAATACCTAAACCAACTTCTGCTTTTAAGGTCACAGCCTGACCACAACTAATATGCTTATAAGGTTGATGCTGGCAACGCCATTTACCGCTGTGCAAATCCAACCATTCAATAGAGGCTTTGCCTTGTGATGCCGTTTCGCTATAAAGATCGCTATCAAAATCAGGATTTTTTAAAATAGACTCTTCGCGCTCAGGCAGGTATTTCACCAAAATCAGCAGTAGTACCGTCAATAAAGCGGCACTTAAACGAAGCATGTTATAAATATGAGACTTCACTGACAAACCTTTATCACTATACATCCGTATAGCGCCACACAAAGCCTAAAAATTACGATAATGAAGATATTACAGCGTTAGATATCAGTGTAGGTGAGGCTGTACGATCAAGAAGAATAATTTGCTCATGAGGCCGATGATCACGATAGGACAATAACGACAACATAAGTGGTATAGCAGTCCAGCTCCCTCTAAAGTACCGACAGCATAAAGCTATAATATAAGTGAGTATAAGCCCTCCACTTGTGCCAAAATATCTATATAATCGCCGCCCTTTTGTTCACTATGGACTATTGCCATGCCTGAGTTGTACTTTACAATCGCGATAAAATTTGTGTTTTTGTTTGCACCTTTCTTTGTGGTAACGATGTTTTTGGCGTTAACCCGTGGCGAGACGATTGCCGTAAAAAGACACACCGCATTAAGAGCGATTTCTGCCTCTGCCACTATCAGTGTTGTATTGTTTTTTGCTGGGCCTATTTTATTTGAGGCTATTGGGATTACTCTTGATTCATTCCGTATTGGAGCGGGCTCGCTATTATTTTTGACCGCGGTTAGCTTGGTCAATAGTGGCACACGCAATCATGCCAAAGGGCTACCCGATGAGGAGCGCGATGATATTGCTGTTGTGCCATTAGCCATGCCCGTTATTGTTGGGCCTGCCACCATTGGTACCATTTTGGTATTAGGTGCCGAGCTACCCACCTTTACTGAAACCTTTGTCGGAATGCTAGGCATGTTATCGGCACTGATCGTAGTCGGCGCTATGCTTCTGCTATCGGGCATGTTAGAGCGTGCGCTTGGCAAAACCGGTTTAAATATTTTATCTAAAGTGAGTGGCTTAATCTTGGCCGCGATGGCCGCCGAAATCGTTTTTACAGGTGTTGTAGGGTTTTTGAATAAATAACCGTATTTTAACCCGCTTATACTAATCACACCCCGCCCACACTTAAATGCTGATATTACAACCAACTCATAAAAAAACCGGTACTCAAAGAGTACCGGTTTTAAAAGCCCCTGCTTCGCAGGTCGCTATCAATGCTATGTTAGCTAATAACACCCGGAATGACATCATTGGCATAGCCTTGATACTGACTTGATTGATCAGCACCCAAAGCGACCGCTGCGGTATGCAATACGTGTAAATTATTATACGAGGGCCCACCGGCTCGCACATTGCCGGTATTAATCGAATTACCACCACCGGCAATCATAGAGGGGCAATTATTACCTGAATGCCCATCGCCGTTGCCCATATCCGATAGCTCGATGACTATTGTATTATCGAGAACCCCTTCGGTTTTTAATTGATTAATCAAGTAGCCCGATAACGCACTGAGATGCCCACGCATCTCTTGGTAATGACTATAAGTCGGCCCGCCTTGACCACCATGAATGGATTGATGATAGATGCCTTTATAATTTAACTCTGGCACACTAAATTCACCCTGATGATTACCCCAACCAATCGATGCAGCGCTCGTAAGATTACATTTTAAAGCCAACGCGATAATGTCCGATTGCAAATGAGCTTGCTGTGTAAAGGTTGTATCATTTAAAGTAAATGGACTTGGGGTAGCACCCGCATTACAAGCACCACTGCCATCCCCTCCACCGCCTGCATTTTGCAAACGGCTTTCAGTTTCTTCGATGGCAGTAACATGGCGATCTAAGCGCTCAATTTCATAAGTGCCGAGCTTAGACTTTAAAGCATCTAAAGCCTCTTTGTGTGCATCAATCACTGACTGCTTACTACCAATACCACCGGTTGTAGGCGCTGTGCCATTACCAAATAATCGGTTAAATACTACAAACGGGTTATCTTCAAAGTTAACCTGCTGGCCTGCATCCCGTGTTATTTCGCCTTGGCCATTACTTTGAACACCTAAATTGATATATTTATAAGGGTTATTAGCGCCCAAAATCCGGCCCATATTTACCTCAAAACTATCACCACTCCAGCCATTATTAAAAATCGTCGGCATACGGCCATGGCCAGCACCCGAGTGCCCCATATTGCGTAGCCATAAGCAATCATTTTTAACAGGCTCTAAGCCGGCTGACATTTTAGGTAGCGAAAAGTTATCCCGTGGCGCCCAATACTGATGAAGTGCACCACCGGGTACATAAATACACACGACTTTATTACTCTCCACATCACTTAAGGCATCCGCATTACGCGCAATCATCATGCCAGCAACCAAAGGAGACGCCTTAAGTAACCCAGGTGAGATTCCGGCCGAAGCAATGGTTTTTAATAGGCTTCGGCGGTTTTTATCAAATTTATTTTTGTTGGTAATTTTCATAATCTAAACCTTTATCTTTTAAAGACAGAATTTGTCGTTTATTGACGAGACCATGCTTTGCGATAGCGTACCGCTTGCATCGTGGCAAAGTTTTCCAGCATTGCGCGTGGACTTTGAGTCATCATGGTCGAGGTCAGATCTTGAACTTCACAGGCATAACCTGTTTGTTCGGTTGTATTGAGCTGCCCGGCATTCGGGTTGTTTTGATCGATACCATCAACCCCTACACCAACAGCATAACGAAAGAGGTTTTGCGGTAGGCACGATTGCGCTTTAGGCGAAACAGCTAATACTGCACTGAGGCCTTTAGTGCCTTCGAAATCGACTTTTAATGTTTTATCCGCAAGGTTTACTGGGGCATGTAAAGCTCCCATGACATCAATCATATTGCCGTTGAGATCGGTTGTGCGATAGCGACCTACGGTATCAAAGTCTTCCATACCAAAAGCCAGTGGGTTCATCCACTCTTTATGACACTCAACACAAGAGCCCGTATTGGTTAATATTTCGTACTTCATACGGTTGGTCGTTGTACTGGCATTAATAAAGTCAGCATGCTGCTCAAGTAACGCAATACGATCATCGTCAATACCCGCAGGCGGTGCCGGCATCGCTTGGCATAGCATACGACGACGAATGCGGACGGCGCGGCGGAACGGAGCAGACTCAACATCTTCGCCCCAGCGGGCCATAAACCCACCATTAGCAATTAAACCACCACGGTCAGTGGTATTAACACGACGGAAGTTATTACCCGATACACCATTAATGCCATAGTGATTGGCTAGGGCTTGGTTCACATAAGTAAAATCCGCATTAAAGAGTGTGGCAAACGATTCGGTACTATCGAGCATGACTGCCGAAAAGAACTCCCGCGACTCACGCTTCATATGAGGGACCATTTGCTCAAAGCCATTCCATACATTGCTGTCTTTTAAGGACTTTTCCAATTCATTCGTCCCTAGAAGAGCAGCCACAAAATCACCAAGCTTTTCTTTGGCCCGTGGTGTTCCCAATAAACGCCGTACCTGTGTAAGTACTTGTGCATCGGTTTTAAGAGTATTATTAGCCGCTTGAGTTAATAATGTATCGTCTGGTGTTGAGCCGGTAAACGTATAAGCCAACCATGTTGCCATCTCATACGAGGTTAATTCAAAAGCATCGGCGTCCAAGTTACCACCAGATGCTCGCTCACCCACTTCATGACGATACAAAAACTGAGGCGATGACAGCATCCCCTCTAAAGCCAGTTGAATACCCGCTTTAACATCGCCACCAGTTGCTGAGCCATTAGCCATATTGCGATAAGTTGTTCGCTCCTGAACCGTAAGTGCACGACGGAATAACTTAAGTCCTGCATTGTTCACAAATCGATTCGCGCAACTAGTATTAAAATTAGCACAATTAACGAGTGGTCTAAAATTGCGATCAGCTGACCATTGAGCCACTTCTTCGGCCACAGATAAATATCCGTCGTAAGCGGTAGAACTTAATGCAGTTTGCGTATTATTAAAAAAGAAGCCAACTTTAGTATCGGCAGGCAATTTATCGGTTACGTTAAAATCAAGATTGAGTATATCGGTTAGCGTATTTTGATATTCTATTTGGGTGAGTATTTTTAATTGCCGAGCACCGTATTTAACTGGTGCTGTACAGCTTAATTCTGTAACCCATAACGTTTGCAAATAAGCCACTGCGTTACTCGCGCACTGCCGATCACAAGCACCAGGATTATTCGGTGGCATACTGGTTGCAATTTTCGTAATCATGGCCTCCACATCACGCGCAGTATTGAGCGCTGGCGCAATATTGGTACCTGCAGCGCCACCACCATGACAAGCAACACATTGCTCGCTATATACCACTTCACCGAGCTCTTGCGGGGTCGGTGGGCGTACATCACCCACCTCAACAATCGCCGTATTAGAGGGATCAGAAACCGTATTACCCTTATAAGCAATTACTTTATATTCATAATTGCCAACCGCAGTTAAACGATCAACAAAGGTAATAATGTTTTGCGCCACAGTACCTTGTGTTGACCATAAACCATCAGGCCCTTTGCGACGGACAATAACACCCGACTCATTATTTGCATTATCAACCCACGTTAAAGTTGCATCGTTAGAATTTACATCAAAAGCACCACCCAGCGCACTCGGTGCAGCCGGTTTAGCATCGCGTGCAATAGCACCAGCACTAGGATTTGTATTTGCAGTGAGCACTAAGTGGAAGTACACCGGCACAACTTCACCGATAGAGGTTAGGTTAGCCACGGTTCGTAAAACCTCAATGCCACCGTTCATATCAAAGTTTTTACTATCAACAAGGATAGGCGTACGATTAGATACTGATATTTTGTTATTGGTGTGTTTTACAATTAACACCTCAGCACTCACCGCTTGATTAATACCATGCAGCGATAAAACCCCCTGCAAGGTTTGTTCGCGCGTCGTGCCGCGTGGCATGACTTCGATAATAGCTGGGTCAATATCAACACTGTAATACATGTTAGGCAAAATATTAGTTTCAAACAAAAAATTACGCATACGCTGATTACGCGTTGCAATGTTCGACTCTATGCTATTTAAATCGATCGCAAAGGTCGCACTACCATCAACGGCAACACTGCCGCTAATTTTGGTATAGGTGCTGACTTCACCAATATGCTCTTTTTTTACTGTCACAAAGTGCACATTAGACTCTTGTGGCCTAAGCAACCACAAAGCCTGCTCTGTATTGGGTGCACTTGAAGAAGAACTGACCGAAGATTCACTACTCATCACAGACGAACTACTGGCCACAGACGAACTACTCACAATAGAACCATCACATAGTGGGCCTGTGACCACTATATTCGTAGGCGCTTGAGCGCCGCTACTACCGTTCATGCCAAACTCAATCGCCTGACCCGGCGCAATACTGCGATTCCAGTCCAGTGGTTTGGCAGTGTAAGGGTTAGAACCGGTGACTTCGGCATTCCAGCCATCGGTACGCGCCATACCCTCAGGGTACCGCCAAGTGACACTCTGCCAATCGTTAATAGGCGTACTGCCCGTATTGGTAATCACTATTTTGGCACTGAACCCTGAGTCCCAACTATTGACAACAATATGTTCGCACGTAACACTTGCAAAACTTTGTAGACTGAGTGTTGAGCATAAAAGGCCTGCCACTAACCCTAGTGATTGACGATTGATTAGTATTTTACGTGCAGTGTGCATAGCACTTTGGGTTGTCTCAATCACAAACCCAAAGGAAGACCTAAATGTATTTTTTTTCTTTTTCATAATAAATACTCTTTAAATTCCGTTAGATTCATAGGGCGTTATAAAACAAGGTGAAATCTACAGGTACGGCTTTACCAATTGAGCTCAAGTTAGCCAATGCCTTTAGGGTTTCCACACCGCTCTCTAAGTCGTAGTCATCAGCCAATACAATAATTGGGGCCACGTTTTTCACCATAATGGTGGATGCGGTCAAACGGGATACTTTAAGATTAGTGGTAATATCATTTGTTACCCCGTGTAAACTGAGCGCTGCCACAACATTCATCATTAATGACTGGCCAACGGGGATTGAAGATAAGGCATTCATATCAACAGGTAGCGTGACAACAGCTGTACTAAATATGGATGTCTCGAATAGTGAATTTTTCATTCTTTCATCGCGTACAGTAATACCCGATGCCACACTCGCCAAATCAATGACCAAGGTTGCCGAGCCACTCTCACTGATAGCACCCGATAAACGCGTGAAACGCATATTTTCCACAATATGAATTTTTTTGGTGGTCGTAAAATTTAAATGTGATTGATTGGCATCTAAACGCCATATATCGCCATTGCTAGCACTGGAGCTAGACGATGCAATACTCGAAGAACTCACAGGTACTGAGCTAGCAACTGATGAACTCGAAATCGCTATCGAACTTGAAGAAACGGCAAGACTACTCGAACTTATCGCACTTGAAGCACTACCAGTATTGCATACGTCACCGGTAACGATCGGTACAGAGGCCGCGGCTTTACCGTTAGTTCCTGTAAAACCAAAAGCAACAGACTCGCCCATCGCAATGCTGGCATTCCAAACAAGCGCTGAGGCGGTATACGGGCTACTATCTGATACTGTAGCATTCCAACTACCAGTAAGTGCCGAACCATCGCTATACTCCCACCCGACAGTCCACGTATTAATAGGTTGAGCATCATTATTTGTAATTTTTATCTCAGCTTGGAAGCCACTACCCCAATCATTAATAATATTGTATTCACATTGCGCGGCGTGCGTATGTTGAATAAACAACACTGAGACAATCAATATCAGCATGCCATCTCTAAAAAGTCGTTTATGCATTATGTGCTCCTATAGAAGTAAGGTTTGCTTTTTTACTATGCATTGATCATTAATACCCTTATTCATATCGGCTAATATTATTTTTATAAACCAATAACTTCTTTAATAATTAACAGTATTAATGATGGTGAAAAATGAACTGTGGAAATCATCTATAACAAGTATGTCGCTGAGTCATAAATAATCAGGACATATATCTTTATAGTGGGTAATCACCATTATTTATTGTTAAATTTTGATTATGATAATTACCGCTCAAAAAAATAGTACTAGCTATTCATAGATGTAATATTAACTATCTTTAATATTCTAATTGTACGTTAACCATTAATGCTGTAAGCCAAATAAACCATCAGTCAGCAGCCGATTAACATGACAGGCGTTACATGCTTCTAGCGCACCAAACTGCCAATGATTTTTATTATCTTTCATAAAGACCCCATCAATATCGGCAACAGCAAATATCCAATCACTCGCGTCAGGGTTTTGATTAGCAGCCGCTTTTACCGATGCTGTTATTTTTTTAGGCTGGTTATCCATACCATAAATTACACGAATAATGGTCGTACCCACAGGAAAGTGCATACCTTGGTGTAGCGTTAAATAGTCATAAGCGGCAGCATTGTTCACCCACACTCTAATAGTATCGCTAGTCACTAATGAATGAGTGTTACCTGATGTCACTTCTGTATAACCTTCATTCTCATAAGTTTTTATTTGTATTTTGGTATAGGCCATCAATTCATCTTCTTGATCCATGTTCCATGTAATCACCGAATTATTGTGTGATGATGCTCTATCACCAGTACAGCCAACTAAACTTAGGCTTAATAAAATCGTTAACTTCTTCATATCCTTACTCCGTGTATTTTTTACGAATAAACACTTTATTGCATACATTATTTTTAATAATATCTGTGCGTGTTAATGCATCATTAACCCTCGAAGATTAGCTCTCTAATATTTATATGAGGGCCTCATTTTTGATGTCTGTGAGATAGATCAATAAAAAATCATAGATATTTTTTATTTTTTAATGGCGCTAAATAATTACTTATAAAAAATTAAGATAGACAAACACAACTTAATAAAAGAAGGGATTTATTAATGCATACCTTGATATAGCGTAAAAATTTCTCGTGAGTAAGCGTACATACATAGCTATATCTCGATAAAAGCTTTACCATTCGAGCTCTTTACAACTTCAAGTCTTTATGTATTTTTATGATCGACATAACAGCTATTGATAACCATTTGGGGCAACACGGGCAATTTAATTTATTAGATTGGATACTAGCTAAAAATTTAGTGAGCTATAGCAATTACGAGCAATGGCGCTACGGTAAGAGCTCTTATTTAAGCCCCGCAATGCAGCTAGATAAAAAGCAATTGCACGCTCTGATTAAAGCCTCTAATACGCTGTGCAAGAAATTAAAATTGTGTAATGAATTCCAGCCTTTGATAGCATGGGACAACCAGCAGCAAAAGAGCTTAAAAATCGATAGTGATAGCACAATACAAGAGGCATTTTGCCAACGGTGGCTGCGCCCACAAGATGTCCCACAATTAGACTTATTTATGGACAACGCTGCCATCGTGGCAGAAAACACATTATGCAATGCCCTAACCCATAGACAATTTGATGTAGCCCACACACTCATTACAACACTCACCGAGCTAAACCCCAATAACCCAACACTGGGCGAGTACCAAGGCTTACTTTTGTATAGCCAGCATATTACGCAAAATACATTGATTGCACCGGAGACCCTCAGCAGTGAACTAGCAGGCCTAGAAGACGAGGTAGTACCTATTGCTCGCCATGTACTGCGCCATGGCGCACGCGATTACTTAGCCGTTGCCTGGCAGCGCATTGCACGCCAACAACAAGGCGCACCCTACAACCCCAGACAACCTAAACACCATGCTAGCTATGCCTTGGCCCAAATACCTGACTGGCAGAGTGTCTCGCAGGTTTTACTTAACGACCCCTCAACATTTGAGCATGTCGAGCTTATCGCTCGTCTTGCCGATGCATTTTATGCTCTAAACGATAATGCTAAGTCGCGTTTTTGCTGGGTATTAGCCTGCGAGCGATATCCTCAAGCGGCCGAAGCCATCATCGAGGCCACCCAACCGATGAGTGTATTACCATTATGGGAGGATTATTGTGATGCTAATAATGATGACTGGCCTGAATCTTTCTTTGCAAGTTTTATTTTGGCGCGCGAGCCGGCGCTACTCTATCAAAGCGAATACTTTCCAGCCTTTAATCAAACCAGTACCCAACTTGTCGCCAATTTAATGCATAAAAAACTAGCCGGTGATGATGAAATTAACGCCCGGCAACACATTCAGCACTACAGTCATGTACTACTGAATATGGTGATGGGCACTTAATTTATTAAGCTGCACAAAAAGAAAAACCAAAAAAAGGCGAGCTTTTAAGCTCGCCTTTTTTATTATAAAAACTCTGTATTTAGTGGCTATCCCACTCTACACACTCGCCGCAGCACTAAACATCTAAGTTCGACACATTCAGCGCATTGGTTTCAATGAAATCTCTGCGCGGTTCTACATGGTCACCCATTAGACAGGTAAATATTTGATCAGCCGAGATGGCATCTTCGATGGTAACTTGCAGCATGCGACGGCATTCTGGATCCATGGTGGTTTCCCATAATTGCTCTGGGTTCATTTCACCCAGGCCTTTATAGCGCTGAATATTATAACCACGCTTAGACTCAGCCATAATCCACTCTAGCGCTTCTTTAAAGTTAGCAACCGGCTGCTTGCGCTCGCCACGGCTCACATAGGCCGTCTCTTCGAGTAAGCCGTTTAGCAGCTTACCTAAGTCTTGCATGTTTTTATAATCGATCGACTCAAAAAACTCCATGCCAAAGCGCGTATCTTCAGCCACACCATGTGCAGTTGTATTTAGCGCTGGTAAAAAGATATTGCGCTCTTTATCTTCGACGACTTTGGCCACATAGGTGTGTGTTTTACTGTTATCGTTAATCGATACCAAGGCACTATTCAGTGCCGCAACCCACGCATCAACAACCGAGTGATCAGGCAAACTTGACGCTTCTAATGGCGGTAAGCCCACTAACAGCTCGAGAATTTCTTGCGGATAAATTCTCGATAAACGCTCAATGACACCCATCGTTTTACGGTACGCTTTGACAAGTGTTTCGAGTTGTTCGCCCGGCACAGCTGGCGCCCCTTCGGCAACATGCAACTCTACCGACTCAATCGCTGCATTCGTCAAAAACTGCTCTAGCGCAGCTTCATCTTTAAGGTATTGCTCTTGCTTGCCTTTGCTAATTTTATACAGCGGAGGTTGAGCAATAAAGACATGACCACGCTCAACCAACTCACGCATTTGGCGGAAGAAAAAGGTCAACAAGAGTGTGCGGATGTGTGAACCATCCACATCCGCATCCGTCATAATAATGATGCTGTGATAGCGCAATTTATCAGGGTTAAATTCTTGTGCGCCAATACCACAACCTAAAGCGGTAATCAGTGTACCCACCTCAGCCGATTGCAGCATCTTATCAAAACGGGCTTTTTCAACGTTAAGAATTTTACCTTTAAGCGGTAAAATGGCCTGAGTTCTGCGGTCGCGGCCTTGTTTGGCACTACCACCAGCAGAGTCACCCTCCACTAAGTAAATCTCTGACAAGCTGGGGTCTTTCTCTTGGCAGTCTGCAAGTTTACCTGGCAACCCAGCAATATCGAGTACACCCTTGCGGCGTGTTAAGTCACGGGCTTTACGGGCCGCTTCACGGGCACGAGCGGCTTCCATCATCTTAGCCACAATCAGCTTAGCTTCTTGTGGGTTTTCTTGTAAGAAGTCACCAAAAGCAGCGCCCATTTCTTGCTCTACAGCGGTTTTAACTTCGCTAGACACCAGTTTATCTTTGGTTTGCGAAGAAAACTTAGGGTCAGGCACTTTAACAGAAACAATGGCGGTTAAGCCTTCACGGGCATCATCACCGGTGGTGGCTACTTTCTCTTTTTTACCTAGGCCTTCACTTTCAATATAACTATTTAAGCAGCGTGTTAGGGCCCCACGAAAGCCTGCCAAGTGAGTACCGCCATCGCGCTGCGGAATATTATTGGTATAACAGAAGATATTTTCAGCGAAAGTATCGTTCCACTGTAAAGCGACTTCGACCGCTACACCATCTTCGCGCTGATTGGTAAAATGAATGACTTTGTTAATTGTGCTTTTATTTTGGTTTAAATAGTCTACAAAAGCACTTAAACCACCTTCGTATTCAAAAATCTCTTCTTTACCCGAGCGCTCATCATGTAACACAATCCGCACACCCGAGTTCAAAAAAGATAATTCGCGTAAGCGTTTAGCTAAAACTTCATAATGAAATTCTATATTAGTAAAAGTTTCTGATGAGGGTTTAAAGTAGATTTTAGTACCGGACGTCTCTGTATCTCCAATCGCCTCTAGCGGTTTTTGAGGTACACCGTGGATATAAGTTTGCTCAAATAGCTTACCTTGACGACGGATACTTAAACGTAACGTCTCTGAAAGTGCGTTAACTACCGAAACACCCACACCGTGCAAACCACCCGATACTTTATAAGTGTTATCGTCAAACTTACCACCGGCATGCAAGACGGTCATAATCACTTCGGCAGCTGATACCCCTTCTTCATGCATTTCGGTCGGTATACCACGGCCATTATCCGATACACTAATAGCATCATCGGGGTGAATAACAACACGAATCTCCGAGCAATGACCAGCTAATGCCTCATCTATCGAGTTATCGACCACCTCAAACACCATGTGATGCAGGCCAGTACCGTCATCAGTATCACCAATATACATACCTGGGCGTTTGCGTACAGCATCGAGTCCTTTAAGGACTTTAATACTGGACGAATCGTAATCTTGTTGTTCTGCCATGTTGGTGGCTCCCTCGTTATTAGGATGGGCTACTCTGTTCTATCTTGCCATGTTTCACGTGAAACACTTTGCAAGGTTTATTGTTCAGCTCTTGCTGGAGGATCTCCATGTCCGCAGAATAAATGCCAGTGACAAATATTTGCGTGTCTAACTTGTTTAACCATTTTGCGAGCATACGAATATGTTCTTGATCGAGTTCTGCAGGCAAATCATCGATCAACAGCACACTCTGGCGTTGAGTAAAGTGTTCAAACAGTTGTAGTTCAGCTATTAAAAAAGCAGCTACCAAACTTTTTTGTTGGCCGCGCGATAGTATATCTGCTGCCGGTATGTTGTTAACCAATACCTTAAGCTCACTTTTATGCGCACCATAAGTTGTATAGCCGTAGCCTTTATCTCTTTCAAAATTGGCTGTTAACGCTGCAGATAACGTCGTGTATTCCTGAGGCCAGCCTCGCTGATACTTAATCGTGATGGTATAGCTCTTTGGTAGTCCTACCTCGGGAATCAACTGATTGACCCTATCAATAAAAGGCCTGATGCACTCTTGTCTTAATGCATCAATATTAACGGCTAAACGGTTTATCTCTAAATTCCACGGTGCAAGCTCTGCGCCCGCTATTTTATCACGCCTGAGCAAAGTATTGCGCTGCTTTACAGCCTTTGTGTAATCTCGCCACAATAAACTAAAATCATGTTTCACGTGAAACACTAACCAATCAAACATTCTCCGGCGAACTTTAGATGGCCCTTCCAATAGATCATACGACTTAGCATTCATAATTTGCAGCGGCAATAAACTCGCCAAACTTGCAGAAGAATAAACAGCCGAACCATCGATTTTAAAAGTTGATGCGCCACGTAAGGGCCGCAATACGCCAACCTGACTTGTCACCACTGGTGTGTTACCGGCACACTCTAAGCGCGGTGTGATTGATTGGTCAATCTTGGCAAAGACCGCCAATTGTGATGCACCGTGCTGTATTAGCTGGCGATAGTTGATCGTACGAAAAGAACGGCCGTGAGCTAGCAGGCTGATTGCCTCCAGCAGTGAAGTTTTGCCGGAGCCGTTTTCACCATAAAACAGGTTTAAACCCGCTGATGGTTCCAGCTCGATATTGGCTAAGTTACGCACAGCCGTAATGTTTAAATGTGTGATAGTCATTAATACACGGCGGGGCGAAAGAGCCTCGCTAGCCTTACCAATAACGTAGTGAGCCTAATCAATAGATAGGCCTCACTACAAGCGCATAGGCATAACAACATAAACTGAGTCGCTATTTTCAGGGTCTTCGACCAACACACTGCTATTTGTATCAGACAATGTCAGTTTTAGCTGAGACGAAGTAATAACGCTGGAAACATCTTGCAAGTAACTGACATTAAAGCCCACTTCCAAACCATCACCTTGGTATTCTACCGCCACTTGCTCTTCAGCCTCTTCTTGTTCCGGATTATTGGCAGTCACCGTCAATAATCCGTCACTTAATACAAAGCGCACACCTCGGTACTTTTCATTAGCCAAAATAGCCGTACGAGTAAACGCTTGGCGTAAGGCTTCACGGTCGCCCATGACGATTTTATCGCCATTGCGCGGCAATACACGTTCATAGTCCGGAAACTTACCATCGACTAATTTGGAGGTGAATGTAAAATCACTGGTATGCGCACGAATATGACTGGAGCCCAAGACTAACTGCACACTACCCTCTGGTTCAGTTAACAACCGCGATAGCTCGATAACCCCTTTGCGTGGCAAAATAGCTTGCTTGACCCCCTCATAATCAACATTAACAGCCCGTGTACACATGGCTAAACGATGACCATCAGTAGCCACTGCACGTAAAGAGCCACTACGCAGCTCCCACAACATACCATTCAAGTAATAGCGTACATCTTGCTGGGCCATCGCAAAGCTTGTGCGCTCAATCAAGCGCTTAACTTCTTTTTGTTGAGTATTGAATACCAGATCGTCATCACCGGGCTCTACCGAGGGAAACTCATTGGCTGGCAAACTGGTGAGGTTAAAGCGACTTTTACCGCAATGCACATTGACCTTTTGTTCATTAACCGTGAATTGAATACTCGAGCCATCCGATAGGCTTTTACAAATATCTAGCAATTTCTTAGCGGGCACAGTAATCGCACCCACTTCGCTGACGCTTTCGACTTTGACACGCCCTACAATTTCTACTTCTAGATCGGTACCGGTTAAAGACAGATAATCGCCTTCTAGTACAAGTAATACGTTAGCCAATACCGGCATAGTTTGTCTGCGCTCAACAACACCTGCAACCAGTTGTAAAGGCTTTAACAGGGCATCACGGGCGATAGAAAATTGCATGATGGAGGTCTCTTTAGGTCAAATAGGGTTTGAATGTATGTGAAGTGAGAGCGTCAACACTGAGGTTCACCATCACTCAATATCGCTGAAGCTGGTCGTTAAGGTTTTACTCAATAAGGCCTAGTGAGCAAAATATCAACGAATAACCCACTAGGCCTTGTGTATCGCATGGGTCACCCGCAGGTGACTATTGAGCACTGGCTCATGTATTAGGTTGTTAAAGTTCGTAAAAGGTTTTTAACATCTTCGGCAATATCAGCATCTTCTTCGAGAAGCTCTTTAATTTTTCGGCACGCATGCAATACCGTTGTATGATCACGGCCGCCAAAACTCTCGCCAATCTCCGGCAAGCTGTGGTTGGTCAGATCTTTCGCCAAATACATCGCTACCTGACGAGGCCGTGCAACCGAGCGACTACGGCGCTTGGAATGTAAGTCAGAAACTTTAATTTTGTAGTATTCGGCCACAACACGCTGAATATTATCAATACTAACTAAGCGATCTTGTAGTGCGAGTAAGTCTTTGAGTGCTTCACGGACTAAATCTATCGTAATGGGCTTAGCGGTAAATTGTGAATGCGCCATTACACGCTTAAGTGTACCTTCTAGCTCGCGAACATTAGAACGAATGCGCTGCGCAATAAAAAAGGCTGCATCATTTGGCAAAATCATTTGCGCTTGATCGGCCTTGGTTTTGAGAATAGCAACACGCGTTTCTAACTCTGGTGGCTCAATAGCAACGGTTAGACCCCAGCCAAAACGCGACTTTAAGCGCTCTTCTAAACCGTTAATTTCTTTGGGGTAGCGGTCACAAGTTAAAATAATTTGCTGGCCACCTTCTAATAAAGCATTAAAAGTATGGAAGAACTCTTCTTGTGAGCGCTCCTTGCCGGCAAAAAATTGAATATCATCAATAAGTAGCGCATCAACCGAGCGATAATAGCGTTTAAAATCATTAATCGCATTAAGCTGAAGCGCTTTGACCATATCAGCAACAAAGCGCTCAGAGTGCAAATAAACGATTTTGGCATTTGGCTTACGTTGCAGTAAAGCATTGCCCACCGCATGCATTAGGTGTGTTTTACCTAAGCCCACGCCACCATAAATAAACAACGGGTTATACGAACCACCAGGGTTCTCGGCCACTTGGGTTGCAGCAGCTAAGCCAAGCTGGTTCGACTTGCCCTCAACAAAGCTTTTAAAGGTAAACCCAGTATTAAGATGGCTGCGATGTGCAAGGCCACCTTCGATATCTTGTTTTTCTAAGCGTTTACCCACTGTTTGTGGATGTGGTGTATCCGAACGAAAGCCTTGCTGCTCATACGGCCTGCGATCACTATGGCCAGAATGACTATCCAAAGGTATTTGGTATGGCTCTGAGTTATTCAGTGGTTGCTCGTTGGTGGTAATCGGTGCTGACTGCTCGCCACCAAACGTATTATGGCTGTAGTGCTCAGCTGAAAGGTGGTGGCCATGACCCATTTGACTCGCGGTAAAATGACTCGCATTAATCTGCGCATCACTCGGTGATGTGAGCGATAGCTGTTCAGCACTCGGGCGAAATACCTTACTGCCATCTTGCGGTGCTTCAGAATGATGACCATACCCACTATTACCATAATTGGCATCGTAGGCATTATTAGTGTTATCGTTACTATTATTAGTGCTCTTAATACCGCCACTGTTAGCGGTATTGCTGTCGTAACTATTATGACTCTTAAAGTTATTGGCCGCGTTAAGGTCATGCGTGCTATCAAAGCTTTCATTGCCATTTAAGGGCTCATGGGTGCCAAAAACGGCCGGCTGAGAAACTTGCCCACGCAAAGTTGCAGGGTCACGCCGAAATTGCGAAGCCGATTGGCGCTTAGCAGATACCCTGATGGTTACCGGGCATAGAGCCGAGCCCTTTTGGTCTTGGGCAACGATTTCCTCTATTCGACGTAAATAGCGATCACTGACCCAATCTAAAACGAAGCGGTTAGGCGCTAATAAATTAAGGCCTGCCCCTTGCTCTGTATCTACCGACAAAGGCCTAATCCAAGTATTGAAAAGCTGTGCCGAAAGCTCGCCATGCAACTGCTGGCTGCATCTTTCCCAAATAGAGTCGGACAAATGAGTTTCTCCAATTGATCACATACCATGAATCAAGTAAGCCACACGGCTTACCAAACGCCATAGTGGCCATCAATAAATGTATGACGCCCACAAACATTGTTATTCCATACAGCCTTTAACGGTACACCCAAAAGCGCACAGTTATAAAAGTTAACTCGCCTCAAGAAGCACGATACTGTGTACAACACGCTGTTTAACCACAGGTACTGTGCATAAAAAAGGCAAAAACAAGGTTTTTTAAGAGGGTTATAAAATTTTCGGAAGAGTGTAACGGCTGAAGCTCGAGTTATCCACATTTTTATCGGTTTTTTTGAATAATTACGTGGATTATTTTTGTATTATTCCTACAGCCCATGAGCGGTAAGGGTTTTATAAAAAAAAATTATCTCGCATTTGTTTATAACACCTGAATAATACCCACAAAACTGTTAATAAAACTGTTAATAAGCTATTAAAAAGCTGTAGGAACTCGGTGCAAATAACGTATTTTGTCTATATATAGTGTTATTGTCTCAAGTTACACACAAGTAGCGCCGTGCATCGCCTGTCAACCTTTTTACTGTTGCTTTTATGAGCAAAGCTCTGTATTATCCGCCGACTTTTTGCGGCCCTGCCGCTTGAAACCTAAATTCATCCGTTGACTCGGCCATCCATTTTTCAGGTATTTATCATGAAAAGAACATTTCAACCTAGCGTCATTAAGCGCAAGCGTAGCCACGGTTTCCGTGCTCGCATGGCAACTAAGTCTGGCCGTGCTATTTTAGCGCGTCGCCGTGCAAAAGGTCGTCACAGCCTTTCGGCATAGTGATTGCCGGGGTGTTCGGCAAATACCGTGTCATTAATAGATTATTGATGACACAACGTTTAACTGTGCCTTAACTCGTGCTTATAGAGATTTTATAAACACACTAAAAGTAGGAAATCGATGTACCCTCCTCCTTCAACGCAACAAGCGCACAGTGCTAACACCCCAATCTTCTCCTTTGCTTTTACTAAAAAGCAACGTCTGTTAAATAAACACGACTTTTCTCCTGTTTTTGATGATGCCCCTATTCGTGCGTCCAATCAGCACCTGCTAATTTTGTCACGCTTTAACCATGACAATCACTCTCAAGCAAGGCTCGGTTTGGTCATTGCCAAAAAGCATATCCGCCACGCCCATGAGCGCAATAGAATCAAACGTTTTGCTCGCGAGACCTTTCGACTGCAACAACACAAACTTCCTTCAATAGATGCTATAGTGCTTGCCCGCAAAGGGGCAGATACCCTGACTAACCATCAATTACAACAAGCATTTAATGGCTTATGGAAACGCATCATCAAGCGCGCTGCACACGTTGCATCTTAAAACGCGGTTTTTGGGCTAGCTTCATGCAGCCTTTATTATGGCTAGCCGTAATGCTGATAAAAGGTTATCGCTACTTTATAAGCCCGCTTCTTGGGCAAAATTGTCGTTTTTATCCAAGCTGCTCTGCTTACGCAGAAGAAGCTCTGACTACCCACGGGTTGCTCAAGGGGGGTTGGCTTAGCGCCAAACGCATTGGCTGTTGTCATCCGTGGCACGCCGGTGGCTACGACCCCGTACCGCAACCTATCAAACCCCCAAAACCTTAATGGCTTAATTCAAAATGAAGATGGATTGGTTACGCACCTCAATCATTGGTGGCATTTTAGTTGTCGCTTTTTTATTGATCATTCGCTGGAACGAGTTTCAAGAGCGCAAAATTAGCGCCTTAAGTTTGCAACCTGCCTCTGTGGCCGAGTCGATTGATGTCGCAAATGAGCAAGCGGAGCAAATGAGCGAGTTTGATATTCAAGCACCTACTCAAGCTCCTGCTGTCACTCAATTGCCCGCACAAAGCCAGCTCATTAAAGCCAGCTCTGATACCTTAGAAATCACCATCAACCCAGTTGGCGGTGATATTGTTAAAGTGGCCTTGCTCAAACTTAATAACACCCTCGTCAAAGAGGGTGAACAAGCCGAGCCTTTTATTTTGCTCAACCAAACCGCAAATACGACTTACATTGCACGCAGCGGCTTGGCGGGTATTAACGGTACCGATAGCAAAAAAAATCGCCCCACATTTGTCAGCGCTCGTCGTAACTACACCCTAGATGATACCGATGAAACACTCAGTATTGACCTTTTATATCAACAAGAAAGTACCGTTATTACCAAACGCTTTACACTCAAGCGCGGTAGCTACTTGGTTGACCTTGAATACATTATTGATAACAAAGGTGCCTCTCCTTGGCAGGCAAGCTTAGTGGGCAGCATTAAGCGCGACTCTCACAACCCCGTCATTGCACCCGGTGTGGGAATGTCGCCCTTTTTAGGCGCTGCCACCACCACCACCGAAACCAATTACGATAAATACAGCTTTAGCGATATTGCCGAAGAGTCCTTCAAGCACAATAAACAAGGCGGCTGGATAGCCATGGTACAGCACTACTTTGTAAGCGCCTGGATTCCCGATAGCAACACCCAAAACACTTACACATTACGCAAAGCCAAAAACAGCGATATGTACTTTTTTAGCTTTGCCAGTGCCCCCACCGTAGTCGCCGCAGGACAAACCCAAACGATCAGTGCGCAATTTTATGCTGGACCTAAAGATGTCAGTGAACTCGAAAAAATTGCGCCCTACTTAGACCTGACCGTCGATTACGGCTTTTTGTGGATGATTGCTAAGCCGTTATTTTGGGGCCTAGATCATATTCATGATCTCGTGGGTAACTGGGGTATCGCGATTATCTTACTCACGTTACTTATTAAAGTATTATTCTATTACCCTAGCGCCATCAGCTATCGCAGCATGGCCAAAATGCGTAAAGTACAACCCAAAATGCAAGCGCTCAAAGAAACTTACGGCGATGACCGTCAACGTATGTCGCAAGAGCTCATGAAGCTCTACAAAACAGAAAAGGTAAACCCCGTCAGTGGCTGTTTACCCATGCTGTTACAAATGCCTGTATTTATTGCGCTTTACTGGGCGCTAATGGAAAGCGTAGAGTTGCGCCATGCCTCTTTTATGTGGCTCAATGATTTAAGTGTCAAAGACCCTTACTTTGTCTTGCCACTGGTGATGGGTTTCACAATGTGGCTTCAACAACGCTTACAACCGACACCACCAGACCCCACCCAAGCTAAGATCATGCAATGGATGCCCGTATTTTTTACCGGTTTATTTATGTTCTTCCCTGCAGGCTTAGTCGTTTACTGGGTAGTGAACAATACCTTGTCGATTATTCAGATGTACATGATTAACCGACAAATCGAAAACGAAAAGTAATTCGCTTTTTAACACCTTAGCGTCACTAAAACGTTAAAATGGCCGCCTTTATACTGAGTCACTAATGGCTCAATATAAAGTGTGGCCATTTTTGGTTTTTACACACAGTATCAACCCCACTCCACCAACACAGAGAGCATATTATGCACGACACGATTACCGCAGTTGCTACCGCACCAGGCCGTGGTGGCGTAGGCGTAGTGCGTATATCGGGCCCAAAAGCACTAGCGATTGGGCAGGCCATTACCGGCAGTACTCTTACCCCTCGCCACGCTCACTATCTGCCATTCAAAGATGAACACAAACACGTCATCGACCAAGGTATTGCCCTATTTTTTAAAGCCCCCTACTCGTTTACTGGCGAAGATGTTGTTGAGCTACAAGGGCATGGCGGGCCAGTGATTTTAGATATGCTACTCGAGCAAATTACCGCGCACGGTGCACGTTTAGCGAACCCAGGTGAATTTAGTGAACGGGCATTTTTAAATGATAAGCTCGATTTAGCCCAAGCCGAAGCCATAGCAGACCTCATTGATGCTAGCTCGCGTGCGGCCGCCAAACAAGCGGTTAACTCACTGCAAGGCGAGTTTTCGCAAGCGGTCAACACCCTAGTAGAAGAACTGATAGCATTGCGCTTATACGTCGAGGCTGCCATTGACTTTCCCGAAGAAGAAATCGACTTTTTAAATGATGGCCACGTCAGCAGCCAGCTCAACACCATTATGCACACGCTCGAACAGGTGCTAACCAAAGCCGAACAAGGCGCTATTTTGCGTGAAGGCATGAAGGTTGTCATCGCTGGACGGCCCAACGCTGGAAAATCGAGCTTGTTGAACTGCCTCGCTCAAAAAGAAGTCGCGATTGTGACCAATATTGCCGGTACCACACGTGACGTGTTGCGCGAGCACATACATATTGATGGTATGCCACTGCATATCACCGATACAGCAGGCTTGCGTGATAGTAACGATATTGTTGAACAGATGGGCATTGACCGCGCATGGGAAGAAATAGACAGTGCCGACCGCATAATGCTCATTATTGATGCAACCGATACCGCGCAATTAGATGCTCCCAATCACTGGCCAGAGTTTTTTAGCCAACCGCGCTACAGCGAAAAACTCACTGTGGTCTACAACAAAAGTGATCAATTGACACACCAACCTACAGTGACCGCCGAAGGTATTTGGTTATCAGCCAAAACAGGCGAAGGCATTAGCACCTTGCAAGCTCAACTAAAGGCCGCAATGGGTTATCAAGGCACAGCCGAAGGTGGTTTTAGTGCCAGACGCCGTCATTTACAGGCGCTGCAAAAAGCACAAGGCTACCTTATTAATGGGCATCAACAATTGCACGGTTATGCCGCCGGTGAGCTCCTCGCCGAAGACCTACGCCTGGCACAAGATCATCTCAGTGAAATCACTGGGCGCTTTACCCCCGATGACTTGCTCGGCCGTATTTTTAGCAGTTTTTGCATTGGTAAGTAACTCGGGTCAGCAACCCTTATACCGTCAATAAGCCCATCTATGACAGTGTGAGTCATTAAAAAGTCATTATTCAGCCAAACTGGCACACTTCACACATCCTATCGCTAAACCATCTCACAAAACCACAGCCAACAAAACCACAGCAGCACGTCTGTGGTTTGTGTGTGCCTGCCTTTTTGACACCAAACAACAACTCATCACCCCATCTTGGCGTCAGCCTACCGAAAACGCCTAATAAACACTTATGTACACACTACACAACACTTTTACTCACAATCAATACATATTACACACAGACTTATACACAGACAAATATTATCCATAGCTTATAAAAGACTTTTATCAACATAAGAACACAGGTTTACCCACAGTGTGAATAGCTTAATGCGTAAGTTTTGAGCAAACTGATAAAAACCATCCACATTCATCCACAGATATATGCCCGTTTTGGCCAAATTCTCAAAGTTCAGTCATTTTATGCACAACACGCTAACCCTAACCGGAGGGTTAGAAGCAAGGCAATTGCACGGTATAAAAAAAATATAAATGTTTGATTTTATTGACTTTTTTTACATTATTCACAGAATTTTTTTTGCTAACTATAACTATAAATTTAAACTAATATTTATTTCAAATTTTTTTATTCCGAATTTAAAATGTAGAAATTAAGAATTACAGAAATTAAGAAAATACAATTTTTTGTTATCTATTTTGTTGGTTTCGTTTGGTATTTGATCATCAGTAAAGGAAACATGTCGCAAAGCTTCGCAAAATGTGCGCAAGTAAAAACATGCCGTGTATACTGGGCTGAGCCAAGAAAACGAGGAAAGATGCGCCATTCACTCAAAAAGTATCTATTATTTGAATGAACGGGCGTAAAAGATCACTCAGGAAACGAGAAGCCAATCGCAAATTACGACATGGTTAAAAAACAACCATATATAGATAATTGCTAATAGGTTAATATTTGGTCACGTTTGGGTTCGCCCATAATATAGGCTGTGTGCAAGCAACCAGGCTTAGGCTTACATTGCTAGCCGTGGAAACAAGGATACAACCTATAAACGATGGAGCTGTTGAGCGCTTAAGCAATCAACACTAATGGAAGCTAGCCGGTACGGTTAGTCTTTCAAAACAAATTTGGCTTGCTACTTATTTTTAGGCAGCAGGTCTTACTAGCTAATAAAAGACAACCACCCCGGGGGTTTTATTAATGTTCTCCGCTAAAACAATACTGGTCAGATCGGTACTACTTGCCGTAATGACAACATCCATTGCCGCATGCGGCAGTGGCAAAAAGGTTTCTGAACCTGTAATCACAGATCCAACAACCAGTTCATCGGCTGTTGCTTCATCAACCGATGGCACTACGTCATCATCTGACGGTACTGCCTCATCAACCGATGGCACTACGTCATCATCTGAAGGCACTGCGTCATCAACCGATGGCACTGCGTCTTCAACAAGTGACACAGCATCGTCATCTTCAATAACTAGTTCAATGTCTTCTGTTATTGTGGTTGTGCCTAGCTCAAGTGCTCCTGCTTCAAGCTCAAGCGTTCCTGCTTCTAGTTCAAGTGCTCCTGCTTCTAGTTCAAGCGCTCCTGCTTCTAGTTCATCATCTGCCAGCCCAATGCCAACAGATCCTGTTGACTGTAGTACGATTGATATAGCGGCAGGTAAGGCTGCTTATACCGCTTCTAGCTGTACGCTTTGCCACGGCGGATTTGAAGAAAGTACCGGAATGGCTCCTGGTGGGGCATCTGCCGGCTTCGATGTTAATAATTTTGTAGAATTTAATGAATCAGCGACATCGTTGAACACATATCTCGCAACCAAAATGATGAACTTTAAAATGGGTTGTGCTGCTGGTGACAGTGATTGTGAGCAAAAGGCTGATAATATTGCTGCTTACCTAAAAGAATCTTCGGGTATGCCTTATTGTCAAACAGCTTCTTCAAGCTCAGCGCCTGTTGTTTCTAGCTCTTCAAGCTCTAGTGTGATCGTTGTTCCTCCTTCTTCAAGCTCAAGCGTTCCCGCTCCTAGCTCAAGTGCTCCTGCTTCTAGCTCAAGCGTTCCCGCTCCTAGCTCAAGCGCTCCTGCTTCAAGCTCA
>NZ_LGAK01000036.1 GCF_001292705.1 Marinagarivorans algicola
AGCTCAAGCGTTCCCGCTCCTAGCTCAAGCGCTCCTGCTTCTAGCTCAAGCGTTCCCGCTCCTAGCTCAAGCGCTCCTGCTTCAAGCTCATCATCTGTCAGCCCAATGCCAACAGATCCAGTTGATTGCGATGTGGTTGATATAGATGCCGGTAAAGCCGCTTATACAGGTGGTCCTTGTGTAGCTTGTCATGGCGCTTTTGATGAAAGCACCGGCATGACTTCTGGTGGCGCCTTCCCTGCATTTAATGTTAATGCTTTCACAAAGCTAGAAGGTTCAACATTAGATATTTATATTGCTGAAAAAATGATGGGCTATCCTGCTCCTGGTGGTTGTGCTGGTGATGCCGCGTGTGAAGCTAAAGCCGCTAATATCGCGACATATCTTAAAAAGTACTCTAATACTCCTTGGTGTGAGTCGGTTGCTAGCTCTTCTTCTATGAGTTCAGAAATGAGTTCAGAGATGTCTAGCTCTTCTGCTGGTGCACTTGAAGCAACGGTTAAGTATGTCTTCCCAACACAAGGTGCTCACTTAGGGGGTGCAACAAGCGTTAAGGTTATTCTTGAAGTGACTGAAACACAGATGCCCGGTACTGTGACTGCTGTACGTGTAAATGGCGCATTAGACCTTGAAAAAGACGGTAACCTTTGGAAGTCAATGAGCAACTTAACTGTTGATAGCTCAACCAACGGTCAAGAGTTTGGCGTTCAAGTGCAGTTAGATAACGGTGCTGACTGGTATGATGCTAATAGCTTAATTATTAACAATGTTGGTGGTGAAAACATATCTATAGCGGGTGGAACACGTATTTCAGCTGCTCGTAGCATCGCGATTAGTGCTGCCGGCGATATGTTCTTCTCTAACGCTTCTAAAGCTATTGTGTATCAGTTTGATGCGGTAACAGGCGTTAGTACTCCTATTTATACGGGTACACCTTCAACACTAGAAGTAGCGTCACTGGCTTGGCCTGTCGCAGTTGATGGCGATATGGTTTACGTCTTAGCTGACTCGTATGAATATAGTGAAGATATCAATGATGCTCAGAAGAATGTGTCACTGGTTGCTATCGATACCGCTAACGGTAATACCCCTACTGTTTATGAAGATCGCAATAAAGATAATGCATCTAAGCGTATTCAATCCACATTAGGTATTGTACTTGATGCTCAAGCTACTTTTGGTGGCTCTGATGGAGCCGCCGGTCCTACTCCTCACATCTTTGCTATTGATGACCTTAACCTGAAGGCTATTCAGCAGTGGCGCATAAGTGATGGTCGTAGTAATGCGGTTGCTTTCACGGGCCTTGATGTTGAGCTTGGCTTGATAGCTATGGCTCAGTCGCCTAAAAACGGTAATATTTATGTAGTTAGTGAATTTGAGGAAGCGACTAAACGTGGTGCACCCAGCATATCTGAGTTATCAGTCACTTATGATGAAGATGATGGTTATAGCCGTTCTAGTACGTTAATTACTAAATTACCTGTAACTTGGCAGCCAAAAGCTATCGTATTTGATGCGACTGGCGATAATCTTTACATTGCTACCTTCGGTCAAATATTTAAAATGAATATGAGTGATTTTAGCGATATAACTGTTGTTAGTTCATCACGTGGTAATGCGACCGTTGTTGGTAGTGGCCCTAGTCTGAGTGATGATATTAGGTCTATGACTTTTCACCCTAAAACCGGCATGTTGTACGTTGCTGGTAATGGTGAGGGTGTAATGATGATTGATGTCACTAATGGTAATCGTTACGGTGTTGTTAAATAATTTATATTGATGATTTAAAGTAACAATAAAAGCCCTCTCGTACTTAGGTATGAGAGGGCTTTTTTTTGCCTGCGATTTATGTATTGCTATCAAAACCAATAATAATTGTAACCATTCAGTCAAGCTGACAAAGCTCACCTGATAGGGTGCTGATGGATTATTTTCTGGATATTTAAGCTTCGGGTCTTATAGGTGCACAAAGTCGCAGATGGCTTGAGTGGCCCAGTCAATGATTCATTAGCACCCAGTTTCGGTACCTCTGAATAATTAATAATATGGTTAAAATTTGAACTAATACCTCCTGTTTTTGATTGCTAGCATGTTACTGTGTGACTTATGTTTTTTAAGCTATCAGTCATCATATTAATGACATCGATCATGTCACGGGCAATAATCTCGAACCCTTACTTTAAAAAGTGCAGAGCTCTATTTTGTGGATTATTTGGGTAAGAAGCGATAAATTAGTCGATAGACAGGCTATCAGATAAGGCTGTACTTAGTATTTTGGCATGATAAATTAGTTTAATTCCAGTAAGTGGCGAAAAGTCAATAGCTAAAAATATTACAGTATGTATGCTTAATTACAGTGATGTTTTTAATTCTTATACTTTGTAAGTACTATGATTGTGGTTCAGTGGGATTAGCGCTGACGCAATAAAATAATGGATAAAAATAATGATGAGTCACCATATGTTTAAAATTGGCATTATCACTTGTGGAGTGTTCTTATTGACCGCCTGTGGTAGCGATGGCGATAATAGCTCTAGCTTTGCGACATCATATACGGCCTCAAGCCTGATACAAAGTAGTTTAAATCCGAGTAGTTCAACACAGAGCAGTCTTAATATTAGCTCGTCTAGCTTCTCAAGCAGTGTGCCTTCTAGCCATACTTCAGTGGGTAGCTCAAGTTCGATAAACCCTGAAGCATCTCAGGTGATTCAATTTATTTATCCTATGCAGTATGCACATTTAGGGGGAGCTGTAGAGACAAAGCTTAAATTGAAGCTGCTTGACACTGAGGGGTTAAGTGCACCGGTGAGTCAAGTTTTCGTAGGTAATATACAGCTGATACTAAGCGGGGGGTATTGGGTTAGTCAAAATACTTTAGCGTTAGGAGCTTCGAATGATCAAAGTTTTGAAGTCAAATTAGTTTTAGATGATGGCTCTGAAGTTGAAGCTCAAGATTTAGTTATCAATAATCACGGTGGCAGTACGGTGACTAAAGCGGGCATGCAGCGTATTCATTTTGCACGAGGGCTAGCCTTAGATGTTCATGACCAAAAGCTTTATGTATCAGATCCATTCAAGGCCAAAATACTGAGCCTTGATTTGAAAACCGGTATTAGCAATACCTTGTTTCAATTGCCTCCGAGCGAAGATTTAGTGGCTGATTTGTCTTGGCCTTTAGGTGTTGATGTTGTTAATGATAAATTATATCTATTACAAGATACCTATAGTTATGATAAAAACTTAGGTGACCAACGCTACCACATCAAATTACACCGTATTGATGCAACAACTGGTGAGAGTAGTGAATATAGTGACTCAAATATTGATAAGCCCAATTTTCGTGTGAATTCAGTCAGAAACATTTTTGTAGATACAGAAAAAAACTTTCTCCCTACTACAATCTCTAGTGGTAGTTTTGCGGCTATTTTTTCTATTGATAATCGTAAATCAAATAGTTTAGTTCGTTGGTTTATTGAGGGTGGAGTAGAAGGTAAAACTAGTAGTTTATCTATAGATGGCAATCAGCTTAAAGCTGATTATACTGTATCCTCATTTGCTTTTAACCCTATCGATAGTAGGTTGTATGTTGCACGAACATATTCTGATGCTGAAAAGAGTGGCAGTGCTGGTATTGTTGCTGTGGAAGCAGAAAGAGATCCACTTGATGGTTTAAGTATTAGTGCAGATTTATGGGTAAATACACCAGATATTACAGCGCCTTCAGCGATGCTGTTTACACCAGACGCCTCAGTTTTGTATATTGCCGATAGCGCTCGTATTTGGATTTTAAATACAGAAACCAAAGCTATAACACTGCTAAGCTCTAGTGATATTTTCCCAAATAAAAAAGGTGAAGGTGTCTCTTTGGGAGGGAATATTACAGCAATGGCGCTAGATCAGTCTGCGGGTATTTTATATGCTGCGGCTGATACTGATGGTGTTTTGGCGATTGATATTAAAACTGGTAATAGAATTGCCATACTAAAATGAGTATTAAAGTGTGTACTTTGGTTTTTAAGTTGAACGTTTAGAGTTATTAATATGAACATTTTATATAGAGCGTCTATTGTGAGCTTTTTGGTGCCTATTCTCATTGCTTGTGGTGACGATACTAATCAAAAAAAAAATCAAGCCACTAGCTCTTCGCTAATATCAAGTAGTCAGCAATCAGTTAGTAGCCAAGGCTCATTGGTTGTTGATTATATTTATCCTGGTAATTACAGTCATATAGGGGATGAAAGTAAAACAGCTATTATTGTACGAACACCCGAGAAACTGGATCGAGTGTATTTGGATAGTGTTGAGTTTATGGAGGTTAGTGAAAATATTTGGCGTATATCTTCAATAGATTTACCGCTTAATACGATAAACCAAAAGCTTGAGATTAAAGGAGTAGCGGGTAATAACAGTTTTAACTTTCAGCCTTTGGTGGTCTCTAATGATTTTTCACAAAGCGCAGGTCTCAGCGATCGAGCAAGCGCTTCTGATTCACTGGCCTTTTCTAAAGATGGTTCAATCGTTTATTTTACAGGATCACAATTTGGTCGTGTTAGCGCATTAGATCTAGCGACAGCGGATATACAAGTGTTGTATGAATCAACACAAAAAAAGAGAACTTACTGGCCTTTAGCTTTAGATTATAAGACACAAAATTTGTATGTTATTGAGCATGACAATTTTTACGCGGGCGGTACATTTGATGAGTCGTTAGGTGCAAATTTCATAAAAATTAACGTTGTATCAAAGGAAACAGTATCTACACGAATAATTAATGAAAAGGTCAATGTGAGTGCTTTAGTTATTGACTCTAATGCTAAGTACCCCTTCTCTAAGGGGCGCCATCTGGGTTACTTGGTCGATGAGGAGTCTGATATTGGTTTGCAGGCTATTCTATTAGATGGAGAGCAAACTGCAGCAGTGGGAGGTATGAATACAACTTATGAGGCCGGTGCTGAATTTACCTCAGATGTTGATCGTACCGATATTGCTTTATCCTCTGATGGGCAAATAATATATACACTTAAAAACATTCCAGAGCCTACACTGCTCCAGTTGTCATCATTTGTTGATGAGTTAGGTTCGTCTTCCTTATTAACAGTTAAAATGCCTCTAAAGTACATGGATTTAGCGGTAAAAAGTGCAACGGCTGTAGCATTATCACCGTTTAATAGTAGTGTTGTATATATTGCTGATGGACGTGATATTTGGCGTGCAAATATCGAGACTGGGCTATTAGAGGTTATTAGCTCATCGATACCTGGGAATAAAGCGAAAGGAGTTGGCCCAGATTTTAGTGGTACATTGACTGATATTCAACACCACCCTTTTGCTGAAGTCTTATATGTATCACAAGGTTCATTTGGCATGATGGCAGTGGATATTGAAACAGGTGACCGCTCGATTGTTATTAATTAATCATAACAATAACGGATGCTTAGCACTCTGAGTGCGAGCTATTCGACCGACTAAGTATTTGTACGTGTTAAATGCGCGTACAAATTTTAAACACTCCGCTTTTAGTTTATAATCACGGCCATTTTTCTTTGATGGGCTGTTTGCCATGCTTTACCCTAAAAAATACGATGTGATAGTGATTGGTGGCGGCCATGCCGGTACCGAGGCGTGCTTAGCGGCAGCTAGAATGGGCTGCAAAACTTTATTACTGACCCACAATATTGAAACCTTAGGGCAGATGAGCTGCAACCCTGCGATTGGGGGTATCGGTAAAAGTCACTTAGTCAAAGAAATCGATGCCCTCGGTGGCGCGATGGCTTTAGCGACGGATAAGGGCGGTATTCAATTTCGCGTGCTTAATAGCCGCAAAGGGCCTGCAGTACGCGCAACACGCGCGCAAGCTGATCGCGTATTGTACAAAGCTGCGATTCGCACTATTTTAGAAAACCAGCCCAATTTAGATATTTTTCAGCAATCGGCCGATGACCTTATTGTTACCGGTGATACCGTTGAAGGTGTTATTACCCAGATGGGCGTTAAGTTTATGGCACCTTCTGTGGTACTGACTGCGGGAACTTTTCTGGGAGGCAAAATACATATAGGCCTCGAAAACCATTCAGGCGGCCGCGCAGGTGACCCGCCAAGTATTGCCTTAGCCGACCGTTTACGTGAGCTCGCTTTAAATGTAGAACGCCTTAAAACCGGTACACCTCCGCGTATCGATGCTAAAAGCGTTGATTTTTCAGGCTTAGAGCCTCAGTGGGGCGATACCCCGCTGCCTGTAATGAGTTATATGGGTAAGCTGGAAGATCACCCTGAGCAAGTATGCTGCTGGATTACGCATACCAACCAAAAAACTCACGATATCATTATGGGCGGACTCGATCGCTCCCCGATGTATACCGGTGTTATTGAAGGTGTTGGTCCGCGTTACTGCCCGTCTATTGAAGATAAAGTCCATCGCTTTGCCAATAAAGATAGCCACCAAATCTTTATTGAGCCAGAGGGCCTAAATACACACGAGCTGTACCCTAATGGTATCTCAACCAGCCTGCCGTTTGATGTACAGCTCGATTTAGTACGCTCGATTAAAGGCTTTGAAAATGCTCATATCATGCGACCCGGTTATGCGATTGAGTATGACTACTTTAACCCACAAGACCTCAAATATAGCTTCGAAACCCAAGCCATTAATGGGTTGTTTTTTGCGGGGCAAATTAATGGCACCACAGGCTATGAAGAGGCCGGTGCTCAAGGTTTACTCGCTGGCACCAACGCCGCATTACGCGTTAAAGAGCTTGCGAGCTGGTGCCCAGAGCGTGATCAAGCCTATATTGGCGTATTGGCCGATGACTTGATCACTATGGGGACCAAAGAGCCCTATCGCATGTTTACCAGCCGCGCAGAATACCGCCTGTTGTTGCGCGAAGATAACGCCGACCTGCGTCTCACCGAAAAAGGTCGTGAATTAGGCTTGGTCGATGATGAGCGCTGGGACGCTTTTTGCCAAAAACGTGAGGGTATAGAGCAAGAGCATCAGCGCCTAAAAACCACCTTTATTCAAGCGGGTACCCCAGAGGCGAAAACGTTAGAGCCCAAAATAGCGACGGCGCTTAATCGTGAATACAGCTTGCTTGATCTACTTAAGCGGCCCGAACTCACGTATGCTGATATGGCGACCTTAAAAGGTGAGCCCGTTGATGCCGCGAAACCGCCTTTTGCTTTGCATGCGCAAGTGGCCGAGCAAGTCGAAATCTTGGCTAAGTACGCAGGGTATATTGATCGTCAGCAAGAGGAGGTTGCGCGCTTGCGCGCTAGCTCAGAGACGCTTATTCCTGCTGGCTTCGAGTACGATAACATCGAAGGGCTCAGTAATGAGGTAAAGCAAAAGTTGATCGCGACTAAACCCGAGACCATTGCCCGAGCCTCACGTATTCAAGGTGTTACGCCGGCGGCTATTTCGTTGATACTGGTGACGCTCAAAAAACGTGGTTTGCTGCGCAAGCACAAACAAGTCGAGGCCTCTGCGTCAACAGCGCCAATAACAGCCAGTTAATGAAGTGATAGAACGATAATGAGTGATTGGAAAAAACAGTTTGAAAGTGAGCATTCACTACTTTTAAAAGGCTTAAAAAATATAGGCCTTGATGTGAATGAAGAGCAGCAAGACTTGCTCATGCGCTACTTAGCAATGTTTGTAAAGTGGAACAAAGCCTATAATCTATCGGCGATTCGTGACCCTAAGGCAATGGTCACTTTGCATTTACTCGATAGCTTAGTGGTGGCACCGCATTTTAAAGGGAGCCATGTTTTAGATGTGGGAACCGGCGGTGGACTACCCGGTATTCCGTTAGCGATTTTATTTCCGCAAACACGCTTTACCTTGCTCGATAGTGCAGGCAAAAAAATTCGCTTTTTGTTTCAGGTGATCAACGAGCTGGGCTTAAAAAATGTCGAGGTGCAAAATGTGCGCGTAGAGGCCTTTGAGCCGCCGGTAAAGTTTGATGTCATCATCAGCCGCGCCTTTGCGAGCGTGCAAGACTTTGTGAGTTGCAGTGGTCATTTATTGACAGAAGGTGGCGCCTTTTGGGCAATGAAGGGTCAAAAGCCCGTTGATGAGTTGAGCGAAATTCAAAAACACTATATTGTCGCCAACTTCACACCTTTAGTTGTGCCTGGCCTAGATGCTGAGCGATGCCTAATACAGTTGCAACCGCTAAATAGCGAGCGCTAATACCTTTTGCATAGATAGGCTATGCATTGATAAAAAGAGAGATGACCGTGGCCAAAGTTTTTGCCGTTACCAATCAAAAAGGCGGCGTAGGTAAAACAACCTCCTCTGTGAATTTGGCCGCCTCTTTGGCTGCAACCAAGCGCCGGGTATTAATGATTGATATTGATCCGCAAGGCAATGCCACAATGGGTTCGGGTATCGATAAGTACGTACAGCCCTATACGGTTTATGATGTATTGATGGGCGATGTATCAATGGCCGAGGCGATGGTTTTTTCTGAGCAAGGTCAGTACTCGGTATTGGCTGCCAACAGTGACTTAACGGCTGCTGAAGTCCAGTTATTAGAGGTGCAAAGCCGCGAGCTGCGCTTAAAAAATGCGATTGAGAGTGTCGCCGATAATTTTGACTATATTCTCATCGATTGCCCGCCATCGTTAAATATGTTAACTATTAACGCATTAACTGCCTGTAATGGGGTTATTATCCCTATGCAGTGTGAATATTATGCATTGGAAGGCTTGTCATCGTTAAGCGAAACCATCGAGACAGTCAAAGCGGCATTGAATCCTGAGTTAAAAATAGAAGGCATCTTACGCACTATGTACGATCCGCGGATGAGCTTAACCGGTGAGGTATCTGCTCAGTTAAAGACGCATTTTGGTGAGCAGCTGTATCATACGTGTATTCCGCGTAATGTACGCCTAGCGGAGGCCCCGAGTTTTGGGGTGCCCATTTTAGCTTACGATAAAAACTCTAAAGGCGCCCTCGCCTATTTGGCTTTGGCTGGCGAAGTGATTAAGCGCTGCGAGCCTAAACGTCGCAAAAAGACTCAACCTGTCACCGCTTAAAAATTTAAGCTCTACAGTGTCGCGATTTGCGCCATACAACAAGAACCAACCCTATTTAGAATTGAACGGATTAACGCCATGAAACGCAAAGGTTTGGGCCGAGGGTTAGATGCCCTTCTAGGAAGTGCCCCCAAACAAGCTGCTAAGCCTATCGCCGGTAAAACGATAGAGCCTTTAAATGCAGCTGATATGCCGGTTGCCGAGCCTGGCCCGCAAGATGGAAAACTGGTGCATTTACCGGTCGAGTTTATGCAGCGAGGCAAATACCAGCCGCGGCGTGATATGCACCCTGAAGCATTACAAGAGCTTGCCGATTCTATAAAAGCTCAGGGCGTCATGCAGCCCATTGTGGTTCGCCCTATCGGTGAAGACAAATACGAAATTATCGCGGGGGAGCGCCGCTGGCGTGCGACCCAATTGGCGGCGATTGATACAATTCCGGTAGTGATTCGCGATGTGAACGATGAAGCGGCTATTGCCATGTCGCTCATTGAAAATATTCAGCGTGAAGATCTAAACCCTATCGAAGAGGCGATATCATTAAAGCGCTTACAAGATGAGTTTGAGTTAACACACCAAGAGGTTGCCGATGCGGTGGGCAAATCACGTACTGGTGTGACCAATTTATTGCGCCTTTTAAACTTAACCGATGAAGTGCGTATGTTGTTGGAGCATGGTGATTTAGAGATGGGTCATGCGCGTTGCTTACTGAGCTTATCGACTAATTTGCAGCGCAGTATTGCTCGTCAAATTATTGCTCGCAGCTTATCAGTTCGCCAAGCAGAGGCTTTAGTGCGTAAAACCCAACAAGAAGCTAGCGAAGTACCTAAAGTGCAAACTGCCGATGGTGATATCGCAAAATTAGAAGAAGGTTTATCTGAGCACGTGGGTGTACCGGTTAAGGTGCAGCATGGCGCCAAAGGTAAGGGCAAGTTGGTCTTTAATTACAAGAGCCTTGATGAGCTTGATGGTATATTGGCACATTTAAAATATAGACAGCAATAATTACTGATTGACGCTTAAAACTTCTTTTAACGTCACACTCAAAAATAGCTCATCAGTTTACTGATGAGCTATTTTTTTTGGGTGTCTTATTTGTTTTTATTGTGTGTTATGTTTAGCATGTGCTCTATTGGGTTTTAATCATTGGTCATTATCGAAAGAAGCCGCCGTGGGGTGCCAATGAATCATTTGCTGGCCTCTTGAGTCTATAAGCACCCTTAGTAAGGTGCTCATATGTTATTGATACTTAAATATCCCAAATAATGTATGAGTACTCTATTGATTCTGACGTATAAGCTTTGCTGAATAGTGGCTTAAAAAAACACATGGCGTTTATTATTATGCATATGTATTTATATCTTTTATTTATTATTGTTGGAGGTGGTTTAATGTTGAGTGGTTGTAAAAACCAAAGCAATAATGGCTTAACCTCCGATTCTGTCGCGCATTTGGTCAGTAGCAATCGGTGCTTTACAGCGGTTACAAATTGGCAAGAAGTAGCCAAAATCAACGAATATTTTAGCTTTGAATTAACGTTAAAAAAAAGTTGTGTTAATGCTTCACAGATAGTCTCTGTGAGTGTATATGCCGATATGCCTGCTCACGGTCATGGTACTAATAGCCAGCCAGTTGTTAAAAAAATAGCCCCTTTTGTGTATCGCATAGAGGGAATGCTATTGCATATGCCTGGTAATTGGCGTGTGGCAGCAGAGGTAAACTATATGCATCAACAGAAGCCCGTTATTCAACAGCAATTAGAGACAATGAGTTTTAATGCCACGTTATAAGCTATATTTATATTATACGATGTATATAAGATCTCTTAAGCCAAAATTATTTTTGCTCATGGAAGCAATTTTTTTTCTGGTAATATGTATTTTTTCTAAAGCCTCTTATGCCGATGTGACATTTACTTCATCGCAAAAAACGCTGATAAAAAGCCTTACATTAACAAAAGAAGCAATAGCACAACAACATCAAAAGGCAGAGCCTTCTAATCAATATCGCCATAATAAATGGGCTAAAAAATTAGGTAAGATATTATTTTTTGATGTTCGCTTATCGCGTAATCATCAAATTAGTTGCGCTAGCTGCCATAATTTTTTAACCGGATTAAGCGATAGCCAAACAATAGCGCAAGGTTTAGGTCAAGGCAGCCGCAATACACCAACACTTATTAATGCATTTATGCAGCGTTGGTATTTTTGGGATGGGCGCGCCGATAGTTTATGGTTGCAAGCGCTAGGGTCAATAGAATCTCAAGTTGAAATGGATGGAGATTGGGAGGCTATTTATCATGTATTAATTAACGACCGAACGTTACATGATTTGTACAATAAAATATTTATAAAAACCCCAATAGTTAACAAAAAACCATTTTTAGAGATTGATATTGATCGCTTTAAAACGAATATTGCAAAATCAATTGCAGCTTTTGTGCTAGATATTAAACAATTTAATTCACCTTTTGATGACTTTGCAGATGATATACAATCAAATAATCACTATTTAACGTTAAATCAGCAGCGTGGATTACAATTGTTTTTAGGTAAAGCAAACTGTATAACTTGTCATTTTGGGCCTAATTTTAGTGATGGTGAATTTCATAATATTCGTTTAATAAGCCAATTGAGCAACCCAAAAGATAGTGGACGTTATGGGGCTATAGCATTACTTAAAAATAATCCTTTGAATATTTTAGGTGAATATAGCGATATACCGACAAGCGACACCACAAGCAAAGCAAAAACACAATATTTAAAGCTTAGCCATAACACGCATAATCATTTATGGGCGGCTTATAAAACACCCACACTACGTAATATTACTCAAACAGCTCCTTATATGCATGACGGTAGCCTACACACTTTAGAGCAAGTTATTGAGCATTACTCTACATTTGAACATGCCGCACCTAATAGGCATAAGAATAACAGTCGTTTATTGCAACCACTTAACTTAACAAAAGAAGAGAAGTCACAACTCGTTGACTTTTTACACTCACTCACCGGTACGATTGAGGTTCCTGTGTATGAATAAATTACGATTCATTGCTTTATTAGGCTCGGCCCTATTACGTAGTGTTATGTTATGGGCTATTTTACCGGTTATATCCAATGCTTGCCCACTGGGTGAGGGATCAGCTTTTAAGCCGCTGCAAACACCTGCTCCCTTTATTTATCATAGCCAAGGTGCACACCCTTTTAGCTTAATTGAGCCAACAAATTTTGCAATTAATAACTTGGGCCAATTAGTGGTTATCGATAGCGAGGCAGGGCAAGTCAAAATAGTCACGTTACAGGGTCAAGAGTTAACCTACTTTGCAACCCACGGCAGTTCACCTGGCCAGTTACTTAATGCGAAAGGTTTAGCGCTAGATGAAAAAGGCAGTATTTTTATTGCTGATACTGGCAATCATCGCATTCAACGTTTTGATACTGAAGGTCGGCTTATAAAAACCTGGGGGCAATGGGGTTATGGTGACGGGCAGTTAAATAGTCCTACTGGCATAGCGGTTGATCAGCAGTTTGTGTATGTGAGTGATACAGGTAATAATCGCATTGTTGTCTTCAATAAAAAAGGCCAATTTATTCGCAGTTTTGGCTCTTTTGGTGATGGTGATAAAAACTTTAATCAGCCTTTAGGTATAGCAACAGATGGCTATGGCAATGTGTATATTGCCGATTCACAAAATAATAAAATCAAAAAATATTCGCGCCATGGTCAGTTTTACCATGCATGGGGAGCTGGCGGTCACTTGCCTGGGCAGTTATCGGTACCTTATGGCATTACAGTTTATCAAGGGCTGTTATATATTGCTGAATTAGGCAATCATCGTATTCAGGTGTTTAAAGAAAATGGTGAATATTTTAGAGCATTGAGTCTCGATCATATTGACACAACACAAGATGACAGCAAGATAGCGCCGATTAATTCAGCCGATATTCGCGTGCACTACCCGGCTTCTTTTGCTATATCAGCCAATGGGCAGTACACAATAGCTTGTGAGCCTCAGGCGATTAGGTGTAATGCTTATCGTGAAGGTAAGCGGTTAGCAACTGCTATTATGGAAGATTCTACCCGTTGGGAGTTTGGGCCTAGCGGGCAGCACTATGCCAGCAGTATTGCTGTGGTAGATGGTGTAATAGCCGTATTAAATGCCGAAGAACACAGTATTGCTTTATTTGAGCGTACCCAAATAGGAAATGTACAATTCGTGAGTACGGTGGGCGGCTTTGGCCAGCAGGCCGGTTTATTTAAAAGCCCTACCAGTGTTGCTATATCGCACGCTGGCCATGTTTTAGCGGTGAGTGATAGTCATAATCATCGGATTCAATTATTTAATATCATCAAAAACTCTCAAGGGGTGCTAACCGGTGTTACCTTTAAAATGTCTTTAGGCCACTTTGGTCATGCGGTTGGTCAATTTAATACGCCCACAAAAATACAATTTGATGAAGTGGATAACTTGCATGTATTAGATTTTAATAATCAGCGTATTCAAATTTTCGATAAAAAGTTCATTTTTAGCCAAAGTTATCCACTGCCGAGTGCTGGTAATGCCTCAATTATTGTCTCAGATTTTTTATTTGTGAATAAAAATAAGAAAATGTTTATCAATCCTAGCAGTAAAGTCTTAGCAATTGTGGATAAAAATAATAACTTAGAGCAAAAATTAGGAGAGAGATCAATAAAAAATAGAAAAAGACAAATGCAAGAGGATCGCTTTGTTAGTCCAAGTCATATGGCTGTGGATAAAGATAATAATATATATATTACAGATCAAGGAAGCCAAAAAGTTAAAAAGTTTAATGCCAAGGGTGACTACGTAACAGCTTGGGGGCAGTGGGGTAGTGGCAATGGTGAATTTTATAAGCCGAAGGGTATCGCAATAGATAAAGGCATTGTTTATGTTGTTGATTATGGTAATTACCGTGTGCAGCAATTAAGTGTAGAAGGGGTATTTTTGGGGGAATTTATGATTGGCCAGCGGCGACTCATTGCTCAGCAATAAAAAACGCCCGCTCAAGGCGGGCAAAAGCTCTGGGTAAAACACATTGATATGGGTTAACCTTAAAAGCACAACCATGGGGAGCACAATAAAAACCATCCAAAAAAACACTTATCATTAATTTGTTTCAGCT
>NZ_LGAK01000037.1 GCF_001292705.1 Marinagarivorans algicola
TGTATTATTTGGTTTCCCAGCCGCTTGAGGGTACAGGCAGTGTTGAGCAGGCGATTAAAGCGAACTACGGTAGCGGCCCCAGTGCAAGCCGTATTACTACCGCTAGTTTTAGTGAGGTGCGGAGTAATTTAGCGGCTATCGGCTTTGATGAAGTATTAGAACAAGCTATTGAGGAAGAATAATGACAGTTAAGCAACCCGACTTAAGCTTTACGCAAAATCCTCAGTGGATAGCCGAGCGTGAGACGCACTGGGGGCCAATTGAAGGTTTTCTAAAAGAAAATAACCGAAAGGAAGTAGTTGAACAATTAAAGAAACTATTTTTTACTGGTGTGATAGACAACCCGGAAGATGTTAGGGAAGGGTTTGCAATACTGTATTACCCTCTTCAAACAGCAGAAGCTTGGGATTATCTATTTCAAGATGTCCGCCTAAACCCTAAGTGTTTTAAAGAATTTATGAATGCATCACTTATGGGCTCATATAACGAAAAATTCTTCTTGGATGACGAGGCTCGCCTGCGATTCTTTGATTACTTTCACCCAGCAACCTATCAACCCGTCATTAAAAGCCGAGTACCGATTGGGCGTGAACAAAAGATTGTGCAAATTGAGGTGGATCGATTCGAAATTCTTAGGGATATGGCCGCTAAATTCTCGCAGTTTCTTGGTGGGAGTGAGGTTCCTGTTATTTACTATCGATTGGATTACTTTTTTTCGTTTCTCGATGAGGCGTGTGATGTTATGGATGTTAGCAATAACGATAAAGATGACATTCAATATTTTGCTAATAATTTTTTGCAACGGTATTTTAAAATTGAATCTGACTTGGAACCAAAGAATCGAGGTGAACAAAAAGCCTTCCTAGTCCGCTTTTATAATCATATCGCCAACAACCCCGTACACCCCAGTATTAAAGCCATCTGGCAAAAAGTGCTGGATGAGCATGACTAATAATCAATTTGCGGTCGATATTACCGTGCCCCAAGCGCAGTTAAATGAGTGGGTGGAATTAATAAATGGCTTGTGCGAGGGGCAGTTAGGTGCATATTTAGAAGAGCGCCTAGAAGCCTTTAACCCCAAAGCGCTTGAATTGATGGATAAAGTGCTAGACGACTGGCTAGCCTACAGCCACCCACAGTTTTTTGATTTTGAACAACAAGGCAACCGCCTACGCTGTCAAGCCGAAGGCCCCACCGGTTTTCATCGTGATTTGGCAGTATTTAAAAAAGTTTTAGAATTATGCGGCGCGACAGTCAATGTTCAAGACAATACCCTGCTGGATTACTTGTAGAGACACTCACTCAAAATTCTTGATGCTCTGTCAGCGCTGTCGCCCCTTCAGGTGTGTGGCCTAAGCGCTCTTTTTCAGCTGCTCAATCCAGCACCGCGCTTTCGCTGACGTCACGCACCTTGCAGGCCTTATGGATATTGTATTTATCGATGACGAGTTCTGCTGCCTTACGCTTAAACTCGACACTAAATACGGTCTTTTCTTAGTCAGGTGATATTCCTACTGCTGTAGAATACCGCCTAACGATGTGTCCGGCATTATTAGACCAGAACTGTCCTTGCTGGTGTCGATACCTCGTTGACACCTACAGCTATATATTAAATTTTAGGCAATAAAAAACCCCCGTATCAGTCTGGCTATAGGCCTTATGATACGGGGGTTTAAGATATGGTGCCCGGTCGCGGAATCGAACCACGGACACGGGGATTTTCAATCCCCTGCTCTACCAACTGAGCTAACCGGGCTTTTCGGGTTGCCCCGAAAGAGGTGCGCATTAAACCGTCAAAGCTGCGTTGAGTCAAGCGCCTTTTTAATGTTTTTTTATTTATTGATGTTATCGCTGTTTTTTTGAGCATCAGGCGCTGGTGTTTCGGGTATGTAGCCTTCGATTGTATCTAACTCCCCGCCGTTAAAGAAGTTTTCCATTTGGGTACTTAGATACTTGCGGCTGCTTGGGTCAAATAGACTTAAGTGCTTTTCGTTGATCAGGCGGGTTTGGTGGGCTAGCCACTCTTGCCAAGCTTTAGCAGAAATATGGTTGAGTACATGCTCGCCTTTAGCGCCAGGCAGAGGTGCAATTTCGAGTGCTGGGAGCTCTTGTTGGTATTTTTGGCAAAAAACAGTGCGGGTCATGGTGTGCTCGCTTAGTAATAAATGGATAAGACGGTTGTAACTCGATGCAGCGGTGTGACTGCTACTGTAACTTGCCCAGCAGTTTTTTAACCGGTGCTGCTAGGCCAATGCTGGCAGGTTGGTTGGGATTGTACCATTGCTCGGCTGGCTGGAGCTGGGCTTGTTGAGGGTTGCTGGTGGCTTGTGAATATTGGGCTTTGGGTTGTGCGATAGCTGATTTGTTTTGCGCTGCGGTTTGAGTTGTGGTTCGATTGCTCGTTTGAATGGCTGCCTGAGCTTTTGTGGTGACAGCTTGAGTAATCGGTGTGATATCGAGATGGTAATGGCTAAAGGTGTGGCGCACGGTGGGGTGCTGTTGGGCTTTGCCGTGTGCTGTAAGGTGCGGCCAGCGCTGCTTGAGTAAGGTGGGCAGGGCGCTGAGCTCAGCAAACTCTGGCAGGCTCCACAGTCCACCCCAAATCCCTGTGTCTGGGCGCTCCTCTAAAAGGGTTTGGCCGTCTTTTTGTAGCAATAGCATAAGGGTTTGTTTGATGGGGATTGTTTTTTTAGGTTTTTTACCTGGGTAGTTGGCCCATGAACCTGCAGCATAGGCTTGGCAGCTGGAGGCCAGTGGGCATTCGGTGCATTTGGGTTTGCTGCGGGTGCACACGGTAGCGCCAAGGTCCATCATAACCTGTGTATAAGCACGGCTACAGTTTTGAGCTTTGCCGTTAGCGTCGTTGATGGGTTGTTTGGGGTTGAGTGCCTCGGCCACTTGCCATAATGCGTTGGCGGTAGCACTTTGGCCGGGCCAGCCTTCAATCGCGTAATGCCGCGCCAATACCCGCTTTACATTGCCATCTAAAATAGCGGCAGGTTGTTGGTGCGCTAGGCTTACAATCGCGCCTGCTGTTGAGCGGCCAATACCCGGTAGCTCGCTTAGTGCCTCTACGGTATCGGGAAATTGCCCGTTGAGTTGCTCGGCGACAACTTGCGCTGCTTTGTGTAAATTGCGCGCACGTGCGTAGTAACCTAGCCCCGTCCATAAATGTAAAACGTGATCTTGGGGGGCTTTGGCTAACGCTTGTACCGTAGGGTAGTGGTTAATAAAGCGCTCAAAATACGGAATGACGGTGTCGACCTGCGTTTGCTGCAGCATAATTTCGCTCAGCCATACACGGTAGGGGGTAATATCTTGCTGCCAAGGTAAGTGCTTGCGCCCATGTAATGCGTACCACGCTAATACACGTTTAACAAAGCTTTTGGCTTGGCTGTGATGGATTGTATTGTTTGAATTACTCACAATAATATTCTGCATTAAAAAATAGGGGGCTATGGTAATGGGTCTAAGGTATGGAGGCACGTAAGTCTTCATTTTTGTGCTCAAGTTACGGGCTTTATGAGCTTTATTGTATTGTTGTTGTGGCTAATGAGTGGCTGGTTACTCTATCTTTGATCTTCATCATTGCAATAACAAATAAGAATGGTTATTATTTGCGTTTGTTTTCTGGTCAAATATAAGGGCTTTACATGACGCAGCATGGCACGGTTTTATCGTTTTTGAACGCTCCGCTTAAAGCGGGCACATTTTTAAAGCTTGGTTTAGTGATTGGCGCATTGTTGACCGCCGCCTGTGGAAAAGAGTCGTCATCGAGTGAGGTGGCGGCAGTGCCTAAGCAAGATGCTGGCGGTATTATCACCGTGTACTCCGAGCGCAAAGAGCACTTAATTAAACCCATGTTTGATGCTTATACGCAAAAAACTGGTGTGCAGGTGCGTTATATTACCGATAAGGCTGGGCCTTTAATTTCGCGCTTGCAAAGCGAAGGCGCATCAACACAGGCCGATATGCTGGTGACTGTCGATGCTGGTAATTTGTGGCAAGCGGCTGAGCAGGGTGTTTTACGTGCTGTAGAGTCACCCATTTTAGAGGCTAACGTACCGGCAAACTTACAAGATGAAAACAACTTGTGGTTTGGCCTTTCGCAGCGCGCGCGCACTATTATTTATGCCACCGATCGTGTGAAACCTAGCGAATTAAGCACGTATGAAGCACTGGCTGATAGCCAGTGGAAGGGGCGTTTATGCTTGCGCACCTCTAAAAAGGTTTACAACCAGTCGCTAGTGGCGACGTTGATTGCCACGCAAGGCGAAGCTAAAACAGAAGAAATTATTAAGGGTTGGGTGGCTAACTTAGCGACGGCACCTTACTCTAACGATACATCATTAATGGAAGATATTGTTGCTGGGCGATGTGATGTAGGTATAGTGAATACTTACTACTTTGGCCGCATGCAGAAGCAGACACCCGATGTTAAGCTCGCTCTTTTTTGGCCTAACCAAAGCGACCGTGGCGTACATGTGAATATATCGGGTGCCGGCATTACTCAGCATGCTAAAAACCCAGAGGGCGCGCAAAAATTGTTAGAGTGGTTAAGCAGCCCCGAAGCGCAGTATACGTTTGCCGAGCTCAACCAAGAGTACCCTGTGCATACTGGGGTTAAGCCTAGTGCTCAGGTTTTATCGTGGGGTGAATTTAAAGCCGATCAAGTGAATATGAGCTCGGCGGGCCGCTTGCAAGCTGCTGCGGTTAAGTTGATGGACCGTGCGGGCTATCGTTAATATACGGTAGCTTTCATAAGCGTATTGATGCGCTATTGTTGTATACATTTTTAGCTATCGGGTTGCTATAAACTCATCACCCAGAGGTCGTTTAGCTCTCTGGCTGTGGTGGGTTCTGGTACATCTTCTAGCGCCATCAGGCAGTCGGTAAGTTCTAGGCTGAGGTCACCATGCTCTTTGGTGACCACTTGCCATAAGTTTTGGCGCAGTTTATTCAGTTGAAAGCGCACCTCTTTATTCATAATAAAAGCGCGCTCTATTTCGGTGTAGTAATGGCTAAGCTGTTGCTGAGCAGTTTGCTCTAAAAAGCGCACATATGCTGAGTTAATGACACTTGAGCGATCAATGGCCGATACAATATGAAACATGGCATTTTGTAGGGCATGCAAGCCTTTATGTTGATGTTTAAAGCCAAAACTTAAAAGGCATTTGTGGAGAATTTTAGTACAGGTGAGTGTGTGTGTTAGCTCGCTTTTTACAACCTCTGTAAAGTAGGGCATAAGCTCGATGGGCACAAGTGTTTGCGGGCTTTTGAGCGGGGTTAATAGCTCAATCAAAGCTCGGCCTACCGCATCATTTTTAATATTTAAACTGACCTCAAGCATAGGCGTTACATCGCCTAAATTGCAATCTGGATGCTTGCGAGCAATCGCAAACAGACTGTCGAGTAATCGAATAAAGTGCGCATATTCGTGAATACTGTTGGCGAGCTTACCATTAGGGTAGCCGGTACCATCGGGTAGTTCATGGTGGTCGAGTGCCGTTTGGGCAATGCTGCTGGGTAGCTTGGGTATTTGGGCGAGCAGCCGATGACCGCGCTGCGGATGGGTTTTGATTTCTAGCCATTGTTCTACTGTGAGTTCGCGGGTACTTCTTAAGATGGCAGGGTCGATGTGTAACATGCCAATATCGTGGCACAAGCCAGCAATAAACATGCTGCCTATCTCAGCCCCTTGCTTGTTAATATGCTGCATGACAATAGTGCTAAGCCAAGCGCAAAAGAGGCTTTGTTGGTAGGTATCTGATAGCTGGCTGCGCATAACAGTCAGGTGCTGTTTAATCACGGGGTAGCGGCATGCCAATGTGCAGCAGGTTTTGAGAACGTTGTGATTGAGATGGGTTTGGCTGAGCTGTTTTAACCGAGTATTGGATTGCAGGTAATGTAAAAAGTCTTGATATAGCTCCTCGGCGGTCAAAGTATTATCAATTGATGTGACAGCAAATGGCGGGATTGCGAGCTGAGCTTGATCGAGAGCTTCGAGCTGATGTACAGCCATGCGCAAGCCGCTCTCGCATATCAGTTTGCCATTGCGGGTGGTAAGACGTGCGTTAGCGTATACCTGGTGCTCACTGGGTAGAGCAATTAAGTGTTGAATATAGGGGGTTGTTGCCATGTATCTGATGCCAAAACGTACTGCGTCACGATGAGTATAGGTGAGGAAATCGTATTTTTGCGTTTTTGCACTATTTTATATTACGTGATTTTGCTTGGATTTTTTGCCGCTGCGATAACTTCTGGCATGATGTGCGCCTACCTTTCAGATTGAGTCGCTTGTGATGACCTCTTCCAATATGCTTTCTCGTTTACGTCATTCGTTGTGGTCTGTACCGGCTTTGGCGGTTGCATTGATGGTGGCTTTGCCGGTGCTTGTGATTATTTTGAGTTGGGGCAATGCACAGATCGATGTTTGGCAGCACTTAATAGCAACAGGCCTAGGGCGTTTACTCAAAAATACTTTATGGCTAATGCTTGGTGTGGGTATTTTAGTGATGCTGGTGGGAGTCACCCTAGCTTGGTTAACGGCGGTATGTGAATTTCCTGGGCGGCGCTGGCTTGATTGGGCGTTGATTTTACCGTTGGCTATTCCTACGTATGTTGTGGCTTTTGTGGGTTTGGGGTTGATGAGTTATAGCGGCCCTATCCTGACGTTATGGCGAGAACTGCTGGGTAATGACAGCTGGCAGCCCGATATTCGCTCACCTATTGGTGTGATTTTGGTGATGAGTGCGGTGCTCTACCCTTATGTTTATATGCTGGCGCGCAGTGCTTTTTTGCAGCAAGGCCGGGCCTTGTTAGATGCTGCTCGCACTTTGGGTGTGGGGCCGGTTAAAGGCTTTATAAAAGTCGCGCTGCCTATGGCGCGCCCTGCCATTGTGGCAGGTATGGCGTTAGCACTTATGGAGGCTTTAGCCGATTTTGGCGCAGTGTCGGTATTTAACTACGATACGTTTACGACAGCTATTTATAAAAGTTGGTTTGGATTTTTTAATTTACAAGCAGCAGCGCAGTTAGCCTCATTGTTGTTATTGTGTGTGGCACTGGCTTTAATGGCCGAGCAAAAATTGCGCGGCAAAAAAAATGTGCATAATGCGGCGAACAAAGCTCGTGACCGCATTCAATTACGTGGCTGGCAGGCCTTTTTAGCCAGTGGGTTTTGTCTATTGATTTTTACGGTGACGTTTGTGGTCCCTGTAGGCCAGCTGGTGGTATGGGTTGTGCAAACGGGTTTAAGTGCCTTTGATGCGCGCTTTGTTCAGCTAATACTGCATACTTTTTTATTGGGCTTCATTGCCGCCATATTGGTCGCGGCGGCGGCTTTGGGAGTCAGTTTGGCGCAGCGTTTTGGTAATAGCCCTATTGGGTTAACGCAGTTTACCTCTTTGGGTTACGCCTTACCGGGGTCAGTATTGGCGGTGGGTGTGATGGTGGCTTTTACATTTTTGGATCGCGAGTTACTGGCGCCTATGTTTAATTTTTTAGGCATTACACACACCGGCCAAATATTAGTGGGCAGTGTGACGGCCTTAATATTGGCGTACATCATTCGTTATTTTTCGGTAGGTCTTGGGCCTATCCAGTCTGGCCTAGAGCGCATACGCCCAAGCTTTGAAGAAGCCGCCCGCACGCTAGGGTGCAATCGCCGCCAAGTGGTTTGGCGAGTGTACTTACCCTTGCTGAGTCCTGCCACTTTAACTGCCATGGTTTTGGTTTTAGTCGATGTTATGAAAGAAATGCCTGCTACATTACTACTACGCCCTTTTGGTTGGGATACGCTCGCAGTGCGAGTGTATGAGATGACCAGTGAAGGCGAGTGGCAAAGGGCGGCTTTGCCTGCCTTGGTTTTAGTGCTGGTGTCTGTGGTGCCTGTGGTGATGATGATTCGGCGTAGTCGGCGCTAACGTGGTGTACTCTTATTTGTAAGGGGAGTCACGTCATCGCGAGCGCTTAAATACCCAAATGTCAGTCATGAGCCCCCTTCAGGTAAGGTTTGTCAGCTTAGTTGTCGAGTGGTGAATTTTTCAATGTAATAGGCGGCCCAATGGTTGGCTTTATCGTGCGGGGTGGTAGCTTGCGGCTAGTGTTAAAAGTATTGCTATTGGTATTTTTGTGTGCAACTCCATTATGGATTTATATTCCAGCATCTACGCCGTTTTTGGAGGCGCTTAATAATTCAGCGCACGCGGCGCTTTTTTTTATGATGGGTTTAGGCATTGCAGTGACTTTTGAGTTGCCTAGGCCTTGCCAAAAGAGCCTATTCGTTTGGTTTATCTTTGTTTTTTTATTGGTCTGTGTAGGTATCGCCATCGAGCTTGTGCAATCTTTTATTGGGCGCTCGGCAACGCTTAGCGATGTGCTTCTCGATGCGCTGGGTATTGGTGCGGCGCTGTGTACCTATTGGGCGCTATCTATACGTGGCTGTTGGCGTATTTTGTTGTGTGGCGTAGCGTTATTATTGCTGGCTATTGCATTTGTTGGCCCAGCGCAAGCGTTATGGGTGGGGGCTCAATTAAAGCAACAACTGCCGGTTGTGTGTAATTTTGATTCAGCTTGCCCAAATCTTGATAGTAGTGACGGGGGCACACTTGATGTGATTAACCTCGATGCCAGCAATATTGGCTCATCCTCAAAGCAGCGCTCAATTGTGTGGCGCACAAACGATTCGTTGGTTTTACGTGTAGGTTACCGTGCGGGGACATTTCCTGGTGGTGGGTTTGACCGGGTGATTGTGAGCTGGCAAGGCTATAACGCGCTATGCACCGAGGTGTACTGGCCCTATTTGAGCGCGGGGCAACTGGGGGTACATATTCATGATCAAGATTTTAGCAAAACACGTAAGAAGTTTGATCGAACGTATTCCCTTGAAGCGGGCGCTAATAAGGTCTGCATTGATTTGGCTGAGGTGGCTAAATTTATTGACTTAGCTGGCGTTAAAACATTGATGTATTACAGTATCAGACCTACAGCGGCCGGTGAGTTTTACCTCGATAATATTCATTTGCGCTAAGCGCCCCTGTTGTTGATACAATGTGTTTTTAAGCTGACCGATGGAATATAAAATGTTAAATAAAACTCCGTTAGCCCAGTTGCATGAAACAATGGGCGGCAAAATGGTTGATTTTGGTGGCTGGTGGATGCCGGTTAATTATGGCTCACAAATTGAAGAGCATAATGCGGTGCGTACAGATGCAGGCATGTTTGATGTGTCGCACATGACGGTTGTTGATGTTCACGGGGAGCAAGCACAAGCATTTTTGCGCTATTTATTAGCCAACGATGTCGCTAAGTTAACCGAGCAAGGTAAGGCCTTGTATACCGGTATGCTCAATGACGAAGGCGGTGTTATTGATGATTTAATTGTTTACCTCATGCCGCTGGGTTACCGCTTAGTGGTTAACTGCGCAACCCGCGAAAAAGACTTAGCGTGGATCAACTTACAAGCGCAAAAATTCACAGTAGAGGTGACTGAGCGTCCAGAGCTTGCGATGATTGCTGTGCAAGGCCCTAACGCACGTAAAAAAGTCTGTGAAGTATTGGCGGATGATGCTGATACGCTGAATAAACTTGACGTTTTTTATGGTGCAGCCTTAAGTGGTGCGCGCAGTGAATGGTTTGCTGCGCGTACGGGTTATACCGGCGAAGATGGTTTTGAAATTATTGTACCGGCTACCGATGTCAATACTTTTTGGCAGCAGTTGGCTGATCATGGCGTTGCGCCTTGTGGTTTGGGCTCTCGTGATACCTTGCGCTTAGAAGCCGGTATGAACCTTTATGGGCACGAAATGAACGATGAAACATCGCCTCTAGTAGCCAATATGGGCTGGACTATTAGCTGGGAGCCAACCGACCGAGTATTTATCGGGCGAAGTGTGATTGCGGCTGAAAAAGCGGCTGGCATCAAGCAAAAATTAGTGGGCTTAGTAATGCGTAGCCGCGGTGTATTACGCGATGGGTATGAAGTGGTTGTGCCAGGTACAGATGAGCGAGGCGTGATTACTAGCGGCACTTTTTCGCCAACGCTGGGTGTGTCTATTGCGATTGCTCGTGTGCCTACTGGTAGTGTGAGCAGCGCAGAGGTGATTATTCGCGGTAAACGTGTCGCCGTAGAAGTTGTTAAGCCATGCTTTGTACGCAAGGGCAAAGCACTCATTTAACACCGTGTGTTTTGCGCTGGTTTAAGCGAGCGCAAGCACATACAATACTCCAAATTTTTGACCGATGTGAGGATAACCCATGAGCGAAGTTCGCGCTGAATTGAAGTACTTAGAGAGCCACGAGTGGGCTCGTGTAGAAACTGATGGTACTGTTACCGTTGGTATTAGTGACCATGCACAAGCAGCGCTTGGTGATGTGGTATTTGTTGAGTTGCCTGAAGTGGGTAGCGATGTTACAGCGGGTTCTGAGGCCGGTGTTGTTGAATCGGTTAAAGCCGCTAGCGATGTGTATTCGCCAATTAGCGGTGAAGTGATTGCTGTAAACGAAGCCTTAGAAGATGCTCCTGAAACCATTAACTCTTCGCCTTATGACGACGGCTGGTTTTATAAAGTGCGCCCCACCGAGCTCGAAGAGTTGGATAACGCGTTAGATGCCGAAGCCTACCAAGAAGCCACTGAGTAACCCGTGTTAAAGTAGTCACCAAAAACGGCGCCTTATTTGGCGCCGTTTTTATAAGTGATGCATACAAAAAGGTCACTTGTATGGTGTGTGCTGGATTATTTTGTGGTGTTGGGTGCAGGCATGCGAGCGGCTTGTCTTAATGCGACGGTTAACTCTGCGAGCTGCTGGCGTAGCGCTGTATTATCGCTTGTGACTGGCGCGTGATCACTGTCTACCTGAGTGTCTTGTGCGCGGTGTGCAGAGGGTGTCATGTCTGTGGAAAGCGCACTGATGTGACTGGCTAATAAGCGCAGTAAATTTTGGCAGAGTGAGGCTTGCGGGTTATACCCTAAAAGGCTCAGCCATAGTTCAAGGCCTGTTAATTGTGCCTGTAAGCGCTGATATTGCCAGTGCTGCTGCCAAAGAGGCAGATCGTCATTGTGATACTGCGTGAGCTCTTGCAGCTGTTGGGCGCTGAGCTGTTGAGCGGCTTGTGCAAGAGCGGCTTGCTGCTGCGCCACAGTTTGTTGACTAAAAGCATTCAGTGCCGATTGGCTATCGCGTTTGAATAGCTGAGACTTTAGCTGCATAAGATGGTGGCGAAGGGCTTGCGTTTGTTGTGCAATGAGCTGGCGGCGCCGATTGTGTGGGTGCTCGCTGATTTCACGTAAGCCTAGGCTTTCGTGTTTGGGGGTGAGCGCGGTGACAGCGTGTAGTTGTGATACTTGGCGTGGAGTTTGGGCGCCATGTAGCATCAAGCCTAAAGGATAAAGCCCCAATGCCGCTTCTTGTTGATCTGTTTGCCGGTGTCGATCTTTTAATGTCTCTTCATTAAGCATAATGTCGAGGTTAAAGATTAAGCCGGTATTGCCTTGCGTACCGTTATTGTCTAAAAACCCAAGTTCTGCAGGCCAAGCGGCTATATACCCATGGTATAGACTGATGGTCGACCAATTGGCGGTATTTTTTAGTTGTGGCTGTAGCGGTGAATTCGGTAGTTGATCTTGGCGTTGGGTGGCCGCTAATGCGCCTAGTATTGCCAAGGGTTCTATACTAAGGGCCAGCTGCTGCCACCGTTGCTGAGCGTTTTGCAGTGTTGTGGTGTTGGGGTCTGCCAGTAAGGCACTAACGCTACGCTGCAATACGGTGGCTGCTTGAATGGCTTGCTCTAATTGCAATTGCTGGCTTTGCCATACGGTGAGCGTCAGTGTGTGAACGGCAGCCATCGGTAGTGCTATTTGGGTTGCCGTAGGCGCTGGTGGTGGCCCTTGAGGGGCGCCATTGTTGTTGCAGCTGCTAGTGCTAATTGAAGCTGTAACGCACAGTGCAAGGGTACGCCATATACAGCGGTTGAGTGGGCGTCTGTTGAGCTGCGTTAAGCGAGGCATTGCGGTGCTAACGTAAGCTCATAATAGGCACATTATGACTGGCTGCATATTTTGCCAATTTGGGGCAAGGGTCGACGGCGACGGGGTGATCAACGGATTGCAACAGGGGAATATCATTAGCGGAATCACTGTAAAAATAACTCCCTTCTAGCGTCTCGTCGTGTTGGCTGAGCCATTGATTAAGACAGGTGATTTTACCTTCTTGAAAGCACGGAGTACCGCTGTGTGCTCCAGTAAACTGGCCATCAACGATCTCGGGCTCTGTAGCAATAAGATGCTGAACACCTAAACGGCGTGCAATAGGACCAGTGACAAAGCGGTTAGTCGCTGTAATGATGACAATGGTGTGGCCTTCGCGTCGATGCTTAGCTAATAAAGTAACGCCTTTTTTTAAAATCATAGGCTCTACCACTTCGGTCATAAACTGCGCTTGTAGTGCTAAGCGCTTAGCCGCGCTGAGGCGGGTTAATGGCGCAAGTGCGAACTTAATATAAGCGGCAATGTCCAGAGTTCCTTCCTGGTAATCAATATAAAATTGATCATTGGCATGTTTAAACACTGTGCGATCGACTATGCCTTGCTGACATAGGAATTCGCCAAAAGCGTGGTCACTGTCGCCGTTAAGTAATGTGTTGTCTAGGTCGAACAGGGCAAGTGTCAAGGAAGCTCCTTAAGTACGATTGGCATGAATAAGTGGCTTTACACGCCATTAAACGTGCTAGGTAGGTGAATAATCTTAGTATATCGTGTAAATAGGTACTCAATAACGAAATAAAGCTGAATAAGAGCTGAATCGCAAATTGCTGTTAGTGTATAAATTGTGAAACAATGACCTGATCATTATAACAACAAATCGTTAAGGAGCTCGTGTGATAGACGCCGAAGGCTTTCGCCCTAATGTGGGCATAATCCTCATGAACCCTAAGGGGCAAGTACTCTGGGCGCGGCGTATTGGTGGCCAAGATGCTTGGCAGTTCCCGCAGGGGGGAATTAAAACCAATGAATCAGCCGAGCAAGCTCTTTATCGTGAACTTAAAGAAGAGGTCGGTTTAACGGCTGAGCATGTCACGGTTATTGACGCTACCCGAGGGTGGTTGCGCTATCGTTTACCGAAGCGCTATGTGCGACCTCAGCAGCAGCCTTTATGCATTGGCCAAAAGCAAAAATGGTTTTTATTGGAGTATAACGGCGCCGAGAGCGCCATTGACTTAAGCGGTGATGGCCATCCAGAGTTTGATACTTGGGAGTGGGTCAGTTATTGGTATCCGTTAGATCGCGTAGTTAACTTTAAGCGTGATGTGTACCGCCGTGCAATGCGTGAACTAGCGCCTGCGCATGCTAATTATCAAGAGCAAAAGTGGCGAATGGAGCAAGGTTAATGCTGGGGTCTTTGCGGAGTATTGTTCAGGAGGTTAATTCAGCGCGGGATCTCCCGGCGGTACTGCGTATTATTGTGACGCGTGTAAAGCAAACCATGACAACCGATGTGTGCTCGGTATATTTGCGTAATGTTAAAAAAGAATTTGTTCTGATGGCAACCGATGGCTTAAATGTAGAGGCTGTCGGGCGCGTGATGCTGACTAAAGGGCAGGGGCTTGTAGGTTTGGTGGCGGCGCGCGAAGAGCCCGTTAATCTAGATCAAGCTGAAGCACACCCCAATTTTGAGTATTTTCCCGAAACAGGTGAAGAGCGTTATAGCGCATTTTTGGGTGTACCGATTATTCATCAGCGCAAAGTGATGGGTGTATTAGTGGTTCAGCAAGTTAAGGGTCGTACCTTTGATGAGGGTGAAGAGGCCTTTTTAGTGACCATGTCAGCGCAGTTATCGGGGGTGATTGCCCATGCCGAAGCCACTGGAGCGCTGGTGGATATTCACTCGGATGCAGGGCCTACCGAAGCCAAGTTTATGGGGGTTGCGGGTGCACCGGGTGTTGCTATTGGCCGTACGGTGGTTGCGGCGCCGCCAGCGGATTTGCGCGCAGTGCCCTATCGCCGCTGTGATGATATAGAGCAAGAGGTGGTGTTTTTTTTAGAGGCCTTAGCGCAAGTGCGGGCCAATGTACGCTTATTGGGCGATGAGCTGGCTAACCGGGTCAATAAAGAAGAGCGCCAGTTATTTGATGCCTACGTGGGTATGCTCGACGATGCTTCATTGGGTGGTGAGGTTATGGATCGTATTCGGCAAAATATATCGGCCGAGTATGCGTGGAGTGAAGTGATTCTGGAGCATGTGACAAACTTCCAGAGTATGAGCGATCCTTATTTACGTGAACGCGCCAGTGATGTCCAGGATTTGGGTGGGCGAGTGCTCGCTGTATTGCAGCAAAGTAACCAAAAAAAAATCGTCTTCCCAGAAAATACTATTTTAATCGGTGAGGAGTTAACGGCTTCTATGTTGGCCGAAGTGCCGGCAGGGCGTTTGGCGGGTATTGTATCTGTAAGAGGCTCTAGTAACTCGCATGTAGCCATTTTGGCCCGCTCAATGGGTATACCCACCGTGATGGGGGCGGTCGATTTACCCTTTACGAAGCTCGATAGCCGCGAAATGATTGTCGATGGTTATCACGGTAGTGTTTACAGCGACCCGTCGCGCAATTTATTGCTGCACTACCAAGATATTGTGGATGAAGACTTGCAAGTTGTTCGTACCCTCGAAAGCCTTAAAGACGAGCCCTGCGAAACAACCGACGGCCATCTCATTGAGTTATGGGTCAATACAGGTTTGGCGGCCGATGCCGTGCTATCACTCGAGCGCGGAGCGGAAGGCGTCGGGCTCTATCGCACCGAAATTCCCTTTATGCTGCGTGACCGCTTTCCTTCAGAGGAAGAGCAGCGGCAGGTTTACCGCGAACAGCTGGCAGCGTTTTTCCCGCACCCTGTTACCATGCGCACCTTAGATATTGGTGGGGATAAAGCGCTTCCGTATTTCCCCATCGAAGAAGAAAACCCCTTTTTGGGCTGGCGTGGTATACGTGTAACGCTTGATCATCCCGAGATATTTCTAGTGCAAGTACGGGCAATGCTCCGCGCCAGCGAAGGCTTGGATAATTTACGTATACTCCTGCCCATGATTTCGGCTATTCCCGAGCTAGAAATTGCTCAAATGCTGATTATGCGCGCTTACGAAGAGCTAGTGGCAGAGGGGCGTAAAATAGCCTTGCCGCCTATTGGTGTAATGATTGAGGTGCCTTCGGCAGTTTACCAAGCGCGCGAGCTAGCGGCGCGCAGTGATTTTTTATCGGTCGGGAGCAACGACTTAACACAATACATTTTGGCCGTTGATCGTAACAATACACGCGTTGCTGACTTGTATCGCTCTTTTCATCCTGCCGTTTTGCGGGCTTTAAAAGATGTCGTCGACGCCTCGCACAGCCAAGGCAAGCCAATCAGTATTTGCGGCGAACTCGCTGGTGACCCAACCGCGGCATTGTTGCTGATGGCTATGGGTTACGATGTATTGTCGATGAGCGCGACGAATTTGCTCAAGGTGAAGTCGGTGATTCGTCGCGTCAGTTTGATTGACGCCCATGAGTTGATGCTCGAAGTACTTGCTTTGCCCGACACCGAATCAGTCTATGCCACGCTTGATGATGCGTTTAAAGAAGTCGGTTTGAGTCGAATGCTAAAACCTATTGTGCCAATTAATCGTTAAGCACTAATGACTTTAGTGACTCGAGCGTGGTATGTGGTGCTCTCTTTGCTTTTCCCCTATATGATAGCTGCTTTTTATAATGTGTCTCATCGCTTTAATGCAGTCATTACATTCAATTTAGTCATTACATTCAATAAGGATGCATCATGCTCACTTATCCAGAAATTGACCCTGTTGCCTTTACGGTTTTTGAGTCGCTCGAGGTATTTGGTAAAACATTTGGCCCCCTAGAAGTCCATTGGTATGGGCTGATGTATTTATTGGGCTTTGCGGCGTGCTGGGGGCTTGGCATGTATCGAGGGGGGAAGTCTTATAATGTGGTTTATCGTAAGCAAATGGATGACTTATTGTTTTATGTTGCCATGGGTGTGGTTCTGGGTGGACGCATGGGCTATGTTGTTTTTTATCAGTTTCAGGAGTTTCTTGCTGATCCGGCGATGATTATTCGGGTTTGGGAGGGCGGCATGTCATTCCATGGTGGTTTGCTGGGGGTTGTTGTTGCGGTCTTACTCTACTGTCGCAAAGTTGATCAAAATATTTTCGATGTCATTGATTTTTTTGCACCCTTTGTTCCTATTGCCTTGGGGCTTGGGCGTTTGGGTAATTTTATTGGTGGTGAACTGTACGGCCGTGCAACCGATGTGTCGTGGGCCATGGTTTTCCCTAAAGACCCAGAACAATTAGCGCGTCACCCATCACAGTTATACCAAATGTTTTTTGAAGGACTGGTATTATTTACAGTACTATTCTGGTTCTCGCGCAAGCCGCGGCCACGTGCTGCTGTAGGTGCGTTATTTTTGTTGCTGTACGGCTGCGTGCGTTTTGGTGTGGAGTTTGTACGCCAACCCGATGCTCATATTACCTTTTTGTTGTTTGGTTGGATGACGCGCGGGCAAATGCTATCGGTACCGATGATTCTTATTGGCGGTGGCGTGTTTATTTGGGCCATGAAGCGCCAAAAATACGGCCCAGGTAAGCCTGAAATGAAAGCGCAAGAAGCAGCTAGCGCTTAATGAGCCGATCAGCTGCGCTGGTTTTTCAGTCGCGGCTGCCGACTTAATCGCTAAAAGACATCAGTTTAATGGTATTAAAGTCCACGCCTTTATTTGCTATCACACTTTAAAGACTGGCATGTTGTAAAATAGCGGCCCTTGCCAGTAGACATATTTTAAAGAAGGCCAGCAAAGGTTTTGTTATGAAGCAGTATTTAGATTTAATGCGCCATGTGCGCGATAGTGGTGTGACAAAATCAGATCGTACCGGGACGGGGACTAAAAGCGTTTTTGGCTATCAAATGCGCTTTGACTTGGCTCAGGGCTTCCCGCTGGTGACAACAAAAAAATGCCACCTTAAGTCGATTATTCATGAGCTGCTCTGGTTCTTGCGCGGCGATACTAATATCGCCTATCTCAAGCAAAACGGCGTCAAGATTTGGGATGAGTGGGCTGATGAAAAAGGCGATTTGGGCCCCGTTTATGGGGCTCAATGGCGTAGTTGGCCCAAAGCAGACGGCGGCACAATTGATCAAATTAGCGAGGTAATTGAGCAAATTAAAACCAAGCCTGACTCACGTCGCTTGATTGTCTCGGCTTGGAACCCAACGTATTTACCCGAAGAGGGGCAGCAGCCTAGCCACAATGCGGCCGAAGGCAAAATGGCGCTACCACCATGCCATACATTGTTTCAATTTTACGTCTTAGAGGGCAAGTTGTCGTGCCAGCTCTACCAGCGCAGTGCTGATATTCTGCTGGGCGTACCTTTCAATATTGCCTCTTATGCGTTGCTGACCATGATGGTGGCACAAGTGACGGGGCTGAAATTGGGTGAGTTTGTGCATACCCTAGGGGACGCGCATTTGTACCTTAACCATTTAGAGCAAGTCGACTTGCAGCTAGCGCGAGAGCCTTTTGCTTTGCCGACAATGCACATTAACCCCGCCGTGACCCATATTTTTGACTTCACCTATGATGATTTTGAATTGCGTGATTATGAGTATCACCCTGCAATCAAGGCGCCCATTGCCGTTTAATGCGCGAGTAGGATAAACAGAATGAATACAACACCACGTTTGGCCCTAATGGTGGCAATGGCTCAAAACCGTTGCATTGGGGTTAAAAATACTCTGCCTTGGCACTTGCCTGAAGACTTAAAGCACTTTAAAAAAACCACTACGGGTAAGCCTGTGATTATGGGCCGTAAGACCTATGATTCTATTGGGCGCCCGCTCCCTAATCGTACGAATATTGTGATTACACGGAACGCCCAATGGCAAGCGCCGGGTATTGAAGTGGCCGCGAATTTGACCGATGCCGTGGAGCAAGGATTGGCGGCGGCCGAGCTCATGGCTGCCGAAGAAATCGTTATTATGGGTGGTGCGCAAGTATATACCGAGGTGCTTAATACGCCGTTGGCGCAGAATGCTGTGGTTCTGAGCCGCATGTATTTAACACGTGTGCATGCCGATGTGGACGGCGATGCCTTCTTTCCCGAGTATGATGAAACTCAGTGGCAATTGGAATCCACACACAAATATGCCGCAGATAGTCGTAATCCATATGCTTATAGTTTTGAAATTTGGGATAAAAAATAAACAATGAATGGCCGCATCAGCGTGAGGATCAACGCGACAATAATATTTCAATCGCGCCGGTGTTACTAATATGCTCAAAAGTGTTACTAAAGGTTATCATTATTGTTACACTTTTATCACAAGCCATAAACACATTGAATAAAGGTCAGCCCTCCTTTTAAAATGCTAAACGATTAGTTGTTGCCAAATCGGCTACACGATTTTCAGCTCAGTGTAATTGCGCTTGCTTTAGCTCTTGTTGAGCTAGCAGGCTAACTCTGTTGCACCAAATTCAAATCATGCATGCGCCCGATTGGGGGGAATATGAAAAAGCAGCGAATGAAAGCTGTGGCTCTGTCCACAGTAATTTCAGCCGGAGCGCTTCTGGCTGGCGCCGCCCAGGCCGATCAAAACCTGAATGGTATTTTGTCTGTTGGACAAACTAAAGTAGATGCTGCTCGCGCATCTCAAGTGCGTATCAACAAACTACAAGATCAAACCGCAGACCTTATTTCACAATTTAAAACAGTGAATAAGCAAATTGATGGTTTACGTGTTTATAACAAGCAAATGGAAAAACAATTGAGTGCGCAGCGTGCTGCTTTGGCTGAATTGGATGATGCCATTTCTAACGTAACTGTTATTCAGCGCGAAGTGCCGCCACTCATTATCCGTATGCTCGATGCTATGGAGCAATTTGTTGAGTTAGATGCACCCTATAAAAAAGAATTGCGTTTAGAGCGTATCGCCAATCAGCGTGCTAACCTTGATAGCGCAAAAATCACCGTGGCTGAGAAGTTCCGTCAAGCGATTGAGCTGTACAATATCGAAGCTGAATATGCGCGCAAAGTAGATACCTATACCGACAGCATCAATGTTGATGGTCAAGACATTGATGTTAGCATCTTAGCTATCGGTCGCGTGTCTCTAATGTTCCAAACAGCTGATATGTCCATGACTGGTGCTTGGGATCGCAGCTTAAACAAGTGGGTTGTATTACCTGCTGATGAGTATGCTGCAACTGTTTATAACGGTGTTCGTATGGCGCAGAAAAAAGCGTCTAACGGTATCCTTGCCCTGCCTGTTTCTGCACCGGAGGCCGCACAATGAAATCACTTTACAAACACATAATGGCTGTAGTGGCCGGTGGTGCTTTGTGTGCAATGACTGCCAGCACTTTTGCGCAAGACGACAAAGCCACTTCGCTTGACCAGCTTTTGCAAATGATGAAAAACAGCAAAGTCGCTGAAAGCCGTGAACACAAAAAGCGTGAGTCTGACTTTTTATCACAAAAGAACAACCGCGCAAACTTGCTTGCACAAGCCAATGCAACACGCGCCGCCGAAGAAAAACGCTCCAGTGAGCTAGAGGCTAAGTATGCCGAGCAAGATTTGGAGATTAAGGCCAAGCGTGAGCAATTAGATAATAGCTTAGGTGCCCTTAAAGAGCTCTTCGGCCACTTAAGTTCAGCGGCTGATGATTATCGTTCAGGCTTAGGCAACTCTTTAGTCAGTGTTCAATATCCTGGTCGTGACAAGTTCGCGCTTGATTTGATCGAGAAAATGAACAGCGAGACTAAGCTCCCTACAGTTGCTGAAATTGAGAAGCTATTTTACGAAATTCAATTCGAAACCGTACAGGCAAGCAAGGTGGTTAAGTTTACTACCAGCGTTGCTGATGCAGCGGGTGTAGTTAGCCAGCGTGAAGTTGTGCGTATTGGTAATTATGGCGTGTTGTCTAACGGCGAGTACTTATTCTTCGAAAAAGGCTCAATCACCGTACCACCACGCCAGCCTAGCGAATTAGCTGACCCTACAGCTGTACAAAATGCAACCAGTGGTTTAGTAGCAGCTTCTGTTGATCCTACATTGCCTCTAGGTGGTCAAATCATGCAAATCATGATCGACCGTCCAGACTTGAAAGAGCGCATTGAGCAAGGCGGTTTGGTTGGTAAAATTATCCTATTTGGCTTAGGTGGTATTGGCTTCTTATTAAGTATTTGGAAGTTGATCTCATTAACGATCACGGGTGCAAAAGTTCGCAGTCAGCTTAAAGCTAGCAGTGCCAAAACAAACAACCCATTAGGTCGCGTACTTAAAATCGCAGAAGATAACCCTAACTGTGATACCGAGTCGCTTGAGCTTAAGCTTGAAGAAGCGGTGCTCAAAGAGCGTCCAAGTATTGAAAGTGGCTTGAACATGGTGAAGATTGTATCCATGGTTGCACCTTTGATGGGTCTTTTAGGTACTGTTGTGGGTATGATTCAAACCTTCCAAGCAATTACCGACTTTGGTGCTGGTGATCCTAAGCTTATGGCTGGTGGTATCTCGGGTGCATTGGTAACGACTGTACTTGGTTTGGTTGTGGCTATTCCAACGGTATTCTTCCATACCATCTTGAGTGGTAAAGCGAAGAGTATTATTCATACCCTCGAAGAGCAAAGTGCCGGTTTAATTGCCGAAAAATCTGAGCGCTAATTTGAGGACTCCACAATGAATGATGTACTAGCAGCATTATCTACCGTCGAGACGTTTGTTGATTCAGGCGGTCCTATCTTGATGGTAATTGCAGCAGTTACTTGTGTCATGTGGACGTTGATCTTTGAACGTTTATGGTTTTACAAAGCAACACTGCGTAAAACTGTAAACGGTACCATTGCGCACTGGGATGCGCGGGCCGAGCGTAAATCTTGGAACGCGCACCAGATCCGTACTGCGATGATTTCGCGTGTAACTGAGCAAATTCGACTTAATCTAGATGTCATTGGCACTTTAGTGGCATTATGTCCTTTGTTTGGTTTATTAGGTACGGTTGTAGGTATGATCGAAGTATTTAACGTTCTTGCAACCTCTGGCGGCGCGGATGCAAAATCCATGGCTGGCGGGGTAAAACAAGCAACTATTCCTACTATGGCTGGCATGGTAGCGGCGATTTCTGGTGTATTTGGTAGCACAATTGTGAACCAAATTGCCAACCGCGAAAGCCAGCTGCTTGAAGATCACATGACAATGGATCACTAAGGCAGCCGTTGTTGTTTTAGTTATTTGAGCCATTGAGCAGAGCTTGCAAACAGAGTGTAATGTATTTAGTCTGTTTGCAAGCCGATATAAAAGAGAGTAGCCATGAGCAGACAAAATTCCGCTACCGATGATGACGCAGGCGCCATTGATTTAACGCCAATGCTTGACGTGGTTTTTATCATGTTGATCTTCTTCATCGTGACGGCGACCTTCATTAAAGAGCCTGGTGTTGAGGTTGAACGCCCTGACGCAACAACATCAGACTATAAAAACTCTAAGATCCTTATCGCTGTAGATAACGACGATAAAATATGGATCGACAAGAATGAAATTGACGAGTCTTTGGTCAAAGATCAGATTGAACTATTGATCGCTGAAAACCCCAAAAGCCCTGTTGTGATTCAAGCTGATAGTAAATCTACTATCAAGATGCTTAATATCGTGGCGCAAAAAGCGCGCGAAGTCGGCGTGGCTGACATTTCCATCGCAACCAATAAGCAATAAGGACAAAGCCCATGAGTATGGTGAGATTCATATTTTCAGGTGCATTGGGCGCAGTGATTACCGCTGCGCTGGTCCTATTGATGCACATTTTAATTCAGACGAATATCAAGCCACCCGGCGAGGTTAAGAAGTACAAAATCCCTGATATTGTAATGCCCGAGCGTGAAATCACGACAGAGTACGATACCAGTAAGCCGAATCGCCCCGAGGAAGTGGATGAACCACCACCTGAGATGCCCGATTTTGATCAGATTTCACCTGATTTAACCAATGAAGGTATCAGCATTACAGGCCCTAAAATTGGTAAGCCAACTATTGCAGGTCCCGGTGGATTTGGCGGTGATGGTGAGATGATTCCAATTACCAAGATTCAACCTCAATATCCCTCGCGTGCAGCGAGCCGCGGTACTGAAGGCTACTGTACAGTGAAATTTACAGTGACTGAAATTGGTACTACAGAAGATATCGTTGTTCATGATTGCCCTCAGTCTGTATTTGGTCGTGCGTCTATCAAGGCCGCCAGTAAGTTTAAATATAAGCCTAGAGTCGTCGATGATGTGGCTGTAAAAGTCCCTGGCGTACTGAATAAATTTATATTCCAGCTGGCGAAGGATTAATAAAGATGATTCATATGTTCTTAAAAAAAACCTTAGCTCGGCCTTTCATTTGCAGCTCATTGTCGTCTGCGTTATTGCTTGGCTCTTTAGTTACTGTGCCAGCAACAGGCTATGCCGCTTCTTTTCCTGGGTGCGGCGAGCCTGCAAAGCCACGTCGATTACCTGCGTTAAGCCAGAAGCTTTTTAAAAAATTAGCGCCGGTTGATGAAATGATCAGCCCTATCGAAGATCCTAAAACAGGCGTCACTCCAGAACCTAATTACAAAGAAGGCTGGGCGCGGTTACAAAAAATTGTTAACCGTTGTGATGATTGCAATCCCTACGAGCAATCACAGCTGTATAACCGGGCGGCGTTTACTAACTACTCGTTAGAAAATACGAAAGGCGCGATTAATTATTATGAAAAACTCATAGCGTTATCACCTAATATTCCTATTGCTCAAGAGCAGCAAAGTCTTTATACCGTTGCCCAGCTAAAGGCATCGTTAGAAGATTACAAAGGTGCGATGGCAACCTTTAAAAAATGGGAAAAGACATGTCCACGTGTGATCCCAAAAGACTATAACTATATGCTCGCCCAAGTGTATTACCAAATGGACGATAAGGTATCGGCGTTAAAGTTTGCGTCTAAAGCTGTATCTGATGTTGAAGCAAAAGGCGAAACACCAAAAGAAGGCTGGTACCGCCTGCAAATGGCTTTGCATGTTGACAAAGAAGATTTTAAATCAGGCACCAAAGTGGCTGAGAAAATTGTCATTCACTACCCTAAAGCAAAAAATATTGCTCAATTGGCTGGCTTATACGGTATGACGGGTAATGAATCAAAGCAGCGTGGTTTGCTTGATGCATTAAATGTCATGGGTGCTATGACTAAAGAGTCTGAAGTACGTAACCTAGCATCGCTATATCAGTCGGCAGAGGCACCTTATTTGGCGGCCAAAGCACTGGAAAAACATCTTAAAGCAGGCACTTTAAAGAGAACTCAAAAGAACCTTGAGTATTTAGGTGCGGCCCTTCGTCAATCACAAGAAATCGACAAATCTATTCCTGTGATGGAAGAAGCAGCAGGTAAGTCTAAAGATGGGCGCTTATTTGCACAGCTATCAGCGATTTATTTAGATGCCGAAGACTACTCAAAGTCAATAGAGGCGGCAAATAAAGCGGTCAAAAAAGGCGGTCTCAAAAATCCAGGCGAGCCTTATTTTTATCGCGGTAATGCCGAAATGCAGTTAAAGCGTTATGGCTCTGCTGTGACGAGTTTGAAAAAAGCAGTGAAAGATGAGCGCTATGGTAAGTATGCAAAAGATTTGCTGCGTTATGTTGAAGCCGAGAAAGCACGTACAGATGCGTTGAAAAAAGCAGAGGAAGAGGCAAACAAAAAAGCAGAAGCTTTAAATGTATTGCCAGGCTCTGCCTAGCTCTTTACTGAACAGCTAAGACGTGAAAACCCAGCCATTGGCTGGGTTTTTTTGTTGGCAAAGCTAACTCCCAGCCCGTAAGTCGAGCATCTCCCACTTATAGCCTAGCTCTATCAATTGGGCCAAGTTCTTTACACCTGCTTTTTTGAATAAGTTTTCGCGATGTTTTTCGGCTGTTCGCGTAGAAATACATAATTGATCAGCGGCTTGCTTGGTACTGTGTCCTTGCGCCAATAGCCTAAATATTTGAAACTCACGACCTGTAAATGGCTGTACCTGTGCGGCTAGTTTTTGCTGTACTTGGCTTGAAATAACAAGCTTGTCACCGGCGCAAAGCTTTTCAAAAACGGTATGTAGCTCCTCTGGACTGATCTCTTTATGGAGTACGCCGTCTGCTGTACTGGCAACCAACTGCTGTAGTACCCAGCTTGACTGGGTGCCAGTTAAATAAATGAGTCGACACTGCGGATGCTGCTTTTTAATGGCTAAACCGGTTGTGAGAGCGTCACCGTCTGGCATATGGTAATCCATTATGATGATATCCGGTTGGTAGTCAGCACACGCCTTTTGAGCCTGAGTTAGGTGGTTGTAGGTTGCGACAACGTCAAAGCCAAAAGCATGCTCTAATAGCATCGCTAAAGAACTTCTAAAAAGTGCATGATCATCAATCACAATGACGCGGTAGCGAGGCAGTGCAGGCGCATTTTGGGTTGTGGTATCGCTGTTGGTTTTGTGATTGCTGTTGTTACCATTGTTGCTGTTGCTGTTGCTGTTGCTGCTGTTGCTGTTTTGGGGCAATGTCATAGGGTTGGCCCGTATAAAAAAGTGATGACACACAATACCCGATTCCATGAGTAATGGAATAATGATAAGCCTATGGATGATGACACTATGTTGAGGCGCTGTATATTTTTGTTGTGGGCGATGACTTGCTGTGCTCAGGCCTTTGCTCACGTACACAATGACTATCACAATGAGAGTCACGATAATATCGCTACCAATGACACTATTGCAAAGATGTCAGTAGTGCAGGCTCTACGAGAAGACCTTCCAGCAATTAATGTGACTATTGGCCTCCAAGGCTCGTCGCTGGCTGGCCCAGCTTTTTATTGGGCTGATGGGTCTGGTGTGTCCCCAGTGCAAGCGCTATTAGAGGGCCAGTTTAAATCGCTTAGACAGCGACAAGTTGTTTTTTTTGCCAAAAAACATTGGTATGTTCTGAAAGTGTTTAACCCTACATCGCAGCCTGTAACGATATCTTTGGCGACAGGCTTGCCGAGTACGCCTTTTTTGCGGGCTTACTGGGTGGAAGAAAATCTCGAAACGATTTTTTCTTTATCGGCAAAGCAACGATTTGATGAGCGGCCAGTTCATTACCCATTACTGTTTATTCCCCTCGAAATACCGCCAGCAACACAAAAGGTGCTATTACTCGAGCATCGGAGTATGGCGAATTACCCATTGTCGTTACGTCTTTTAGATGATGACAATCTGCAAAGTAAAATGTCGTCTTTTACTTTGGCGCGCGGTTTTGTCTTTGGTGCGCTGTTTATTTTCTTTGTTTTATTCTTTGCTCAGTGTTTGGCGTCACCTTCGCGGGCATTGGCTTTTTATTGCTGCTATATCGGTTGTTTGATTTTGCTGGTCGGGCACATTTTTGGTTATAACTTTGCTTATCTATGGCCGGATCATGGTATTTTTAATCAACGTTTTATGCCTTTTATTACAGGGATTACATATGGTTTTTACTTCTTATTTAGTGCGTCACTGTTTAACTTAAAGGCTTTAAATCTGCGTTTGTACCGCCTGATGGTAGCACTGGCAGTTATCGCTTTTATTTTGGCGATCGTCAATGTGTTTGTCGAGGCTTTTTGGTTGCTAGCGGCTGCGGCTTTAGTGGGGCTACCAGTCCCAGTATTTATTGCTCTGTGGGCTAAAAAGCAGAGGCTTACGTCGGCTAATTTGTTTTTTGCCGGTACGGTATTGCACAGTACATTAAGCTATTTACTGGCACTTGAATGTCTAGGTTTACATTTAGGTTATAGCTATTACTTGTTCAGTTTTTTAAGTGCTGGTCAGATAGTCGATTTGGCTTTGTTTTCGACGGCTTTATTGCGCCAAGCAAGTGAGTTGCGCAAAACACTAAAAGAGCAACTAAAGCAGCGCCTAAGTGATGCGCAGGCTCTGGCGCAAGCAGAGCGCGCAAAGGCCGAAGTACTTATTGAGCAGCAACATAATGCACTAGATTTAGCCTGCGCAACACATGATTTGAATCAACCCCTTGCCGCCATTCGCTTTGCCTTAGCCTTGGTCGATGGAGGTAAAAATACTCCAGCCAAAAACCATATTGTCAATACATTGAATTACACACAAGAGTTACTGCAAAGCATGACAAACAGTGGCAAAGTCGGTTACGAGCAATCTTGGCAAAAAATCTATACGCACGCACTTTTTGCGAGCTTAGAGGCGCGGCACGCATCGGCATTTAAAGATAAACCGCTGATGTTGCGCTTTAAAAGCACAATCCAGCATTTTGATGCCATGCCAGTCATTGTGCAGCGAATCTTGGATAACCTATTGGTGAATGCTGGGCGTTATACCTCAAGCGGTGGAGTATTACTCAGTGTCAGGCGCAGTGAGGGCGGTGTATTGCTACAGGTGTGGGATACCGGCATTGGCATGTCACCAGAAAAAATCGAGCAATTTAAGCAGCCCTTTTCGCAAGCGAATACGTTGGCTGAGCAAGGCTTTGGCTTGGGGTTGTTTATTGTGAAGTCACTGGCCGAGCAGGCGGGCTATTTATTGACGATTCGCTCCAGAATAGGTTGCGGCAGCTGTGTTTCGCTATGGGTGGCGCAGCCATCTGGGGTGCCCCGCCCAAAATGATAAACGATTAAAAGACTATTAAAAAAAACCTTTTAGAGTGTTTTAATGCGGTATTAGGCAAAAAAAACATATTACAGAAGGGAATATTAATGAGTGCTTCACAGAGCGATTGAGGCATGGGTCACATGCTGACTTATCTCTTGCATTGTGCTTGTAGACTTTGATCAACCGCAAATTTTTAGCCTAATTAATTCAGTACTATGGTGGCGATCTTTAAATGGAGCTCGGTCATGAAAAAGCGACCTTTAGTATTAAATACCGGTGTGAACATCGCATTAAACAGAACCTTATTAGTTAACTGTGGGAAGTTATTATTTTTAGCGGGCTGGGGCTTGGCTTTGGGTGCTTGTATGAATGATGCCAACGCACAAGGGTTTGCACTGCATATTGGCTTTTTGGCCCAATAAGGTAGCGGTTCCAGCAGTACCGATGGAGATGTACTGCGCGACCCATGAATCTATTTGTGCACAAGTTCACAAATAGGGTGTTGCAAGCAACAAATAGGATTCATTGATGCATCATTATTTTACTTGTGACGCTTAAAGCATCATTATGCTCGCCAAGTATACTTATTAAGCTGCGGTTTACCAATAATGAATGCGTTGTTTTGGTGTGCTATGACTACCATTCAAAATGGATTACCTACAACCTTTACATAACTCTCTCAATTCAGCCAGTTAAAGGTACTGCGTACGAGCGTAGTGTTGACGCATATGCTTGATGAGTCGCTTAACTGATGTTTGCAGTAACCTAATATTTTATGACTAAGGAGTTGCGCGTGAAAAAAATATTCAGTGTCTATGCCTCGCTGCCAGTACCTACTGTGCAAGTGGTTACAGGCCTTTTAAAAACAGCAGGCATGATGTCGGCTTTAGTGATCGGTTTGGCGGGGTGTGTCAGTGATGACGATGGCACCAAAAGCTCAGACTCGCCGACCATTAGCTCTAGTGCGGCTCCTGTTAGCTCCGCTCCGGCCAGCTCTAGCATGCCTAGCTCTCAAGCTGTTTCAAGCTCTAGTGTACCCGCGACATTTGTGGGCGATGCGGCACAAGGCAAAATACGTTATGAGTCTGGGCTGTGTAGTGGTTGCCATGGTCTTAAAAACGCTTTTGGCTCTAATGCTGTGGGTACCGGTGGTAACTTTAAATTTGATATGGCGGCTTTAACTAAGCAGGCAGCTAAAGACAATTTACAAAAATATTTACACGATGAAATGCCAACACCCATCAATACAGCGTGTGAAGACCAGTGTGCGGCCGATGTGGCCGCTTACCTCGATACGTGGAAAGCCGATGCTGGCAATGGTGGTGGCTCTAGCGCACCAAGCAACCCTTATGCCGGTAAAACCGGTTCAGAGATTTATCAAGTCGCCTGTGAAAGTTGCCATGGTGATCGCGGCCAAGGTGTTGATCGCGAAGCGAACCCGCTAGGCTCAGAAATCTTGGTTGAAAATTACAGTCTACAAACATTGACTAAAAAAATTGCCGATGACATGCCTTACGGCGGTGTGGGCACATGTACAGGTGACTGTGCAAAAGATGTGGCAGAGTATATTTTAGGCTGGCAGGTATTGGTGGATTGCAGCGTCGACGGTGAAACGCCATTACCACGCCGTTTACGTATTTTGACGCCTGATGAATACACTCATACCGTGATAGATCTCCTAGCACTTGATAACAAAACCGAAGCCACGCGCAATTTATTAAAATTTGCGCCAGTGCGTGGCTACGATAACAATGCTGCAGGCTCGGTGGCTGCTAATGCTCATATTGACCGCTATTGGGCTGTTGCAGAAGCGTTATCGGATGAAGCTAATTTAAACCGTATTATGTCTTGCGGTGGCCAAAATCATAATGATTGTGCCAGAAGCTTCACCCAAACATTTGGCGAGCGGGCATTCCGCCGTCCGTTAACGAATGATGAAAAGACAGACTACACCCAGCTCTTTAACTCTGTAACAAGCAGTAAAGAAGATGCCGCGCGTTTAGTGATTCGCTCGATGCTCATGTCACCAAGCTTTATTTATCGCAGCGAAATGGGTGAGCGCGATGGCTCATATTACACATTGACCTCATGGGAGCTGGCTAGCCTCTTGTCTTATACATTTTGGGGCACAATGCCGGATAACAGGCTATTTGAAGCCGCACGTAATAATAATTTGCAAAGTGCCTCTCAAATTGACAGTCAAATGACACGTTTATTAGGTGATAAGCGAGCCAGCCAGCGTCTGGTGCATTTTGCTGCACAATGGTTAGATGTAGAAGATATTGCTAGCTTAAATAAAGATGCTGGCGAGTATCCTGAATTTAATGATGAGTTAGCGAAGGCGATGCAAACTGAGTTTGATATGTTATTGGCTGATCTGTTATTAGGGCAAGACACTAAGTTTGCAGACCTTTACACCTCTGATTACACCTTTGTGAATAATAAACTTGCAAATTTTTATGGTATTAATGGTGTCGGTTCTAATAACTTTATGAAGGTAACAGCAGGTGCTCAGCGCGGCGGTATTTTGAATTTGTCGGCGTTTTTAGCCTCTCACGCCAAAATGGATCAATCCTCTCCTATTGCTCGTGGTGTAGGTGTGCGAACCCGCTTACTGTGCCAAGACTTTCCAACGCCACCGGCGAATGTGGGTGATGTTGAGCCGTTAGACCCAACGAAATCTACACGTGAGCGCTTTGCTGCGCATACTGATAATGACGGTTGCCGCGAGTGCCATGAAAAAATTGACCCTATTGGTTTTTCGTTTGAGCGTTATGACGGAATTGGTGCTTATCGCGAATTTGAGGGCCAAAATGTGGCTGTTGATGACTCTGGTAGCTTAAGTGGTTTGGTCTTGATGAGTGATAGTGATAATCAGGACTACGTGGGCACCAAGGGTCTAGGTGTTATTCTTGCTGAAGCACCTAGCGCTGCAACGTGTTTGGTCGATCAATTTTCTAGCTTTATGCATGGTGTGAAAGATCCGGATGTGTGCGCAGTACAAAATACTGCTCAGCGCTGGGCCAATCAAGGCTATAGCCTCAAAAGCCTCTGGAAAGAAATTGTCAAAGCCGAATCACTCAGTAAACGCCAGTAAGGAGTACAACATGAAAAGACGTAATTTATTAAAAGCTCTTACCGGTGCGTCGGCAGCAATGCCTTTGGCTTCTATTTTAGCGAACTCTGCCACTGCGGCAGATGGTGCGCGCCCCATTCGCTTTTTAAGTATTTATCACCCGAATGGCTGCGTACCCGATATGTTTCACCCCAGAGCAGGCTCTTTAGCATTACCTGCGATGAGCTCACCTTTAGAAAAAGTTAAGCAGCACTGTGTGTTTATGGATGGCATTGGCTTAATTGGCAATGGCTCTACACATGAAGGTGGTGCGGCGAAAGTCTTAAGCGGTAGTCACGAGGCTGGCCAAAAAGCTACCGGCTCTTCTATTGAGGTATTAATGGGGGAGGAAAACGCCTCTAAAGGTATCACGCCAACAGCACCATCGATTCAAATGGGATTGTTGGCCAGTAAATGGTCTGATAAATCAATTAGTTTCCAAGGCACGACTCGCTTACCCTACCAAGACGACCCATTAGCGCTTTATAAGTCGTTGTTTGGTGGTGCGAGTGATGATGGTGGTGCGGCGGCTGGTTTAACAGGGGCCGATAATATTCGTGCCTTTGAGCGTGCCAAAGGTGACTTGGTTCGCTTACAGCAACAGCTTGGTGGCTTAGAGCGTGAGCGCTTAGAGCAACATATGAGTGCCTTTAATGTGCTCGAGAGCAAGCTTAAAGCGATTGCTGATGCGGGTAATAGCGGTACTGGCGGCGGTGGTAGCTGCGGCATGGTCAACCTCGAGGGTATTGGCAGTAATGACTGGCGTGACGATAGCCCAACGGGCGCCATGGCGCGTGTTTCTGATGCGCAGCAAGATGTTGCGATTGCCGCATTATCTTGTGATGTGACACGTGCGATTAGCTTTATGTATTCTCATCCTGTGTCACCGATACAAAATCCTTTAGGTGGCCTTGCGGATCACGATGCGTCACATGCTAACGGTGAAACGCATCGCAAGAGTAAAGTGTGGTGGATGCAAGAGATTGCGACCTTTATCGAAAAAATGTCAAATACGCCTGATGGCGATGGTTACAGCTTATTAGACAATACTATTGTATTGCTGTGCTCAGAGCTTGGGCATGGTAACTTGCATGATCACTGGCGCATTCCTTTTGTGATGGCTGGCGGTAAAGGAACAGGCCTTGATACGGGGCGCTCACTAGATTTTAGCGGATCAGGTAACTATGAAGGTAAGGGCGCTAGCCATGCGGATTTACTTCAGGCCATTGCACGTAAGGCGGGGTATGGTTTTGATATTCCATTAGCAAAAGGCGAGCTGGCTGGTATTTGGTAATCTACTGCTACAAAGAACATGCTGGCAGACAGTGGCCAGCTAATACTGGCGGTGTATAAAGGGGCTTTGCGCCCCTTTTTTATTAAATTGCTCTCACTAAAAAGCTCCCCAAAACGCTCCTATCTATCTAAATTGGGTCGCTCAGCGCCCTCGCCCTCAATTTATGCCCCTACGATGGCTCGCTGGTATGTCTTTATTGGGCGCACAAATACCATTGCACATTCGCTCTAGATTAAGCGCCGTGGTGAAAAATATTTACCCTCTTCGTCATTGCGCGACGATCGAGGTCGGACTTCTATCGTTTTGACAATTTCTTGCTCGTAAATACACCGCTAGCGAGCGCCCATCCGCTAATACGACGCTAAATAGTGTTAGTGGTTGATCATGTGCACAGTGAGTCATTATTCACTATGCTTAAGCGAATGTTAGGAAGTGGTGATACCACTGCGAGACCGTATCAATATTTTTAGCAGTGGTATTCCTATATTTAAAGGCATCGCTGATTAAGAGTGCTATTGTTAAAAGTATTATTGTTAAAAGTGTTATTGTTAAAAGTGTTATTACTGTGAAATACATATACTGCATTTCACAGTTTCTGTCGCTATTTGTTAAGTCGAATATTTTAATTTTACCAAGCATATTTTAATTTTTACTAACGAGTTACTTAATGATTTATTTAAGGCTCGGTGAGACTTTAGTGATTATTTGGTGAGACTTTAGTGACGCTTTAGTGAACATAGGAATATATATTTGACGGTAGTTTGATGAGCCGTGAAATACTGGCCAAATCGTTGCCACTTAAACGTGACGTTTTTTTACTGAGTATCATTAGAAGGTCTGATGCAATGGCGTTAGCTTCATCTTCGCGTATTCGTGCTGCCGCTGTTATAGCAACGGTTGTTGTGATGCTGGGCCATTATTTTTTGCCGCCAAGATATATCACGGTGCACCCCGTCGATAATAGTACCTATAACATCTATAGTGATGGAGACTGGGGGGGCGAGTCGAGTGTGGCATGGCTAGATAAGAGTGCGACTCGTTGGTTGTGCCATTTTAAAAAAAGCCCTGCACACCCCGTATGTGGACTGGCTGTGCATTGGGGGGACGCTCGTAGCCAATTCATTAATGCTGAAGGCTATAGCCTTTTACGTCTAACGCTTAAATACAAAGGCCCTGCACATGCTTTACGTATATACATTCGTAATTTTGATGAGCAGCATGGGGTACTAGAAGACCGAGACACCCATAAGTTTATGTCGGTCAATATTCCTGCCGATGAATTTTCACAATTTGAGGCAAGATCACATAGTACAGAAATAGCATTAAGTGAGTTACAAGTTGCAGATTGGTGGAAAAGTGAATATAACGTAGATCGCCATCAGGCGAAGCCAGCATTTAATCGCATGACGTCTTTCGGTATTGACTTTCCTGTCCCCCCAGTTATGGGTGAGCATACCTTAGAGCTTGAGCGGGTGGAGTTGGTAGGAACGTGGATCCCTGCCGAAAATTTATATCTAGGTATTATTTTAGCGTGGTTGTTAGGATTGCTTTTAGAAACGGCATGGCATATGTATCGATGGCGGCGTGTCGCCAAAGAAAATTTTAGGCAAGTCAAAGATTTGACTGACTACGCCGAAGCCTTAAAATTGAAGTCAGAAAAATACCGCGAACTCTCGCATATCGATAGCTTAACAAAAGTCTATAATCGTTATGGCTTTATGCAAACGCTCAAAAAACTCTTTGGTCGTGGCGCGTTAAACGGCTGCCTTATGATTATTGATATTGATTACTTTAAGAAAATTAATGATAATTTTGGGCATGTAGCTGGCGATAAAATATTACATGAAATTGCTCAAGTGTTTGCACGAAATGTACGAAAAAATGATGTTTTTGCTCGCTGGGGTGGTGAAGAATTTGTTCTTTTAGTGACCCATTATGACCTGAAACAAGCGCGTGCTTTAGCTGAAAAATTAAGGCTTTTAATTAAAGATTATGATTTCAATACAGTGCAAAATATTCAAGTAACGATTAGTATTGGATTAACCTCTTTCTCTAAAAGTGATTCTTTAAATAGTGCTTTCTTACGTGCAGATGAAGCCTTATATTCTGCTAAAACGCAAGGGCGCAACCAAGTAGTCATTGCATGCAATGACTAGTAGCTGTTCTTCTTATATATGCGCTATGACTTATTGCTGTTTATCAATACTATAGACAGCTTTATGAAATAATAAGCCCGTAATCGCTCAGCTCCTTGTTGTTCTGCTCAACTAAAATCAAACAATCAGTCATGCTAAGCCTCAGTTATTGCCTACGCCTAAATTACTGGTGTCGCTCAATATCAGACGTTTTTATAGCGCAGAACCTTAGATTATTGATCGTATGAGATGCAATGAGCGGCTTGACTTGAAAATTCTGTTTCTTTTCCCCGAAATTATCCAGCTCACTGAATGAGTTCATAGGTCGTGTTGTGGTCAATCCACCTGAAGTCATACTTTAATGAGCGTGCAAGTATAGGCTCTGCGGCATTAGGTTGGAGCGATGCGTTTTATAGCCATCCCCTATTCACGGTGAAAGCCCTAGCGCTTGGGTGCTTGGATGACGGGTGGCGGCTTATGGTCTGCGTTGCTCTGGGTAAGTGGTTGAGCGCTGTTGATGTGCTGTGGTGCATTGGCGGTGATGGCTTGCAGGTTGTGAGCGGTTGATCACAACGCCAGACATTTGAGGCTAAAAAGGGTACAATCGCGGCCTTTCAAGAACGTAAGCAAGAGAGCCTCTTATGGAGATCAACCCCATTGTAAATGCCCTTAAAGATATGGCCGATCGCACGGCTGTGCTTAGGGGGTACCTTTGACTATGATGTCAAAAAAGAGCGCTTAGACGAGGTAGAGCTACTCCTTGGTGAGCCTGATGTTTGGAATGACCCTGCCAAGGCGCAAGAGCTAGGGCGTGAACGCTCGGCGCTCGAAGCCGTTGTTAATACTATTAATAACCTTGAAGTCGGCATTGCCGATAATCGTGAGCTGCTCGATTTTGCAGTAGAAGAAAGCGATGAAGACACCCTAGAAGAAATTCGTACGGAAGTGGCAAGTCTCGATGCGCAGCTGGCAACACTCGAGTTTCGCCGTATGTTTTCGGGTGAAATGGATGCCAATAATGCTTATCTCGATATCCAGTCGGGCTCTGGTGGTACTGAGGCGCAAGATTGGGCCGAGATGATTTTGCGTATGTACTTGCGTTGGGGCGAAGCTAATGGCTTTAAAACCACGCTAGAAGAAGCCTCTGCGGGTGATGTGGCGGGGATTAAAAGTGCCACTATTCGTTTTGAAGGAGAATACGCTTTTGGTTGGTTGCGCACCGAAACAGGCGTGCATCGCTTAGTGCGTAAGTCACCGTTTGATTCGGGCAATCGCCGCCATACGTCTTTTTCGTCGGTATTTGTTTCTCCTGAAATCGACGATAATATCGATATTGATATTAACCCTGCTGATTTACGCGTCGATACCTATCGTGCCAGTGGTGCTGGTGGTCAGCATGTTAACAAAACTGATTCAGCAATTCGTTTGACCCATGAGCCAACAGGTGTTGTTGTACAATGCCAAAGCGAACGCTCGCAACATGCTAACCGTGATAAAGCGATGAAAATGCTACGGGCGCGTATGTATGAGCAAGAAATGCTGAAGCGCAATGCCGAAAAGCAAGCGCTAGAAGACAGCAAGTCTGATATTGGCTGGGGCAGTCAAATTCGCAGCTATGTCTTAGATGACTCCCGCATCAAAGACCTACGTACTTCGGTGCAAAGCAGTAACTGCCAAGCCGTATTGGATGGCGGGCTGAATCTGTTTATTGAGGCGAGCTTAAAAGCTGGGCTTTAAGATTTTATAGCGTTCTCTTTACTTAGTTAAGTGACTCATTTAGTTAGGCTGTGCGTGAAGCGCCAGCTATCAACTCACAGAAAAAATGGTTTGAATATGTCAGACAAAAACAATACTCCGCAAGCGCCAGATGAAAATAAATTAATTGCTGAGCGCCGCGGTAAGCTTGCCAACATCCGCGAGCGCGGTAATGCGTTTCCTAATCAATTTCGTCGCACGCATATGGCCGATGAATTACAGCAAGCCCACGGTGAAAAAACCAAAGAAGCGCTCGAAGAGCTAGGTTTTGTCAGCGCTGTGGCGGGTCGTGTAATGGCAAAGCGAGGACCGTTTATGGTATTGCAAGATGTGAGTGGTCGCATTCAGGTATATGCCGATAAAACCGCTCAAAAAGCGATGAAGGCTAACGATGGCGCTTGGGATATTGGCGATATTGTGGGTGTTAAGGGAATATTGCATAAGTCAGGTAAAGGAGATTTGTATGTCAATTGTGAAGAGTTTCAAATGCTCACCAAATCACTTCGTCCATTACCCGATAAGTTTCACGGCCTTGCAGACCAAGAAATGCGTTATCGTCAGCGCTATGTTGATTTAATTGTGAACCCAGAGGTGCGTAACTTATTTGCGGTGCGCTCTAAAGTCATTGAGTATATTCGCAACTATTTAAACGCTAAAAGTTTTGTAGAAGTCGAAACACCGATGCTACAAGTAATCCCTGGCGGTGCAACCGCACGCCCTTTTAAAACACATCACAACGCTCTAGATATTGATATGTATATGCGTATTGCTCCAGAGCTTTATTTAAAGCGCTTGGTTGTAGGTGGCTTTGAGCGCGTTTATGAAATTAACCGTAATTTCCGTAATGAGGGTTTGAGCACGCGTCATAATCCTGAATTTACAATGCTTGAGTTTTACCAAGCTTACGCCGACTACCAAGATTTAATGAACCTCACCGAAGATATGCTACGCGGCATGGCTGAAACGGTATTGGGTTCAACAAAAGTCAATAGCACCAAGTCAGCTAAAGAAGGTGAAGAGCCTGAAGTTGTGACTTACGACTTTGCCCAACCTTTTGAGCGCTTAACGGTGCTTGAGGCTATTTTGGCACACACCACTGATATTACGCTTGAGCAACTCAATGATTTAGAGCAAGCCAAAGCTGTGGCTAAAAATGTCGGTGTTGAGTGCAAATCTATTTGGGGTTTAGGTAAAATTCAAATCGAAATATTTGAAGCGGTTGCCGAGCATAAATTAGAGCAACCGACCTTTATTACTGAGTATCCCGCAGAGGTTTCACCGTTGGCACGCCGTAACGATGACAACCCATTTGTGACCGATCGCTTTGAGTTTTTTGTAGGTGGTCGTGAGCTAGCGAATGGTTTTTCTGAATTGAATGATGCTGAAGATCAAGCCGAGCGCTTCCAAAAACAAGTGGCCGAAAAAGACGCCGGCGATGATGAAGCTATGCACTATGATGCCGACTATGTACGCGCATTAGAATACGGTTTACCGCCCACAGCAGGGCAAGGTATTGGCATTGATCGTTTAGTGATGCTGTTAACTGATTCGGCGTCTATTCGCGATGTGTTACTCTTCCCGCATATGCGACCTGAAGCCTAGTTATGTGAGAGCCTGTAAGCGGTACTCTTATTAATTAAGGCGTAATGTCTTAGTACCCACCTTTGGTGGGTATTTTTTTATACGGATATTTTTTTTAAATGACTCAGAGGTGCAGGGTGAAAAAACAAGTTGAGCTTCATCAGTCATGGTTGCAATATCTACAGCCAGAATTTGATAAGCCGTATATGCAAAGTTTACGCTCTTTTTTACTTGGCGAAAAAAGCGCCAAGCGCACGATTTATCCGGAAGGTAAATTAATTTTTAATGCACTAGATTCTACCGTGCTAGATAATGTCAAAGTAGTGATACTCGGGCAAGATCCTTATCACGGCCCCAAGCAAGCCCATGGCTTATCGTTTTCGGTACCTTATGGTGTCGATGTTCCGCCGTCGCTACGCAACATGTATAAAGAGCTACATCAGGATATTGGTTTTGCTGTGCCCAATCACGGTAATTTACAAGCGTGGGCAGATCAGGGTGTGTTATTGCTTAATGCCACGTTAACGGTTGAAGCGCGTAAAGCTGGCTCGCATCAAGGCAAAGGCTGGGAGCAATTTACCGATGCCGTGATACATGCCGTTAATGATCATTGTGAGCATGTCGTTTTCATGCTGTGGGGTAGCTACGCACAAAAAAAGGGGGCGTTTATTGACGCCCAAAAACATTGCGTATTAAAGGCCCCGCACCCTTCGCCATTATCGGCTTATCGTGGTTTTTTTGGTTGCAAGCATTTTTCGCAGGCAAACGAATACCTACATGCAAATAATATAGAGCCTATTGAATGGCAGCTTAGCACTAAAGCGTAACGTGCATCGATGTTATTCATAGATTTTTATAGTCGCTCGTCCTGCTGTTTTTTGATTAATCGCGAATGTAAACTGTTCTAGCTGATCGCTTGGCAGTATCAAGTGCAAACATACATCGGTACTGTATGTTTGGTCAGTAACCTGAGCGTCAAAGGCTTCGCAATAATGGCGTATGTGAGGTTCGTCTTCGTAATGGGCTGTTATTGTTAGATTTTTTTGTGGTACCACATCGTGCCAACTTGCATTATCTAAGGCTTTTGAAATGGCTTGCCCGTAAGCACGTACAAGCCCTCCAGCCCCTAGTTTTATACCACCAAAATAACGCACAACAATAGCGCCTGTATTACCGGCTCCTCGCTGAGTGAGTACATGCAGTATTGGCCTTCCCGCTGTACCTGAAGGTTCGCCATCATCATTAAAAGCTACAGTTATCGGCTGTTGAGGATTTCCTATTAAATAAGCCCAGCAGTAATGGCGCGCATCAGGGTATTGCATCTTGATTAACTTTAATGCCTCCATGAGCTGTTCGCGCTCAGTCACCGGATATAAATGCGCAATAAACTCACTGCGCTTTTCTTCATAGGTATATTGAGTGGGATTTGTGATGGCTTTAAACATAGCAGGTGACTTATTTGGCTTTTACATAAAGCGCTGATTGAATGCGGGATGTGATTTTACATAATCATCATCAGTTGGCGATAGGCTAAGCACTGTCGTATAGAATACAAGCGCCAATCTATACATTGTATGTTGCAAAGCTTGAAGGGCTAAAGTTTGGTGAGTACACTCATGGATTATTAAAATAATAGGCCACCCATGGGTTGTATTAATTATGATTTCTCTCGAAGGGATACACAAACATTATACAAGTGATTCTAGGCGACTGCATGTGCTAAAAGGCGTCAATTTATCGATTGATGATGGTGAAATGGTTTCGATCATGGGATCCTCCGGTTCTGGTAAATCTACCTTGCTCAATATTCTTGGCTTGTTAGATACTTATGATCACGGCGCCTATCAATTAGGTGATACGGTGATTTCGGCAGGGTTGTCTGAGGCAAAAGCGGCGCAGTTGCGTAATCGATTTATTGGTTTTGTATTTCAATCTTTTAATCTACTCCCGTTTAAGAGCGCATTAGAAAATGTTGCATTACCGCTGTACTACCAAAAAATAGGGCGAAAGGCGCGTAATTATCGCGCTGAAAAGTTATTGGATATGGTAGGCCTTGGTGAGCGCACCAAAAATATGCCCAATGAGTTATCTGGCGGGCAAAAGCAGCGCGTGGCTATTGCGCGAGCTTTAATTACAGATCCTAGAATGATTTTAGCTGACGAACCAACAGGCGCATTAGATAGCGCAACAACAGATGATGTGATGACCGTTTTTAAAGAAGTACATCGCACAGGTAAAACCATCGTGATTGTGACGCATGAGCATGATATAGCAGAGCAAACCGAGCGATTAATTTTATTAAAGGATGGACAGGTCGAGCGTGAATAGGATATTCAAATAGGCTTAATTAGACTAGGTGCAATATGTACGGTAATAAAATATGAGTCTTGATGCTTTACAGGAAGTTTGGTTTACCCTTAATCAAAATCGGTTGCGCACATTTTTAACGGCTTTTGGCGTATTTTGGGGAATTTTTATGTTGGTGCTTTTGCTCGGTGTGGGGCAAGGGCTCAAAAATGGTATAGAGCAAAGTTTTAGTAGTGATGTGCGAACGTCTATGTGGATTAGTAGCAATAAAACCTCTTTACCTTATCGTGGGTTGCCGCAAGGGCGCCACATTAAATTACAAGAATCTGACGTTGATTTTTTAAAAAATCAATTTCCTGAAATTAATATTATTGCTGCCGAAGAGCCTTTAGGTTCCAATTTTAGAGCAGATATTTATGTTACCTATGGTCAGCATTCGGGTAGTTTTTCGGTGCTTGGGGCAGGTGCTAATTATTTTAAAATAAAAAAAAGTCAAAATTATCACTATGGCAGAAGATTGAATGACTTGGATGAGGCTGATGCACGCAAAGTTGTAGTGATAGGTACAAAGGTTGCTGAGCGTTTATTTGGCAATGAATATAATCCCATAGGTCATCAAATAGCTATTAATGGCGTTAGTGTAAAAATAGTGGGCGTATTTTATGACTCGGGCTGGGAGGGGCGAATGAGTGAGCGAATTTATATGCCGCTTGCTGCCTTTCAAAAAACATTTGGTAAAGGTCAAAACATCGGGTCAATTGCTGTGGTGCCGCATAGCGATGTTGATAATGTTGCTTTAAGTGAGCGTATTTTAGGCATGCTGAAAGAGCGCCATAAAATTTCGCCTCAAGATAATACGGCGCTTCGATTATTTGATCTAGCGAAGGAAACCGAAGAAATTAATAATACTTTCACAGGTATTGGCCTATTTTTATGGTTTGTTGGCTTAGGAACGTTGATGGCGGGTATTGTCGGGATTAGCAATATTATGATTATTTCGGTCAAAGAGCGAACCCGTGAAATTGGTATACGAAAAGCACTGGGGGCGCACCCACGTCAAATTATTTACACCATATTATCGGAGTCATTGCTTGTTACATTAATAGCAGGTTATGTGGGGCTCGTTTTATCGGTTGGGTTGTTGGAACTATACAATTGGATGACTAATGAATACGGTATTGAGTTGCCGTATTTTAGCCACCCAGAGGTTGATGTTCATATTGCTATAGTTGCCTTACTTATTTTGGTTTGCGTTGGTACCGTGGCTGGGCTGGTGCCCGCGTGGCAAGCTGCACGTATCTCTCCGATCGAAGCTATGCGTGAGGAGACTTAATATGTGGGATTTGGATCGCTGGCAGGAAATAGGTCACACTCTCAGTCGCCACAAATTGCGTACAGGGCTGACAGCTTTTGGCGTTTTTTGGGGTATTTTTATGCTAGTGCTACTACTCGGTGCCGGTAATAGTTTAAAGCAAGGTGCTATTGATCGATTTTCGGGTAATACGAATACTATTTATATTTGGGTTGGTAGCCCAACGCAGTACGCTTATAAAGGCTTTGCCAAAGGCCGTCGAGTGGATTGGAATATTGATGCCCGAGATATGCTGAGGAAAAAATTAGAGGGTGCGGAAGTTGTTGTAGAAATTAACGAGCTTGGCGGTTGGCAAGCTGAGCAATATATTGTACATAACAAGCGTAGCGGAACATTTGTGGCTCGCGGTACCCATCCAGAAGTTGCACTTAACAGTGGTTACGCGCCTATTAAAGGCCGCTTTGTGAATGCCAATGATTATGACCAAAAAAGAAAAGTTGCGGTATTAGGCGCTGAGGTTTACAAGCAAATTTTTGAGCCTGGCGAAGATCCTGTAGGTCAAAGTATAAAAATTGCTGGCATCCATTTCATGATTATTGGCGTTTATAAATCAATTATTGCGAGTGAAAATTCGCGTCGCGACGACTCCCGCATTTTGATTCCTAATAGCACATTACGCACAGCTTTTAACCAAACTGAGTATATTGGTAGCTTACGTATTAAGCCTAAAAATGGAGTATCAGCGGTAAAGGTAGAAGAGCAAGCATTGGCTTTGCTCAAGGAATACCACCATGTGCACCCGCAAGATACAACAGCTTTTGGATATTACAATACAGAAAAAAATTATATGAAAGTGGTGGCGCTATTTAATGGTCTTAATGCTTTTAGCTGGTTTGTAGCGCTGGGAACTTTGCTGGCAGGTGTTATTGGTGTGGGCAATATTATGTTAATTGTTGTCAAAGAAAAAACACGCGAAATAGGGTTGCGTAAAGCGTTAGGTGCAACGCGTGGTTCGATCGTGGGTTTAATTATACAAGAGGCTTTAGTGATTACAGCCTTAGCCGGTTATATTGGATTAGTGGCTGGCGTAGCGATCTTGGAGTTGTTCGCTATCTTGTTAGTTAAGTTTGATATTCCCGGATTTGGTGCCCCATCAATCAACTTTACAACGGCCATTACGGCGCTTGTGTTATTGATAATTTCTGGATTGTTAGCGACTTTGTTACCCGCACATAAAGCGGCAGCCGTTAACCCTATTACAGCATTACAGGATGATTAAAAAATGATGAAGAAGTTTTTAGGTGTTTTTTTTGGCCTGAGTTTGTTAGCAACTTTTGTATGGACTACATTGTTTCTGTATCAAAAATCTGAAGAAGATCCCATCGTCCATGAAATAGCAACGCCGCTCATGGCTGATATTTTTGTCAAAACGGTTGCGACAGGTAATATTAAACCACGCAAAGAAATTGATGTGAAATCAAAAGTGTCAGGTGTTATTGAAGAGGTGCTTGTAGAGGCTGGTGATGCGGTAAAAAAAGGCGATGTAATTGCGCGAATCGAACTAGTACCTGATGTAGAATATTTAAGGAATGCCGAGTCGAATGTAGAAAAAGCACGGCTTAACTATCTTAATGTTGAGCGGGATTTGGCACGCCAAAAGAAGCTACATAATTCTTTATTAATATCTGAGTTTGAATTTAATAAATACAAGCTGCAATTTGATTTGGCGGAAGAAGCCTTGCAGGCAGCAGAGGATAACGTAGCACTGATCAAGGTAGGTGTCAGTAAGCATGGAGGGAAAATCTCTAATATCGTGTATGCTACAGTATCGGGTTTATTGTTAAGTGTGCCGGTAAAGGAGGGGACTTTTGTTATTGAAAGCAATACCTTTAATGCCGGTACAACGATTGCTCAAATTGCCAATATGAATGATATGATTTTTGAAGGTAAAATTGATGAGTCGGAAGTCGGTAAATTAAAAATAGGCATGCCGATATCGCTCAGTATTGGTGCCCTGGGTCAGCATACCTTTGGGGCCGATCTGGAGTATATTGCACCTAAAGGTTACGATCATCATGGTACGATAAAATTTGATATTAGGGCTGCTGTTAAGTTGCAAGAAGGCATCTTTTTACGTGCTGGTTATAGCGCAAATGCTGATATCGTATTGAATGAACGTATTGATGTACTGGCTATCAATGAAGGAAATTTAATTATTGAAAATGGCACTAATTTTGTAGAAGTTGCTGTGAGTGATCAAGATTTCGAACGGCGTGAGGTAGTGACCGGACTATCTGATGGAATTAATATCGAAATACTATCAGGTGTTCGGTTGGATGAGAAATTAAAGAAATTGTATTAAGTTTGTACGTCTTAGATGCCGGTGAAACCGCTTTCGCTATTTTACCGAGCGGCGTTGATCGAGAAAGCATTTTTGTACGTACTAGGTTGTGAGTATCGATAACAATAGTCAATCAATGGTGGTCAAAATGCAATCTTCAGCCGAGCCCGTTCAAGATGAAACAAGCCGTAGGCTGCCCAAAGCGATATTAATTGCTGGTGGATCGGGATTTATTGGTCGTCATCTTGCGGTGGCTCTACATCATCAAGGCTATTTGGTTGATATTGTGGGGCGTGATGCCTCTAAAATTATGAAAGCGACACCATTTGCAACCCCCATCACCTGGGCGTCACTGGCAGGCTGTACTGAGCACCCCTCAAAGTATCAGGCTATTATTAATTTGACGGGGCACTCTATTGCAGCAGGTCGATGGACATCGGCTCAAAAAGAGCGTTTATTGAGTAGTCGCATCGATGCCGTCGAGAGCCTGATTCGCTATTGTATGAAAACACAATTCGAGGGTACTTTTATTAATGCTTCGGCTATCGGTTTTTATGGTGGCCAAGGCGATCAACGTATCACTGAAAGTACAGCGCCTGCTGATTGTTATTCGAATACTTTATGTGCTGCGTGGGAGGCTGCGCTTAACCCATTAATTGATCATAAGGCAATTAGGGTTTGTGTGGCGCGCTTTGGTGTCGTCATGTCCAATGATGGCGGTGCATTTCCCCAGATGGCCTTACCTTTTAAAGCTAAAGTGGCAGTGCAAAATGGCAATGGCCAGCAATGGTTTTCTTGGATAGCCTTAGAGGATGCCGTTAAGGCATTAATATTTTTAATTGAAAATACTCAGCTAGCCGGCGCTTACAATATTGTTGCGCCCGAACCGCTTACTAACAAAACACTAACAGCACACTTAGCCGCGCATTATCATACTCTACTAACCCTTACTGCCCCTGCACCTATTTTAAAACTGGCTATGGGGCAAATGGCTGAAGAGTTATTGTTGGCTAGCCAGCGAGTAGTGCCAAGTAAGCTACAGCAATCGGGCTTTACTTTTACACATAATGATATGTCTAGCTGGCTAAAGACGCTTTAGCTTTGATCTGAGTGTGCTGTATGGATGCAGTACTTGCCTTGGCGCGTTTGCGCTCTTTTATACTGCCCAGCAACACTGCCCCGACAAGTACCTATTGCCGTTAAATACCCTATTGCCGTCAAATACCTATGCGCGACGGTAGTCGTTGAGCACATTGCTGACTATTGATGGGTATTGTTTGTTGTGCCTCTAAGCCAACCTTGCTATGCCAAACTTTAATTTCATCGTCATAATCAAAACGAATTTTTTGATATTCGATACCATTCACCGTAGTGCTACCTGCAGGCTTCATAATAGCTTGATAGTTAGCGCCTAAAAAATCAAATGTCAGTAATAAACTATAGGACTTAGGGTGTTCTTGGGTGGCGCCTAGTAAGCTCCAAAAACCGTTTAAAATTTCGCCTTTAAAGTTACCCTCGCCTAAACTATTTTGACTGGCACCATCAATATACTTAGCGCATGCTATTATGCTACCGCTTAGCTCACTATCACCGGCTTTAAAATACAGTTCTAATTCAATATCACTAAGATTATTGGGTAAATAACCAAGATCTAAGTCAGAAATTAACAGTTGTTTACCATCAAGGTCACGAAAAGCATTGGCATCATCTTGAATGCGTGCTGCGTGAGTAATAGCGGCAATATTATTAAAGTCATCGCCGCTAAAATCATTCGCCACTAATGCATTAATATCTGCTTTATCATCACTTAAGGCGATACGTAAGGCCTCTATAAGAGCGGTATTGCCAGTATTAAAAAAGAAATCAAAAGCGTTATTAATTGTGCTGTCATCTTGTATTGATTCATTGACTGATTTGATAACAACAACCTCTAAGGCGCGAATATAACCTAATATTTGCCCTTGATCTATTACATCTGTTAACAGTAAATCGATAAGCGGCGGTATTTGTGCTGCAATTTTGGCTGGGCGATTAAATTTTTTCGGGTTATCTGGGCTTCCCATATCGAGGGGCAAATCAATATTGTATTTGTTGTATGTGTTACGAATAGTTTTTTCAGTGTTGTCTAATATTTGAAGTAAAGCATTGGGGTTGGTGAGTATATTGTCTAGGCTAATAGCGCTTATGTCTTGGCTGTTAGGCAGTGTTAATGTGTTGGCAAGATTTTTATACAACGCTTGCGAGGCATCATTAGGCATGCCAGTTGTCTCGCGCATTTGTGTATAAGTATCGTCGATGCGGTCACTGAGAATGGTAATTGTTTTGTGAATTTTTAGTGCTGTATTGAGTAGATAGCTGTCTATTTCATTATTTCCTCGACTATTTAAATAATCAATATCTAAATCTTTTTCTTCAATACCGAGAACCGCGAGAATGTTTTCATAGTTGGTAGGGTCTTGTATGCTGGTGAGTAGCGTTGTAATCGGTGTAATAACGAGCTGTGTTCTATCGGCAGGGTTGAGCGCATTAATACGACGACTGAGCTGCCCAACAAAAGGCTCACCTGTGAGTCTATCGTAGCCACCGTCAACGCGTATAACTACATTGCCAAGTGCTGATTGTGAGCTTAAGCAATATTGTTGCTCTTCTGGTGTGGCATCACTGGCGCAATAGTCAGTCCCTGTATTAGGGTTATAGCCATAGTACCCTGCATCATCTGTGAATGAAAAGTCCTCCCAAGGATCCCGTGTTGCATTGTTATTGCTATCTATAAAGACCTTGGCTCTTGCGATATGCCCGTCAACGGCGACACCGCTAAAATTTTGCTCAAAAAAAGAAACCTTGCCGCGATCTTGATCACCACCACCACAGGCGCTGAGCATTAATATAGCAGCCCCTATACCAAAGATATTTTTAAGTTTTGCTATGAAATGTGTCGTTGACATAATTTACCTCTGGTCAAAGTGTAGTGTTTTTTATTTTTAAAGTATGGTGTTTTTTAAAGAGTATGATTTTTGTAAGAACTGTATTGAGATGTATTCATCAAGACGGTCAATTAATTATCCGGCTATACACTATGGAGTCGTCTTGAGGCTATTAGTATCGGCTTTGCTTTAATACTTAAAACCATTCTTCAATGCTTAAAGCAAAGCCGATGCCTCGGGGAACCTTATCGGTATCAACAATGACATCGTCAAGTGCAAAGTTAAAATCTATATTGACAACTTTGCCTAGTGTCAATCCAATACCAGCATAACTTAACTTTGAGCCAGCTAAATTTTTGCGATAACTAACGCGGGTGCTGGGAACCCAAAAGCTGTTAGGTTGATAGCTACTTGACCAATGGACCCATTGATTTTCTTGGCCAACAGTGTCGTCATAGTTTGAAAGCTCTGCGGCTGCAGAGACTAACCATTTAGGGCTGATAAAATAACTACCATCAAGGGTAATAACAGGGTTTTTAGTGTGTTGTTCGTGGGTTTTGATATCCCCTTTAATATTGGAAAAATAATTAGCGATATAACAATTACTTTGTGAGTGGCTTGCGTCAATATATTTATCGCAATTAACACCTATGGCGCCATAATGAAAGGCGGGGGCATTTACATTTGTAATTGTGGCGCCTAGGCGATATTTTTTAGCAGACCAGATGGCGCCAAAATCTAAACCTATACCGGTAGACTTTATACGATTATTTTTGTACTCATCTTTGATAAGATCTTCAATACCTTGGCCGCGGAGTAATTCAAGTTGAAAGACTTGCTTGCTGAGTTCGAGATCGTAAATATTTAACCTTGCACCGACTAATAGTTGTGTACCTTTTGTGCCAAATAAATCTTGCGAAAGACTTTGGCTATAGCTAACAGCAAACTTTGTTTGTAGGCCACTTTTTAAGTAAGCGGAAGTTGCCGTTGAAAAAGTTTCTTTTTGATCGTCGTAAATCAGTTCATCAGCTAGGGCGCTAACGTTTATTTGGCTTTCTATATTGAATTCGAAAGTAAGAGTGCCGGGCAAAAATAATGGCCGCCAATACAAAGGGAATGGCGGTAAATAGATACCATTAGTGGTTTTTAAGTAACCGTCTTGGCCAGCCTGTGTAATAACAAGGTTAAAGCGGTCAAGTGTTTCATTAACGGGTATATCACCGGCATTGGCAGAGTCTTCCAAAATATTAATTAGCTCATCAATGTCATCAACAAAGTTATCGACTTGGCCAAGCTCAGTTGCGCTGGATAGGCTAAAAAAATAGGCCAGGCGGAATCGCTCACTGGGCCTAACCGCTAAGTGGCCCATAGCAGGGTTAGCAATACCGCTAAAAAGTGCATGATGATTCGCGCTTTGACCGGTTGTAATACCTTGTGAGTGATTAAGTAAATTACTATTAGCGTAAGTTGGCGGAATGATAACTAGACTGATGAGCAATAAGGTTACAGGCTTCCACATAAATTGAGCTTGCACTAAGCGATAAGTCGTACTGCAAGTTATTACCTTCAAAATATGTGCGCCAATACTCATTATTAGACCCCTGAACGGTAGGTTCCCATAGCAATATTTATATGGGCAGTACCCAAAGGGTAGTCAAAGATCGAGCCTCTTTAGACTTGATTGATGGCCATATAAAAATAAAGTCTGAGAGTAAATAAAGCAGGGTATATAAGTATTAATTAATAACTAAAAGAAGCTGTTTTATGTACGCATATTATTTTTATTAAGGCATTTTTTTGACGTATTACGCTATGAAATTAAAATAGTCTGACTAGAGATACTTTTTTTGAATTTGCTGTGTAAAATAACGCAATCAAGGTATGTCATTTATGCGCACATCTCGACAGCGAGGGTCACTTTTTTTGTGCTCTATCAGGGGTAATATCGGTACGGAATAAAAAAATTATTCACTTAAGCCTTAACAAAACTTTGGCAAAACCGCACAATGGTCGCTTTCAATGTGATTGTGGTCATAAAATAGACAGCGGGCTGCGACGGGTCGTAGTATTTGGGGTAATCTCTCCCACATGAAAGAACTCAATATAAAACAACTTATTCTATCGGCTGCTCGTACAATGTTACGGCCAGTTATTCGGGTATTAATTCATAATGGCGTGACTTACAGCGAGTTTTGTAAACTCGCGAAAACGCTTTTTGTTGAAGTGTGCGCGAATGATTTTGGATTGCAGGGGCGGCCAACGAATATGTCGCGTATTGCGACTATGACAGGTATTGACCGAAAAGAAGTCAAACGAGTAAAAGATGCCTTAAAACAAGCAGATCTCGTCGAAGATAATCAAAATGAACAAGATCGTTTGACACGTATTTTAAGCGCTTGGCATCAGGATATAAGCTACGTGGACCCCAACGGGTTGCCTTTAGAGCTTCCCTTGGAGACAGATGATGAGGCTAAGGATTTTACTCGATTAGTAAAAGCTTATGGCGGCGATATACCAGTGAGTACCATTCTCAAAGAGTTGCTGGGGAGCGATTGCATTGAAAAGACACCAGCAGGTACTTTTCGTGTGCTTAAACGTTTTTATGTCCCGGCTAATAACAACCCCGAGTCACTATTACGCGCAAGCTCTGTTTCGAGTGAGATTCTAAATACCATGTTTCACAATCTTTATGTTGTGGGCAAAGAGAAGCGCGCGCGCCCCCGCTTTGAGCGTCGTGCAAGTAACAACGCCATTGCGATTAAAGATGTCGTTGCTTTTGAGCGCTTTGTAGAGCAAGAAGGGCAGGCTCTGTTAGAGCGTGTTGATAGCTGGCTCACCGATCATGAGTGCGATGTTACCGCTGAGCCTACAGAGGTTGTGCGCTTGGGTGTCGGTGCTTATTTAATTCGTCACGATAAAGAAAAGTTAAAAGTTAGTGTAAACAATCTTCCAGGAGAGACTCATGATTAGTTATTCGCAAGCGTTGCCCATTATCTGGCGAGTAATTATAGGCGCATGCTTATTGTTGATGACAGGTTGTTTGCAGGGCGAGTCAGATGACACAAAGTTTGCGGGCATTGATGGTAGCGGCAAAATCCCTCTTCCCGATGAGCCCGGCGGTGAAATTGGTTTAGGTAAGCGCTCTCCTTTAATTGTACAAGGCTCTATTAACGGTTTTGGTAGTGTGATTGTGCATGGTGAGCATTATGACACGACTGACACAGATTTTTATCGCCATGGCGAGTTAGTCAGTGAAGCGAATTTTGAAGTCGGCGATCGCATCGCTGTGAATGGCTACAGCGATGAAAGTGGTAAGCTTTTTGCTGAGCAAGTCTTCTTTGAACCTTCTGTCACTGGCCGTATCGAGGCTTATGACGATGTTGCGGGTATCGCTACTGTTTTGGGGCAGCGCGTGCGTATCGACTCGCAAACAGTGCTGGGTGCAGAGTTGAGCGATAAAATGCTTTTTGGCAAGGAGGTGACTATCAGTGGCTGGTTGCAAGATGGTGAAATATTAGCAACACGAGTGACTTTAGGTGAAACACCGCAGATGAGTTTAGTACGCGGTTACATTTATGATAACGATGCACTTCAAATGCAAGCATCAGTTGGCAACTTGAGGGTTAATTACGCCAATATTAATGACCCCTCAATAGTTGAAGAAGGCGCGGGGGTTGTCTTTGAGGGGCAGCTTAGCCAAACTAGCCCCCAAATATTGATAGCGACAAAAGCGTTTAACTTTGTGACCAATCTAGAGCAAAGTGATGTGGTTGTAGAGTCCGCTGTTATTGCCGGTACTGTGCGTAATATCGAAGCGAAGCATTTTTGGGTTAATGGCATCAAGATTGTCCATGACGCTGACACTACCGTTACCTCGGCCAGTGCAAAAGTGCTTAGTATCGAGGCGATCAAAGGTGGTGATCGGCTTGTTGTCAAAGGGAAGCCCATAGACGCGGCGCAATTACTTGCTGAAGATATTAGCATCAAATCTAACGTGGTTACGCAAACCATAACCGGTGCAGTGACTATGCTCTATACCGACGAGACCGGTCAGCAATTCGTGGATATCGACAGTCAGCGGGTTGCGTTAAAGTCAGAAACAGCTATTGTCGATCTACTCCAGCAGCATTCACGCTTGACCTTTGACACCCTGAATATAGGCGACTACCTAGTGATGGTGGTGGTACCGGGTGAGCCAGCGGTAGCCGTATCTATCAAGCGCACTCAGCAAGGTGTCAATGATCGTAAATTCGATGGTACAGATGAGCTTCCCTACGATTGGGGCTTTGACTTTCGAGAGCGTAGTACCAGTGATGATGATGAAAACCTACTATTTGCCGGTAAGCTTCTTTCCGTCGATACGAGCCTGAATACGCTAGTGCTAAGCAACGGCGTTATTCGGATTAAGTCGGATAGCGGTAATAGTACAGAGGTCTTTGATAGTGAAGGCAATGCTATTGCTGCAAATACTGCTGCCGCTGAAATTGGCGAGCTGCTGAAGGCAAAAACTCACCGCACCATCTGGGTTAACTTACAGGGCGATCGTCGTAATGATGTTGTTTTTGCAGATCATATTGTGATTAAACTGGATTGGTATGGGCGTGAAATAACAGGCCAGCTTATTCCTGAGGAGTAGATAAGGGTGAGATTGTGTGAGTATTAATTAAAGGGCTGCCATGAAGGCGGCCTTTTTTAATGGTAGGCCGCTACCTTATTCAGGGGGTGCCAGTATCAGTGGAGCATTAGATTGGTGGGCTTTTGGTGTTTAGCGCTGAGATAGAGCGTGCTTTACCGTAAGGGCGCGTATTCGTCAGTCTTTCTGTTGCGCTTCTTGTACATAGTGACACTTTAAGATCTAAAAATATGCAATGGTGTGATGGCGGGCTTACCTCGGTGTTAAGGTATTTGCCAAGCGTGTTAATGGCTTTTACACTGGCGGGCCTAAATGACGCTACTGGCGTCATATTGAATAATAGCTAGATATTGATGGTTACTCGGATTGTACTGTATATGGCCCAGCTTCTTCTCAGTCTTTGTCAGCGCGTATTGGGGCTATTTATGTCGCGGCAATTCTTGCTTTTTTTGTTTGTAGGCGGCTCTGCAACTTTGTTGCAATTTATGTTGCTTATGTACTTTGTCGAATGGTTGGGTATGAGCAAAGTTATCGCCTCTGCGGCAGGTTATTTACTGAGTGCTGCCTACAATTACCTACTCAATTATTATCTAACGTTTGCTAATGGGCAAAGCCATTGGCAAACGTTACCAAAATTTATAGCAGTGGTTTTTTTGGGTGTGATGGTTAATACTTTAGTGTTTGCTTTAATGCTTTATGTTGCCCCTTACTTGTTGGCCCAACTCTTTGCGGTTGGAGCGACTCTAGTTGTTAATTTCTTATTACATAAATTCTGGATATACCGGAGAACACAATAATGTCTAACTCTACCGACCATAATCGCAGTAGTACAGCCGCTCTTGATGGGCCACCCTCTTTGGCGATAGTTGTTCCTTGTTACAACGAAGAAGAGGTTTTGAGTGAGACTTTTGCGGCACTTGAAAAAGTAATGACTAGCATGCTGACGGCCAACAAAATTAGCGATGCTTCTAAGTTGTATTTTGTGGATGATGGGAGCAAGGATAAAACGTGGCAAATGTTAGAGCAAAAAGCTCAGAATGATGGGCATGTAATCGCTATTAAGCTGTCCCGAAACAAGGGGCACCAAAATGCGCTTTACGCAGGCCTATGTACAACGACAGAGGACCTCGTCGTAAGTATTGATGCCGACTTACAAGATGGCCCCGAAAATATCAAGGCGATGGTCGACGAGTATGCTAAAGGTCACGATGTTGTTTATGGTGTGCGTAGCGAGCGTAAAACCGATACATTCTTTAAGCGCTTTACGGCCGAGGGTTACTACCACCTTATGCGAAAAATGGGTGTCGATTTAGTTTTTAATCATGCAGATTTTCGCCTCATGTCTCGTAAAGCCCTAGAGGCGTTTAAGGAATACCCGGAAGCCAATTTATTTTTGCGAGGCATTGTGCGAGAAGTGGGCTTTAGCTCTTCTAGCGTTGAATATGAGCGTCAAGAGCGTTTTGCCGGGGAGAGTAAGTACCCGTTGCGTAAAATGCTGAGCTTTGCTTGGGAGGGGGTTTCTTCGTTCTCAACCGTACCGTTGCGTGCAATTACCGTGATGGGATTTGTTGCTGGCTTTTTAAGTTTAGCAATGATTTTTTGGGTACTTGGTGTGAGAATTTTTACCGATAGCGCTATTCCGGGCTGGGCTTCTGTGTTGTTACCGTTACTTTTTATAGGTAGTGTTCAGTTGATGTGCTTGGGGATATTGGGTGAGTATGTGGCGAAGATATACGCTGAGGTGAAGAGGCGGCCTAAATATCATGTTGAGGAAGTTCTAAGGCGTGATTAAATATACAACTTTTATTCAGTTAATACGCTTTGGTGTGGTAGGTGGGGGGGCTGCGGCTATCCACTTTGGGATTGCGTTAATGCTTACTGAAAAGATAGGTGCCAGCATCCAGATTGCGAATTTAATGGGTTTTTGGGTTGGTTTCGTTGCTTCCTATGCTGGTCAGGTGTTATTTACTTTTCAAAAAGCTCCATCTCGTGCTAATTTTTTATTATATTTCGGGTTAGGTCTCGTCAATTACTGCGTTGCTTGCTGTTTAGTTTTTGTTAGTGGCTTATGGCTTCCAACTTGGGCGGTATTTGCCTGTACTGTGGCTTTGATTCCGCTGTTTGGTTTTTGGGTAAGCAGGTTTTGGATTTTTCGTTAGGTTAGCTTTATTTTTATTATAAAATTATAAAAATAAAGCTAACTATTCAGTAGTATTTTCAAAAATACTGGGTCGTTGTCCAGAGAATAGCGTCGCTAATGCGTAGGTAGCGGTGATTTTTTTGTACGTTGATAGATAGCTGCAGGCTCGGTAGACATTGACCACGCTGACTTAATAGCGCGACTGCCCTGATCACTCAGTAAGCTAATCATCAATAAGAGCATTTCACAGGCCGTGCGCACTGAGACTGATAGCGTTTTATCAGCCTTAATGACTCTCCTTGCATATTTAATGGATTGTTATATATTTATGCGGTCTATCGTCACTGTATGATTTCTTTAATATCAACTCTACATCGCGTTACTATAACTTGAGTTTTATTTGGGGTGTTACATTATCGTAATTAGGGCTGAATAGTCATTATTTTTTAATTATTGAGCTTGTAATGAAAGTGAATGCCAATGAATGACTCTGTGCTATGCAGGGGGAAAATCTGACTATTTATGAATACAAGGTAAGCGTCCAGCCAACCACACCTTAAACACTCGATACCCCGGTCGTAAACTGATGCCTTTTCCAGAAAAGGGCATATCTCATGAAACGAAGCCCCGAAGCTGAGTAGCAGGCGCTTATTAAAGAGCAAGCGCAATCCGGGCTAACTGCCACGGAATTTTGCAAACAGCGAGGCATCAGCGGCAAGTATTTCAGTCTGCGAAAGCAGCGATTGTTAAAAGCAGATCCTGAGCAGATGGATTTTGCAGTGGCCTCCATTCGTCCTGAATCAAGCGCCATTGAAATCAGATTGGGCCACACAGCAATTTGCTTGCCGGTAAATCAGTCTCCTCCTAAGCGTAAACCTCTGCCAAAAGACTTACCGCGCGAAACGCGTGTCATTGATATAACTGACGAAGAAAAAGTCTGCCCTTGCTGCAATGGTGAGCTTCATCAATTGGGTGCTGAGACCAGCGAACAGCTTGAGTACATCCCCGCTTCAATTAAAGTCATTGAAACCGTTCGCCCCAAGTATGCCTGTCGTACGTGTGAGCAGAATAACATTCACACACCCATCAAAATTGCGGATGTACCGGCATTGCCTATTCCCAAGAGCATCGCGACACCGAGCTTACTGGCACAGGTAATACTTCAAAAATACCAATTTGCATTGCCGCTGTATCGCCAAGAGGCGCTCTTTGCGCAATTGGATATCACATTAAGCCGCAAAACACTCGCTACATGGATGGTTCGCTGTGCCGATCTTTTAGAGCCTGTCATACATCAGCTAAAAGACATTTTATTAGAGCAGAATGTT
>NZ_LGAK01000038.1 GCF_001292705.1 Marinagarivorans algicola
AATTGGTGTGGGTTTGAATAATTTTGTTCTATAACGTCGTTCAAACCACCTTTGTCATTGATGCCTAACACTTGCAAGGACAGGCACTCTTTTTAATAACCTCCAGACATAAACACTCAAAGCTAATATCATTTGGTTTTAACAAATTTACCAGCACGCGCGCTTAAAGCCGACGGGGATTGATTTCTCAGGCCCTTATGCGTCGGGAACGCGTATGGAGTGCCCAAAGATGACTTGAACGTGCCAGAGAAATCGATACGCGGCGGCGCCATGTCAAAAACGTTTTGCCGGGACAGGGGCTTGTTTTTAGCCTGTTAAAAAAGGTCACCGCTACCTACGCATTAGCGTAGCTATTCTCTGGGCAACGACCCAGTATTTTTTAAATACGACTGAATAGTTACATCTCATATTGCATATTCTTATACAGGGGTAAGGTATATAAAGGACCGTCGGCTAATCACGATAACATCGACAACCAGTAACCAGCTACCCAGCAAAACTGATAAAGCGCATTGCTAAATCCTAATTACCATCAATATCAAAAAGCCAATAGTCCAACCAAGAAATGTGTCAGTCTGAGCCCCATTATTCGCAAAATCACTTTTTAACCGACCACTCAAACAGGGTTAACGCCGGCGCTAATAGCATAAATATTTTGAGTAATATCTTGAATTATATTTTCACCCTCAAAAACACTCAATCTTTTGATTTCAATGTGATAACTCGCAGTAAAAAACTGACTTTCTTTAAAAAAAACAGGCTTTAACACCTCATAAATCTCATTATCTTTATTTGACGCCTGCCTTATGATCAAATCACCCATCTCAATAATCATATCTGATCGCTTAATAATGATCATATCGCGCAGCACGCAAGCGTTTACCTCATCAATACGCACTCCATTCCTTTTAAGTATCGATACCCTATCGCCCATCATACTTAAATCTGGCATCACCTATTCCTTTTTAAATGGCTACCTATTTAATGTGCAATTTATTTTTTGATAAAATACCAAACATAGCGATAAACTTAAAATTAAGTGGCCACACAGGCTTACAACCCGCAATCAGAAAACTAAAAAACAATATAAAGTGACTATTCATAGGTACCGAATTGGGCACTAACAGGTCATTAGCTGGGCCGATCAAGCCATTTATGTGCGCTACATAAGCGTTACAGGCGGTTTAACACCCAGAAAAAAGCAGCCTACAATGCGATGCCTGTCAGCTCAGCTGAATAGCTACAATATAAGTTGATAGATTTTTATATTCTATCAAAGATAGAACCTTTAGTAGGCACAAATAACTTCTCATAAAATTTAACAGCATAATCATCTGTCATACCTGATATAAAATCACAAATAACTCTCATCTGCGCAGATTCAACATCACCAGTAGGTATATTTGAAGCAGCATTTTCCCACCTTCTTTTAGTGGATTCAGGTAAAAACCGCTCAGGATCTTTCGTTAAAACTTGAAATAACTCAACGATAAGTTTTTGACCTTTAAATTCAAGGTGCTGAACACTATCACTTTTAATCACAACAGCATAAACCAATTTAAAAATATGCTCTCTTAGCTTTTCAACTTCAGGCGCCAGCTCAACCACTAAGTTTAGTAATGGATCCTCACAACCCGAACCATTGGGTTTAACGACAACACTAGAAATCATTAAATGCACTAAGATCCCGATAAATTCTTTTCTTTTATAACTCTCATCACCAAATAACCCATCAGTAGCATTATCATAAGATAGATTTTTATCCTTTAAATCATTAAAAAGATATTTATGGCTTTCAAAATGCCCTCCCCATTGTTTACGATTAATCATCCCTAATGACAACGCATCTTCAAGATCATGCAAGGTATAAGATATATTATCAGCGAGATTCATAATCGAAGAATCTAACGATTTATACAATGTTTTTCTATGATTATTTTCATTAGCTTTATGCTGTTTAAATCTAGAAGAATCTTTATTATCAACAGTTTCGAAAATAAAGTCGACAATTTCTTGATCGCAATTATAATAACACTTCGGAGGTTTTTGAGTATCGGCCTTAAACAACCAATACGGCGCATTCAAATCATCATCTTTTCGGTAGGCGCGCTCATTAACCAAATCATTATATGACGCCGGATATTTTAGTACTCCTAATAACATCCGTCTTGTAGGATTTAAACCATGCTTTTCAGTGTACTTACCCAGACACCCCAAAATTCTTAATGTTTGCGCATTACCTTCAAACCCTCCGTGCTCTTTCATGCAATAATTTAAAGCTACTTCGCCACCATGACCAAAAGGAGGGTGGCCGATATCATGAGCCAAACAAATAGCCGTAATAAGTTCAATCTTTGGCATCTCCTCTTTATATTTTTCAAATCTATCCTCCCCACTTTTATTAATATATTGAACTATCCCCCGCCCAATTTGAGCCACCTCCATGGAATGGGTTAATCGAGTACGATAAAAATCACCTTCACCTAAACCTAACACCTGAGTTTTTGACTGTAACCGCCTAAATGCGGCCGAATGAATCAACCGAGCCTCATCACGATCAAAGGGAGTTCTTACGTCACCGGATTTTTCTGATTGCTTGAAACGACGCTTTTCTTCATCTTCACCATCCATATTTAACACCTTTATTATCATATTAATGATTAATCATCTAACCAAGGCAATCTAACTATAGGTAGAGCCCCAATATATTATTCACCTAAAAAATTAAGAAATAAATTTTATAGGGACAACATTAAAAATAACTAGCTACTCAATAGTAACTATAAATTTCAATGCGATATTTACAAAAAATAAAAGCGTCACAATCAAGAAATGTGCCCAAAAACACAAACAGTGTGCCATACCGCTAAAAATATTAAGCGGCTTTATATGCCATTAGCTAACTTATAATGAAATTATTTCAATGCCATTAAAATGGATTCGCCAGCAAGCTTGCAGGCGCTCTAAAAGCCATAAGAAAAGAGGGGTGCATTATTATTGAGGGCTGTAGACTAAAATCTATACATTGAATAGGCATAAAAAATAGCCTTACCCTAGATATCTTGAATCATTCAGGTAAGGCATTAGGGGGATATACATCAAGATATAATATACGCGGGGCGCTATTAACAGTGGGTTTCTATTTTGAAAAATTTATTCGAGTATTATCGAAAAATGTTATGACTAAGTTAAAGTCTTAATGCCTTGCGCAATGCCTTCAACCGTTAGTGGAAACATTTTATCATCCATCATTTTTTGAATCATGCCAATGCTTTGCACATAACGCCACTGCTCTTGCGCGGTAGGATTAAGCCAAATCGTTTTTTCAAAATGCTCGGTTAGCTGCTTAAAATAATAAGCACCAGGGTGCTCATTATAAAAATCAATACTGCCAAACGGCGCGGCGATTTCGTAGGGTGACATTGCGGCATCGCCCACAAAAATTAATTTATAATCTCTGCCGTAAGTATGAATAATATCACTCAAAGCGGTTAAGTTATCGCGATGCATATGATTATCTTGCCAAAGATGATCATAAATAAAATTATGAAAATAAAGGTGCTTAAGATGTTTAAATTCGCTTTGACAGGCAGAGAACAACTCCTCGCTCGCTTTCACGTGGTAATCCATCGAGCCGCCGACATCAAGTAGCAATAATACCTTAACGGCATTATGGCGCTCAGGCCGCATCTTAACGTCGAGCAAGCCTGCATTTTTTGCTGTCGAGCCAATTGTAGCCTCTAAATCGAGTTCTTCAGAGCTCCCTGTACGGGCAAAGTTTCTCAGTGCTCGTAAGGCTATTTTAATATTGCGTGTACCCAGCTCAACACCGCCATCGAGATTTTTATAATGACGCTTTTCCCACACTTTCACCGCTTTACCCTGCCGACCAGGGCCGCCGATTCTAATACCTTCGGGGTTATAACCTGAGTGGCCAAAGGGGCTTGTACCGCCGGTACCAATCCATTTAGAGCCGCCTTGATGACGCTTTTTTTGCTCTTTTAAGCGCTCATTCAGTACTTCCATGAGCTTTTCAATACCCCCTAACGCTTCGATGGCGGCCTTTTGTGCTTCGCTCAAATTTTTTAATGTCGGATTATTGAGCCAGTCTTTTGGTAGATCAAAATTAAAAGGATCTGGCATGGCGCGCACGCCGTCAAAAAATGCACTAAAAGTTTGATCGTATTTATCGTATAGGCTTTCATCTTTCACCGTACAGGTACGCGCCAACAAATAAAAGTCATCGACTGTCGTTGCACTAACGCCCGCCTGCAAGGCCGCTATTAAATCAAGCCACTCTGTCGTGCTGATTTTCATGCCGGAATGCTTCATATGCAATAAAAACTGAACAAGCATATTAGCTGTCTCTTCGCGACATAAAAGCTAAACGCTCTAGCAAGTGTATGTCTTTTTCATTTTTTAACAAAGCCCCAAATAGCGGCGGCAATGCCGATTTTAATTGGCCGCTTTTTAATTGCTCGGCACTGAGTTCATCGCTAATTAATAACTTAAGCCAATCGATTAACTCCGAAGTAGAAGGCCGCTTGTTAAGCCCGTTAACCTTACGAATATCAAAAAATATTTCTAAGGCCTGCTTAACCAATGCACTTTGAGCATTGGGGTAATGTACGTCGACAATGGCTTTTAATGTTTGTGCATCGGGAAAGTTAATATAATGAAAAAAGCAACGCCTTAAGAAGGCATCAGGTAATTCTTTTTCATTATTCGAGGTAATAATCACAATCGGGCGCTCAATGGCTTTGATCGTTTCGCCTGTTTCGTAAACATGAAACTCCATGCGATCTAATTCAACCAATAAATCATTCGGAAATTCGATATCGGCTTTATCGATTTCATCAATAAGCAACACACAGCGCTGTTCGCGACTAAACGCCTGCCAAAGCTTACCTTGGCGAATATAATTGCCTACATCATTAACGCCGTCCACGCCTAGCTGGCTATCACGCAGGCGCGTCACGGCGTCGTATTCATATAAACCCTGCTGTGCTTTGGTGGTCGACTTTACATGCCATTGAATCAATTCCAAACCCAAAGACTTAGCGACCTCTTCGGCCAAGCGTGTTTTTCCGGTGCCAGGCTCACCTTTAATTAATAAAGGTCGCTCAAGTGTCACTGCCGCATTAACGGCTGTGCTCAACTCGCTAGAGGCAATATAGTTGTCGGTACTTTTAAAACTCATAACGTCGTATCTACCTTTAATCAAAGACTGTAATGGTTTGGCGACTAAGGCCTAATAATTGGCCGTCAGGTGCATAAATACTGGCTTCGGCGTGGGTGTATCCACCCCCGGCTTGCCGAGTTTTACATTCGTAAGCTAACCAATCTGAAGGGTTAATGACAGGGTGCGGGCGCGTCAACTCGACATTCCAACTCAACGTACTCGCGGGTGCCGGCCATTTTAATAATTGTAATGTTGCAGGTGGCCACACATCAATTAAAGCCAAAATATGAGCATCAGTCATGTGCTGGGGCGGCTGCGAAAAACGCATCCAACCACGGTAATAAGGGTCAGACTTACCCGTAAACGGGTAACCGCCTTCATCAATGCGCAAATCAATATAGCGATGGAATTTGGGTGTCACCTTTGGGATTTGCGGTATCCAATTGGGCTTTTTAGGTGGCGAATGCGCAGTTACTGCCGCAGCCTGGTAACAGGCTTTTGACTCGCGATCGGCACCAAAGGCCGCCATAGCTTGTACCGCTATTTTACCTTTTTGCACTAGCTGAGCCTGAAGCTGCGTAACGTTTTTACCCGCCCTTAGATGCACAACCTGTACATTAAAAGGCTCATCGACCGCCAGCGGCCCGATAAATTGAATATTTTGGACACGCATTGGTCGAGCATCAGCTTGCTCGCTCACCATCGCGTGATTCAGCAGTGCCGCACTTAAGCCACCAAACACCGTACGGCCCTGGCCCCAACTCGCAGGCACACTCATCAGAGCCCCCTGCTTAGCCTGTATTAAAAGCGAATCGATTGTTGTCATAGTTTTATATTAAAGTGAAAAGGTCGCACTACTTTAATCATCTAAAGGGAAATTGCAAAGCCATGTTGGCTTTTAACATTGTAACGTCGTTGTTTACCACTACACCTGCCTCCCAAAAAATCCATAGGCCTTTCACTTCGCGCTCATGTATTGAGTCTTCGTATATCGTGCATGACAAGATAAGCCCAAGACGAAAAAAAACCACTCAAGTGACCTTAAGTGGTTTTTAGTACTACTATAATAAAGCCCGATCAATAAGGGCTTTATTAGCATAATTAGTTTGTGGTTTCAGACGCGGCTTCTTGCTGGGCTTGTTGCTGTGCTACAGCACGGGCAAACAATGCATCAAAGTTAATAGGCGGTAAAGCCAATGCGGGGAAACTGCCTTTCAGTGCGCAGTTATCTACCGCTTCACGCGCATAAGGGAATAAGATTTGTGGGCACATAGTGTTAAGCAATTGTGCTAACTGTTGGCCTTCAATGTCTTTTACTAAGAATAAGCCGGCTTGCTGAACTTCAACTAAGAATACGGTTTTATCTTCCATGGTCACATTGATGGTGAGTTTCAATACGACTTCAAAGTGATTGTCATCTACTTTGGTAGAGGTTGTATTGATGTCTTGACCAATTTTAGGGTTCCACTGCTGCTTAAATGCCTCTACGCCTTGTGGCGCTTCAAAAGACATATCCTTCAAGTAAATACGTTGAAGCATGAATTGCGGGCCTTGCGCCGGTGCTTGCGCCTGTGCGTTATTTTCGTCTGCCATGATACTGCCTACTATCTTAGTTCAAAATGGTTTTAGTTCATAAAAGAAAGCCGGCTTATCAGGCTTTCAATCAATTAGGTTAACCCTATATGGGGTAGCTTAATAAAGTATCAACCCTTAACAACCGCGCGAATACACTCGCGATTATTGCGCGCTAGCCAAAAGCGCATCTAATTTGCCTTGCTGGTGCAGCGCAGCCAAATCATCGTAACCCCCAACATGGGTACTGCCAATCCAGATTTGCGGTACAGTTCGCTGCCCGCTGTCGGCCATCATTTTTTTCATCATAACGGGGTCATTATCAACACTGATTTCTTTAAACTCAACGCCTTTACTGTCCAGTAAGCGCTTAGCCATAACGCAAAAGGGGCAATATTGCTTGCTATACATTACAACACTCATGATTTTTTCCCTTTACTTTTACCGGGTTTAACAACGGGGAGCTTTTGCATTAACCACTCACTCATACCGCCTTGTAAGCGCACAACATCAAAGCCTGCGTCACGCAATATTTTACCGGCATGGCCGGCGTGCTGGCCCATTTTATCAGCCAGTATAATTTGCTTTGCTTTATATTTAGCCAGCTCACCGGTACGTGTAGCCATCGAGGCGTGTGGGATATGAATAGCCCCAGTAATGTGGCCCGCTTTGTAATCGGCACTATCGCGTACATCAACTAATACAGCCGCATCGCTATTGAGTAAACGAGACACCTCATGATAAGTCACCGTTTTACCTCCCTTTTTGCTTTCAACAGTGACAAATGCAGCGACAAGCGCCAGCAATAATGACACTAGCAGCCATTGTTCAGTAACAAAACTCATCCAATCCACAGGTTTACCTCATAACAAAAATTAATTAAATCGGCCTCTTTAAGGGCGCGCATTATACATGATTAGAAACAGATATTACGCTAGCGATAAACAACCTCAACCACTGGCGCGCCAAAGGCTCCTCGTAACTTCTGCAGTAGATCGTCTGTAGGCTCAATACGCCACTGAGTGCCTAAGGTAATATCGCCCATTGCATAACCCGTATGGTAACGAATATGTACGGGGCAAGAGCCTCCACTATAGCCCGTCAATGCCTCTTTTAGCTCTGTAATGGGTTTGACGCCTAGCTCGAGCAGCTCAGTTTTATGAAGGTTTAAGCGTACACCTTGCGCCTTGGCTGCACGCGCCTGTTCAAAACCGCGAATGCTATCAGCGCGCATTTTTAAGCCTCCACTATAGTCATCATTGCTAACTTGCCCCTCTACCACCAGCAGGGCATCTTTTACAACAATATCGCGGTAGTTATTGTAAGTATCAGCAAAAATAGCAATATCAATACGGCCTGTACGATCATCAAGGGTAATAAAGCACATGGTGTCACCGCGTTTGGTTTTCATTACCCTAAATGCCACCACCATACCCGCAAGTGTTTGCTTACTCTTATCGGGCACAACATTTACAATACGCGTACCCACCAAATGCTTGAGCTCTTTGTCGTATTCGTCGATAGGATGACCGGTCAAATACAAACCTAACGTGTCTTTTTCGCCGTTTAAACGCTCTTTAATCGATTGCCTGCGAACTTGCCTAAAGTCGCGGTACGCATCTTCGCGACTTTGATCCTCGGGCACCACCGAGCCAAAGAGGTCGGTCATTCCGGCACTGGCATTTTTGGCACTTTGCTCAGCGGTTTTTACCGCCTCGCTAATGGCAGCCCACAGGACTGCACGGTCATAATCGTAATCTACGTTTGGGCCAATGTTATCAAGGGCTCCCGAGCGCACTAGGGCCTCTAATGCACGCTTATTGACTTTACGGGCATCAACGCGCTCGCAAAAGTCAAAAAGATCTTTAAAGGGCCCAGCAGCACGCGCAGTGATAATCGCTTCTACGGGGCCTTCACCCAAGCCTTTAATAGCACCTAAGCCATAAATAATATTATCGTCGGCATCTACCGTAAAATGAAAATCGCCGTTGTTCACATCGGGTGGCAACAGGGTAATTCCCATGTTGCGTACCTCTTCAATAAAGGTTACGACCTTATCGGTTTTATCCATATCCGATGACATTGTCGCTGCCATAAACTGTGACGGGTAATGCGCTTTAAGCCAGGCTGTTTGATAGCTCACTAACGCATAAGCGGCCGAATGCGACTTGTTAAATCCGTAACCGGCAAACTTCTCTACCAAGTCAAAAATTTTAATGGCTAACTCGGGGTCAATGCCATTATCTTTTGCGCCATCTTGGAACGTTGAGCGTTGCTTGGCCATTTCTTCGGGTTTTTTCTTACCCATTGCTCGGCGCAACATATCAGCGCCACCGAGCGAGTAGCCCGCCAATACCTGCGCAATTTGCATCACCTGCTCTTGGTAAACAATCACGCCATAGGTTGGCTCCAATATAGGTTTAAGACACTCATGTTGATATTTAGCATCGGGATAAGCTACTGGGGCCCGGCCATGCTTACGGTTAATAAAGTCATCAACCATGCCCGATTGCAAAGGCCCAGGCCTAAACAGTGCCACCAACGCAATAATTTCTTCGAGGTTTTCGGGCTGAAGACGCTTAATGAGGTCTTTCATCCCGCGTGACTCCAACTGAAAAACCGCCGTCGTTTCGGCGCGCTTTAACAACTGAAAGGTGGCAGCATCTTTAAGGTCAATCGTCGTAATATCGAGTAGCGGCTCGCCTTTAGCTGCCAATCGCGTATCAATCATCTTTTTGGCCCAATCAATGATTGTTAGCGTTCGCAAACCCAAAAAGTCAAACTTAACAAGACCAGCATCTTCAACATCATTTTTATCATATTGAGTCACCAAGCCTGCACCGACTTCATCGCAATATAAAGGCGCAAAGTCAACCAGCTTAGTCGGTGCAATCACTACACCGCCAGCATGCTTACCGACGTTACGGGTAATACCTTCGAGCTGAAGCGCCATTTCCCAAATTTCTTGGGCTTCTTCGTCAACCTTTAAAAACTCGCGTAAAGGCTCCTCTTGATCAAACGCTTTGTTCAAGGTGGTACCTGGGTCGGCAGGAATCATCTTAGACAGTTTATCGGCTAAACCGTATGACTTGCCTTGCGCCCGCGCCACATCGCGCACTACCGCCTTGGCCGCCATGGTACCAAAGGTAATAATTTGGCTGACCGCGTCGCGGCCATAATTATCAGCGACATAACCAATGACTTTATCGCGATTATCCATGCAAAAATCGACATCGAAATCCGGCATCGATACCCGCTCAGGGTTAAGAAACCGCTCAAATAGTAAGTCGTACTCCAGTGGATCAAGGTCGGTAATATCCAGCACATAAGCGACCAGCGACCCCGCACCCGACCCTCGACCAGGCCCTACCGGAATATCATGCTCTTTCGCCCAGCGAATAAAGTCCATGACAATCAAAAAGTAGCCAGGAAACCCCATCTGAATAATAATATCCAGCTCAAATGTTAAGCGCTCATCATAAGGAATGCGCTTTTGGGCAAAGTCTGGGGCGCTGATATCCATTAACTTCGCCAAGCGTTGATTCAGACCATTGGCGCACAACTCTCTAAAAAAGTCATTCTCCGTCGAGCCTTCAGGCACTGGATATTCTGGTAAAAAGTAAGACCCTAATTCAATATCTAAATTGCAACGTTTGGCGATTTCGACCGTATTTTGTAATGCCTCAGGAATATCACTAAACAGCTCGGCCATCTGTTCGGGGGTACGTAAAAACTGCTCAGAGCTATAGCGGTGCTCACGTCTGGGGTCATCCAATGCCCGCCCCTCACCAATACATACACGGGCTTCATGCACATCAAATTGATCTGCCGTTAAAAAGCGAACATCATTAGTTGCCACAACCGGCACTTGCATCACGCTGGCTAAATTCACCGCCGCATGCAAATAAAACTCTTCATTCGCGCGGCCAGTACGCTGTAGCTCTAAATAAAATCGGTTAGGAAAAGTATCGCGCCACCAACGGCAATACTCTTGCGCTTGTGAGCCTCGGTCGCCCACTAGCGCCATGCCTATTTCACCATCACGGCCACCCGACAAGGCAATGACATTATCGCTGCACTCAGTCACCCATTCTTTAGAAACAAGTGCTTGACCGCCATACTGGCCTTTTTGATAGCCGCGCGAGATCAGCTCGATAATGTTTTTATAGCCTTCATTATTCATTGCATAAAGGGTGAAAAGCGTAGGCGGAGCGTCATCTTCGCCACGCAGCAAAAAATCACACCCGCCAATCGGCTTAACACCGGCATTTTGCGCCGCTTTATAAAACTTAATAAGACCAAAAAAGTTCGTCAAATCAGAAATAGCACACGCCGGCATGCCCATACTCGCCACGGTGCTAACCAAAGGTTTGATACGAACAATACTATCGACGAGGGAGAACTCGGTACGAACCCGAAGATGAACAAAAGATGCAGACATGAAGATACAGTGCGCCAATCAAGTAAAGCTGAGCATTGTAGCGAGTTAATCGCGCTTTAGATACTTGCCAAGCGCTTCATGTAAGGCGCTCATGCTTTACCGACTCGCCACCACTAGTACCGCATAGACTAGGTACGGTTTTCGTTGACCAGGATACTGCCGTCACCAAGGCGCCAGCACAACAAGCACAAACCGCGCAAAACCGCATTTACCGTGGGCCAGTAGTTAGAAAGCGACCCGCAAGCCTGGACCTAAGGGTCATTGGTCTATAAGAGGCTGGTCTATTAAGGCGCACTGCGACGATGGTACCAATTAACCGGCTTGGCATAGTCATCGACTGTTTTTTCAACGCCGAGTATGAGGGCAAATAATGCCATACGTACCAGCACTCCGTTGTCGGCTTGTCTAAAAATCGCCAAATTAGGGTTTTGATTTAGATCGTTATCCAGTTCGTTAGCATCGGCGCGCGAATCTCTGGGTAGCGGGTGCATAATGACCGTATTCGGCTCGCAGTACTGGGTATAAATAGCTTGATTTAACCGAAAGCGGCCACGGTACATGTCAGCTTCTTCTTTTGAGGTGAAGCGCTCTTCTTGAATGCGTGTCGAGTAGACAATATCCACTTCGCCAATACTGCTCGAAAGCTCCGATGAAATCGTCACTCGATGGCCAGCTTGACGTAACGCTTCAACATACTTCTCCGGCATAGCCAGCTCATCAGGCGCAATCAACGTCACTTGCACATTGCGGTAAAGCGTCAGCAATGTACTGAGCGAATGGACTGTACGACCATGTTTTAAATCACCAATCATCGCGATTCTTAAGCCATCTAAAGCGCGGCCTTTATGCTCTAACTCTTTGCGTATCGTGTAAAGGTCTAAGAGTGCCTGGCTGGGATGCTCGTTTGCACCATCACCACCATTGACAACCGGTACTCGGCTCGCCTCAGCAAACTCTGCCACCGAACCTGGCTCCGGGTGGCGCATACAAATCACGTCACTGTAGCCCGACAGCACTCTAGCCGTATCGTATAACGATTCACCCTTCGCAATCGCTGAGCTCTGAAAACCGGTGGTTTCTCGTACATCTCCCCCAAGTAAATTAAAAGCGCAGCCAAAGCTGACACGGGTTCGAGTACTGGGCTCAAAAAACATATTACCTAAAATAGCACCCTCTAGCACACGGGTTACTTTTTGACGAGCGGCATAAGGTGCCATAGCATCGGCAACGTTAAAGACGCCTTCTATATCACCACGCTCAAATTGATTAACAGACAGTATATGTGCACCTAATAGCTGCATTGAAGACTCCTCGGGTGGGCAACGGCTAGATCGAATGGGCGGTATTTTAACGACACGCCGCATTTGCGCAAGATTTTATCAAAAACAGCGCAAACATAACCGCCTAGTCTAAGATAAGTAGACATACATTGATTTTTTGATAAGAGAAGACTGTGACTTCAGAGCCCTCAAAGGATTCCCGCCAACCCACAAGCCCCAAGCACCTTATTAAATATCTGGATGCCGCCGCAGGTATTCAAGCGCTAGAATCTCACAGTTTACTCTGGAGTAGCCCCAACCGCTTCCGGTCACCGTTTGAGATGAACGGGCGATATGAAATGCCCTTCAATAATCATGAGCTTTTAGACACTACAGTCAAAGTTGCTAGCTCGCTCATTTTTAATAATGACAGAGCCATCGGCGATACACCACTCATCTCCGCCATCAACCGTTGGCGCGATGAAAAGCGCTTCGACACTCCGGAAGAGGCCAAAGCGGTATTAAAAGGCTTGCTCAGAAAACGGGTAGAACAACAAGAAGAGCAGCTCTACAGCACACTACAACAGTGGCAGCAATTTGCTGAGTCTATTCGGGTGTGCTGCTTTTGTAGTGAGGCTCATGTTGCCAGCGCATGGACACAATTTGCCGATCATCATCAAGGTATAGCGATCAGTCTCACGCCTAATGCAGAAAATGAGCTTCACCATGCGCAACCGGTGACTTATAGCCCCGAGCGCATTCAGCTCACCACCGTCAAAGAGCAAGTGGCCGATTTACTGTACAACCATAACAATCAAGTCCATCAGCGCTTTACGCAAAACCTATTGCATAAGCCCAAGCATTTACAAGCCGAGCGTGAATGGCGTGCCTTAACCCCAAGAGACAGCAGTTTCCAAAAAACAGCGCACCCCTATCAAGAAGAAAAAGTGTTAGCGCCGGGGAGTATTGCCGCCCTTTATTTAGGCGTTAACTGTAGTGAATCAACCAAAACACACCTTTTAGCCATCGCCACTCATCTTATTCCCACACCTAAAATATACCAATGCATCATCGCAAAACACACTTACCAAATAGAGCACAAGATCATTACATAATAACGCCATTGTTTAAAAACCCCGCACCCAAAGCACAGACTTGGTCATTACAGGTGATGAATGATGGACTTTTTACTGCCAGTGGCGCTTGAGCTTAATAGAGCTAATATACAAAGAACAGACAAAGAATAAAAATATTACCCCTGTACCAAAATAAAAGCATCGCCTACACGTTAAATAGCTAACCCAATAGATGCTAATGAAAACTCTGGAGTTAAGCACTGAGCCTAAAGTGAGAGTCCTCATGAGTTAGCCAGCACAGAGGAACAGCTAAACGGTGTAGAGAGGTATGGTGTAGAGAGGTATACAGTGGGGCGAGAACAGCCCCGTTAACAATAGCAAGGCACAATTTGATTTTAGATTTTTGCTATGAGCTGTAGCTAACGATTAACCGGAGATAGTTAGGAGATAGTTAAAGGCAATGCCTAATATTCAATCCATTGTGCACTCTCATTTAAGCACACGCTTTTTGCCCTTTATTATTGGCGCAACAGCGTGTTTTTTGTCATTGCTGCTTTTTGGTTTATTAATTGAGCAAAACAAAAAAGAGCAAAAAAATAGACTCAACTACTATACCAATAATTTAGCCGATAGCATGATTACTGACCTCAACCAGCGCTCTCGATCACTTGAACGCCTGGCAAAACGCTGGGCAACACATAACGGCTTATCGCAGTACGAATTTGAAGCCGACGCTACAAATATTATGCAAGACGAAAAAGGCTATCATGCTATCGAGTGGATCGATGCCAATTTAGTCATTCGCTGGGCAGTACCACTTGAGGGCAACAAAGCGATTATTGGTCTTGACCTTAACAATGAGCCCGCTAAAAAAGTGGCCCTAGAGCGTGCCTACAAGCACGCGATTACAACTATGACACCACCGGTGACCTTAGCCCAAGGCGAGCCCGGACTTGTTGTGTACTTCCCTATTTTAACACCTGACAGCTTTGCCGGTTTTGTCGTGGCGGTTTACAAGGCTCAAACTTGGCTAGAGCAGCTTGTTCGACAAGCTAATAAGGATCATGCATTAACACCTATACAGAGCACGATTAGCCTTCAAAACACCGTATTGTATAACGATGCGCAGGATACGAGCGAGCAGCCTTTAATTCAAGCCAGTACACAACGCGAGATATACAACAAACTCTTTACTATAACCCTAAGCCAGCCACGCGCCGCGTATACCGCTTTCATCGATCAAACATCGATCATGTTTTTATTCACCGGCATTACATTTTCTTTATTGTTGGCCGGTATTACTTATCTAGTACAACACACCTCCGCCAACATTATTCGTATTAGACACTCAAAACTAGAGCTCCAAAACGAGAAGCAACGACTCGCAAGTATTATTCAAGGGATAAATGCAGGTACTTGGGAGTGGAACTTACAAACCCGAGAAGCTTCGGTCAATGAAACCTGGGCACAATTAATTGGTTACACCTTAGCCGAATTACAACCCATCACACTCAATAGCTGGGAGCAATTAACGCACCCTGAGGACTATCAAAAGTCACTCGTCAAACTGCAAGAGCACCTTGAGGGTAAAAGCCCCGTTTACGAGGTGGAAGTGCGTATGCAACACAAAAACGGCGAATGGGTTTGGATTCAAGACATTGGTCAAGTGATTACCCGTGATACCGAGGATAATCCCTTAATGATGTACGGTACACACACCGATATTAGCGCCCGCAAAGCAACCGCTCAAGCCTTACAAATGGCTAATCAAGATCTGCAATCTGCTTTTATCAATGCCCACAGTATGGCAACAGAGGCCGCTATAGCCAACAAGGCAAAAAGTGAATTTTTAGCGAGCATGAGCCACGAAATTCGCACACCCATGAATGGTATTATTGGTATGCTTAGCCTGTTAATGCGTGAAGAGCTCACCGAAAAACAAAATCATTTCTCAACGCTAGCACTCAATAGTGCCAAGTCACTGTTAACACTGATCAATGACATTCTAGATTTTTCTAAAATTGAAGCAGGCAAAATGGAGTTAGAGGCAACCCTTTTTGATATCCATAACTTCTTTAAAGAAGTGAGCGCCCCCTTAGCCCTGCGCGCCCAAGAAAAAGGCATAGAACTTGTCGTTGACTACACCGGTATTGCACGCTGTAAACTCGTTGGCGACCCCGGCAGGCTTAGGCAGGTGATTATTAACTTAGTCGGTAATAGCATTAAATTTACCGAAAGCGGTTTTATTAAAATCACTCCAGTACTCAGCATTGACAATAACGACGCGCATTTAAAATGTACAATTTCAGATACAGGCATAGGTATACCCAACGATAAGCTTAGTGTTTTATTTGAGAGCTTTACACAAGTTGATGCCAGCACCACGCGTAAATATGGCGGCACCGGTTTAGGCTTAGCCATTTGCCAGCGTCTTTGCGAATTAATGGGTGGCAAGATTATAGCCTCTAGCCAAATCGATGAAGGCTCAGACTTTACCTTCTATGCGCACCTCAACAGCTGCCATGAACCCCCTAAACCCCTACCTTGGCTAGATTTAAAAAAGCACCATGTTTTAGTCGTAGACAGCTGCATCCCACAAAGAGAGCAAACGGTTTCTATGTTGCAAAGCTGGCAGGCTAACACCTACGAAGCCGATAGCAGCGAAACAGCGTTAGCCTTATTAAATACATCTTATGGTATCGACATCTTAATTATTAACATGCAGCTACCCGATGCGAGTGGAACACAGCTAGCACTCAAAATTACCCAGATGCCCCATTGCCAACCACAACATCGCATACTACTCACCAGCCAAGGCCAAGGGGGTGACGATAACGAATTTATTGACTTTGGCTTTAATGCTAGCATCACCAAACCACTATCGCCTTCGAGTTTATTTAATACGTTACTGCGATTGCTCACCGGTAATGATGCCCACAATGGGTTTATTTCTAATATCCCAGAACCACTCCCGTTTAAGCCCGAACGCTTAACCTCTCAAACCTGCCGCGTTTTATTGGTCGAGGATAATCCCATTAATCAAGAGGTTGCTCAAGGCTTACTGCAAGACTTAGGCTTGACCGTCTCGCTCGCAAATAATGGCAACGAAGCCATCAGGGTTTTAAGCTCCTCACCCGCCAACATCCCGCCCTTTAAAGCTGTTTTAATGGATTGCCAAATGCCTGTCATGGATGGCTATGAGGCGACACGACAAATTCGTACTAAAGCCGCTGGCCAAAAATATATGCATATCCCTATTATTGCGATGACTGCCAATGCGATGACCGGTGACAAAGAAAAATGCCTAGAAGCGGGCATGAACGATTATGTGAGCAAGCCTATCGACCCCGACGTACTAGAAAAAGCACTACGCGCAAACATCACACTAGAGGCCCCGCAAACCCCGTTAAACCCAACACAAAACACACACACCTCACAACAAACTGTCATCACACAACCAGAGGCACCCGTGAATACACCACAAGGTACGCACCTACAAACATCAGCAGGGCCTCATACCCAAGGCGCTAACTTGACAGCCATTCACCCTGATGTTTGGGATAAAGCCGGGGTATTAAAGCGGGTTAAGCATAAAGCCCACCGCCTGACTCAGCTTATTGAAATGTTTATAGAAGATGTCCCTCCTAAAGTAACCCAAATTGCGCTTTATCTTCAACAGCAAAAATACGCTCAAGCAAAAGCCGAAATACACAGCGTTAAAGGGGTGTGCGCTAATTTAGGGGGTATCGCATTACAGCGCCAGTGCGCTCTTATGGAGGATTTACTCGCCGATGACCCACAAAAAAACGCTCTGCAACTGGAAGCACAAGCGCAAAAGCTCAATGAGTTTTTAGTCGAGTTTGTCGAGGCGCTGAGCCATGCTTAAACACTCGCGCTATTGCTGACTATTGCTTAGGCGTGATATCTAACAAAATACTTTGTACTTTATAGTTTTTATCAATGGCCTCTTGCATTGCTAAAATCGCATTTTTATCCAGTTTAGGACCTACATACACGCGATAACGAATGCCTTTACTCGTTTTCACCTTGCGTGAATAAGCCGTGTAACCATCAGTAATGAGTGTATCGCGAAAATGCTCTGCCTTTTTAACATCAACGTAACTAATCACCTGCAACAACCAACCTTTAGGCACCCCATGCTCATTGAGTGATGGCGGCTCGGGAGTCGCTGGTTCGGGTTGATCCGCATCAGGAACAAACATTTTCTCAGGTATCGGCGCGGGCGACTCAACAACCGGAGGCTCAGCAACCTCAATAGGCTCAATAGTAATGACTGGCATCGGCGGTATTTGAGTCACTGTATCGACAGGTGTCAGTGTTTGGCGGTCAAATAAAGCGGGAATGAAAATTATTGCAATTGCCAACAACACAATGGCCCCAATAAGCCGCTGCTTTAAACCATCATCCATCATTGCCGTGCCTATTATTGATTAATGTGAAGAGCACCGCTGCACTAGCCGTAATGCTCTAGTGCTGCAGCAACGGTAAAAAATGAGCCGAAAACCAATAAGCACTCATCAGCCTCGCTGCTTGACTGCCATTGCATCACCGAATGCTCGACTGACTCAACACAGGTAATGGCGCTAGTAGGTACGCCTAAAGTAGCTAAAACGTCGGCAATATCAGTCGCTTTGGCCGCACGCGCGTTATTAACTAAATCAGCGCAATACCAATGACTCACTTGCCCTTGCAGTGGCGCTAAAATTTCAGCAATATCTTTATCTGCCATCATAGCCACGGTTGCTGGCAACGCATCAAAGTGTTTGCGCTTAAGCTCATCCGCTAGCAGCTGTGCCGAAGCCGGATTATGAGCAACATCCAACAACAAGCGCCCACGCGGCAAAGAAACAAACTGCATGCGACCGGTTAAGGTCGCTTGCGCCAATATACCAACAGGGTCTTGTGGCAAACACCGTTCAAGTAAACAGACTTCGATAGCCGCCGCCACACTCGCCTTTGGTAGACTCACCGAGTGCAGATTAAACGTCTGAGCTCGACTAGTAACCACATGCTGCTGGCTCTCACCGTTCACACTGACATCGTCAAGTCTATAATCTTGCCCCAACCACACACTATTACAATTAAGCGCATTCGCATGTGCCACAACGCTGTGTGGCGGATCGGGTTCGGCGCACACAAAGTCAATACCTGATCGGCAAATACCCACTTTTTCACGACCAATTTGCTCACGGGTATGACCCAGCCAAGCTTCATGATCAATCGCAATCGAGGTAAGCACCGCCACATGCGGGGCGATAATATTCACCGCATCTAAACGCCCACCCAAGCCAATTTCCATTAGCCAATAATCAAGTGGCTCGCGATGAAAAATATCCATTGCCGCTAGCGTACCAAATTCAAAATACGTTAACGAAATATCACCTCTGGCATGATCAATACGCGTAAATGCCTCGCACAACTTCGCATCGCTCACGGGCTGACCCGCTAAACGTATACGTTCGTTGTAATGCAAAAAATGTGGCGAAGTATAAGCCCCAAAAGTTTTACCGCTAGCCGCCAGCAAAGCTTCCAAGGCCGCAACACAGCTGCCTTTGCCGTTGGTGCCTGCAATCGTAATAATACGCGCCTTAGGATTCAGTACTCCCAGGCGCTCGGCCACTGTTTTAACCCGATCCAAGCCTAGGTCAATGGCATTCGGGTGATGCGACTCTTGCCAAGTTAACCACTCGGCGAGTGTATGACAACGCGCAACCATCAAGCAGCAGGCTGCTCGGGTACAGCGCTCTCACGCTCTACAGGGCTGCGGCCGGTCATTTTGGCCAACAAGCGCGCTAACGTATCGCGCATATCTTTGCGTTCAATAATCATATCAATCGCGCCGTGCTCTAGTAAAAATTCAGCACGCTGAAAGCCTTTAGGTAATTTTTGACGGATCGTTTGCTCGATAATATTTGGACCTGCAAAGCCTGCTCGTGAACCCGGCTCAGCCGCATTAATATCACCCAATAATGCCAAACTTGCTGAAACACCACCGTATACAGGATCAGTCATAACCGAAATGTATGGCAAGCCTTTTTGCTTCATTCGCTCAATCACTGCACTGGTTTTAGCCATTTGCATCAATGAAATTAAAGCCTCTTGCATACGCGCGCCGCCGGTCGCCGAAAAACAGACCAAGGGAATGCCTTCTTCTAGTGCTCGATTAGCCGCACGGGTAAAGCGCTCACCGACCGCATAACCCATAGAGCCACCCATAAACTTAAACTCAAAAGCAACTGCCACAACAGGCATGCCCTTGAGCTCGCCTCTCATCACAACAAGGGCATCTTTCTCGCCGGTATCTTTTTGAGCAGCCGACAAGCGATCTTTATATTTTTTGATATCTTTAAATTTTAAACGATCGATAGGCTCTACTTCTTGAGTAAACTCTTCACGCGAGCCTTCATCCAAAAAGGTATCTAAACGCAAACGTGCTGTTAAGCGCATGTAATGATCGCACTTTGGGCAGACTTTTAAGTTTTTATCGAGCTCAGGACCGTATAATACAGAGCTACATTTTGGACAGTTAATCCATAAACCTTCAGGGACACTACTTGCGTTTTTGCGTCCTTCAGAGCGAACAACCTTAGGAACAATTTTGTCGAACCAACTCATGCTTTTTTTGCCTCTGCCCATCATTTTAGGGGCTTAAACTCATTATCTCTATGATTACTGTTGAATCACTACTGGATTTTAACACACTGTATTGTGTGGCATTTTACGCCATGACCCTTAATGTCATCACCTTTAACACATAACAATACAAAGCGGCACAGTAACATTAAACTTTATGCGTCTAAACCCTATGCATCTAAACCTTGACGTATTTCTGCTACACACTCACCGACACGCTTTGTGATAACAGCCGCATCACCCTCGGCCATCAATGACACTAACGCACTCCCGACAACAGCTCCGTCGGCGTTGTGACTAGCAGCCTTAGCACTGGAACCATCTTTAATGCCAAAGCCCACCATGACAGACAAGCCTGTTGTTGCGCGAATCGCATCGACCTTTTCAGCAACCGACTCAACATCAATATTCGCCGCGCCTGTCACACCTTTGAGTGATACATAATAGATAAAGCCAGAGGCATTAGCGGTAACATGCGCAATGCGCGCCGAAGACGTTGTTGGCGCAATCAAAAAGATATTGTGAATATTGACCGCTTGTAGCTCTTTATCTAAATCGGCTGACTCTTCTGGTGGCAAGTCAACCGTTAGTAAGCCGTCAACACCCGCGGCACAGGCTTGCTTGGCAAATTCTGCATAGCCCATACGCACAACAGGGTTTGCATAACCCATTAACACAATAGGTGTATGCTGATTAGTTTGTCGAAATTGCGCCACCAACTCCATTGTGCCTTTAAGGCTAATGCCGTGCACCAAGGCGCGCTCATGAGCGCGCTGAATAGTCGGACCCTCGGCCATAGGGTCAGAAAAAGGCACGCCCACTTCAATAATATCGGCGCCACCTTCAACCATGGCGTGCATCGCTGGCAATGTCACATCAGGCACGGGGTCACCATTGACAAGGTAAGTCACAAGAGCTTTGCGATTTTCACTTTTTAAGCGTTCAAGCGTTGCTGTTATACGATTCATACTAAACCTTAATGCCGTCGATTTCGGCTACAGTCAAAATATCTTTATCACCACGGCCCGATAAATTCACAATAATAATGTCGTCTTTATTCATTTGCACGGCCAACTGTTCGGCATAAGCAATGGCATGACTGGATTCAAGTGCAGGCATAATACCCTCTACGCGCGTTAAGCTACGAAAACCCGCCATTGCTTCATCGTCATTAATAGGTGCATATTGTACACGGCCAATGTCTTTTAACCAGGCATGTTCAGGGCCAACACCCGGATAATCTAAACCCGCTGATACCGAGTGTGTTTCAATAATTTGGCCATTTTCGTCTTCCATTAAATAAGTGCGGTTCCCATGCAATACGCCGGGTATACCCTCTGTGAGCGGTGCGGCGTGGCGACCGGTTTCGACGCCATCACCACCGGCTTCTACGCCGTACATTTTCACGTTTTTGTCGCTTAAAAACGGGTGAAACAAACCGATTGCATTAGAACCGCCACCCACACAAGCCACTAAGGCATCAGGCAAGCGCCCTGTTTGCGCTAGACACTGACTACGGGCCTCACGACCAATAATACTTTGGAAGTCACGCACAAGCTTAGGGTAAGGGTGCGGGCCTGCAACTGTACCAATAATATAAAAAGTATCATCAACATTGGTCACCCAGTCGCGCATAGCTTCATTCATCGCATCTTTCAATGTTTTAGAGCCCGACTCAACCGGCACAACTGTAGCACCTAGCAGCTTCATGCGATAAACATTTAACGCTTGGCGCTTCACGTCTTCAGCCCCCATATAGACTACACACTCCAAGCCTAAGCGAGCCGCGATAGTGGCCGTTGCCACACCATGCTGGCCTGCACCCGTCTCGGCAATCACTCGTCGCTTACCCGAGTGTTTAGCCAACAAAGCCTGACCGATGGTGTTATTAACTTTATGTGAGCCGGTATGATTTAAATCTTCACGCTTCAAATATAACTGTGCGCCACCTATTTTTTGCGTCCATCGCTCGGCAAAATACAACGGCGAAGGGCGACCAACATAGTGTGTCATGTCATGATCAAACGCCTTGCGAAAACCTTCGGTATTTTTAAGGCTTTCATACATCTCACTTAAATCATCCAAGGCGTGAATCAGTGTCTCCGACACAAAGCGACCACCAAATTGCCCAAAGTGGCCTTTGAGATCAGGCATGGCATTAAAGTCTATATTATGATCTTTTGATTGCTCAATTGTACTCACGGTATCCCTCAATCTGGTTTTATTTGCTCATTGTTATAACACGCCAGCAAGCTTTAGGGCTTTACGCTTAGCGTATTGATAATAAAATTTTTCATTTTATGTGATGATTTAATACCAGGGGCCTGCTCAACCCCACCGCTCACATCCACAGCCCAAGGCCTCACACCAGCCACCGCCTTAATTATGTTATCGGGTGTTAAGCCACCTGCTAATATCAACGGGCTTGCTATATTGTGAGGAATGGCGCTCCAGTCAAACGTTTCACCAGTGCCACCGGGCACGCCTTTGCGGTAAGCATCTAATAAAATACCTCGCGCACCCATATATTGATTAGCCAGAGCCGCAATATCGGTATCGGGCTTCATACGTAGCGCTTTAATGTATGGACGCCCAGCCTGCTCACAAAACGCGGGCGTTTCATCACCATGAAACTGCACCAGATTAATCGGCACCTGACTTAACACCTGCGCGAGCTCAGTCGGCGCCGGATTAACAAACAAGCCCACCACAGTAACAAAAGGCCCCGCCGCTAACGCAATATCACGCGCCAAAGCCAAATCGTCTAAATGCCTAGGGCTTGGTGGATAAAAAACCAAGCCAATAGCATCAGCACCGGCATCACTGGCTTTACGGGCATCCTCAACCGAGGTAATACCACAAATTTTAATGCGTGTTCGCATTTGCATCACACCTATTTCATACCGTCAAAACACACACAGCTCACGCACACTGCTACAACAAAAAAGGTCGGTAATCTTACCAGAGATCCTCAAAATAAGGGAGATCGCACCACAATCAAACTCAGCAAATAGCCATCACACAACCAAGCTGAATACTTTTCAGGCAAAGCCGAATGTTTTTTGTGCAAGACAAATACTAAATAAAAAAAAACACACATGGCGCTTGACATTACATAAGCAAATGAAGAGAATGTGCGCCCTCAGCGGGGCAGCAGCCTCGCTAGCAAGATGGCTAGGTAGCTCAGTTGGTTAGAGCACAGCACTCATAATGCTGGGGTCGGGAGTTCAAGTCTCCCCCTAGCCACCATCTTTGCGTTTATGACCAAACTATTGGTCGCATTATGGTAACTCTGGTCCCTTCGCAATAATTCGCTGTAAACTCCGCCAGGCCCGGAAGGGAGCAACGGTAGCAGTATAATTATGTGCCGAGGTGTGGCTAGAGTTGCCACCCAAAGCGCCTACTCCAAAAGCAATACCCGCATTTATCTGATAAGCACCCAATGAAAACCCCACTCAGCACTATCGACTCATCCCCAGTATTATCGGCTCATCCCCCAACGCTATCGATTCACCTCAAGCATAAATCAAACAACACCCCAAACACAAAAGCGATTGAGGTGTTAATGTAAGCAGGCGCCTACGACTAGATTTCGAAGCGATTTTCACGCAGATAAACGGCACCCCACAGCATTCCCCCTGCAGCGATCAAGCCCACCCAAAACTGCGCACTCAACAAAATATCTCGCAAATACCACCAACTAGGATCGTACATCATATTACTACTGCCATTGGGGCCAGTATTCAATATGTAACAACCAAATAAGCGCGCAAAACCATTGCTGCCAAATACAATAGACTCAATCATCACAACACCAACTAAAGGCAAAGTGGCATGCAAAAAAACAGCATTTTTAGCATATGCCGACACCAATAAAAGCCATGCAATCAAAGGCAGCAGCCACAAAGCTGTCGCCAAAAGAGTGCCCACATATTGTATCGCAACTCCCATAAGCATCTGCTCACGCAACACAAAACCCACAGCTCCCTCATGGCCACTCAAAGCCGCGCCCAACACAGCATAAAGCAGTAAAAACACCCCAAAGACGAGTGCCGCACACCACGCAATAAAAGGGACCACCAAAGTAGCCATCATGACTTTAGTGAATACATTTTGCGCCTCGCTCACTGGCAGTGACTTCCAAAATAAAATACTGCTATTTTTACGATCATCGTACAAACACGATAATAAATACATAAAAACAACAATCGCCATTAAATGATCAAATACAATAAAAGGAACACGCGAAACCCCACCAAACTCCCTCTGCGTATCCAACGACAAAGACAGCTCATCATCTGGTACTGCATCCCAAGTATCATTAACCTCACCGACGACTTTATCGGCGTATTCAAACACCCGTGCATCACCACCATCTTCAATTTGCTCATAGCTCGAAAAGGCGTAATCATACTGAGCAATTTTTGCATAATGACTACCGATTATTCCCCCCACAATTAAGACCACCGCCAATATGACCATCACAATAATAGGCACCTTGATAAAAGCTCCTTGATGCTCCCATATTTCACGCTTTATCGACGCAATATACTTTTGACTCATATTCATGACACTGCACCTCGGCCTAATCCACCCGCACCAACCCCGTCCAAACCACTCGACATTTTAGCGACAAATAAATCAGCAATACTCGGCACGCTCACCTCACCATATACCGCCAATTGCGCCGCTGAAACCCCCTCAAAAATCAAACTCGCCCCGCCCAAACGCATTTGCTCATAGAGCGGCTTAAAGCCTGCAGCTCTAACGGCCTCTTTGGCCGCCGTGGTCACAGCAAGCTCACAAAATTGCTCACCCACTGTGTCGATAGGCGTATTTAAAACCAGCTGACCACGATCAATAAATATTAAATCGGTCAAAATATTTTCGACCTCTTCAACTTGATGCGTTGTAATCACAATGGTTTTTTGCCCGTCAAAATAATCGGCCAGTAAGCTACTGTAAAACTGCTTGCGATAAATAATATCCAACCCCAGCGTCGGCTCATCGAGCACCAGTATCTGGCTATCTATTGCCATAACTAACGCCAAGTGCAACTGCGTAATCATCCCCTTAGATAATTGACCAATTTTACTATTGGGCTTAATGGTTGTTTTATTTAAAAACTGCTGCGCTTTTTCACGATTAAAACGCGGATGTACACCATCAACATACTCGACGGCCTGACTCACTTTAAGCCAGCGCGGCAAAATGGCGGTATCAGCAATAAAACTCACCTGCTCAATAAGAGCTGTACGCTGTACTTTAGGGTTTAAGCCCAACACTTCAAGCGAGCCTTCAACCGCAGTCAAGCCCAAAATACTTTTCAGTAGTGTTGTTTTACCTGCACCATTAGGACCGATTAAGCCAACTATTTTACCGGCACCCACAGTAAAACTCACATTATCCAGCGCCTTAAAAGCGCCATAGCTTTTGTTTAATGACTCGGCCTTTATTATCGGTTTTTCCATCATCATAATTTACTCCTTTTCACCACTTGTGGCTTGCGCACCCAAAGATTGCAAATGCGTAATCAACTCATTGGGACTAATACCTAACTGGCTAAGACGCATGACCAATTGCGGTAACTCAACGGTTAAAAACTGTGTTTTTTCTGCCTGCAAAATCCTTTGTCTTGCACCGGTTAGTACAAACATACCCAAGCCTCTTCGCTTCTCTAACAAACCTTCATCAACCAAAGATTGATAAGCTTTCGAAACGGTTAAATGATTAATTTTGTATTCGCTAGATACCGTTCTGACCGAGGGTATCGACTCACCTTCAATCAAAGCCCCCTCCAAAATCAAACCTACCATTTTATCCCGCAACTGCCGGTAAATAGGCTGACTGTCATTCCACTGTTCTGGCATAAATACTCTCGCTTAATAGTCTTTTTGTGCTTTATTCACCATGGCGGATTCAGCACTTAAATGCCGAACATGACTTGAACCTGTAACATTGGATTGCACTTTAGCCTCACCATAATAATCAAGTTTCGCCAAACCGCTTAATGAAGCATTCAGTGCTTGCTCCACGGTAAGCGTCGCATTACTAGGGCCAGACATCCCTACGCTAGCCTGGCTGGCTTTGAATGCCGCTGCGAGCAACTTCGATGGGCCACTCATATTGATCTTCGCTTGCGCAGTTTTACCAGCCAGCTCAACACGTGTTGGGCCCGACATTTGAAGACTTAAGACATTCAAGCTTGCACCTCCAATCGATAACTCGCTAGGACCCGAAGTATTGACACTCAAATGCTCTACATGCGCTAAATCAGCGATATTAATCACTGAAGACCCAGACATATTAAGCGTAACATGACGCGACTTTATGCCTGCTGCAACAGCTACACTCATCACACCCGACACATTAATTTTATGCAAACGCTTAAGCACTAAGCGATAATGCGTTTTGTCACTTAGACGGCCGTAGTCATTGCCACCCCAGAACTTAGCCTTGTGATGAATGCGTAACTCATTCCCTTTCGCATCAACTTTTATACGCTCTAAGACCCGCTTACCGGCCGTAATTTCTAACCGTTCCTGATCACCAAAAGTAATCTCCATAGTGCCACGCCCCCCAATAGATAGCGCATCCACATCAGCAATAGCATAAGTACGCTCAATAAGTACCTCAGCACCCACCCCTTCTTGCGCAACGACCGTTTGCGTACAAACCACCATAACCCAAGCCAACAAAACACCAATAACAACCGATAAATACTTCATGATTTCTTTCCTCGCCTCTAATAACGCCCAAAAAAATGTATTTCACTTCGCAGGCATGCACACCCAACCAGTGATATACATAACTATAACACCAAATTTTAACTTGGCAATAAAATATCGACTTAAAGATAAAAAAACGAAACCCTTCAGCCAAGCTGAAAAAACTCACCTGATAAGATGCTGATGAGTTGTTTTCTGGGCATTTGAGGCGAGGATAAGTTTTAGAGAGGTGTAAGGCTTGAGCGACCCAGACAGTGATACGTTAGCGCCCAATTTCGCTGCCGCTGAATAGTGACAAAAAAACCGGTATTGGAGTTACCAATGCCGGGTTTTTAAAAATGCATTATGCTAAAAGCGCAGGTCAGTCATACTCAATCAGCAACTTCCTTTATCCACAAAATCCCCACTTCAGCCTTAACCACCTCAACATGGCAGCCAGCGATAAGTGGGCGCTCACTTTTTAACGCCCATTCGATACCTGAGTAACGATGCTTGTACTGACCCCTTCCGTCAATATCAGCCTCTAACACAAAGCGGTAACCTTCAAAGTCGCTTTTAGTGCACTTATCATCGGTATCACCTTGCAAACGGAGTAATGGTCGCCATAACACAGCAGCTAGTACAGCTGTGAATACGCCGCTAGTCAGCATAAGCATCGGCCAACTCACTGGTATCACACCCATCCAAGCCATAACCCCAGTAAGCACCAACGCAAGCCCCAAAAAAAGCAATATAAACGTAGCAAACCCCAGTACAACCACCTCTACAATCAGCAGTAAAAGACCGGCTGTTATCATTAACTGAGGGATATAATTAACAAAGGCCTCCACTATTTACCTCCATTTAAGGCACTAATGATACTCGTTGCTTGTGCCACCACCGAAGACGCCTCGGTGGTGCTATCGGGCAGTAATACAACACTAGAGTTTTTAGCAATAGCACGCTTAGCTTCGATCGCCTTTATCGCCAGATCAAGCTGCACAGCCTTTTGCCCCTCATCTGTTGCAGCAGCATCCCCCACTACCGTCAACGCCTGTGCTTGGGCATCGGCCACCGCTTTAATAGCTTCGGCTTCACCTTGGGCGGCAAACACCTGCTCGGTACGCTCGGCCTCTGCAGCCAGTACACGCGATTGTTTTTCACCTTCGGCGATATTAATCGCGGCTTGACGCTCACCTTCTGACTCTAAAATTTTAGCTCTGCGCTCGCGCTCAGCACGCATTTGCGACTCCATCGCATCCATGATAGAGGCTGGAGGCACAATATCTTTAATTTCATAGCGCAACACCGCAACCCCCCACGTGGCCGCAGCCTCATTAATGGCTGTCACAATTTGTGCGTTTAAGGCATCGCGATCTTCGAAGGTTTTATCGAGCTCAATTTTACCTAATTCCGAACGCATCGTAGTCTGCGCTAACTGCGTTACCGCAAAGGTATAATCCTCAACGCCGTAGGTCGCTTTATAAGGATCCAATACCCGAAAATACAACACACCATCAACGGTCAGCGAAATATTATCTTTCGTAATCGCCGCCTGACTCGGAATATCATACGCCTGCTCTTTTAACGAGCGATCAGCCGCTACCTTATCGACAATCGGTAGAATAAAATTTAACCCCGCCTCTTTGGTTGACTGATACTTACCAAAACGCTCGATCACATACGCTCTATTTTGCGGCACAAACTTGATCGACATTTTTAACGCAACAATAATAAGTACAAAAAACGCAAACTGAAATGTTAGCGCATACTCCAGCAATATATTCATCTCCATCCCTCTAACCAATAATAAGTGACTAACAAGCTATAAAACCCATAATTGCAGCTTGACAATATACATGTCAATATATTGAGCAGCATCTTGCCCCCCCTAATACACATGTCAATCGGCAACAACAATGGCCGTATCTGCGCCCCCCATAGCCGAAAAAAAACCCGCGCAATGCGCGGGTTTTTAACTACAAGCTACTCACAACCAATACGCTCGGTCGATATTACAATATCATCTAACCACATATTCACCTCGGTCGAGCTAAAGCTATGCCAGCCAAACATTGCATAGCCCATTTTATCTTTTAAGTAATCGGCATCCACGGGGGCATGCCAATCACTGGCTTTAGTCACCGAGTTAACCAGTACGCCATCGAGCCAAAAAAATGTTTCGTTATACGCTGTATCGGCATGGTAGCCGACCTCTACGCAGTACCACTGGTTTTTTGGGGTGGTTGGACCCGAGTACCACTTTCCTTGGTTTGGAGAAATAGCATCACTATCAGGTACAATATTAAAACCTAAATGCCCCTTACCGGTACCAATGCGAATTTCTTTATCGGCCGAATAAGGTCGACCACCACCTTCGTCAGCTTTAAGACCGCTAAAGTGCTCATGATTATCTGAAGCATCATCACCTAAAGATTGATCCATGTAGACCCACATACGCGTGTAAACTCGATCAAGACCCACGGGTAGTTTTTTGACAATTTCAGAAGGCTGTTGCCCGCCTTTGACATACAGAGACTGGGTTCCACTATGAGCGCGCGTATTATCGGTTAAGGCAAAAGGGCCAGAGGCTGATCGGTTGTTATTGCCATTTGGGACATACCCGATAAATGTTCCCCAGCCTGCAGGCACCGTATCTATAGCCACATTTTCAAAATCAATATTAGCAATTTCATTACCATCACCCACAGGGATAGATGGGTCACCGCCGCCGTTTGATGGGGCCGAACTTGAAGAGCCTACACCGCCATCACCCGCAGCGCTACCGCACGATAAAGCCCCGACTTTGTGATTATCAAAACCTAAACCAAATTTAATCGTGGCAGTAGCCGTGGGCGCCAAATCGCTACCGGTTAAAGTCAGTATACCGGCAGCCGAAACCTCAGCGGTATCAATACCTGTCTTGTCATATACCTGAAAGTTTCTACCGGCATGACCTAAGTCAATATCAACACTCCAGCTCGCCAATGCCGTAGCGCCTGTGTTGGTGACAGCAATAGGATCAACTTCAAAGTAATAGCCGCCGTCTTGTGCGATCGTAAAATCACAACTCAAAGCTACATCACCAGAAGCTGCGGAAGACGATCCACCCATCGCAGGTGTCGACGACTGAGAAGACGCACTACTCGAGGTTGGCGCAGTCATCTCAGGGCACCCCACATATTGAGTATCTAATTTTACATCATCGATATACATCGTACGCGCAGGCGCAGTAGCGTGATATTGCTCAGCTCCCAAATGCAGTGTTTCGAATTTACCTGGTGCCTGCCATTCGCCCATTTCTTGATTGCCAATGCAGTTTTCACCTGAACCTTGAACATGCAATTCGGTAATTTCAGAGCCATCTAACCAAAATTTCAACTCATTGGCATCGGCATCAAAATGCCACTCCAAACACGACCATTGGTTGGTAGGCAACTTAACCGTTGAATGATCCCAGCAATCGGTACTCCAAGGATTGGAGCCATTGTAGGTATCGTAGTTGGCCATTAGGTTGCCATTTGAACCATTGACGCGGTAGCGGTACATAACATTAGTACCAGCAGGCGCATTTGAATCGGCGGCATCGGGCGCACCCTCAGCCTGCACAAACACAAAATCGCCACCATTACCGCTTGGCGTATTCACATGCATCATCAGACGGCCGTACATCTTATCTTGCAAGCTGGTAAATGAACCCAAATCCAAACTCAAATAGTTGCGGTTGTAACCACCACCTCGAGCCATCACTTTTAACGCATTAGAGCCACTAAAAACTTTTTCAGAGGTTAATTCGGTATTACCGCTCACCTTCCATGCACTTAAATCGCCCTCAAAGTCCTCACACAGCATCGCATCTGAACAGCTACCCACTGTCGGTGCGCTCGATGAGCTAACAACAGAAGAGCTGGCCACCGAAGAACTAGCAACAGAAGAACTGGCCGGCGCTGTCGCGCACTCATTGACAGCTTTCGTCGCCATTTTTAGGTAGTGCGCTATTTGGTCGGAACATAAGGCTTTATCGGTGCAACCGGTATTTAAGAACCCACCCATACCGGTTTGGATATAGCCAGCTAGACTGGCAGAGTTTGTTTCCCCATAAGGTGGGTTAGCCACATCAATAGGCCCCTGTAAAGCACCTGCTGTTTTGCCGGTTTCGAGAGGCCCGCCATGGCAAAAGGTACAATTATCGGCATACAATGTGGCGCCAATATCAAATACCGCCTGATCTTTATTAACACAATCAGCCGCAGCACTTGAGCTACTTATTACAACCGAAGAGCTACTGGCAACAACCGAAGAGCTGTTTTGAATCTCAGAAGAACTACTGTCAAAAGAACTACTATTCGCTTCAGAAGACCTACTGCTAGCTTGAGAAGAACTAACAACGACAACACTCGATGCCTCTGAAGACACCTCAGACGATACAGTCGCCGAACTGGATTCGACACTAACGCTAGAAGATTGTGTAGCGCTGGACTCGCCACTACCTTTACCCACGCACGCCGATAACCCGACAGAAGCGGTAGCCATTAACGCTAAGCGCCAATGACGTAAAACCGCCTGGTGTAATGAAAAATTAAACATAGATTGCCCCTCGGTAAGTCAATGAGCTTTAAGCTCTTTATTTATTATTAGGTGTATAACTCAGTCTTAATGACCTTTATTTTTATGCAGTAGATCACAATCAATAGTACAAAAAACACTCGCCCACAACAAGGAACGAAGTAACATTTATATGGCAAGTAACGAATCCACAATAACAGAATAAAAGAAACAAAAACTACCGGTAACTATTTAGCCAAGCTGACACATTTTACCTGATAGGGTATTGATAGATTATTTTCTGGGCATTTAAAGACCAAACCTTGTAGGGGAAACAAGGATTAGACATGCAAGAGAAACCATCGAGAGCGCCTTATCGAACCTCTAGAAGGCTTGAGTAGCCTAGGTAATACCATCGGTGCCCTAATTTTGGGATCTCTGAAAGTTACAACGGTAGAAACAAAAAACCCCAGCGAGACTGGGGTTTAGGTGCTTTAGTTTTATCAGACTTATTTTTAATAACTTACTTTAACAGCTTACCTTAAAATTGATTAAAAACAGTGACTAAGCAGCAAAGAAACTAATAGGATAAAGCTCAAAGAGCTGGCTATTAGTTAGCGCGACGACCTGCGAAACGCTTCTTGAACTTGTCAATACGGCCGCCGGTGTCAGCAGTTTTTTGCTTACCAGTATAAAAAGGGTGACACTCAGAACAAACGTCTAAAGTGATTTCTTTAGCCATGGTAGAGCGTGTATTAATTACATTGCCACAACTACATGTTGCGACCATTACGCCGTATTTAGGTTGAATATCTGCTTGCATGGTATTGCCTCGGTTATATTATGTGCCGCCACTTGATCTTAAATTGCATTATTGTATCCAACGCACCAAGCCAAGTACCGCACAATTAGTGAAAGGGGCTTAAAAACGAGGGCGAATCTTAGCAGAACGCTCACCCTAAGCAAAGTCTTTAAATTCAACTAGGACTAAAAACCTTGATAATGCCCGAACCGCCCCTCGTTTTAACCTTGGCATTACCCACGCCACTGTACCGTCACTTTGAGTACTTGGCACCTCTTAAGCTCGATATTGACGAGCGTAAAGCGCTGCGCCCCGGCGTGCGCCTAGAAGTGCCTTTTGGCAAACAAACCTTGGTCGGTGTGTTGCTCAGCATTAGTCATAAATCGACCTATCCTCTTCACAAGCTCAAGCCAGCCCACAAGGTACTTGATACCACGCCCATCATTACCGGCGATGTACTTGCGCTATGCCAATTTGCTGCCGAGTATTATCAACATCCACTCGGCGATGTCATGATAAGCGCTCTTCCTCAAAAGTTGCGCACAAGCGACGGCACGCTCCCGCAGACGACTTACTGGCAGCTCACCACCGAAGGCAAAGGACTCAGCGCCAACAGCTTAAAACGCAGCCCTAAGCAGCAAAGTGCTTGGCAAGCGCTACTCACACACTCGCCAATCAGTGAGCCCGCACTCAGCGCTTTAAATATCGATAAGCCCACTCTGCGGCAACTGCATAAAAAGGGCCTTGCCGAGAGCTTTCAACAAACCCACTCAACCTGCGCTAGTACACCCGCGACATACACTATTTTGAAAGAGCCTCACCGCATACTCAATACCGAGCAACAAGCGGCATTTGATGCGCTCACTTTTAATAGCTTTCAGTGCAGTCTGCTAGAAGGGATTACCGGCAGCGGCAAAACAGAGGTTTACCTACATGCTATTGAGCGCGTATTACACGCAGGCCAACAGGCCTTAGTCTTAGTACCCGAAATAGGCCTCACACCACAAACAGTCGCGCGTTTTGCTGCGCGCTTTGGTGTGCCTATTACCCAATTGCATTCAAGCGTGGCCAAAGGTGCTCGACTCGAAAACTGGCATGCAGCACAAACCGGCCAAGCTCGCATTATCATTGGCACGCGGTTGGCCGTATTTGCACCAGCACCGCGCTTAGGCATTATTATTGTCGATGAAGAGCACGATAGCTCATTTAAGCAGCAAGAGGGCCTACGCTATAACGCTCGCGACCTTGCTATTTTACGAGCAAAACACAATAACATCCCTGTGCTGATGGGCTCTGCCACACCCTCACTCGAATCGCTACACAATGCGCTCAGCGGTCGCTACCAGCACCTGCGCATCACCGAGCGCGCCGGCAGTGCTAGTACTCCTACCATGCAGCGTATCGATATGCGCAAACAAACCCTGCACTGTGGCATTGCGCAAGCCAGCCTCGATGCTATAGGCGCTACCCTTGCACGCGATGAGCAAGTGCTTGTCTTTATCAATCGTCGAGGTTTTGCCCCCTCGTATATTTGTCAAAGTTGTGGCTGGTCTGCCGCGTGTAAATTTTGCGATGCTCGCATGACATTACACAGCAAGCCACGTAAGCTGCACTGCCACCACTGCGGCAATCAAAGCCAAACCCCCAGCCAGTGCCCCAGTTGCTATAACCCCACACTCACCGCGCTCGGTCAAGGCACAGAGCGCGCCGAAGACGTTCTACAAACCAGCTTCAAGTCATACAAAGTCATTCGTGTAGACCAAGATTCTATGCAGCGCAAAAATGCCATGGCGGCGCTCACCACCCAACTCAATGAAGGCAAACCGTGCTTATTGGTCGGTACACAAATGCTCGCCAAAGGTCATCACTTTCCGAATGTGACACTGGTGATCATTGTTGATACTGATCAGGGCTTGATGAGCGGGGATTTTCGCGGCATTGAGCGCATGGGGCAATTAATTGTACAGGTGGCAGGGCGCGCAGGACGCGAAGAAAAACCCGGCACCGTACTTATACAAAGCTATCGCCCCGAGCACCCAATGCTCGAAAAGCTTGTCACCGAAAACTACCACAATTTCGCCCAAAGCTTACTGCTCGAGCGTCAACAAAGCCTCATGCCGCCCTTTAGCTTTATGGCATTATTACGTGCAGAGGCAAAGCATCCCGATAGCGCACGCGGTCTATTGACACAAGCGGCGCAACTGGCATGTGAGATTATGCCGCCGAGCGACAACTGCCGCTACTTAGGCCCTATTCCAGCCTTTATGGAGCGACGAAACGATCGCTTTCGCTTTCAATTACAACTGCAGTTTAGCAACCGCCAAGTCCGCGCCCAACTTTTGAAAGCGTTGATATTAAAGATCGACAAGCTGCCACTGAGCAAGCGAGTACGCTGGTCTATCGATGTTGATCCGCAAGATATGGGCTAATGCAACAATTCAATAATCAACATTAGGCGCTCATGCATTATTGGCTGGCCGCTCAAGCCTACAAGCACAGCCTTAATGTTAAATGACTGGATCATAACCACAATCAAGCTCTGTATGTGTTAAATTTTAGGCAAAAAAAATCCCACTAAATCGTGGGATTTTTAAATCACTCATCACTCAAAAGCTTATTCACCGGCGTTTTCAGCAGGTGCTTCTTCTTTAGGCGCTGGCGCGGGTAAAGTCTCTTTAATAGACAGCTTAATACGGCCGCGGTTATCCACATCTAAACATTTAACCTTGACCATTTGGCCTTCTTCTAGGTAATCAGAGACTGCGTTAACGCGCTCATGAGCAATTTGTGAAATATGCACAAGACCATCTTTGCCGGGTAAAAAGTTAATAAACGCACCAAAATCTACAATGCGTACTACTTTACCTTCGTAAATGGCGCCAATTTCAGCCTCTGCTGTAATCGCCTCAATGCGCTCAATAGCGGCTTTTAACCCCTCGCCATCAGAAGCATAAATTTTAACTGTGCCGTCATCTTCAATATCAATGCTTGCGCCGGTTTCTTCGGTGAGCGCGCGAATGGTTGCGCCGCCTTTACCGATGATGTCGCGAATCTTGTCAGAGTCAATTTTCATGGTGTGGTATTGCGGCGCAGAGTCAGAAAGATCTTTACGCGGTGCAGCAATCACCTTGTTCATCTCAGCAAGAATATGCAAACGTGCACTTAATGCTTGCTCAAGTGCGATATCCATAATCTCTTCAGTGATACCTTCGATCTTGATATCCATTTGTAACGCAGTAATACCATCAGCAGTACCGGCAACTTTGAAATCCATATCGCCAAGGTGGTCTTCATCACCCAAAATATCAGTAAGAACAGCGAACTTATCGCCTTCTTTGATCAAGCCCATAGCAATACCGGCAACAGGCGCTTTCAGCGGAACACCTGCATCCATCAATGCCAAGCTCGCACCACATACAGAGGCCATCGAGCTAGAACCATTAGACTCAGTGATTTCACTGACCACACGAATGGTGTAAGGGAAGGCATCGGCTGATGGCAACATTGCTACGACACCGCGGCGCGCTAAACGACCGTGGCCAATTTCACGGCGACCAGTAGCCCCCATACGACCACACTCACCCACCGAGTAAGGAGGGAAGTTGTAATGCAACATAAAGTTGTCTTTACGCTCACCTTCCAAGGCATCGATGGTTTGCGCATCGCGTGCTGAACCTAAAGTTGACACAACCAAGGCCTGAGTTTCACCGCGGGTAAAAAGTGCTGAGCCATGCGCTGTTGGCAATACGCCGACTTCGACTTGTAAACCGCGTACCGTTTTGTTGTCGCGGCCATCGATGCGCGGCTTACCTTCAACAACAGCATTGCGAACGGTAACTTTTTCTAATTTGGCAAATAAACCACTGACCGCATCGGCATCAATATCGCTATCGTCTGGTGCTAACTCGCTGACCGCTTGGCTACGCAACTCACCTAAACGATTATAGCGTTCAGCTTTGTCGGTAATTTGGTAAGCGGCTGATACGGGCTCGGCAAAAGCCTCTTCGATCTTAGCGTACAGTGCGGTATCGATCTCTTGTGCGGCCCACTCCCAACGCGGCTTGCCCGCATCTTTAACGAGCTCACTCACAGCACTAACAATCGCTTGCATTTCTTGGTGCGCATAAAGTACAGCACCTAACATAATATCCTCTGGCAGCTCATTCGCTTCAGATTCCACCATTAATACAGCATCTTTAGTACCCGCAACAACCATATCCAGCTCTGATTCAGCCAATGCAGAATAAGTGGGGTTGAGTGAATAGCCACCGTCTTGGGTATAAGCAACGCGCGCCGCACCAATAGGACCGTTAAACGGAATGCCTGATATAGATAAGGCAGCTGATACACCAATCATGGCGCAAATATCAGGGTCTACATTTTTTTCAGCCGAAATCACCGTACAAATAACCTGCACTTCATTTAAGAAGCCTTTAGGGAATAATGGGCGGATAGGACGGTCAATTAAACGTGACGTTAAGGTTTCTTTTTCGCTTGGGCGTGCTTCTCGTTTAAAAAAGCCACCAGGGATCTTACCCGCTGCATAGGCTTTTTCTTGATAATGGACAGATAACGGGAAAAAATCTTGGCCCGCTTTTGCTGTTTTAGCGCCGACGACAGTACATAAAACGCGTGTTTCGCCAATGCTTGCTAATACCGCACCCGTAGCTTGACGTGCAATGCGGCCAGTTTCTAATGTTACGGTGCTGTCACCGTATTGGAATTGCTTAATTACAGGATTCACTTTTTTATCCTTTATATATTCGTATCAAACGGTTTTTTGTGTGGTCATTTTTCATAATCGTTTACAGCGTAATGTACCGTAAAACCTGACCCTATTAGCCCTACGGCATGACACATATTGGTCGGCAAGCCGAACTGACTACAATAACAAACTTACTCTAACTAAAAACGTACTTTGGTAAAATGCGTTTAGCCCAAACCCAATATTACAGCCAAGCATTTCAACCAGCACCTAGACACTGGTCTAAAACCCAGCCTCAAAGGCTCAGACGTCATGTTAATCATTTAGGTTTCAGCGATAAAACGGGCTGACATGCGAAGAATGCTGCACGCTTATCCTATAACGTCCTTTACAATTTTGTTCACTCAACCTCTGAGTGATTAGACCTGATAATGATTTGATTGACGCGCTACAAGCTGCGTTTCACTCATCAAACCATTCCAACACCACTAACGTGCCCTCAATCAATTACAGCAAAATAAGCCATCAATAGACAAAAAAGTGCCCGCAATGCGGGCACTTTTAATGGCTGCTAACCTAGCGACGTAGACCAAGTTTCTTGATCAATGCTGAGTAGCGGCTAGTATCTTTAGACTTCAAGTAATCCAACAACTTACGACGTTGGTTTACCATGCGGATCAAACCACGACGTGAATGGTGATCTTGCTTGTTGTCAGCAAAGTGACCTTGAAGCTTATTGATATTGACCGTTAAAAGAGCCACTTGTACTTCTGGTGAACCAGTGTCACCTTCGGCTTGTTGGTGTTCTTTAACAATTGCTGCTTTTTCTTGAGCACTGAGTGCCATAGTCATTTCCTCTTAATTTAAAGTAGAATATGCACCTACCCGCTTAACAGCGTTAAGCCAGCAGGAAATACGCGGCCTGACCGTGCATATCGACAGTCAGGTCGGTTTGCTAGCGTGACTTACACACCGCATAACGGCAGTTTAAGGCAACTAACAAAAACGTGATAAGCCCAACACAATACAAGGGCTCATCGAAATATAAGCTTAGTACAGTTATCAGCACGAGCCCATAACAACACTGGATGATAGCAGTACAACGCCATAACAATACCTAAGCACAACAATACCTAAGCACAACAACACCCAGCCATAACAATACAGCCCACAAAGTGCACCCGCGATGTACCCGCGAGTATTTTAGCTGTCAGTCAAGTGCAGTAGTTAATAAACCACCAAACGCTTTGGTGCTAAACGCGCGTCATCGGTCACTTCTGCAACGCCTAGGAATTGGCCATTTTCATGGCGAACACGCACTTTATCACCTTGCTCAGCGACTTGATAGACCTTGTTATCCATCACCGCCTGCCCCATACAAAAGTAGTGCGCTGTATTGGCATCAATTATTGTTTCAGGAATATCAGAAATAGTCGCATCCACAGGTGCCAACAGCTCATCTAGTCGCTCCGGGCCGCCACCTTCGCGCTTGGCCTCTAAAGCTTCAATAGTTACCATATCCTCTTCAACAAAGGGGCCAGCTTGGCTGCGATGCAATGCGCTCACATGCCCACCAACACCGAGCTTTTCACCAACGTCTTGCGCAAGGCTCCTAATGTAAGTGCCTTTACTGCATTTAACATTGACATCCACTTCAGCGCTATCGCCTAGGCGTATTGCTAAAACATCGATGCTATAAATGATGATATTGCGGGCTTTTCGCTCAACCTCTATACCTTCGCGCGCCAGCTTGTACAGTGGTTGACCTTGGTATTTTAACGCAGAAACCATTGGGGGCACTTGCGCTATGGGGCCTACAAAAGTAGCTATGACTTCACGTATCTTCGCCTCAGTTAAGGCGCTCGTATCGCGTACCTCAAGCGCCTCACCTTCAGAGTCAAGCGTCGAGGTATTCACCCCTAACGTAAAAGTACTCAAATAGGCTTTATCAGCATCCAGGAGGTGTTGCGAGAATTTTGTGGCCTCACCAAAGCACAACGGTAAAACACCCGTAGCCAATGGATCGAGCGCACCGGTATGGCCCGCACGGTTCGCATCAAATTGGTAGCGCGCGCGCTGTAAGGCTTGGTTGGATGTTAAGCCCTGCGGCTTGTACAAAACAAGAACGCCGTGCACAGCACGGCCATTTTTACGTCGACGTCCCAAGGCTATTGCTCGCTCGGGCTTGAGTCATCAGAGTCATTGGGCCCTTCACTTGACTGGTTGGCCTTATCAGCAGCAACAGCCTTATCAATAAGACCGCTCAGTATGCCGCCTTGATGTGCTGTTTTGTCATAATAAAACATCAATTTAGGCGTAGAGCGCATAGTGAGCTCTTTACTGATTAAGCTGCGCAAAAAGCCCGCCGCTTTATTTAAAACCGCTGCGGCTTGCTGACACTCTTCTTGAGTAGCACCCACCACAGTGATATAGACTTTTGCGATTGACAAATCGCGCGCAACATCAACATCATTGACATTGACCATGCCAACACGTGGATCACGAATTTCAGCTGCGATCATCTGCGACAGCAAACGCTGCACAGCATCAGCAACACGGTCAGAGCGAGTAAATTCTCTTGCCATAAAAAAAGCGGGCGCGCTTAAAGCTCGCGCGCCACCTCCTTCACATCAAAGACTTCAATCTGATCTCCGACTTTTACGTCGTAGTTCTTAACACCGATACCACACTCGGTACCGTTACGCACTTCGTTAACATCATCTTTAAAGCGACGAAGTGACTCTAACTCGCCCTCAAAAATAACCACGTTATCGCGCAGTACACGAATAGGCTTGTTACGGTATACGGTACCTTCTGTCACCATACAACCCGCCACTTGGCCAAACTTAGGCGAGCGGAAGACTTCGCGAACATCAGCAATACCTACAATCTCTTCAACGCGCTCAGGTGACAACATGCCACTGAGTGCAGATTTCACCTCATCAATCAATTGATAAATGATGCTGTAGTAACGCAATTCAATCGATTCACGCTCAGCCAATCGACGACCACTGGCATCAGCACGTACGTTAAAACCAATAACAATAGCGCCCGAAGTCAATGCAAGATTGATGTCGTTTTCGGTAATTCCCCCAACGCCATCACCTACAATATTCACCTGAACTTCATCATTACCCATGTCTAATAAGGCTGCAGAAATCGCTTCTAACGAGCCGCGCACATCGGTTTTAAGTACCACAGGCAAGATTTTTTTCTCGCCATTGTCGGCCATACCCGCAAACATATTTTCGAGTTTAGCCGCTTGCTGACGCGCCAAACGCTCTTGACGTTCTTTTTCAGTCCTGAATTCAGCCACCTCACGCGCTTTACGCTCATCAGGTACAACACCAAATTCATCACCCGCTTGCGGCACAGAATCTAGGCCTAAAATTTCAACCGGTGTCGAAGGACCCGCTTCTTTGACCACTTGCCCACGCTCGTCACTCATGGCACGTACACGGCCAAAGCTTTGGCCAGCAAGCAATACATCACTCGTACGCAAGGTACCACTTTGCACCAACATAGTAGCTACAACACCGCGACCTTTTTCCATCCGCGATTCAATTACAACACCGCGTGCGGGTACCCCAATCTCGGCTTTAAGCTCAAGCATTTCTGACTGTAAAGCAACCGCTTCAAGTAACTGATCAACACCTTCGCCAGTTAACGCTGATACCTGAATAAACTGAGTATCACCACCCCAGTCATCGGGGATCACATCTTTCGCTACTAACTCGTTTTTAACGCGATCAGGGTCAGCAGACTCCTTATCACATTTGTTAATCGCAACAACAATAGGGACACCCGCAGCTTTGGCATGCTGAATGGCTTCTTCTGTTTGAGGCATCACACCATCATCAGCTGCCACAACCAAAATCACAACATCGGTACACTGCGCACCACGAGCACGCATCGAGGTAAACGCCGCATGGCCAGGCGTATCCAAGAAAGCAAGCTCACCATGGCTCGTAGGCACACGGTAAGCACCAATATGCTGCGTAATACCGCCCGCTTCGCCAGAGGCAACTTTTGCCTTACGAATGTAATCCAACAATGAGGTTTTGCCGTGGTCAACATGACCCATGACAGTCACAATCGCCGAGCGTGTCACTTCCTCGCCTACACTGGCTTTCATGATTTCTTCTTGGAAAGCTTCTTCGACAGCGTCAGAGCTGACCAAAACTGCGTTATGGCCTAGCTCCTCAACAACCAGCTGTGCAATTTCTTGCTCAATAGGCTGATTAACGGTCGCCATAACACCCATTTTCATAAGGTGCTTAACTACTTCGCCACCCTTAACGTTCATGCTCTGAGCAAGCTCAGAAACCGTGATCATTTCGGGGATTTTAATATCATGCACAGACTTACTCGCAGGCTTTTGGAAGCCATGTTTATTCGCAATTTTAATAGTTTTACGACGTTTGCCACGTGATTTACGGCCCACATCTTCATCACCGTTCACTTCATCCAGGTAGCTCAATACCGCTGAGCCTTTTTTGGGCAGAGGCGTTTCTGTTTTCTTAATCGCTCTACCGGCTTTTTTATTGTGCTTTTTAACGGTCTCTTCTTCGATAGGCTCTTCTGGTTTAACCTTCTTTTTACCGTGCTTGTGTTTTTCAGCTTCGACCTTAGCCGCCAACTCTTCCGGCGTTGCCACTTGCGCCTCTGGCTTTTTAGGCACAGGCTTGGCTGCTTTTTTGATTTTATCCGCCGCTTTAAGCTTTTCAGCTTCTAATTTTTCGCGCTTGCGCACCTCTTCAAGGCGCTCCTCTTCTTCGCGCGCTTTACGACGAATCAAAGCGCGTTGACGCAGAATTTCTGCATCATCCACGAAGCTTGAGCGAATAGGCTGGCGTTTTTTAACCGGCTTAGGTTTCTCTTCTACAGGTTTTTCCGTTTTTGGCTCAGCAGCTTTTTCGACTACTTTAGGTGCCTCAACAGCAGCCTCAACAACGGGGTCTGGTTTTTTCTCGGCTTTCACGGCAACAGGCTCTACTTTCGCTTTAACAACCTCTTCAGCAGGCTCAACCTTAGCATCAACAACCTCATCTACAACAGGTTCTACAGCCGGCTCTACAACAGGTGTAGCATCCACTTTTGGCTCTGTTTTTGGTGCTTTAACTTCTGGTTTTTTTTGCACTGCCACATCGGGTGTGGTTTTTTCTTCAACCTTAGGTACTACATTAGGCACTACATTAGAATTAGGTGCTGCAGTTTTTGTAGTACTGGGTGTCTCGCCGGCATTAGTGGCTTCAACAGTCTCAGGCTGACTCTCGACCTCATCGCGCTTAACGTAGGTACGTTTTTTACGCACTTCGACATTGACCGTTTTACGACTAGCGCCGCTACCGGTTTTTAATGTAGAAGTTGTTTTGCGTTTTAGCGTGATCTTCTTAGGCTCAGTAGCTTGCTCGCCACCATGAATAGTTTTCAAAAACGCTAATAATTTTTGTTTTTCATCATCCGATACAACATCATCGGCTGACTGTTGTGACAAACCTGCTTGCCCCATTTGCGTTAATAAACGCTCGACGGAGGTGCCAACAGACTTGGCGAGTTCACTTACGATTACTTCTGCCATTTTAAATCCTCAGTCGTTACTTATTCGGTTTCTTGGGCAAACCAGGGTTCGCGCGCTTTCATAATTAACGCGGCTGCGCGCTCTTCATCCATGCCGTCAATATCCATCAATTCATCAACAGATTGCTCGGCAAGGTCTTCCATACAAATCACACCACGTTGGGCCAACGTAAAGGCCAACGCACGATCAATGCCTTCCATATTCAACAAGTCTTCGGCCGGCTCGGCTTTATCAATTTCTTCTTCTGCGGCCAACTCTTTAGTCAATAAAGCGTCTTTGGCACGGCTGCGTAACTCTTCGGCCACATCTTGATCAAAGCCATCAATAGCCAAAAATTCTTCCATCGGTACGTAGGCAATTTCTTCTAAAGTGGTAAACCCTTCCTCAACTAAAACCTCGGCAACCTCTTCATCAATATCGAGTGCCTCCATAAAGGTTTCCACAACACTGCCTGTTTCCGATTTTTGCTTTTCGTTCCAGGCGTCAACGCTCATGACGTTGATTTCCCAACCGGTTAGCTCAGACGCTAAACGCACATTTTGGCCGCCTCGGCCAATGGCTTGCGCCAAGCCTTCTTCGACAACCGCGACATCCATACTGTTGGTGTCTTCATCAATCACAATCGATTCAATTTCGGCTGGCGCCATGCTGTTGATTACAAATTGCGCCGGATTATCATTCCACAAAATAATATCGATACGCTCGCTGGCCAATTCATTAGAGACAGCTTGTACTCGTGACCCCCGCATACCCACACAGGCTCCAACCGGATCAATACGACCATCGTTGGTGTATACGGCTATTTTGGCACGCGAACCTGGGTCACGCGCAGCACCGCGAAGCTCGATGACTTCTTCGGCGATTTCTGGCACTTCAATTTTAAACAGTTCCACTAACATTTGCGGGCAAGAGCGACTTAAAAATAGCTGCGGGCCTCGTGTCTCCGATCGAATTTCGAGCAAAACTGCTCGCACCCGGTCGTTCATACGAAAGATCTCACGGCCAACCAATTGATCGCGTGGCAATAAGCCTTCGGCATTATTCCCCAAATCCACAATAATATTATCGCGAGTCACTTTTTTGACCGAGCCCGAAATTAATTCGCCCACTTGGTCGCGATACTGATCAACAATTTGTGCTCGCTCGGCTTCGCGTACTTTTTGCACAATAACTTGCTTGGCCGTTTGTGCAGCAATACGACCAAACTCAGCATTATCGATCACTTCTTTACAAATATCACCCACCACCAGTGACGGATCTTTTTCGTGCGCTTCTTCCGTCGTTAACTGGGTACCCAACTCCGCCATGACGTCATCAGCCATTACTTCCCAGCTACGCTCGGTTAAGTAATCGCCAGTTCTGCGGTCGATGGTCACAGTAATATTTGACTCTTCGTCAAAACGTTTTTTAGCCGCCGATGCCAGTGCCAGTTCAATGGCTTGAAAAATCACTTCACGATCAACGCCTTTCTCGTGCGATACCGCATCTGCAACTAATAAAATTTCTTTATTCTTCATGGATAGCCTCTAATTAATCCCTAAAACGTAGGGATAATATTTGCCTTATCAATTAATTCGAAAGGAAGGAGGAACTCTTCACTATCGACTTCCAATACCACTTCGTCCCCTTCCACACCCTTTAATAGACCTTTGAAGTTTCGGCGACCATCGAAAGCAATGCGCAGTCGTACATTGGCTTTTAAACCAATGCTCTCGACAAATTGCTCTAGTTTGAATAATGGGCGATCCATTCCAGGCGATGACACCTCTAGCGTATACTCGCTACTGACAGGGTCTTCTACATCCAACACACTACTGACTTGGCGGCTGACTTTTTCGCAGTCGTCAACGCCAATACCGTCGGCTTTATCAATATAAATGCGCAATAATGCGCGGTGACTGCCTTGGGGTAGATACTCTAGCCCCCACAACTCACACCCCAACGAGGCCACAACGGGGCCAAGCATGTCTTCTAAACGCTGCTGGATAGATGCCATAGATTTAATAGGTACTCTCTAATAAGTAAAAGAAACAAACAAAAAATGGGCCTATAGCCCATGAATTTATCGGGGCCTTGGTCGATAATAAAGGGCCTCCAGATAACAAAAAACCCCAAAAATGGGGCCTTTTAATACATACAACAGATGCTACGTTAAAAATACAACATCGTTAAATGCAAACAACGATCGGCGCAAATTATAGTGACCCTGCTACGCGATAGCAAGACCACAACGACAACCATCAAATTTTAGGCATAAAAAAACCCAGAATAATCGTCAAAAAAACGCTTATTCTGGGTTTTCTTGAAGTTTACGATATTTTAAATACCGATTTGGCCAAGGATAGCATTAGCCAGGGTAACAAGCCCTTAAGCGTAATTAAAAACGCCTACTCTCAAGTGGTAGCGGGGGCTGGATTTGAACCAACGACCTTCGGGTTATGAGCCCGACGAGCTACCAGACTGCTCCACCCCGCACCTGAGACATCCGGTTAAGCTATTTTACATCGCCGCGATATGTAACATTTCGCTTTGATCCTAGTGGCTGCCCCTTCCGATGACGCGCATTCTAGAGAGGAAGCGCTCCCTCGTCAACCTCTTTATGCAATATTTTCTTAATATACTTCAATAACTTAGCAAACGCACAAAATACACGCTCAACGCTTACTTAACGTACATAACATCAACGGTGAGCGCACGCCGGTAAAACCAAACACTACAGTGCATTGCGCAAACCCAGCTCTCGCGGGTGCGGACGCAAGTAAACTTGTTGCTTGATATAGTCACTTGCGTAATGATCTAAGTAGTGACCCAATAACTTCATCGGTACTGCCAATGGCACCTGGTGCTTGCGGTACTCTTCAATAGCCTCAACCAGCTCTTGGCGCAAAGGCCCCTTCACTTCATCATTAACATACCCTAACAAATGATAGAGTACATTACTGTGGCCGCGGTGATTGGGCGGCTTTTGAGTACCTTGCATTAACGTGGTTTCGTATTCAGCCCACACCTCATCAATACTCCCCACCCCCGCGCGCGCGACTAACTGCCCGAGCGTTTTATACAACGACTGCCCATAAGACATCACAAAATATTTAAGCCTAGAATGCAAGGCCACCAACTTAGCCGCCGTTTTTCCCTTTTGCGCCAACATGCGCAATTCATGATAAACAAATACGCGAGCAATAAAGCTTTCTCTTAAAACAGGGTCGTTCAATCGCCCCTCTTCTTCAACAGGCAGATTAGGGTTAGCCGCCACAATGGCGCTAGCAAATACGCCTGCGCGTTTTTTAGGATGTACTCCTTTTTCGGTATATACCTTAGAGCTATATAAGCCACAGCTTGGCGAGTTTTTCATGAAAATAAAACCACTGAGCGTGTGCGCCATGGCAGCCTCTTTGGCGCTATAGTCTTTAAGTGCATCGGTCACATCCAGATCACCACCATCGCTACCAACAATACGCGGGTCATTAAAATCGCCCTGCATCCTTATCGCTGGGCGCGGTATACTCATACCAATAGCCACCTCAGGGCACACCGTTTTAAAATCAAAATAGGTCGCTAGCTCCCGCATGCAAAATACCGAGCGCTTATGCCCTCCGTTATAACGCACCTCTTGCCCCATAAGGCAGGCCGATATCCCCACTGGCACCTGCAAATCTTTGAATGCATCCATAATTACTTACCCTTCACTCACGCCAATTACGGCAGGTTAATCATCTGTTGTATCATAATAATACGCTATCAGTTTTTGGGTAGATGATTAGTAAAAAAATTAGTCACTATTCAAAGCCCCAGAAATCGGGTCCTATACGACAACTAGCGACGCAAAATCATAAGCCAGCGGCCTATATTGAGTAAGCTGGCCAGCGCGGCAGCAAAATACGTGAGCGCAGCCGCCTTAAGTATCTTGCGTACAGGCTCATGGTACTCTTTAGGTAAGTAGCCATCTTCAGTCAAAATTGGCAGCGCCTTATTAAAACTTGCATCCCACTCTTCGGGCAAGACGACCCAGTACATCAAGGCACCAGCCAACTGTAATAATACACTTAGCGCTAGCGCTGCCATAAAAACCCCAGGCGCTTTGCCAACAGCCACAATGATAGGCAAAGCCATTAACACCCAAGTACCGGCTTTTTGCAGTTTCAGTGATAACGGCATGTACTTGGCCCGTAACTGCGATACTCGCTCATGCCGATGATACTGAATAGCATGCCCCACTTCGTGTGCCGCCACCGCCACTGCCGTGAGTGATTTGCCCTCAAAATAACTAGGGCTTAAGCGCACAGCTTTTGCTTGTGGGTCAAAATGATCGGCACCTTCTGTGCACTGCTCAAGTGTCACGCCGGTTAACTCAAAGCGCTCAATCAGGTGCTGTGCTAGCTCGCCACCGGTACCGGGCATCCCCTGCAACTGCGTACTGTATTTATACAACGTATAGCGCACCCAAAATTGCGGCAATAAAGAGCACAATACCAACACAACAGTCACTATTAATAAAATCATCGCGCATCACCCTCTATTCAAAACCACCTATTCAAACCCCTCTGTATCCCCCCTTTAAAGCGCAACTATTTCAGCCCAGCTGAAAACACCACCCTAACAGAGCAGATTCCGTTATTTTCTATATTTAAGCACTGGGCTTTGCAGATAAAGAGGACTGAAACGCTGTACCAGCATAACGTTGTACCAGCATAAGGACTGTACCAGCATAAGGACAGGCAAGATGAGACTTTGCACGAGCATACAACCAAAGAGCGCAAAATCGTAAATAGTGTACGCAACCCAAACTCTAATTGATTAGCGCCTAATGCCGATACTGGCAATGTGTAACTGATAAACATACACAAAGACAGCCATAAATAAAAACCACGGCGCCCGCAATGACACTTGCTACACAGAAGATATACTGTATCATCCGAAAAAAGATACAACATATCATTCAGTTAACCCTTCGGAGCCACCATGAAATACCCTTTGATGCCCCTTGCGCTACTGACAACTGCCATAGCCACGGTATCGACTAACGCCCACGCATTAAGCGGAAAAGTTGTTGATCAAAACGGCGATGCTGTTGCCAACGCCCAAATTGAAGCGATTGGCAGTCACCAAAAATACCTTACCAATGCCCGCGGCGAGTTTAATATACCAGGAAAGACCATTGATGAAATTCATATCGAGGCTCCTGGCTTTAGCCATAAAGTTTTTCACTTGCACGGGAAGCACCAAGGGGCACTCACTGTTGAGCTCTCGCGGGCAATTATTGAAGTTGTCGACGTGATTGGCTTGCCCATTCATGCCTCTAAAATTGAGTCAGCGCAGCCCATCTCGGTATTGAGCGGTGAAGAGCTCATTAAAAAGCAAGCCTCAACCCTAGGCGAGACCCTTAAAAATGAAGTGGGTGTACAAAGCACCTCATATGGCGGTGTAGCGGCTAGCCCTATTATTCGTAGCCTCGACGGCCCTCGCGTACTGGTCACCCAAAACGGCTTAGATACTGGCGATGTATCACGTATCGGGCCCGATCACGCAGTCACAACAGAAGCCAGTACCGCCCAGCAAATCGAAATTTTACGCGGCCCCGCCACACTCTTTTATGGCTCTGGCGCTATTGGTGGTGTCATCAATATTGTTGATGATCGCGTCCCTCAAAATAGCGATTTTAAAGCCGCTGTCGCCACCGAGTATAACTCGGTCAATAACGAAAGTTTAATAGCCGCCGGCATGACTGGAGGCAACGACCTATTTGCTGCACATATTGATATGTTTGCACGTAACAGTAAGGACTATGATATTCCGGGCTTTGCCGATTACGATGCAGACCACGAAACCGACGCCGAACACGAAGAAGAGGGGCACGAAGAGCATGCCCGCGGTACTTTAGCTAACAGCGGTTCAGAGGGGAAAGGCATTAACCTTGGTGGCAGCTGGTTATTAGATAACGGTTTTGTCGGTCTATCTTATGGCCATCTAGAGCGCCAAAACGGCATTCCCGGCCATAGTCACGTTGAGCAAGATCATGAAGACGAGCATGCCGAGGACGAGGATCACAACGACGAACACGAAGAAGACTCACACGAAGAACACGCAGAAGAAAACATTCTTTCGGACTATCGCCAAAACCGCTGGCAACTCCTCGGTGAATACCAAGTTGACGGAAATTTTTTAAATAAAATAAGTGCCAGCGCCGGCTACACCGACTATACACATGCCGAGCTTCATGAAGAAGAGCATGAAGAGCATGATGAAGACGAACATGAAGACGAGCACGACGAAGGTACGGTATTCAACAGCACCACCACGCAACTGCGCGTCAACTTTCACCATAATGAAATAGCCGGCTGGAAAGGGGCTTTTTCGCTCGAAAATAAAAACATCGATTTTGAAGCCAGCGGCGCCGAAGCCTTTACACCTAACTCACAAACGCAAGAGTTTGGTTTTGCTGTTATCGAAGAAAAACATGCAGGCTCATTACTGTGGCAACTCGGTGCCCGTATCGAGCGCGTCTCTTTAAAAGCTGATGATCTACACCTCGCACACCAAGAGCACGCTCATGAAGAAGAGCTTGAAGACGAGCATGACGACGAGCACGGTGAAGAGCACAATGAAGCGGTGCATTTTGAAGACCTAGACTTCACCCCCTTTAGCCTATCGGCAGGTGTCGTTTGGGATTTTGCTGACGGCTATAACATGGGTATCTCTTTAGCGCATGCCGAGCGAGCACCTAGCGCAGCAGAGCTTTTTTCAGCGGGTGAGCATATTGCCACACGTACCTTTGAAGTCGGCGCATTGTTTGACATCCACGAAGAAGAGCACGAGGGAGAAACTGAGTACCACCTAGACTATCACGGCGAAGCCAAAAAAGAGGTCTCGAATAATATCGACCTGTCTATTCGCAAGTTTGAAGGCGATTTCGGCTTTGTAATTAACTTGTTTTACAACCAAATCACCGATTACTACGCACTGACTCATACAGGTTTAACCACCGAAGATTTGTTTAGCGATAAACATGACGAGCACGCAGCCGGTATGGCCGAAGCCGAAGAAGAGCACGACCACGGCGCCAGCGTATTACCCATACACATATTTAGCCAACAAGATGCCACAATCCGCGGGCTTGAAGCAGAACTCGCTTGGCAATTTCACAGCAATGCCAAGTGGACTGTTTGGGGGGATACGGTGAATGCCAAACTCGATAACGGGGGTTACTTGCCACGCACCTCACCAACACGCTTAGCGAACCAACTCAATATTGACTATAACGCGTGGGGTATTGAAATAGACGCCGTTAAATATTTTGAACAAAACAAAACTGCAATCAATGAAACCTCCTCTGAGGGTTACACCTTACTGAATGCCCGCATCAAATACACTCTACCTTTTGGCAATAACAGCCAAGTGTATTTAGCGGGTAATAATTTAAGCGACAAACAAGCGCGCGCGCATACATCATTTCTCAAAAAACAAGCTCCATTGCCTGGGCGCAATATAAAACTCGGCTTCAGCGCCAAGTTTTAACCCATACAGCACCTGCACCGCAGCCAATACGGTGCAGGTATTTTTATGGGGTAGTATTTTGATTGCATAACACTTTTATCGAATAACCTTAAAAACGCCGATTATTATGAATGAACAACAGCTCAGCAAAACCCTCAGCAAAGCACAAGCCATGTGCTCACAATCTGGTAGCCGCTTAACCGATAAACGGCAACGTATTTTAGAACTGCTATTAATGTCTGAAGTACCGCTGTCGGCTTACGAAGTCGCCGATGCCTACAACCGCTCATCAAACACCTCAATGCCGCCAATGTCAGTTTACCGAATATTAGATTTCCTCGAGTCCGAGCAGCTTGCACACAAGCTTAGCTCGACCAATAAATATGTAGCATGCTCGCATATTACGTGTTCACACGGCCACAATGTACCGCAATTTTTAATTTGTGGTAAATGCCAAAGTGTTAAAGAAATTGCCATTTCAAAACACATTATCGACGAGCTCAGCACCCAAGTGAGCAACGCTGGCTACACCTTAATCAGGCCCCAACTAGAGCTCGATTGCCACTGCCAACGCTGCGCGGCCTAACGCTGTGTATAATTATTCAGTTCTATAATGTAATACCGTACTGTCATCGAATACCGTACTGTCATTAAGTCTCTCACTCTACTTTAATATTGCGCACTCAATAGCCTGCGCTTTCAAACGACACTTATGAAATACCTTACCGCTATAACCAACACACATTTGCAGCGCGCAGCCGATATCTCTGCGGTAACGCTAGCCTTTTTATGCACATTACATTGTTTGGTATTACCGCTATTTATAATAGTTGGTTCTATGCTTGGCAGCCTCGCACTCGCTGATGAGTCGTTTCATAAAACCTTGGTGTTTATCACCCTGCCTATCAGTATGACTGGTTTGTATTTAGGATGCCGTAAGCACCAAAGGCTCTCGGTGATATTAACAGGGGCAGCAGGCGTGAGTATCATTGTGCTTGCCGCTTGCGCTGATGCCATTTTTCACTCACCCCTATTACACACACTGCCGTTACATATGTCATTACCACACACAGCCCTGATCGAAAAAACACTATCGGTGCTAGGGTCGCTGCTTATTATATTCGCGCACATTAAAAACCATCGGCTATGCCGGCAACAAAACTGCTCATGCAGTAGTCATTAAAAGCAAAAAACATATTTTATTTTTTCTAACTTTACTATTGATCCAGCATTTTTATTTTATACATGCATTAAATAATTTTTGCTATTATTCATTCTATACAGTTCGGTAATCATTGTGAGCCATCTTCAAGCAGTACCGTGTAATATTATTACCGGCTTTTTAGGTGTAGGTAAAACCTCAGCTATTTTAAACCTACTCAAAAACAAACCCAGCCATGAACGCTGGGCAGTATTAGTCAATGAATTTGGCGAGATAGGTATTGACGGTAGCTTATTTGAAGGCTGGACTAATACCAGTACCAGTACCCATATTAATAACAGCGGCAATATTAATAAAAACACTCACACCAACAGTTCGAATATCTTTATTCGGGAAGTGCCCGGGGGCTGTATGTGCTGCGCAGCAGGCTTGCCTATGCAAATTGCACTTAATCAATTACTCGCACGTGCCAAACCCGACCGCCTACTAATAGAGCCCACCGGCCTTGGCCACCCCAAAGAAATCATCGCGGCACTCAGCGCAGAGCATTATAGCGACGTACTAGACATTCAAAAGATTGTAACCTTAGTGGATGCCCGTAAACTCAGCGATACACGCTATACCCAGCACAGTACTTTTAACGAGCAAATAGCGATTGCCGATGTGATTGTAGGTAATAAACAAGATTTATACAGTGCCGCTGAGCCAGCAGCATTAATGCAATATATTAGCGAGCACGCCAGCGTAGAAACTAAAGTGTATTTTACCGAGCAAGCCATACTGCAAGATCATTGGCTGCAAGGCACTACACAACTGCGACACACGAAGTACAACCAGCATAATAGTAACGTAAAACACAATAATAGCCCCAGCCATCACAAAAGCACCCCAAAACCCGACATCAACCAACAAGCATTCCCTGAATGCGGTTATTTATCGGCCAGTAATCAAGCCGAAGGGTTTTATAGTATTGGTTGGCGTTTTGCCCCCAGCAAAATATTTCATTACGCAAAAATTAAAGCGTTTTTACTCGCGCAACTAGCCAGCGCCGAGCGCATTAAAGCCACGATTATTAGCACGCAAGGAGGTATTAGTTTTAACTTAACAAAAGACACCCACGAAGAAGCAAGCATCGACCTACCCGCACAAAGCCGCTTAGAAATCATCACACCTGCCCTGCCGGCTAATCTTGAGCAACAACTAATAGCCTGCCTTAATGATTAACGCCACGGGCATATTGATTTCTAGAGTCAGTATTTTTTCCTCGTCCCTAAATTTAAGGCATTTATTGAACCGGCTTTTCGCGTCACTCACCCACACGACCCTCAGCGCACATCGACCACTCGGCTCGCCACTTTGTAGCGAATTTTTAGACCTTGCCATTTCGGTAGCTCCCAACGCTTGGGGTCGGTTTTGCGTAGGCCGGCAACGCGCTCCATAATGACTGTCTTTTTATCGAGCTGGTAGTCCATTTTTAATTGCAAATTAGCCAGTGCTAGGTGCTGAGGGTATTGCTCATCTATCGCTGCCCGCTGCCAATCAGGTACGCCATCAAAGGCTAAATCATCGGCATCGATTAAGGGAATATCGTCAACGGTTTCAAGCCCCAAGCTCACGAGTTTATTAGCCAAATAAGTGCCGGGCTCGGGTACCTCGTCGGTGCGCTTTTCTAGGTTTAAATAAATTGCCCAAGCGTGTAAGTCGGCGTGCAATTGTGCGGCCACTTTAGGGAAGACTTTATTGCGCAATATTAATTCGCTTAGGGCAAAAGGCAGTAGGGCTTTATTGGGTGGGCTTTGCGTGCGCTCTATTTCGCGGCCGGCATAGGTGCGCTTTGTTTCGACTAATATTTTGCCTTTTTCGATGAATGTTCTCTTTAAGCTAACATCGCCTAGTTGCCATTGGCACATCTGCTTAAGGGTAATAGGCGACATGCATGTTGCCAGCGCAAGGTTTTGTTTTGTGCCCTTGGCCGGAATAATATGCTGGTCTAATACTATGGCTGCCTCGGCATCTTCGGCAAAGCGACTATCGCGGCCAACGCTCACCTCACTATAACCATTACCCAGTGCTTGGCGGCG
>NZ_LGAK01000039.1 GCF_001292705.1 Marinagarivorans algicola
ATATATTGTAATTTTTTACTATTGAGAGATACCGAAATTGGCTGCTAATGAATTATTGATTAGGCCGCTTAAGCCATCGGTAAAGTCTGTCCGGCGCATCGATACTGAAACTGGATGCTTAAACGCCCAAAAAATAACCCATGAGCATCCTGCTGGGTGAAGTTTTTCAGTTTGGCTCAATAGTCACATCATTTTTAATTATGTGAAAGCTTACGTGGTGTGAATATAAATAAAGCGCTCATTCCCCACGATAAATATATACTTTATTTTTGGTATTAACATGCAGCTGCGTTTAGCCCATAAGTTTATCGTTAAGAGCGTGTGCATGAGTTGAATAGCAGTCATTTTATGGGTTGGTTAATTCGATTTTAGCTCGTTAAGTTGTAATAAAATTATTTTAATAAAAATTGACCAAGAGTAATGAGTGTATGACGATCATTTCGGTGCTTGCTGCTCAATATTAACCGTTTCGTTATGTGGCCATCGGCGCTACGGCATGTTTACTACTGGCGTGCGGCGCCGCGAGCAATAGCTCAGCTGCAAACTTCACTATCATCAAGGCTAGCTCAAGTGCTGACTTTAGCTCAGCCACTGATACGAATGCAATGTCTTCTCGCTCAGCGTCAAGCGCTAGCAACCCCGATAACATGGCTGAGCTCAAAAGTTATAGGGTATTAACGGTGCGTGTTGAGTACGCCGGTGTGCCTTTTCCACAGCAGCTTGAAGCGATGGATGCCGGTGGTACAGTACTTTACTGATAACTCATACAGTCGCGTTCTGACGTTATTGGCGACTTTAGTGAGGGAATTATTTAGATTCTTACGGCGATGATTACGATACTATGGGCGGCGGCTCGAATGGTAGTGCTGCTCTAAATGTTGAATATAAAAGGCGCTTGGGCTGGATTACCGATTCGGCTTTACATGTGGGTAAAAAATATATTGATGAGCTGGATGGGGGTATTTAGTTTAGAAACTTTACCGATGAATGAGGGCGTCTGGGATCATAACGGTTATGTTGAGGTAAAAATTGAACTTCTCCGATAATAAAATATTGATGTCAGAGTGTTTGTTACGGCGGTATTTATGCCGCGTATAAAAAGCGAGGGTTGTGTGGCTTGAACAGCGCAGAGGGTGACCGATTGACTTGCCTGAGTAAGATGGCAGTAAACTGACCGGAGCGAAATAAACGCATTTAAAAGTGCGGGGTTATTGAGCGAGCTCGATAAGAGGGGCCACTGTCACAGTGCAATGGCCCAAAACTAACGAGTAGCGTTTTTTTGCGGATCGGCCTTAGGCTTTAGCGGCAGATGCAGCTGGCGTTGCTGCTTTTAAATTTTTAGGGGCTAAGCTTTCTTGGCCACTGACGCCGGCATTAATGCGCTCGATAGCGCCGCCTGATTTTAAAAACTCGGCGGTTTGATCGGCAATGCTTTGTGATGACTCTACGGCGGCAGGTTGCTTCTTTTTACCTGCGGTTGTTCTTGGTTTACTGGCCATGATAGGTGCCCTTATCGGTTTCATTCGTAGGCATCGCAGCCCTTATTAGCCCTCCACTATACACTATTATTACACCTAGCGTTTTTGGTGGATGATTAATGGTATTTGACAGTCATTATGCTTCTTACGATTAGGATGAGTATGATATTTATTGTGCCTGATGTTCCTTGGTGGTTGCGTAAGCGTTCAATGCGGTTTCACGTGCGGTTTTATGATCGACAATAGGCATTGGATAATTTTTGCCAAGAGTCACATTGGCTGTGTTTAAAATGGGTTCTGGCGCTAGCCAAGGCGTGTGAATATATTTATTAGGCAGCGCTGCGAGCTCCGGAATGTATTGCCGGATATAGTCACCGCCGGCATCAAACTTTTCACTTTGGGTGATGGGGTTAAAAATCCTAAAGTAGGGCGCGGCATCTGCACCGCAGCCTGCAACCCACTGCCAGCCTGCAGTATTATTGGCTGGGTCGGCATCGAGCAGGGTATCCCAAAACCAGTTGGCGCCGTGCATCCAGTGAATTTGTAAATGTTTGGTTAAAAACGAAGCGACCACCATCCGTACGCGGTTATGCATCCAGCCGGTTTGCCATAGCTGGCGCATACCGGCATCGACAAGAGGGTAGCCGGTTAAACCTTGCTGCCAGCGTTTAAGATGTTGTTGTGCGGCGGCGGTTTGAGTATTTCGCCAAGGAAAGTGAGCGAATGCAGGCTTAAAAGGTGCCTGGGTAATATGCGGGTAATGATGTAATAAATAATAGCTAAAGTCTCGCCATACCAGTTGCCGTAAAAATGACTGAGCCTCACCTTGCGGCCAGGCTTGGCTCACGTACTGCCATAAAAAGCGCGGGCTAATTTCGCCAAAACGCAGATGCGCGGCAAGGCACGATGTACCATCAACACTGGGTGTATCGCGATCATCGGTGTATTGGTTTAGGGTATTTACGACATGCTGCAAGCGCTGGTGTGCACCTTGTTCGCCAGGGGTCCAGTGCTGGGCAAAATCTTTTGCCCAATTAGGGGTTGTGGGCAGCCAGCCGAGGGACTCTAGGGTGCTTTGGGCGCACACGTTGTGGGATTTCCACTGTGCTTTTTTTAGCAGTGTTTGCGTATCGAGCACCGCTGGCTGCCCCATGACGGCCAAGCACGCGCGGTAATAAGGCGTAAACACTTGAAACGGGTTCCCTTGCTTATTCAAAATGCCGGCAGGCAAGTTGAGCAGCTGCCCGCCAAATTGTTTGCAAGTAATGCCTTGTTCTTGCGCTTGTATATTCAGTTGCTTTTGCTGCTTTTGCAGCCAAGGCTCATGGCTATGACTAAAATGAATATACTGGCACTGGTATTTTTGTGCCAGCGCAACAAGGCTTTGTGGTTCACCTTGATGAATCAGTAGTTCACCACCGAGCTGCCTAATTTGCTGATTGAGCGCGCTCAGGCTGTAATGTAACCACCACAAAGCTGCACCTGTAGCTTGAGCTTCGAGCACAGCCTTTTGGTTGAGAGTGTGAGCATCGGCCCCTGAGCGCGTTGCTTGGTGTTGCGCATGGGGCGGCGCAAGATAAACCGGTAGTATATCTTCGCCTCTTTCTAGTGCTGCGTGCAAAGCCGCTTGATCATGCAGGCGTAAATCGTGGGTAAACCAGACAAGTGTAGTCATGGGTGTTTGTTTCCGAGGAGTAATCCAAGCGGTATATACTTAAACAACGGTGAATTGGATGAGTAGCGCAAAAAACGCTAATGGAGGCGAAGGTGAAAGGGTTATGGGTTAAGTTAATAATGCTTGGGTGCATTGGCGTAGGAATCATTCATTATATGATATACATTAAAACAGGTAGTAGCCCGCTTAAAGGTTTACACATGACGTGGCCGGCGATGCCATGGTTGGCTGATTTTAGCTTTTCAGACCTGTCATTACCTGAGATACGCCCTACATTGACCGACCAATTAACCGATGAAGAAGCTCAAGCGGCCAAGGTGTATAAGTGGGTTGATGCGCAAGGTGTGATTAATTATACCCAGTACAAGCCCGATGAAATAACAGCAAAAGCGCTGAATATTACCGAGCTAATGGTCGACCCTAATACTAATATTATTCAAGCCGGTATTATTCAAGCGGATACTGTTCAAGCCGAGGCGGCCTCATCAGCTGCCAGTAGTCAAGCCATAAAAGCGGCCCCGACCCCAGCGGTGACGTTATTGCCCGACCCTCATAATGTTAAAAAACTCATAAATGATGCAAAGGGTGTACAGGCGTTAATGGATGCTCGTGCGGAGCAGTTTAAGCACGTTGAGCAATAGCTTTTCTTGGTGCAGTATTTCTCGATGCCATAGCGCGCGATAGTGATAGCGCTATGGCATGTCTGCTCTTAACACAAGTTCTGACAAGACGCGCTCGGAAGCATGAGGATCTTCAATGTTTGATTCGATAAGCTTTCTTAGGTGCGTGATAGAGTCCATATCGATACTGGTACAGTGTAGACCGAGCGCACGATGACTGCTGTGTACTAGGGCTGCCTGCATCGAAATAGCCAGCTCCGGCGATAAAATGATTTTGACACTGCAAGGCATATCGCTGCGTAAATGATAGTGCTCGGGTGTTTTGGCGAGTAAACCATTGAGTGAAATATCAATAAGCTCGGTAATAAAGCTTTTATTGCCTTGACTGATAATCGCCTGAGCTTCGAAGGTGACACGGCTGTATTGGCGGCGCTCTTCTTGTTGCGATGACATACTTACTCCTGTTGACAATCAGTCGTTGGATTTTCACTTCAGGGCTATCATTTGTGCCCGAGCCACTACTGATATTAGCGGAGGTATTGCTCGCTTGCCGATAAAAGTCTCTGTTTCGGTATGATGTGCATGGCTATATTCTTGTTTGTTGTTGCACCTTCGAGTTAAGGAATATTTGGTTATATTTTGATGATTAAAGTTTCGCTCTGAATTGCTTTTGCTACGCTTTAACTGGAATGTTAATGATTGATGCCAATTCCTTTAAAAATAGCGCTCAAGTTAATCAATACTTTGGTGTTGTTAATTTGGTGTTGTTAATAGGACGATGCTTGGACGAAACGAGAGAATTAAAATATGAAAAATACGAATAGCGCAGTACGTGAGGTTGTGGAGTCATTATTTGAAACCGCCATGATCGATGTCTTCTCGCCGGTTGGCTTGGCGCTTAATGGTGTGATTGATGATGCGTCGTCATGCTCTAAGCAAGTCATCGGTGACAGCGTACTGTCGGTGCTTAGTGCATCGGGTAACGGAATACAAATATTATGTTCCATTAATGCTGGTTTTAGTACCTTAGAGGCTTTATATCCTATGGGTAAAAATCCCAGTAGCGATGAGCTACGAGATTGGTGCGGCGAGTTAAATAACCAGATTGTTGGCGCAGCAAAAAACCAAATGTTGGCTTACGACTGTAAAGTACTTATGGGCTTACCCACCTTAATTCAAGGGGAGAACCTCGCAAGTGTTAACTCTAGTGATGCTCTAATCAGCAAACGAACATTTTTATCAGCCGAAGGAGAAATTATTACCTATTTAAGTACGGTTATCGAGCCTGGATTTACAATTCTTGATACACCGGATGAGTCATTAACAGGTCTAACTCAAGGTGGCGAATTAGATTTTTTCTAGCAGTTTAATGACTAGGATGCTTAAAACTTCGGTTAATTTTTATTTTTAAGCATCCTAGTTATTGCGGCTAAGTCGAAATTTAATCATTGCTACCTAATCTTCATACTAATAAGCGGCATCTGTATACGCCGAGCTAGTAAAAACCACATGAGCGCTACGCAAACCGCTGCCTATCAACTGAGTTAACCCATAATAAAATTCATAGTAATCCCCTTAAGAGCCTCTGTCTTTTAGCAGGGGCTTCTTTGTGCTATTGCAAAGAATTATCTCATCTATTACTTCATCTTTACCTATGCCCCCTATTTATATTCCGCACCTGCATGGGCGCAAAGGCTGCCTGTGCTCTAGCGCGCGGCGCATTTGCCCAGTTTATATCTATTTTTTTGATGTTTATGATGAAGTAATTAAATCATTGCCAGCGGCTATAACCTTTACACTAGCGCCATATTCGCTGGGCGCTAGCTTAAAAGTTTGTAACTATTCAGCCAAGCTGAAAAAACTCACCTGATAGGGTACTGATGGGTTATTTTCTGGGCATTTAAGCGCCGGGAGTGCTTATATAGCGCCCATGGATGGCTTGAGCGGCCCAGACAATGATTCATTAGTGCCCAATTTCGGTACCTCTGATCTGAATAGTTACAAAAGTTTAAAGTGCGCAGTATAAAAACCGTTGGTTGACAGGCATTGAGCTTAAACATATTGAGCTTAAAAACAGTCAGTTAAAAACAGTCAGTTAAAAACAGTCAGTTAAGGGGGGTGTGTGTGACTATCCGTAATATTGTAGAAGTGATTCAAGCAAGGCAGGCTTCAGATGGTGATGGCGTTAAGTTACTGAGGGTTTTTGGTGGACGAGGACCTGAGCGTTTTGATCCGTTTTTAATGCTCGATGAATTTGGCTCTCAAGAGGCCTCTGATTATATCGGTGGGTTTCCCTCTCATCCGCATCGTGGCTTTGAGACTGTTACTTATATGCTAGAGGGCAAAATGGAGCATAGAGACCACATGGGGAATGTTGGCTTGCTTGGTGACGGCGATGTGCAGTGGATGAGTGCGGCAGGCGGTATTATTCACTCCGAGATGCCAAAGCAAACTCAAGGGCGCATGCGAGGGTTTCAGTTATGGGTAAATTTGCCTGCTAGTCAAAAAATGCGCCCAGCGAGTTATAGTGATGTAAAAGCGGCAGATATTCCGGAGTATGCACTCGATGGCATCACCATCAAAGCGATCGCTGGCGTCACGACGGTTAATAATTATAAGGTCATTGGTTATTTTACCGAGGTCGATACTCAACCTATTTATTTAGATGTGCGTTTGGCTGCGGGGCAAACCATGACGCTGCCTGCAAGCGCAGAGCATACAGCGTTGGTGTATGTCTTTGAAGGCTGCGTCACTATCGGTGAAGGCGATGCCCGTCTTAGCTCTCAGCACCTTGCTAGGCTTGAGGATAGCGGCGACATTGTTATTGTTAATACAGCGCAAAAAGCAGCGCGTTTATTGGTGCTGGTGGCCAAGCCACTGCATGAGCCCATTGTGCAGTACGGCCCGTTTGTCATGAATACCCAGGCGCAAATAGAGCAGGCTTTAGCCGATTACCGCAGTGGTACTTTAGGGGTGGCTCGCTGAGCACTTAATGGGGCGCATAAAAAAGGGAAGGCTAAGCCTTCCTTTTTTGTATCGCGTTACTGACTTTTATTTGTTGGCTTCACAAAAGCGTTCAATCAAGCGCGCGGTAGAGGAGTCCCAGTCGCCAGGCACATCGGTGGTCTCGATGGCATCATTCACATGATTACCCAGCAATTTGCCCAGCTCTACACCCCATTGATCAAACGAGTTAATATTAGACAAAATACCAATGGTAAATACCTTATGCTCATACGCCGCAATCAATGCGCCTAATGTTTCTGGTGATAAGGTTTCCATAAGTAAGGTATTACTTGGGCGGCTGCCAGGATGTACTTTGTGCTCGGCTAGGCGCTCGATTTCGTCTTCACTGGTACCTGCAGCACGTAGTTCAGCTTTGGTGGTTTCTAAGTCGCGGCCGGTTAATAGTGCTTGGCTTTGAGCAACACAATTAGCAAACAGCAAGCGATGCTGATGATCGAGAGGGTGATGCGCTTTAAGTGTTGCAATAAAGTCGATAGGCATTAATACCGTACCTTGGTGCAACAGTTGGTGGAACGAGTGTTGACCATTAGTGCCTTCGGTGCCCCAGACGACAGAGCCTGTTGAGTAGTCTACGCGATCGCCTTCGCGAGTGACGCTTTTGCCGTTGCTTTCCATCTCAAGCTGTTGCAAATAAGCCGGCAACATTTGCATATGATAGGCATAGGGTAAAACCGCTTGTGCTGTGGTATCAAAAAATTGCGTGTACCAAAAAACCATCATACCCATTAATGCGGGTAAGTTTTTTTCGAGTGGGGCGTCGGCAAAGTGCTTGTCCATTGCATAAGCGCCGGCGCGCAACGCATTAAAGTTATCCATCCCTACAGCAAAGGCAATAGGTAAACCAATGGCTGACCACAATGAATAACGGCCACCCACCCAATCCCAGATGGGATAAACATTTTCGGCAGCAATGCCAAAGTCTACGGCCTTATCCACTTTTGATGAGATTGCAATAAAATGCTTAGCAAGTTCATTTTCTGCGCAGCCACCGGCTAGCATCCAGCGGCGTGCAGTTAAGGCGTTTTCGAGGGTTTCTTGGGTTGAAAATGACTTAGAAGCGACAATAAACAGCGTCGTAGCTGGGTTTAAGCTATTGGTTAAGTCATGAATTTCTGCGCCGTCAACGTTGGCAACAAAGTGTAAATTGACGTGCCCAGTATGATAAGGGGTTAATGCTTTTGTGACCATGCGTGGCCCGAGATCGGACCCACCAATACCAATATTCACAACGTCGGTAATAGCTTCGCCTTTAAAGCCTTTCCACTCTTTGCTATGCACTCTGGCAACCAGTTTCTCCATGCGTGCAAGTGTTTCTTGTACCGATTTATGCGCGTCATTTTCGGGCTGACCAATATGGCGCAGCGCCGAGTGCAATGCTGGGCGGTCTTCGGTATTGTTGACGTGCTCACCTTTAAAAATGCGGCTGATTGCGCCTTTAAGGTCGGCTTGCTCGGCAAGCTTAACGAGTTCAGCAAGGATGTCGGTTGAAATATGATTTTTAGAAAAGTCCAAATCAAGGCCGGCTGCACTGGCGCTAAAGCGTTCTGCGCGAGTGCTATCTTGTTCGAATAACTCGGTTAAGTGACGTTTGCTAATTTGCGCTTGAAGTTTTTCTAAAGCGCTCCAGTTACTGTAGGTATTGGCTAAAGCATTGGGCATATGACCCCCTTATTAGGTTGACCTTTTGGGTGTTGAAAAGCTGCATTAATGATTGTGTATTCAGCGTATTTGATAAATGTGGCTAAAGTCACGTTTATAGATCATAGCGTTAATCTGGCAAGATCCAATGATTGGATCTTTAGTGGCTTCTGGCTACCGCAAATTGTGCCAAACTGGCCATGGCTTGGGTAAAGCTATTGCTGGGTAAGTTAGCCAAAGCCTGCTCTGCCTTGTGGGCGTGATTTTTTGCAGCTTGGTGAGTGTAATCTAATGCACCACAATTTTTCACAATGGTGACAATCGAAGCTAATGCACTGGCATCGCCTGCGCTAACGGCTTTGCGAATCAGTGCTTGCTCATGCGCCGGGGCATGCTCCATGGCATAAATCAGCGGTAGCGTAGGCTTGCCTTCGGCCAGATCATCGCCGACGTTTTTACCCAGTGTTTCGCTATCGCCTTCGTAATCGAGCGCATCATCAATTAACTGAAATGCCATGCCTAAATGATGACCAAAATCGAAGGCGGCTTGTCGTTGTGTCTGTGTTGCACCGGCAAGAATAGCCGCTGACTCACAAGCAGCCTCAAACAGTGCGCTGGTTTTTTTGTGAATTACGGTTAAGTAATTGGCTTCGCTGACGCTTGGATCTTTAGCGTTAACCAGTTGTTGTACTTCCCCTTCAGAAATGATGTTTGTGGTGTTTGACAGAATCTCCATAATGGGCATGCTGCCGAGTTTGACTAGCATTTGGAAAGCACGTGAGTATAAAAAGTCGCCCACCAAAACCGCCGGGGCATTACCCCATTGGGCATTGGCAGTTAGGCGGCTGCGGCGCATATCCGATACATCAACGACGTCATCGTGTAATAAAGTGGCGGTATGAATAAATTCAATGATAGCGGCAAGCGAATGCATTCGAGTGCTATCGCCTTTAAAGTGCAAGGCATTAGCAGTGAGTAAAACTAATATTGGGCGCAAGCGTTTACCGCCGGAGTCTACAATATAGTGACCAATGTTCTCAACCAAACCTACATCAGAGTGTAATTGATTAATAATCAAGCGGTTGGTGGCGTCAAAATCGGATTCAACAGGCGTTAAAAATGGCAACATGGCCAGCGGGCCCCTTTGGCTGTTGGCAAATGGGGTGAGATGCTAGGGGGCGGGGGAGTAACTGTCAAGTAATCCGGCGGGCATTATGGAGGTTTATAGCTACACTTAGCTTAATGTATTGATTCCATTTATGAAGGAGAGGTTCTCGTTATGTTGCAAACAATACAGGCCAAGGTAATCGCCCTATTGGCCGCCTTTTTTTTGCTGCAAGGGCTTGTGCTAATAGTGATTGGTGCCAAGTTAAGTGGTGTTTCTGCTGAATATCGCCATATGATCGAGTTTGAATTACAGCAGCAGCGGCGCATCGATACGTTAAATTTAGCCTTTAAAACACAAGTTCAAGAATGGAAAAACACGCTTTTAAGAGGTCATACACAAAAGGATTTTGATCAATACTGGGGGCGCTTTGAAGCTCGACAGCGAGAGATTCAGGCCTTGGTTCAAAGCTTAGCGACCGGTATTACCGATACTGAAACGGCCAAAACGATTCAGCAGTTTGGGCGTGTGCATGCCGATATTTTTGCCCAATATCAGCAAGGTGCTGAGGTTTATCAGGCGCTAGCGTTTGATTTCAAAGCGGCTGATCGTTTAGTTAGAGGGCTTGATCGCGAGCCTAGTCAATTACTCGAGTCATTGGCTAGTCAGATTAATGCGAGCGTACTCAGTGACACTCAAGCGCTGAATGCCTCGAGCGATACGCTAACAACGATGGTTTATACATTTATTGTGATGATGTCTTTGAGTGCTTGCATTTTGCTTGCATTATTTATCAAAGTTGTCTTGGTACGGCCGGTCTTAAAACTAAAAACATCTGTAGATAGCATGGCCAGCGGAGATTTCTCACAAGCTATAAGAGCCGGTGGTCGCGACGAGGTGGGACGCTTATCTAAAAGCCTTAATGATATGCGCATAGAGTTATGCAGCATGCTGGGAGTGATGGTTGGGGCTTCTCATCGGCTAACAGATTCGGCAGGGGTATTAACCCGTGCAGCGCAGGGGATTGACGATGATACGCATCATGCGCAAGATCATGCTGGGCAAATTGCTGCCGCCATGACACAAATGAGTGCCTCAATCGCGGAAGTGGCGAGTAATGCCTCGGTAGCTGCCGATGCGACAGATCAGGCTAACCAAGGCGCTGGCGAGGGGATGCGCATTATGGAAGAGGCCATAGTGGCAATTTCAGCCGTTGCCGATGAGGTGGTTAAAATATCTGCTGATATGACTCGCTTAGAGCAAAACACCACCAGTGTTGGCGCGGTACTCGATGTGATTAAGGGTATTGCAGAGCAAACGAATCTACTGGCGCTTAATGCGGCCATTGAAGCTGCCCGTGCTGGTGAGCAGGGGCGTGGCTTTGCCGTGGTGGCCGACGAAGTACGAGCACTGGCTAAGCGCACGCAGGAGTCAACGGAAGAAATACACCATATTATTGAAGCTGTTCAAAATGGTGCTAAAGCCGCCGCAAGAGGGATGGATGCGGGTAATCAAAAAACAGAGCACGCAGTATCATTGGCGCGCGATGCCGGAGATGCGATTCGTAAAATCGTTAACCAAATTGATCGTGTTCAGGGTATGAGTTCGCAAATAGCGACTGCCGCAGAAGAGCAATCGGCCGCGACAGAAGAGATCAATCGCAATGTAGTCAATATGACTAACCTCTCTGAAAAAGCCCACGAAAGCGCAGCAAATACACATAGCATCGCCACGGGGCTCGGTGGTATTGCCGGAGAATTGCATGGTATGGTGGTGAAATTCACGCTACCGAATTAACGGCACAGTTGAGTGCAAACTGTACGTTTGAAGGCCAATACCAAAAAGCAGTTTTTATATGCCTACTGCACTGGGGTTAGTATCATTTGTTGTGTCTTTAGCGCGCTCTTGCCAGATATGTCCTTGGTAATGTGCAAATACCTGCAAAAAAAAGTGGTTAAAGCTTGCTCAGCTTGCACATATTGCGTAAAATTCGCGCCCATTTTGCGGGCTTTATAAGCTCTATTCTTGAAGATATCACTTTATCGGTCATATACCTCATAAAGTGTTTTTTAAGAACGATGTTCTCGATATGGGTTTGTTACGCTTTTGTATAAACCTGTTTATTAAGACGCTAAGTAAAGTACGTAAAAAAGCAAACGACGCAAGCTTTGTACCGCGCAACCATGGGGGTTGCAGGTTTAAACTCGGCTTTATTGGCCGCCTCAGTACTGAGTGCGATTATATAGAGCAAAGTGCTTCGCGACGTCCACACTACTGGAGCATATGTAATGTACGCAGTAATTGTATCTGGCGGTAAACAACACCGTGTAGAAGAGGGCGAAGTTTTACGCCTAGAAAAAATTGAAGCCGAAACCGGTGCAACTATTTCTTTCGACCAAGTGTTGATGGTTGCAAACGGCGATGACGTTAAAGTAGGTACTCCTGTTGTTAGCGGCGCGACTGTTGAAGCAGAAGTTGTTGCGCATGGTCGTGGTGATAAAGTCACTATCATCAAATTCCGTCGTCGCAAGCACTCTATGAAGCGTCAAGGTCATCGTCAGTGGTATACAGAAGTTAAAATCACTGGAATCAAAGGTTAAGAGGGTATAGACAATGGCTCATAAAAAAGCTGGTGGTAGTACGCGTAACGGACGCGATTCCGAGAGTAAGCGCTTAGGTGTTAAACTTTTTGGTGGTCAAGCGGTAGTTGCGGGCAATATTCTTGTTCGTCAGCGCGGCACTCAATTTCACCCAGGTGAGAACGTAGGTATCGGTAAAGACCATACTTTGTTCGCTAAAACTGACGGTGCTGTGAAGTTTGAGATCAAAGGTCCTAAAAATCGTCGTTTTGTAAGCATTGTTGCTTAATTAAAAAACGCTCGGTGAGTAAGATCTAAGGCCCCGTCTAGTGATGGGGCTTTTTTGTTTGTGTATTATGTTTAATGTGCTGGTTAGGTGCATGAGCGTAAATGCATTATTTATTGCTAAAACACTTGCCTTGTTGGTCGATATTATGTGATCGGGTATCGCTAGTCATGATATGACGGGTCATTAATCGTTCATAAAATGCAGTTATTGAAGCTATCAAGTACTTTAGCAATGATTGATGCTGTGATTGTAGAAAGCGCATTGGCGCTTTGAGTGTTAATCTTTTTTTTATAGGTAAAGTGGTATGAAGTTTGTTGATGAAGCCCCCATTTTTGTGCAAGCTGGTAAAGGCGGTAACGGCTGTTGTAGTTTTAGGCGTGAAAAGTATATTGCCAAAGGCGGCCCCGATGGCGGTGATGGCGGTGATGGCGGTTCGGTATATCTCGAGGCGGACGAGAATTTAAATACGCTAGTGGATTACCGCTTTACTAAAAAATTCTTTGCTCAAAACGGTGAAGGCGGGCGCGGTACCAATTGTACTGGGCAAAAAGGAGACGACTTAATTTTGCCGGTACCCATTGGGACCTCGGTTATTGATGAGGAAACCGGTGATGTGCTCGGTGATTTGACTGAAGTGGGTCAGCAAATGCTGGTGGCTAAAGCGGGCTGGCATGGGTTAGGTAACACTCGCTTTAAATCGAGTGTGAATCGCGCACCTCGTCAAATTACAGAGGGTACCGAAGGCGAAGCACGTAGTATTAAGCTCGAACTCAAGGTGTTGGCTGATGCGGGTATGTTGGGGTTGCCGAATGCGGGTAAATCGACGTTTATTCGCGCCGTATCAGCGGCCGAGCCCAAAGTGGCCGACTACCCTTTTACAACATTAGTGCCTAGTTTAGGTGTGGTCAAAATCAATAAGTATCGCAGCTTCGTTGTGGCTGATATTCCAGGGTTAATCGAAGGGGCGTCAGATGGCGCAGGTTTGGGGATTCGTTTCTTAAAGCACTTAACGCGTTGCCGTGTATTATTACACCTCGTCGATATTTACCCCATTGATGGCTCAGACCCCATTGATAACGCGATCAGCATTACACGCGAGTTAGAGCGCTTTAGCCCTACATTAGCCAAACGCGAGCGCTGGTTGATCTTGAATAAAGCAGATTTGCTGGATGAAGCGGAGCTTGAAAGCCGCAAGCAAAACATTATCGAGGCGCTCGATTGGACCGGCCCTGTGTATGTGATTTCGGCGGTTAATCGACAAGGTACCGATGTTTTATGTGGCGAATTACTTAACTACCTCGAAGAGGTATGGGAAATCGAACGCGCCGATCCCGAAAAAGCAGCAGCTGAGCAAGTGTTACAGTCGAAGATGCAGCGTGAGGCACGAGAGCATATTCAAGCCCTACGCGAGAAACATCATGCGGCACGCAAAGCTATCCGTGAAGCCAAAAAAGAAGACGATGACTTTGATGACGATGATTATGATGTCGAAGTCACTTACGCACCCTAAGTCATCGATTCGGTGTGATAGGGTGCTGTATAAGCACCATGGCCGAGCAGGCGCGCTGTATTGTAGGTTTTGATTTAGCCAGAAAACCCTATACCCCATGCCGCTTGATACTTATCAATGCGCAGTTAACCCGCTGAATATGGTGACCCGGTGAATAATAAACATCGTCCCGATACCCCACATTTATCACGCCAACGCATAAAGCAAAGCCGTCGCTGGGTGGTTAAAATTGGCAGTGCATTACTGACTAATGACGGTACGGGTTTGGCGCGTGAGCGTATAGAAGAGTGGGGTTGCCAAATAGCCGCACTGATTAAGGCTGACTATGAGGTGGTGCTGGTTTCTTCGGGAGCTGTTGCTGCAGGCATGACGCGCTTAGGCTGGACGACACGCCCATCGTCTATTCATGCGCTGCAAGCCGCTGCAGCAGTGGGGCAGGCGGGCCTGATTCAAGCTTATGAAGCGGTTTTTTCACAGTACGGGATCACTACGGCTCAGGTACTGCTCGATCATGATGATTTTTCTAATCGCCAGCGCTATTTGAATGCCCGCACAACTTTAAAAACACTAATCGCTATGGGTGTTGTCCCTATTGTTAACGAAAACGATACTGTGGTGACTGATGAAATTCGTTTTGGTGATAATGATACTTTAGGTGCGCTAGTCGCCAATTGTATTGAGGCTGATAGTCTGATGTTGCTTACAGATCAAGCCGGTATGTTTGATGCCGATCCACGCGCTAACCCCAAGGCTAAAATCATTACTGAGTGTTGTGCTCGCGATGCTGGTTTAGATACGAAAGCGGGTGGCGGTGGTTTACTGGGTACTGGTGGTATGCAAACCAAAGTACGCGCTGCCCGATTGGCAGCTAGATCGGGTGCTGATACCGTTATTGTCGGTGGTCGCTTGCCTAATATTATTACTCAAGTGGCTGCTGGCGAGCCTTTGGGTACATTGCTATATGCTGAGCAGGCTCCTATTGCTGCCCGCAAAAGCTGGCTTGCCGGGCATTTACAAGCGCGAGGCGAGCTCACTTTAGATGCTGGTGCGGTGACAGTACTGCGTGAGCAAGGTAAGAGCTTGCTGCCTGTTGGCGTTAAACATGTTAAAGGCTTTTTTACTAAGGGTGAGCTTGTTATTTGCCTTGACGACAAAGGGCATGAGGTGGCGCGTGGTTTGGTGAATTATAGCAGTGACGAGGCGAGTAAAATCATGGGCAAAACCAGTTCAGATATTGCTTTACTCTTGGGTTATAGCGATTTTGATGAATTAATTCATCGCGATAATTTAGTATTAGTTTAAGCGTTTAATATTAGCTTGATTGTGAGTGGGTATTGAGCGAATCTCTGTTTATATATGTTGTGTACTAATGCCATTTTCATTTTTCTTATTTTTGTTATGTAGCGAGTCAGAGGGGTCCCGTTAAGGCGCTCCCAGATGATCGACGAGATCGTTTTAGTGCTGACGATTGCATATCCCTATTAGTTTCTACTCAGTGAGGCCTACCCGTTAGGCTGAATCTTTTTTATCTCTTTCGACGGAGGAGCCCTGTGGCTACTTTTAAAAAACATATTCACGCGATGAGCGCCTACAAGCCCCCTCTTGATGGTCGTGATCCTGCAAGCCATCTATTGCTCGATTTTAATGAGCGCACGCTACCGGTGAGTGAAGCGGTCACGCAAGCGCTTGTTGAATATATTCATGCGGGCCGCTTGCAGATGTATCCGGCTTATGCTGATGTCGAGACCGTTATTGCAGAGTATTGTGGTGTGAAAGCTGAGCAGGTCATGATTACCAATGGGTCTGACCAGGGAATTGATTTAATTATTCGCGCATCGTGTAGCCCTGGTGATGAAGCCATTATTCCTAGCCCCAGTTTTGCTATGTATCACCAGTGTGCAAAAGTCGAAAACCTGACTGTTATTGAGCCAACGTACACATTAAGTGAAGGGTTTCCTCTGGCTGGCATACTTAAGGCGATTACCTCCAAAACGCGTATCATTTGCGTTGCTAACCCGAATAACCCTTGTGGCACAGGTGTTAGTCGTGAGGCTATTGCACAAATATTAGCGGCCGCACCACACGCTACGTTGCTCATTGATGAATGCTATTTTGAATATTCTGGTTTGACCGTATGTGATTGGGTTGAGCAATATTCCAACTTAGTGATTACCCGAACCTTTTCAAAAACTTGGGGCTTACCTTCTTTGCGTCTAGGCTTTGTCGTGAGTTGCCGTGAAAATATTCAAGCGCTGTTAAACGTGCGAGGCCCTTACGACATTAATCAGCTAGCGATTGTTGCGATTCGTGCAGCCCTTAAAAATCCAGCGTATACACACGATTATGTCGCCGAAGTCATGCAAAAAGCCAAGCCTGCGCTGGAGCAATTTTTAACATGTCACCACATTACATTCTGGCCTAGCAGTGCGAATTATATTTGGTGTTTTCCACCCAACCCTAAAGCGCTTAATGAGGCTTTAGCCGCTGCGGGAATATTGGTACGCCCTAAGCCCAACGCACAAGGTGAAATTGGGCTTAGAGTGACGATAGGCACTGTGGCGCAAACCGAGCGAGCTATGGCTGTTTTCAAGCAGCATTTAGGCGTATAAATAGGTACGCTTTGCGTATCTGCTGGACTTGTTTTTAATTTTTAAGTGATTAAGTAATTATGGAAACCATCATTATTGTGCTGGCTTTGTTGGCGCTTTTAGGTATTGCCTTTGAAGAGGTTATCCATCTCAATAAAGCGAAAAGTACATTGTTTTTGGGGTGTTTGAGTTGGTGCGTATTGTTTATTTTCGCCTCACAAAATGGTCGCCTTGAGCACACCAAAGAAATGCTCAATGAAAATTTATTAGATATCGCCTCTTTGTGGTTATTTTTAATGGCTACAATGACCTTTGTGGCTTATCTAAATGCCCGAGGTTTAGTGGGCGATGTTGTGAGTCGCGTATTACCCGGTGAATTAACCCTGAGGCAGCTGACTTTACTGCTGGCAGTATTTGCCGTCATTTTATCAATGCTTTGCGATAATATTACAGCCACCTTAGTGACGCTCGGTGTGGTGCAGGCGTTTAAATTAGAGGTTAAAGAGCGAGTTAAGTTGTGTGTGTTGGTGGTGTTTGCGGTTAACTCCGGTGGCGTTATTTTAATCACCGGTGACGTGACAACGCTTATGATTTTTAGTGCAGGACACGTCACCATTGCCGAGCTCTTAGCCTTGGCGGCGCCGACATTAGTGGGTGTTGCAGTATTGGCTGTCTTGATGAGTATTGGGCGTAGCCGGCGTGTGGTGGCCGAAGTTAACGCGCACACGATTGAGCCATTAGATGTTGTGATTGCCGGCCTGTTTTTTAGTACAATCGTATGCACAATGGTGTTTAATATATTTTTTGGTATGCCACCGGTGCTTACTTTTTTAATGGGGCTTTCGGTGATGTTTTTGATTGGCGGCGTGGTGAATAAATACCACCAAGAAGTGCATTTGCTGGAATATGTACGCCAAATTCAATTCGACACATTAATGTTCTTTTTAGGTATTTTATTAATTGTTGGCGCGCTAAAAGAAGTGGGCATTTTACTGTGGGTGACGGATTTTTATTTTGCAGTAGATCCTAATATTTCTAGCTTTGCTATGGGTGCGCTGTCTTCGTTTTTAGATAACGTACCGTTAACGGCGGCTTTACTTAAAGCCGAACCTAATTTGTCAAATCCTCAGTGGTTGGCATTAACCTATGCAGTTGGTGTAGGTGGCTCTTTGTTGGTTATTGGCTCAGCTGCAGGTATTGTTGCCATGAGCAAAATGCGTGAGCTCACCTTTATGCAATATGGAAAATATATTCCGCAGTTACTGATCGCGTATACTGCCGGTTATATTGCAACACTATTGCTGTTAGCAGAGTAATATTTGGTTAACCGGGATCATTAGCGGGCAGGTCATCATGCATAAACACTGACGACAAGGAGACGTACTCTGTGTTTATGCATGATGACCTGCTCTATTTAACGATATTTTATAGATAATAGAGGTGTTTATGTCTGAATTACCTAGCCCTTTGGTTCAGTCTGGCGAGCTGGAGCGAGCTTTACAGCAGGGCCCGCAGCGGTATCAAAATTGGCAGCGCAATACTGCTGCTTTAGTCTTAATTCTATTATCTTTGGTGATGCTATACCCCGGTTTAACACAGCCCATGATGAACTTAACCATTGAGGCCTCTTTGCCATTAATTGGACGTATGGAATTTTACAATCAAACACAAAGTATTATGCAATCGGTACGGTCTTTATTTGATAGCGGCAACCAAACGGTAGCCATACTCATTTTATTATTTAGTGTGATTGTACCTTTGCTTAAAGCTATTTTTTTATTGCTGGCATTTACCTTACCGATGCCGGATGTGCGCTATTATTTACATAAGTTGGTTTTAATCATCAGCAAGTGGTCTATGGCTGATGTCTTTGTTGTAGGCATTTTTATGGCCTATATGGCGGGTCAAGCACATCCCAGTGCCACGGCTAGCTTACATAATGGATTTTATTATTTTACAGCTTATTGTATCTTGTCTATTTTAGGCGCACAGCTGATGCGCATTGAGCGCAGGCCTTCGTGATTGTATAGCGATTGTATAGCAAGCCCCTTGCGGGGCTCTATAGCGTCTAAGTTATACTTTTTTGTAACTATTCAGCCGAACCCAAAATAACCTCTCAGCAGGGTGCTGATGGGTTATTTCCTAGGCATTTAAGCACCGGGAGCGCTTATATAGCGACCATGGATGGCTTGAGCGGCCCAGTAAATGATTCATTAGCGCCCGATTTCCGGACCTCTGAATAGTTACCCTTTTTTAAGCTATTCTTGCGTTCTATTCCTATCTTAAGCGCTTTCTGGTGAGTGCGTATTTTTGATATTGGTCATGACATCTTCAAGACTGCTGTTAAGTGAAACATTGAGGCACAGACTGAGCTCGTTGCGAATGAGCATGGGTTGTAAATCATCATAATGCAGCTCGAGTACTTTTTTACCCTCGCGTGAAATAAAAATATAGTGTTTTATTGATTTGATAATAGCGGCAAGCTTACAGCGCAAAACCACACCGTTATCATTATAATCAAACCACATGCCCTCTTGAAGCGATTGAATAATTTTGGTGGTAACTGCATGTGCTGGTTTGTGTGTGCGCACCTCTTTTTTAGGTTCACTTGTTAATCCCGCTTCTTTATCTGTATTTACGGGCGGTACTATTTTCAGTGGCGGCATTTGAGTACGTAAAACAGTACTTAGCCCTGCGAGTTTTAATTGCTCTTGAACAGCATGCGCGAGTATCGCCGGTAGCGGGCTGCACTTCTTAAAGGCTAACAAATCGATGAAGTTTTCGATCGCTTGCCCCCAAGGTGGCGAATTCACGCCATGGGTATTGCCTATAACCTCGAGTACATGTACCCAGTCTTGCTTTAGCTCAGCGGCAACCGAATGACTGGGTGCATTATCGTTCATAATGGCATCAATAAGATGCTGAGCCTGAGTGCGAGTGGCTGCGAGGGGGGAGACAGCGCCATCAGGGTTTGTAGGTGTTGTGATAATTTGTGCATTTGTGAATTGTTTAATCAGTCGTGATAGCGTTGTGATTGTGCGCTGTAGGTTAATGTCACCTTCTAAGGTGTTTTTGATGAGCTGGTTAATTGCGGCTTCGGTTGCGTCGGCCAGTGCTAGGTTAGCTTTTGATTGCGTATCTTCGCGGCAGTGTATACCGATGTGTTTAATGTGCAGTAAAACTTGTTTAAAAGGGTTGTCACTGTCTTTACTAAAAGCATCGGGCGTGATGAGTGAGTAGTTAATAGCTGTAATATATATTCTTTTGCATAGCGCATGAAAGTGCGAGCCAATTTTGCCTGCGTTGAGCTCATGATCAAAAAAATATTTAGTGTGTTCTATCGCAGCTCTAGATTGATCAAGTGTGTAGCCTGTAGCCTGTCGTGTATTGCCATTAATGGCTGTGTGTTTATGGGTTTTTATGGTGCGTGGTTTTAACTCTTTGCTCTGTAGTTGCTGGGTATTGGTCTGCGCTCTGGTTGAAAGATCTTGATTTGGCTCGGCGACTGTCGCGCTAGTATCACTGGTATGGTCAAGTTGAGTTACTGGAGAGCTAGCGGCCACGATCGTTACGGGGTCTTTTGGGGCTTGCTCTTGTGCTTCGATGGCCCATTCAAATTCTGCATCTACAATCAGTTCAGGCTTATCGATAGCTGTATCTAAGGTGCCGCTTGGTTTTGATAGATAAGGAGTGAAGAAAGTATTAATCTTTTTATAAAATCCTCTGGCGAGTAGGAGAAACTGCTGTTCGATGTCGGCTTGTAAAGCGCTAGGCTGATAGCCGTAATTCATTGTTAGTGATTGTTCAATAAGCGTGAATACGGGTGCTGGTGCCAAAGGGTTAGAGGCGTTCGGTATATGAATTTGGGTTATGGCGCTTAAGTTGCGGCTGAGCTCGGACACTCGCTCTTCTATTCGCTCATTCCGTGTGTGTGTGACGTGATCTGTAAAAACTTCAGGCGGCGCCTCGAGTGCATGTAGGTAGAGTGCTTTTTTGAGCTTTAATTGTACGATAGCATTGATATTGGCAATGTCTTGATCGTTAGTGTTAAGCGCTGGCAAACTGTTTTGGCATGCACGCTTAATGATCGGAGGGAATAAGTGTTGGCATAACCCTAAAATCTTAGGGAGCAATTCACTGTTATAAATACCTTGTAGTGTCGTCACGGTGTTTTTCAAGTTACTTGGCCTTACGATAGCAGTTTGCAGTACAAATAAGTGCTGGCTGTGTTACGGGTTTATATGTACCATGTTAAACAATTGTATCGTGAAAGGGTTATTTTTTTGGCATCAATATCAACAATAGTGCATTATTGACATGCAAATTTATATTATCTCGACGCTCTATTAAGTCAGCTCAGTGGATAAGTACGGGTGTTGGCCAAGGTATCGCTGTAAGGAGCTTGGTAAAATTGGTGCGCGTCTGGGTGTTGGTATAGATATGGGCATTGCAGTGTAGCAGAGCGCGGTACCTTTGATATCAGTGGGCGTGAGTGTCTATGGTGCAAGCTTTCCTTTTGCCGAATAACTGCCTCCGGCGCTATTGCGAGGAAGTTATTCGGGGGATAGACTTTTAAGTAGAGGCCATTTAGGGTGAGTATTTGCTTGTATTAGTCAGAAGTGCAGCTTGGGTGACTTGTCAGACTAAAGCTCTTCGCTGTCAATATCGTAGTCGATAATAACGGGCTGGTGGCTTGAAAAGCTTTGGCTTTTATAAATTGTGGCGTATTCAACTTTACTTTTTAAGGCGTGACTGATCACTTGAAAGTCGGTGCGCCAACCATCGCCCTCGCCTTGAGTACCCGACGGCCACCAGGAGAATTCATCGTTATCGCTATTGACTAATCGAAAAGCGTCACAGTAACCTACTTGAGCATACAATTGTTTTAACCATTGCTGCTCGTGAGCTAAAAAGCCGGCATCATCGGTATGGTCTTGCCAATTTTGCACGTCTTTACGTGTGTGCGCCATTGCCCAGTTGCCGCAAAATATAAAATGCCGACGCTTGCGCGTGATTTTATGTAATAGCGCTTGCAGATCGTCATAAAAATGTATTTTGTCATCGATAGACTCGGTTTCTCTCAGCGCCGCAGGTGCGAGTAGTGAGCCTATGCTGTGTTGCTCAAAATCGACCTGTAAGTAGCGGCCTTCCATATCAATGCCGCTACTAAAGCCTAAGCCAAATATCAGAGCCTTAGGTTGCTGGCGTGTATAAATAGCAACACCATTGTAATGCTTAATGCCCGAGTCAAAAAAATAAGCAAAGTAGCCCGCGGGGTGAAATATATCGGCATCGAGTTCGGACTCTAATGCGCGTAAATCTTGTAGGCAAATAACATCTGCGTCTTGCTGGGCGAGCCAGTCGTATAGCCCGCGCTTTGCGGCTTGATGTATCCCGTCAACACTCAGTGAGATGATTCGCATTCCAACCTCTTGTTTTGAACGCATTGCGTGTTAGCGATGAACATGCTATTTATCGCGTTTAAACGTGCAGTCTGTGATAGTTTAGTTTAGCCATGCATGATGCGGTTCGCGATTGCGTAAACAGTAAAGGCTAACCACCTATTATAGCAAATCTTGCCCGCAGGTGTGATGGCTGTTGGGCTTGTATGTGTATGAAATGGGTTTAAAAAGCCCGTAGGTCGCAACTTGCTCAGCATAGATTCAGGAAAAGCGGTAGAATATAACGTTTATTGTGTAATTAGGAGTCGAGCGTGGAGTCGTATCAGCAGCAATTTATAGAGCTTGCCTTAGAGTGTCAGGCGCTAAAATTTGGAGAGTTCACCTTGAAGTCTGGGCGCGTTAGCCCGTACTTTTTTAATGCAGGACAATTTAGAACAGGTTTAGCATTGGCTAAACTAGGGCGCTTTTACGCACAGGCTTTAATCGATTCAGGCGTGCCTTTTGATATGATTTTTGGGCCGGCTTATAAAGGTATTCCCTTGGCTGTTGCCACAGCTTCAGCGCTGGCTGATCGGTATGAGCAAGATTACCCTTTTGCTTATAATCGTAAAGAGGCCAAAACACATGGTGAAGGCGGTACGGTTGTGGGCGCTGCTCTTGAAGGGCGCGTAGCTATTGTTGATGATGTGATTACCGCTGGTACGGCAGTACGTGAAGTATTGGCTATGATTAGTGATGCCAAGGCAACCGCGGCGGCGATTGTTATTGGGCTTAATCGGCAAGAGAGAGGCCAAGGCGAGCACTCAGCTATTGCCGAGTTAGAGCAGCAAACAGGTATTCAGGTGGTTAGCCTGATAAAACTGGATGACATTATGAGTTACTTGCAGGCGCGTTCGCAGGAATACCCTGGTATTTATGATAAGGTTTTAGCCTATCGCAAAAAATATGGTGTGAATGAATGATATGGCCAATGCGCGATGGGAAAACCGGTCGCAATAAAATGGATTTAAAGCATAAGTCTTATAGCGGGCTACTACGCCCGCTAGCGCGCATTGTTACCTTGACGGCATGGGTTGTAACGGGCGTTGTCAGTGTTGGTATGACGAGTGATGTTTATGCGCAAGGGCAGTATTATCGCTATGTGAATGAAGAGGGTGTAAAAGTATTGGGTCAGTCGATACCTCCGCGATATGTGGCTAACGGCTACGAGGTTATTTCGGCTAATGGTCGTGTGGTGCAAGTGGTCGAGCCTGCTTTAGACCCTGAGTTAGTTGAGATGCAGCGCGCCCAAGCCGAGTTAAAAGCCAGTTACGAGCTATTGGCCAGACGCTATAGTACGGTGCGCGATATTGAAGCCGCTAAACAGCGCAAGCTTATCCATGTTGAGGCCAGCATATTGTTGGTTGAGGGGAGTATCGAAGGGATTCAAGCAGAAATCGATGACCTCACCGTGCGGGCTGCGAACTTAGAAAGAGCAGGTAAAGTGGTACCGAATAATGTACTCGATACACTCAGTGCCTTGAACGAAAAAATGACGGCCACTCAAGCGATCTATCAGCAACGCAAACATGAAAAAGAAGAAATAGTGACCCGTTTTACACAAGAAAAACAATTGTTTACTCAGGGGGTGGAGCGCTTTAACCCAGAGGCAATGCATAAGCTGCAGGCTGCTGAAGAGGCCGACGATTCAGGGTCTAAAGCTGACACGGGTGAGCTTGAAGGCTCGTCTGTGAATAAAAAGAACGAAGGTGCCCAGCAAACCCTTTCAGGACTATAGTTGTACGTCAAGGCTGCAGTTGTTCCAAGGCTGTAGCTGTTCCAAGGTTTTCGTTGTATGTCAGGGTTTTAGTTGCACGCTTGGGTGCATACAGCTAAAAGTAATGCGTCAGTTGGTTAATGATATAAAATTTTGCTGGGCACTTCACTTAAAAGGCACTTATCTAAAAGGCGCTGGGCGCACTTCTAGATAAGTGCCTTTTGGGGTTATATGGGTGGGTGATCGAAGGTGACTTATAGGGTGTTATTAATAAGTCCAAGACTTAGGCATTGCCATTTTTTTTGCCAAGAGTTGCTTGCGATTTCTTTAAAATGGCTGCGAACAAAGGCTGCAATATGGCCCTCAACGCAAGCTTGTACAAGGCTAACGGTTTCGTTAATTGACAGTTGTAGATGTAATCCTTCGGCAAGCTCGGCTTTGCGCAGTATTTGGCGCATCTCGGTATTTAAGCGATCAAAAAATTTGCGCACGCGGGCATGCAAGCGATCTCGTTCACCGCTGATGGCATCGCCGGTGAGTAGGCGTGTAATACCGGGGTTGCGTTCGCAAAACATTAAATACACATAAGTAATGCGCTCCAGTTTTTCAAAGGCACTGAGTTGGTCGTTGGCAATAAGGCTGGCGCGGCTGAGCACGGCATCTTCTGCAAACTCAATCAGCCCCTCTAGCATTTTTGTTTTACTGGGGAAGTGGCGATATAATGCCGCCTCTGATACGCCTACGCTCTTGGCCAGTGCCGCGATACTGATGCGCTCGCCGGGGTTGTCCTCTAGCATAAATGCAAGAGTTTCTAAAATTTGTTGTTTACGTGATGTTTTAGGGTTTACAGGGGGCGTATTTGTCATTACATACTCAAGCTGGTTTAAATGTTGATGCGGGGCGTTAGGAGGCAATGTGCGAGTGGTTATCTGTGATCAGTGTGCCTACGCCTGCATCGGTAAATATTTCGAGTAACACAGCATGCGGTACTCGGCCGTCTACAATATGAGCACTAGCGACACCTGATTTAACTGCGTCTAGAGCGCATTGTATTTTAGGGAGCATGCCGCCGTAAATCGTACCATCACTAATGAGTTCATCCACTCGTGCGGTCGTTAAGCCGGTTAATACATCACCTTGTTTATCTTGCAAACCACTGACATTGGTTAATAGCATGAGCTTTTCAGCCTGCATAACCTCAGCAATTTTGCCAGCGACTAGGTCGGCATTAATATTGTATGACTGCCCATCGTCACCGACACCAATCGGTGCGATGACCGGAATAAAATCGCCCTGCACAAGTAAGTCGATAACACTGCGATCAATGCTCGCCACTTCGCCAACCTGGCCAATATCAATAATTTCTGGTGCTTTCATGTCAGGGGTTTGACGGGTAACGGCCATTTTTTTGGCCCGAATAAAGCGCCCATCTTTGCCGGTAACCCCAATGGCGTGACCGCCATTATTGTTGATCAGGTTAACAATTTGTTTGTTGACTGATCCTCCGAGCACCATCTCTACGACATCCATAGTGGCGTTGTCTGTGACGCGCATGCCGTCAATAAAATGAGAGTCTATATTCAGTTTTGTGAGTAGTTCACCTATTTGAGGGCCGCCACCATGCACAACAATTGGGTTCATGCCTACAATTTTCATCAAGACAATATCGCGTGCAAAACTATTTTGCAGAGCTTGATCGATCATGGCATTGCCGCCAAATTTTACGACAATTGTTTTATTGGTAAAACGTTGGATATACGGTAGTGCTTCAGTTAAAACCTGTGCTATAGCGCTAGCATCACTAATCATTGACATGGATAGCCTCAGTTATGCGCCCCTAGGCGGCGCCTTGAATGTGTATTATTTGCTGTGGTTTAGCCAAGTTGACAAGCCTTTTTTGATTGGGTGCAAATGAATCATTTGGGGTATTTAAGCACTGCCCTTGCAGCGATAGCAAGGATTAGGTTGTGCGCTCGCATAAGGACTGCTTTTATAGTACTGCTCATCAGCGCAACTATAAAAGCATGCCACCAAGACTTTGATGAGTGTAAAGTCGAAGCGTGCAACGCTGCCGATGGTTTGAACGCCCTAAGTGTACTGCGGCAGTGTTACCATTTAGGTGTAAGTGCAGTATCAATTTTTCTTAATTCACGTGTTAGTAATGCTTTGATATCATGTAGCTGAGCGTCGTTTTGCGCTTCTGCGCGCAAGGTTAAATTAGGTGATGTGTTAGAGGCTCGCACGATGCCCCAGCCGTAAGCGAAGTCAACACGAATTCCATCGAGCGTTGTGATTTTAGCTTCTTTAAAATCGGCGCTCTCTTTCAGTGCTTCAATGATGCCAAATTTTGCGCCATCACTTGAGGGTACGAGTATTTCGTTAGTATGCGGTAGCTCAGGGAACTCTTCAAAAATATTGTCGAGAGTGTCGCCAATTAAGCTCACAATTTCAGCGAGTCGTGCGGCAACATATATCCCATCATCAAAGCCAAACCAGCGCTCTTTAATAAAAATATGACCTGAGTATTCGCCGCCAAGAAGTGCGCCGGTTTCTGCAATTTTGGCCTTCATCGGCGCGTGCCCAGTTTTCCACATAATAGGACGCCCGCCAAATTGTGTAACAATCGCATTAATACTACGCGTACATTTCACATCGTACACGACATCGGCCCCAGGGTTGCGGCTGAGAATATCTTTGGCAAATAGCATTAATAGGCGATCTGGCCAAATAATCTTACCGGTATTAGTGATCACTACCAAGCGGTCGCCATCGCCATCAAATGCCACACCAAAATCAGCCTTAGTTTCGGCCACTTTTGCGATTAATTGCTCCAAGTTTTTGGGGTTGGTTGGGTCGGGCCCGTGATTGGGGAAGGTTCCGTCAAGGTCGCAGTTGAGGGCCGTGACTTCACAGCCTATTTCTTCAAAAAGACGCGGCGCAATTTTACCGGTTACACCATTACCGGCATCCACCACAACCGAGAGGTCACCGCCAAGTGCTACGTCGGCAAAAATGGTCTCGATGTAATCGTTGATGATATCGTGACGTCTCTCTGTACCTGTACCGGTGTGGAATTTATTTTGTTCAATGCGCGCTAAAATAGCTTGAATGTCTTCTTCTGAGCGACATCGTCCTTGCATTACACATTTAAAGCCGTTGTATTCTGGGCCGTTATGGCTAGCTGTCACCATCACGCCAGAGCGACTGCTTTCGAGCGTCTCAGTAGCAAAGTACACAACAGGCGTAGGCACGGTGCCAATATTCACCACATGACAGCCTGTGCTTAATATGCCGCGCACTAAATATTCGGTAAGTAGTGGGCTGTGAGTTCTGGCGTCGCGGCCCACAATTAAAGTGTCTTCGCCTAAGTCGAGCGCTTCACTGCCGAGTGCCTGTCCAATAAGTTGAGCTATGTCGATGGTAATATCGTTGTCAACAAGACCGCGAATATCATAAGCGCGAAAGATATGGCTAGGGACTTGGTTGATTGGAGCGGGGGTTGCCTGAGTGGTTGCTGATGCATCATCTTCACGCCCTGCTGCCTGATCGCTCTCTTCGGGTGGCACTGGAGTCTCATTAAATCCGAGTAGATCATCGTCTTCATCAATGGTGATATCGAGAATATCGGTGTCTAAACTGCGTTGCGTTGGCGTAGTGCTTTGGTTAACGGTGGTGCCCATGCGCTGATAGGTTTTGGCAATGGCTGCACGCTTACGCTCATCCCGTAAGCCAATAAATAAGCCCAAGCTAATGGCCAGTGCGATACCAACAATCCAAGTGATGCAGGCGCTAATGGCAAATATGACCCAGTTGGTATCTACCAATTGAGTAATGTTTTTTGAGGCAATATATTCGACTATCCAGGGCGTACCTTTAATGGCTATGCTCGCGGGAGGTAAATACTGGCCCTCACCTTGGCTGAATAATCGGTGTTGCCCACCTTTGTATGTTTGCAATAGTGTGAATTTACCAACATTTTCTAGGCCTTGAGTCATCGCTTCAAAGGTGCGGTCAAGGTGTGCTGTCACCAGTAAAGTGCCTGCAACGGGTTGACTGGGGTCGCTAGGAATCGGTACGGCAAAACTTAAGCGCCAACCTTGTTTGAGTTTGACGGCCTCAGGTTGGACTGCCTCACGATTTTCGATGCGCTGAATAATTTCCATATCCGAAAAGCGTAGTGGCACTTGTGCATCAAGATTGAGCTTGGCTTTGCCAAAAGGAATCAGCCGAATGCTCTCGGCTTCTGGCAAGCTATTCATAATGTTTAAGCGAATACTGCGAAGTTGGCGCTGGTCTTCGTGTTTAAAGGCTTGAGTTAGCTGAGTATTTTGGCCAAAAAACATCAGTTTTTTATTGAGGCTGAGTAAGTGCCCACTAATGTTGGATGAGGCCTTTGTTAAATATTGCTGACTAAATTTATGGCGTTGGCTGTCTTGTTCTGATACTACCAGTGCGTGCCAAAAAAAATAACTGATACTACTGCAAATGATCGTAGCAACCAGCAAGCTACCTGTGAGCCACATTTTAACGGGTGAAAATTGAGATTCTGATGCTGGAGAAACACTCATAGATTAGTGGCTCACTGTCAGTTGGCTAATGTGATGAATAATCGAAGTAGCAATGGCATGCTTGTGGTTTTGCGCGATGCGATGAGTGCCTTGATGAGTAATAATACTAACGGCGTTATGATCGCTATTAAACCCAATACTTTTATCAGAGACATCATTAGCAATAATGGCATCGAGGTTTTTGGCTTGGAGTTTGCCGAGTGCGTACTGCTCAACATCTTGGGTTTCAGCGGCAAAACCAATCACCCAAGGCTTGGGTGTTAGCTGGGCCACATCGGCAATAATATCGGGGTTTTTAATGAGTTCAATATGCATGGTGTCTGAGCTTCCTTTTTTGATTTTTTGCTCTTGCTGGTGTGCAGGCCTAAAGTCGGCAACGGCCGCAGCGCCAATAAATATATCAGCTGTTGCGGCTGCGGTTAGGCAGGCGCTATGCATTTGTTGTGCACTGAGGACGTGAGTTGTGGTGCACGCTGCAGGTGGCGTTAAGGCACTAGGGCCGCTAATCAGTGTCACCCGAGCTCCTGCATCCAAAGCGGCTTGCGCGAGCGCATAGCCCATTTTTCCCGAGCTTTCGTTGCTTAGGTAGCGCACGGGGTCAATGGCTTCTCTGGTGGGGCCTGCACTAATCACAACGTGCAGCCCAGCAAGCTGCTGCGGGCTTGAAGAGGTCGGCTGAGATGTGAAGTGTTGGGTGATGAATTCGGTGATGGTGCTGGGTTCTTCCATTCGACCATAACCTACGTCGCCGCAGGCTTGCTCGCCGGCGGCAGGCCCACACACTATAATATGCGGAAAAGCCGCTATTTTTGCCATGTTACTTTGCGTGACGTGATTGTGCCACATGGCTTGATTCATTGCCGGTGCCACCGCGATAGGGCATGCAGCGGCAAGACAAACTGTGCTGAGCAAGTCGCTAGCAAAGCCATGCGCAAGGCGCGCTAAAAAATCAGCGCTAGCAGGTGCTACAACAATCAGGTCGGCCCAGCGGGCTAATTCAATATGCCCCATGCCGGCTTCGGCGCTAGGGTCGAGGAGCGAGTTGCGCACAGGGTTGCCCGACAGCGCTTGCAGTGTTAGCGGGGTGATAAAGGACTCGGCAGCAGGCGTAGTAATCACTTGAACGTTGGCGCCAAGTTTTGTGAGCGCGCGAATCAGCTCAGCACTTTTATAGGCTGCAATGCCGCCAGTTACGCCAAGCAAAATATTTTTATCGGTTAAGTGGTTCATGCGCTGTGGGTGCCCTCGACTTTTAGGCGTTTAAGATAGCAAATATTACAGCCTTTTCCCAAGTTTCTTGTCCAATAAAATTGTGTTTACTTTCATTGCCAGCTAGCTTTAATTAGGTGTTGGCGTGTTAGTGCTTACTACCTACACGCTGTAAATATAGCAGGTGGGTGTGTTAATGAGTCTGATGAGTTGCTAGGCTCTGTAGTGTCGGGAAATAGGGAGTGTTTATGGCGATAACGGATTGGCCGCGTGCAGAGCGGCCACGAGAAAAACTACTGGCCCGTGGCGCAGGTGCGTTGAGTGATGCGGAGTTGCTGGCGATTTTTTTGCGTACTGGGGTGGCCGGTAAAAGCGCCGTCGATCTCGCACGTGAATTGTTGATGCATTTTGGTTCATTGCAGGTGCTCATGTCGGCCAGTGAGAGTGAGTTTTGTCAGGGATTGGGTTTGGGGCAGGCTAAATTCTGTCAATTGCAAGCCGTGTTAGAAATGGCCGCTAGACACGTTAATGAGCAGCTGTCGCGCAGTAATGCGCTTGACAGTGCTGCTCTGGTTAAGCGTTTAGTTAAAGCGCGATTGGGGGGGCGCAGCCAAGAAGTGTTTGCTGTTTTATTTTTAGATACGCAGCATCGCCTGATTGAATTTGAAGAACTCTTTCGTGGGACCATCGATGCCGCATGTGTCTACCCTCGAGAGGTTGTTAAGCGTGCGCTAACAGTTAATGCGGCGGCTGTTATTTTGGCGCATAACCACCCGTCGGGATGTTCTGCCCCCAGCGGAGCTGATAAGCAAATCACGCACAGGCTTAGCGATGCTTTGGCCTTAGTCGATGTCCGTGTGTTAGATCACATTGTGGTGGGTGACGGCGAGCCTTTTTCGTTTTGTGAAAAAGGCCTAATCTAGTGGCTTTTAAATATAAAAAATTTGCTTAAGAGGGGGTATTCTGGTATAAAACGCGCCTCTTTTCGGCCAGCCCATGGGTTTGCTTGTTTTTTGTTCAGGCTTCTCCGTTTAATTGTGGTTTTGCGTGGCATTGTAAGCGTACGCGGTACACGTGGTGAGTGAGACTGGAGTTTGTAGTTTTTTTGCTTTTTTAAATGCTAGTCTTTGGGTGGTATTTGATTGGGTGTTTAAACTGCAAAGCCAACAGTATCCGGCGGCGAAAGCGATCGGAATACGTCCGACATTTGTGGCTCTTTTTTGTTGCAAGCGGCTTAAACTTTAAACTGCTACACAGAAGAGTGCTTAAGCGATATTTACGATTTAACGATTTAACGAGGCAGAGCAATGTCTAAGGTATGTCAAGTTACGGGTAAGCGCCCAGTAACCGGTAATAACGTTTCTCACGCAAAAAACCACACCAAGCGTCGTTTTTTGCCTAACTTACACTCTCACCGTTTCTGGGTCGAGTCTGAGAAGCGCTTTGTAAAATTGCGTCTTACCTCTAAAGGTATGCGCATTATTGATAAAAACGGTATTGACCAAGTTTTGGCTGATATCCGCGCCCGTGGCGAAAAAGTTTAATAGCGGCATTATTGCTGAACTCAACTTTGCTTAACTAAGCTAGAGGAACCTATCATGCGTGATAAAATCCGTTTGAATTCAAGTGCCGGTACCGGTCACTTTTACACCACTACTAAAAACAAGCGCACCATGCCTGAGAAAATGGAAATCAAAAAATTTGATCCCGTTGTTCGCAAGCACGTAATGTACAAAGAAGGCAAAATTAAGTAAGCACCGCTTAGTTAATTTGCAATCTTAAAGCCCAGCCTAATGCTGGGCTTTTTTGTGGGCGATCATTAATCGCATGCGTACTGATTTTTTACCGATAAAGATAAAGGTGTTGTGTATGCCAGAGCTACCCGAAGTAGAAACCACTTGCCGTGGCATAGCGCCACACACCGAGCAAAAAAATATTGCCAGCATGACTGTGCGTAACGGTCGCTTGCGTTGGCCGGTATTGCCCGAGCTGCCAGCCAAGCTTAAGGGGCGTCAATTGCTTGCGGTGTCGCGCCGTGCTAAGTATTTATTGCTGCGTTTTGATATTGGTACACTGTTGGTGCACTTGGGTATGTCGGGGAGTTTACGCATTGTTGCGCCTGACGCTGACATTGGTAAACATGACCATATTGATGTGGCCTTTAACGATGGCACCACCTTGCGCTATAACGACCCTCGTCGCTTTGGCGCCTTTGTATGGCACGAAGGTGACGATGTGAGTACCAGTAAGTTATTGAGCCACTTGGGCCCCGAGCCCTTAAGTGAGGCCTTCACAGAAAATGACTTGTACCAGCGCGCGCAGGGCAGTACTCAACCCATCAAGAGCTTCATTATGGATGCTAAGGTGGTGGTTGGAGTGGGTAATATTTATGCCAATGAGGCGTTGTTTGCGGCGGGTATCCACCCGTTAAAAGCGGCCAACAAGCTTACCCGACCTAAGGCGCAGTTGTTGGTGGCAGCGATTAAAACCATTTTGGCGCATGCCATTGAGCGCGGCGGCACCACCCTGCGTGACTTTGTCGGCGGCGACGGTAAGCCGGGCTATTTTGCGCAAGAGCTGCATGTTTATGGGCAGGGGGGTAAGCCTTGCAGTGTGTGTGCTAAATCACTGACCGAAAAGCGCCTGCAAAATCGCACCACCGTGTATTGCACCCACTGTCAACGGTAGCCCTATGACTGTAACGACAACCCTCTTCGACCCCCTTGATGCGATTGTATGGCAATTATTGGCGACTATACCTTCAGGCCGTGTAATCACTTATGGAGCCCTTGCAAAGCTTGCGGGCTACCCCAGTCATGCGCGCTATGTGGGCCGCATACTCAAAAACCTGCCTAAGCAAACTACATTGCCTTGGCATCGTGTGGTCAATGCCAGAGGCGAGCTTTCGTTCGCGGTTGATAGCCAGAGGTACTTGCGTCAGAAGGCGCTATTAGAGTCAGAAGGCGTCATCTTCAATGGCCATAAAATAGCGCTGCGGCAATATCGCTGGCACGGTTAGCACTGTAAGGTGTGCGTAGCCGCAAGGCGTAGGTTTTGGTGATTGCGCGGCGCGCCTATTCCTGTGCTAGACTGCGCCGCCATTTTACTAATCCATATACGGAGCAAATATGTCTGATTTTTCTACACTTGAGCAAAAAGTAAGCTACGGTATTGGTCGTCAATTAGGTGACCAATTGTTAGCTAACCCTTTTGATGGAATGGACATTGCCTCTGTTTCTGCGGGCTTAAAAGATGCTTTTGAGGGCGCTGAGTTTGCGGTATCGCGCGAAGACCTTGATGTTGCCTTTAAAGAAATTAGCGCTCGCATTCAAGCGCAGCGCGCTGAGCAATCTAAAGAGCAATCGGTAGTTGGCGATGCATTTTTAGCCGAAAACGCTAAAAAAGACGGCATTACTGTGCTTGAGTCGGGTTTGCAGTATGAAGTCATTGCTGAAGGTACGGGTGAAAAACCTAGCGCTACGAGCACTGTGCGTACTCATTATCACGGTACTTTAATTGACGGTACAGTTTTCGATAGTTCGGTCGAGCGCAACGAGCCTGCCGAATTCCCTGTTAATGGTGTGATTGCTGGCTGGACCGAAGCTTTACAATTAATGCCTGTAGGTTCTAAGTGGCGTTTATTTATTCCGCATAACCTTGCCTATGGTGAGCGTGGTGCGGGTGGTTCAATTGCTCCTTATACCGCGTTAGTATTTGAAGTTGAACTTCTTGATATCGTGGCATAGCGCGTATGTGGTTTAAAAACCTACGGTTGTATCGATTGACCGAAGCCTTTAATACCACAGCCGATGAGCTAAATGAGCGCTTGAGCGCGCATACATTTAGCCCGTGTGGCAAGTTGGATTTAAAGCGACAGGGTTTTGTGCCGCCCCTTGGGCGGCATTCCGAGCTTTTAGTGCATGCTATACCGGGCTACATTATGGTGGCACTCAAAAAGCAGGAAAAAATCCTACCCGGCGGTGTGATACGTGAAGCCCTCGAAGAAAAAATACAGCATATCAGTGAGCAAGAAGGCCGCCGCGTAACTCGTAAAGAACGAGATGGTTTAAAAGACGAGCTTATTTTTGAGCTACTGCCTAAAGCATTTGTAAAAAATGCCACTGACTTTGCCTACATTGCAACAACGCAAAATTATATTGTCGTCAACGCTGGCTCTGCAGGCCGTGCCGAAGATTTATTAAGTGCTCTGCGTGAAGCTTTAGGGACTTTACCTTGTGTGCCTGTCAAGCCTAAAGCACCGGCCACTCAAATATTAACACGCTGGCTGCTTGACATGCCCGAGCGCGGTTTTGAACTTGGTGAAGAGTGCGAACTCACAGCGGCAAAAGATGAGCGTATTGTGCGCTGTAAAAAACAAGACTTAACCGCCGATGAGGTTTTGAACCATATTCACTCCGGCATGGTAGTGAGCAAACTGGCATTTAACTGGAAGGAGATTGTTAGCGGTGTTATAGAAGATGACCTCGCTATTAAGCGCTTGCGCTTTGGTGACGAAATCAAAGATAAAGCCGATGATAGTCACCCAGAAACAGCCGCCGAACAGTTCGATACCGAATTTGCAGTGATGACGTTAGAGATAAAAAGCTTTATTGAAGCACTTGAGCAAGCCTTTGATTTTGAGGCCTAGCTTTTAGCGGATGTACTTTGATGGCCACTGCGGCGTATAAAAAGAGTGGAGGCACTGAAATACTGTGAAGTTATGTGTATTACTTTTAGGTTTGATCGCGATATGGTCTGCCTCAATCCATGCAGTGGCCGCTTCTGATAAAGAGACCAGCGTTAAGGGGCTGGCCAGTCAACAAACCCGCCAACAAGTGCTTGACCGGGTGGGCGCGACAGTGGCACACAATGTTCATGCACGGCAAGAAACTGCCGCGGCCAGACTGTTAGGGTTGGTTTTAGATACTTATATTCCTAAGACGCTGTACGAAGAGAAAGGCATTGCTTGGATGGGCGGCAAGCGCACTTTAACAATCACAAAAGCTGGTGCGGCAGTGCTCGATAGTACAGCATCGGTTATTACGGTGAACTTTCCGCTGAGGGCTGAGCTGCGTGGCAACGTCAATACTAATTTAGTCTTAGTGCAGATTAAAGCGTCGTGTGAAGCTAGCTTTACGGCACCGGCAGCCATTAATTTAACAATAGACTTTCATCAAAAACCGCTCCGTGTCATAGCGGCGATTGATGTAGATGTGCCGCCGGTTATGGCTGATTGCAATGGTTATAAATTATCGGTCGAAGAACTTATTCGCGTGGTGATTGAGCAGCAAAAAACGCGCTGGCAACACGATATACAGCAACAAATTACTGATGGCTTAATGGTCCTCGGGTTATAGTCTTTAAAGTGATTGGCGGCTTTTTTCAGCGCTAATAATGATTGTTTTATTTTTTGAGGGATGAAGGTAATGAAAGATCTTCAGCGTTACATTACAAATATTCGTAATCACTATTTAAATATTTATTTAGATGCTATTGCCGGTTTTACTCAGCAACATCCGCAGGCTGAAGTTGAAGCCTTAGCGAATGTGCCAGCTATTGAAGGGTTGCCCGAAATATTTCGCTGGCGTCGGTTTGATCTAGTCAATCAATCTGCACAGCCCCCCCAAATTGCCAACTTTAACCCTGAGACGCACGTTAATTTCGCGCCAATTAGTGTGACTTGGCAAAAAAAGATGAAGGTGCGTTTTGAGCCTATTGCGTGGAATGATGTTGGTTTTGAATGTACAGGGCTTAATATGAATAAGTCGCAACTTGCCCACTGGGGTGAGCGCTGGATGGACCCTAAAAATACGCGCCCTGTTGACAATCACGGCCTAGGTGGTCGTGTGCACGCATTAACCTTTCCAAGTAAAAAGGTTAATCGCTTAGAGTTTTTTGTCGATTTTGGTTCGGCACCGGTGCAAGCTTTTCAGGAGCTGTTACAGGTATTGATGCTCGCTGACACTAAAAAAGTCCGTATTCGTACGGCCCGCCTTAAAGTACATGAAGAGGCTGAGCAAACTCAAGTCTAGCCACCTTATAAAATGCACCAAAAGGCCTGCTAATCACAAATACTAGCGGGCCTTTTTTGGTTTTTTTTATTTTATGGTTGAATTTTTTTCACTATTCAGAGGTGCCGCAATTGTGCGCTAGTGAATAGTGGTCTGAGTCACTTAAGCCATCTGCGACTTTGTGCTTTTTGACCTTTGTGCTTTTTGACCTTTGTGCTTCTTGACTTTGTACTTCTCGACTTTATGTTCTTGAAAAATCCAATCTTGCATATCCTTGTACCGGTGCACTGCCTAGCGCTTCTTCCCCTGCAAGGCTCTGGTTTAAATGCCAAACAATAATCCATCAGCGGGCTATCAGGTGAATTTTTTCTGCTTGGCTGGATCGTGACGATTTTTTTAAAGGTTATGAGTGGCGCGTTTTTTTTGAACGTTATCTTTTTCATGGGCTAGCAGCCAGCGCTTGCGCTCTAAGCCACCGGCGTAGCCTGTAAGTGAGCCGTTTTTCCCGATAACGCGATGACAGGGAATAACAATGGCGATGCGATTATGACTATTGGCTGAGGCTACTGCTCTTACTGCTGTTGGTCGTTCGATCGCGCTTGCCTGCTCCTGGTAAGAGCGTGTTTGGCCATAAGGAATTTTTTGCAGGCTTTGCCAAGCATCATTTTGAAACGCTGTACCCAAGGTCATTAATGGCAGGTTAAAGTGTGTCCGAGTGCCAGCAAAATACTCCAAGATTTGCTGTTGTGTTTGTTTGGTTAAGTGATTTTTTCCAGTAACAAAAGCCGCCTTTAGGCGCTTTTGCAAGTCTTGGCATTCGATGTCTAGGTTTTTGCGTTCGTCAAACTCTAGTAGGCAAACGCTATTATCAGAGGTACACACCAGCATGCGCCCCAAAGGCGTGCTAAAGCGATGAGTCAAAATAGCGCGAGTCTTCATTTTTGGTGTCACCGAGTCATGAGTTTTTATCAGTATAACGAAAGCTATACCACGAATCACGGCCTGCTCGATGAGTCATAGCCTATGCTAAGGCGAGTGAGTCCATAATAAAAATACGAATAAATCATAGGCACGCGCCCCATTAGCTGCCAAACTTCTCATGATAAAAGCTTATTTCACACTCGACTTGTAAAGTGATACCCCCAATGAATACTGAGCAACTAACCCCTTATATTGAACGGCTTTTAAGTCTACCTAGCGAGCAAGCACTCGCGGCGCCTGTGCGTGAACGTTTAATGCAAGAGGCGCAAGAAGAACTTTCGGCTGAGCAACTAGCGCTTATGCTAGAGGCTTTTCCTGCTGAGCCTAGAATGCTGTTATGGCAACTCATAAAGCATGACGAGTGGCCTGCGGTGTTTATTTGTATGCGAGAGGATTCGCGCCGCGTTATTTTGGATCATTTAGGTGACGCCGATTGCAAAGAGCTACTCATGCTCTTTGATGCCGAAAGTCTACTGGAGGTTTCTGATGATTTAAGTGCCGAGTTATTGGTTTTTGCTCAAAGTAAACTAGATGACAAACAGCAAAAATTATTTGAAAAAGCCCAGTTATATTCCGATGAGCAACTGGGCCATTGGATACGCTTTGACTGCCTGCGCGTATCGGCGCGCGCTAGGGTTGGGCGAGTGCGCAGGCTGCTTGATAGACCGTTGCCAAGCTACAGTAGTGTGGTGTATTTAACCAATGCTCAAGGGGTATTGGTGGGTGAGGTTAAGCTGCAAGATCTTTATCGCGCCGAAGCTGATGTGGTGGTAGGCGAACTGCCCCAGCAAGAGTTGATATTACTGAATGCCAGTGGTGACGTTTTTACCGCAGCCGAGCGAGTGATTCACTCAGAGCAAATGGCCTTACCTGTTATTGATAGCAATGGCGCGCTGTTAGGGTGCTTTGATTTAGCTTTGGCGTATCAAACTCGGCAAGAGGAGCAAGATGCAAAATCGGCAAAATCAGCCGGTTTGAGTGATGAAGAGGATTTGTTTGCGCCTGTACTACGCAGTAGTAAAAACCGTGCGGTGTGGCTGGGTATTAATTTACTGACGGCTTTTTTGGCGTCGTGGTTTATTGGCTTATTTGAGGCAACCTTACAAGAGGTGGTGGCCTTGGCGGTATTGATGCCGGTGGTAGCATCGATGGGTGGTATTAGCGGCAGCCAAACACTTACCGTGATAGTGCGCGGCTTGGCCATGGGGCAGGTGACCGATAGCAACCGTAACGCGCTGCTGCAAAAAGAGCTGCGCGTAGGCGCGCTTAACGGTGTGTTGTGGGCGATTGTGATTGGCATTATTACTTACGTATGGTTTGGCAGCTGGTTACTAGGGGTGACTATTGCCATAGCGATTAATATTAATATTGTGACGGCCGTTATTTCGGGTGTACTCGTGCCTTACATTCTTAAAAAATTAAACTTTGATCCAGCCTTAGCCGGCGCCGTTGTGCTCACGACAGTGACCGATATTGTGGGTTTTGTGGCGTTTTTAGGGCTAGGTAGCTTATTACTTTAAGGCTATTGTTGCGCGAAAGCGGTTGTGGGCCTTGTAGGTGCTTGAGTGGCCCAGTCAATGATTCATTGGTGTGTAACTTAGGTATCTCTAACAGTGGCGGGTGGCTTGGGTCAAAATAGGCAAAAAGCTTATGGACGAATGTCGTGATAGTTGATTGCTGGTGTTTGCGGCAATGGTTATGATGGTGCTTTATTTCGCGTTGTAGCCAGAGCAATCATGACCCCAACTGCCCCTATTCAAGCCGCCCCACAACCGCTAAAGCACTGGCGCGTTGCTGTACCCGAGTCGCGCCAGCTTAATGTGCTTCACGATATGTTAGCAGTGCGTGGTGCCACCGTTGTGCGCTGCCCACTGGTGTCTATTCGCGATAACCCCGATGAGCACACTATTAAAGCTTGGTTACTACAATTTTGCGCCAGTCCACCCGACGACTTAATTATTTTAACCGGCGAGGGCATACGCCGGTTAACGGGCTTTGCTGAGCGCTGGGGTATGCTAGAGCCATGGGCTAGCGCATTGGGAAAAGTGCGTAAAATTGCGCGCGGGCCAAAGCCTGCCAGCGCCTTAAGGCCACACCAATTAAAACCCAATGTATTAGCTGTAGCGCCTACCACCGATGGCGTTATGCAAACACTACAACACGAAGAGCTTGTGGGGCGTAAAATAGCCGTACAATTGTACGGCGAAGAGCCCAATCTTAAACTACAGCATTTTTTGATGGCTAAAGGAGCGCACATTGATACTGTTGCGCCGTATATTTATGCCTCAGACGCCGAAGCCGAGCAGGTGACACAACTCATCGATGACCTGATTAATCATCAGCTCGATATATTGGTATTAACCAGTATTGTACAAATTAAGCGCTTAATGTCGGTGGCTAAAAAGCAAGGGCGTGAAGCACAGCTAATAGCTGCCTTTAAAGCAATTTATATAGCCGCTATTGGCCCTATTGTGGCGCAAATGCTTAATGAGCTTGAAGTACCTATTGCGATAATGCCCGATGATAAATTTTTTATGAAACCGCTCGTGCGCAAAATGGTGACGTTTGTTGCGGCCAATCCAAAACCTTAAAGCGTTACCCTATTGAATATTATTGATGGAGTTGTTATGCCAATAGCATGTGCAAGGCACATTTTAGTAAAAACTAAAGCCGAAGCCGAAAAACTTAAGCAGCAAATTGCCAGTGGTGCCGATTTTGGTCAGGTGGCTAAAAAACATTCTACTTGCAGCTCGGCTAAGCAAGGCGGTAACTTGGGCGAGTTTAGCCCCGGGCAAATGGTAAAAGCTTTTGATAATGTTGTCTTTAAAAAGGCCGTGCTTACAGTGCATGGCCCAATTAAAACGCAATTTGGCTTTCATTTAATTGAAACGATTTACCGCGATTAATTTTTAAAAAGTACTGAACTAATACATTGACTCAATAAAAAGTACCGACTTATGAAAGTATTCTTTTTTGTGGCTGAGCCACAAGACGATAGCGCAACGCAAGACACTCAAAAAATAGCTGAGCAATTACAAGCATGGGTGGGTGAAGATAACCCGCACGCTGTTTTTATTCACACCGAGGCCTGCGAGCAAGGTGGTGCTCGTTTGGGTGTCGAAATGAAAATAAAATTACCCAAGCAGCTCAATACACCTTTAGAGGCATTTTACAAAATTGCTAATGAGTATCAGTGTGACTTTGTTGTGGGCTTTATTGATGGCGATGATTATGAGGAGGTGTGTTTCTTTGGTAAAGAAGAGGGTAAGCCAGACCCCTTTGCTATAGGCTGCTACTTGGGGTTTGAATAATCGAGCGCTGGTCGGCGTTATAAGGTAAGTGCTCAAGCTCTAATTTAGGGTAGGGGCCATAACTTAATGCGTGAATAAACTTAAGTGTCTTGAATCCATCAAACCATTCATGGCTCATGCGCAGTGCTTGCGCTGGGCTTTTAGCTTGTTTGCTAAGGTGCGTGAGTAATTGCTCGATGCCAATGCTTTTTAAAGCGTGCTCGGTCGCTGAGTGTAAAGCCCCTTGAGGCAGTAGTGCGGTGCTGTCTTTATGGTTGCTGCTGTTTTTATGATTATTGTTGCCGATGCTATCAAGTCGCTCATAGAGTCCGGGTAAGCAGGCGAGAGCTATTTTTAAGCATTCAAAGACCTTTGGGTTGTAATCTAAAAAAGCCACATTATTTAATAGTTGTTTAACAGCCGGCCCGGTACCAAAGGGTACGCGTTGCGAGGCTCTGGGTTTGAGCGTTATGGTGTGTGTTAGCTCAAAGACCGGTGCGAGCTTGGCTAATTTATTAAGCAAGTAAAAGTCTTCACCCGCAGCGCGCTTAGGAAAGCCACGCACTTGGCTGTAGTGCTTAGGGTTGGCCGCTATTGCGCTTCCAATGGTATTAAAAGCATAGGGCGAGCCGCTGGCCGCTAGGCCGTCGCGATAATATAAAATGCTCGCTTCATAGAGTTTATTTGCCTGCTGTGTTTGTTTTTGATAAAACCCTTGAGCCTTAGGTAAAAACTGATGATCAATAGCATAAGTGAGTGCGCTGATATTCTCGTCAATACGAGGAGTTTCAAAATAGGTGCTCGGTAGTGTTGCATCGGCATCAGTACAGTGTAGCCAGCCTGTCTGTATAATGTTGCGCTGCATCAAGCTGAGCGCAACATCGCAGCCTAATTTACGTGCGTAACCAACCCCTTGTTTAGGATTAACCCCTGGCTGGCAGCTGTTAATGCATAAAAAGTCGATGTGCCGATGAGTACTCATAGCGAGTTGGTGGGTATTATTGACGGGTGTGCAAATGAAGCCTTGCTTATCACACTTAAAAAAATCAAATAACCGTTGGTTAAGGCGCGTAATGCTTGCGTGCTTATTGGCCGGTTGATTAATCACAAGGCACACCAGTAGGCGCGAGCAGCGCGTAAAATGTTGCTGCATCAATTGCCGAATAAAGGCGGTGCTCTCGTTATAGGCAGGAATAACCAGTGTATGGCTGTAACGCTGAGCGCTTGGCTGAAAGGCGTTGCTCAATGCGCTCGCCAAAGGCTCAGCATACTGCGCTGAGTATTTGGCGGCGTGCTTTTGTGGTGCGGGGGCCGGCGTTACCAAGGTAAGACTTCACCGTTTGCGTGCCAAAAAGTACCGGTGTTTTTGTTGGTGAGCTCGGCAATGCGGGCAATCAATCGCTCGGCGGCAGTATCGGCGCTAATATCGCCGGCGTGGTTAATCATATCGGTTTGCACCATGCCTGGGTGCAAAATAGCCACGTTAATATCCTGATCTTTTAAGTCCATAGCGAGCGATTTCCCCGCAGCATTGAGTGCGGCTTTAGACATGCGATAACCGTAGTAATTACCTGAGCCGTTATCGGCAATAGAGCCCATTCGACTAGTAATTAGCGCAATCTTGCTGCCACTTTTGAGCAGCGGTAGCAATGCGTGTGTAATGGCTAAAGGCGCGAGTGCGTTAATGTTAAATTGCGCTTGTATGGCTTGGGTGTCCATATTGTCTAGTGATTCGTGGCGCAATATACCGGCGTTATTGATAAGAATATCAATGCAGGTATCACCTAAAACGTTATGTACCATGGCGGCAATATTCGCAGGCGCCTCACTCTGGCTGACATCAATGCCTTCGATAATATCCGCTTCGGTGGCTTCAAGTTCGGGTGAGCTTTGGCGGCAAATAGCGGTCACTTGGTGGCCTTGTGCGCGATAGTTTTTGGTCAAGGCAAGGCCAATACCCCGGTTAGCGCCAGTAATTACAATATGCATGTCATTTTCCTTTATCAGGTGATGAAACTCTGTGGGTTGAAACGTGTTGACATCGCAGGGCGTGATGCTTCAGGGCGCGATTGTACCAAGCTAGACTGATATAAAACCAAGTTGTCGAGCAAAAAAGTGCTCTGCAAATCATCGAGTCTCAATAGGTGTTAATGACAAGTAACTATTTAAGGGTGTCTAAACTGTCAGATCAGAGGTGTCGAGACCGCCAGAGGCACCGAGACTGGTTGCTATGCTCTTGACAGTTTGCGCTTGCAAGGTAAGGCTCGTTAGCTTGGTTGAAATTACAATGGTAAAAGTATCGCCCGCAGCCAAAAAAAACGCCCTTCAGGGCGTTGTTATCGTGCGATGTGTTTTTACCAGCTACTCGTTACCGTAGCTCATTAGGCGCTCATAGCGCTTGGCGAGCAATTGCTCAGTGTCGACGGCGCACAGCTCGTCGAGTTGTTTGCTGAGGCGCTCTTTAAGGGCTTCGGCCATCATAGCGGGGTCGCGGTGCGCACCGCCAAGTGGCTCGGGGATTGTTTCATCAATAATGCCTAAATCTTCAAGTTTGCTTGATGTAACGCCCATGGCTTCGGCGGCAAGCGGTGCTTTTTCGACAGTCTTCCAAATAATATTGGCGCAGCCTTCAGGCGAAATAACAAAATATGTAGAGTATTGCAGCATATTGAGGTGATCGCCCACGCCAATAGCTAACGCGCCACCCGATGAGCCCTCGCCAATCACAGTGCAAATAATGGGTGTACGTAAGCGGCTCATGACGGCTAAGTTTTGTGCAATCGCTTCACTGATACCACGCTCTTCACTATCAATGCCGGGGTAGGCGCCTGGGGTATCAATCAGTGTAATAATGGGTAATTGAAAGCGCTCGGCCATTTCCATAAGACGCAAGGCTTTACGGTAGCCCTCTGGGCGAGGCATACCAAAGTTGCGCGAGACTTTCTCGGTAACTGTGCGGCCTTTTTCTTCGCCGATAATCATGACACTGCGACCATTAATGCGGCCAATGCCGCCGATAATAGCGGCATCATCACCAAAGTGACGATCACCGTGCAGCTCGTCCCAGTCGTCAACCATGAGTTTGATGTAGTCGCTGGTGTAGGGGCGCTGTGGGTGGCGGGCAACCTGAACAACTTGCCAAGGGGTCAAGTTTTTATAGATGCTCTCGGTTTCTTTTTTTAGCTTTTGCTTGAGGCTGTTAATTTCGTCAGAGATATCAACATCTTGATCGGTGCTGGCGAGTTTAAGTTCGGCAATTTGGCCTTCAAACTTAGCAATGTCTTGTTCAAAACTGAGGTAATTTAAATTCATTTTCACGTCTACCGCGGTTGTGGTGGTTACGTAGGCAGTCGTTAAGCCATACGCCAAAAATGGCGATAAGTGTATCATTAAGTTTGCTGTGGCTGAACCTATCTATAGAAAATTGATCGACTTAATCATTAGATTAGAAGGATTATTGGTTGCTGCGCACCATATCCAGCAGTACTTTAATGCGTGCTAATAAAATAGCTTTTTGAACGGGTTTGGTCGCAAAGTCGTTGCCGCCGACTAAGAAGCCTCGTGCTATTTCGGTGTCTATATCTTTTGCTGTTAAAAAGATAATGGGTAATTTATGGATAGGCCGCGTTTGGCGAATAATTTCACAGGCTTGGTAACCGGTCATTTTAGGCATCATGACATCTAAAATAATGAGATGAATATTGGGGTTTGACTCGAGTAAGGCCAGAGCTTCGGGCCCGCTACTGGCCTCGAGTGTTTTGTAATTGTGTAGTTTTAAAATGGCTGTTAATACCATCAGGTTTACGCTGTTATCATCGACGCATAATATAGTGGTCTCGGCAGCGTAGCTGGGCGCCGTACTCTTGAGTAACTGTGATGCGCTCATGGTATTCGATACGGGTGTGATTTGCGTATCTTTAGGTGTGGGCGAATGATCCGCGGGTCGATTGTGCTCGTTCGTTGTTGGACTTGCTGTTGGACTTGTTATTGAAGCTGTTGCTGAGGTGTCTGGTGTGGCCGGTGTAGCTGTTACCGATGATGATAATGATGTAGCCGTTGGACAGGCATCGCTTTGATGCTGTACTGCGCAAAGTGTAAAGGTAAATGTACTGCCGCAACCGACTTTGGAATTTAGGGTAATGGTGCCGCCGTGCAACTCTATAAGTTTTTTGGTGATACTCAGGCCTAACCCGGTGCCCTCTTCGCGAGTGTCTTCATTGTTGACTTGATTAAACGACTCAAAAATACTATCGCGGTGCTCTGCGCTGATGCCCACACCGGTATCGCGAATACTAATTTGCAATTGTTGCGTGCTATGTTGTTTAGCATCGAGTGTGATTGTGCCTTGCTCACTGTATTTGATGGCATTGCTCAATAGGTTTAAAAAAACTTGTTGTAGCCGATTACTATCGGCATGGGCTGGCGGTAAATTTTGTGCAATATTGTTGATGATGGTTAAGGGTTTGTGTCCAATTAAAGGCTTGACTAAAGCGATACTGGTTTGCGCTAAGGTATACACATCGATCTGGCTTTTGTGCAATAGAATTTCTTGTTTACCCAGCTTTGACATATCTAAAATGTCGTTCACTAAGTGTGATAAGCGTAAGCCGCTTTGAATAATCATGGTAAATGTATGGTGCTGCGCTGCGCTAAGCTGCGTATGCAGTTCATCGCGCAAGCTTTCGGCCAGGCCAATAATACCATTTAGCGGTGTGCGTAATTCATGAGAGGTGTTGGCTAAAAAAGCATCCTTCATTTTATCGAGTTTAATTAATTGGCTATTAATCGTTTGCTCTTTTTGCAGCTCTAGCTGCTTGCTTTTATAGCGCCATAACAAGTTAATGATACCCAAAAATAAAAGAACATAGCCAGCATAAGCCCAAGGGGTTAGCCAAGGTGGCGGCGCGATATGTATAGCAAGCGTTGTGCTGTTAAGTGGCCATTGCATTTGAGTATTGCTCGCTTGCAGCTCAAAGGTGTATTTACCCGAGGGCAAATTGGTATAAATAGCCGAAGGCGTGTCGTGGGTTTCACGCCAGCTTTTATCAAAGCCATTGAGCCGATAGCGATAGTGAATAAGGTTGGGTGATACAAAATTAAAAGCCGAAAAATTTAATTCAATAATGTTTTGTTGGTGGTTGAGCTTTAAGTGTGTTGTTGTGCTAATACTACGACTGAGTGGGCTATTGATATGGCCCTCGGTAACGACTTCGTTGGCAATTTTTAATTGCGTAATGAGCGCTTGCTGCGGTTGGTCAATAATATCGGCTTGATGCTGCAATAGGTATTGGGGCTTGAAGCGGGTAATGCCATTCGTTGCTCCGGCATAAAGGGTTGCTTTATGGTCAAAAAATGCGGTATTGCGCTTAAAATTATTACTGCTTAAACCGTGGCTTTTTTGTATTGTGGTGATGGTTTTGTCGGGGTGTATGCAGGCAATACCGCTGTCAGTTAATACCCATATATTACCTTGGGCATCTTCTGTAATACTTACAACGTGGCCAGAGGGCAAGCCTTGCTCGGTAGTAATATGTGTAAATTTTTGCCGGGTTTTATCAATAATAGTCATCCCGTCGCCTTGGGTGCCTAGCCAAATATTGTGTTGGCTATCTTCAAATAAACTGGCAATGCGATCGTGAATAATAGAATTTTGATTGGTAGGTTGGTGATAAAAATGTTCAATGTTACCCGTTTTGGGGTTGAGCTTATCGAGCCCACCTAAGGTACCTAGCCATATAAAACCGGCATGGTCTTTAATTATACTTTTAACATGTGGGTGTGAAACTTGATGCTCATTAGCGGGCGTATTGGGTAAAAAGTAGCGAAATTTTTGAGTGCTAAAATGATATTGATTAAGCCCTCCTGTTTCGGTGCCTATCCATAAATAATCGCCATCAATAACCAGGCTCCAAATGTAGGCACTATTAATACTGTTGCCAGTTATGGGCTGAGTGTTAGGCGCGTTGGCGGCCATTTTTATGGGGGCTGTGCCATCGGGCATATAGTGTGTGAAATGCCGAGTTTTAGCCTTTAGCTTGTGCAGCCCACCAGACCAAGTACCGACCCATAAGTCGCCGTTAGTGCGCTCGGCGGTATCTAAAACGGCATTAAATTGCAGTGCATTAGGCGTACCTGGTTGGGCTAAATATTGCTGGCTTATAAGTGTGTTTGGATTAAAAGCGTTAAGCCCGCCCTCGGTGCCTATCCATAAGTGCCCATACTGACTTTGCTTAATTGATAAAATAGCGGAGTCGCTCAGGCTGTTAGGGTCGCCTGTAGTGTGCATGATATGCTCAAAATTTTGAGCGGATACGTCGAGTAAGTTAATGCCCACCGGGTAGGTGCCCACCCATAAATCGCCTATGCGGTCTTGGTAAATACTCCGTACGCTATCGTTAATTAAGCTGCTGTTGCTGTAAGGGTTATGTGTAAAGCGTGTAAAGTCATTGGTTTGGGGGTTGTACCGGTTGAGCCCGCCGTGATCAACCGCGAGCCAAATATTATGCTGCTTGTCTTGCATTATATTCCACACGGTATCGCCGCCTATACTGCGGGGGTTTTGTGCGTCATATGTGTAGTGATAAAAGATATTACGACTTTCATCAAAACGCGAAACACCACCGCCGAGTGTGCTGAGCCATAAGAATCCTTGGTGGTCGCGCATAATGCTTGTAATGTGATTGTGTGCGGGGCCACGGGTGCTATCGGCTGCGTGACTAAATTGCGTAAATTGCGGTTGGCCGCTGGCATGGCTTAGTTTGAATAGCCCGGCGCTTGTTGACCCCAGCCAATAGGTGCCGTCGCTATCACTATAGGTGGTATAAATTGAGGTTGTCGGTAGGGTATAAGGGGCCGGTTGGCTGGGGCTGTAAAGCGTGAGCTGCGTGCGCGAGGGTTGTAAAATGGCAAAGCCTTCGCTGCCGCCCATCAATAAAGCGTTATCGGCGGTGACCGTTAAGCTATTGAGCGATTGCGCAATTAATGTGTGTTGATAAGGGCCTTGGTATTTACTGTTAATAAAGTTGTCGGTTTTAGGATTATAGCGGCTGAGCCCTGCGCTGGTGGCTAGCCACAAAACCCCATCGTGGTCTATGGCGATATCGAGTACGGCATTGCTCGCTAGGCTGTGGGTGTCTTCGGGGTTGTGTTGGTAGCGTTTCAGTGTGTGGCCGTCAAAGCGCGCTAGCCCATGCTCGCCACCTAGCCACATAAAACCGTTTTGGTCTTGCTCAATAGCGTGCACTGTTTGCAGTGACCCGCTGCGTTCGTTTTCGTTGTATAGCAGGCGTTTAAAACGCAGCGAGGCGGGCTGAGTGTGAGGTGCGGTATCGGCCGCTGCGCGCGTGGTATTTGCAGTGAGCGTATGCGTGTATAGCACTAGGCAGATCCCGAGGCTGCACATAAGGGCCGCACGAAAGTTGAAGGCTGTACACATAAGCACCCATGCACCTGCCGCAACGGCTAGGCGTAAGCCCAAGTCATCGGCGCATGGTGCATGTGCGCGCCGCCTCAAATCGTTTTTTTGCTCCCCCAGAGTTTGCATACTCAGTGTGTTGTGCCCCAATACTTGCTTTGTCTAGGCTTTCTAGTGCTTTAAAGTGAGCTTAGCGTGCACTCTCAATAAGTGTAGGCATGAACCGTACAGTTGGAAGACTTTAGGTGCTTAACATGATGGTATTTTGGGTGTTTTAGTCACTGGAGCGCCCCAATGTGGCTTTAGGTGTGACGGGCAATAGTCTGTTTTAATGCATAGTTATGGGTTGTGAGTTGCTATACTGTATGCCCAATTATTAAGGCAGGCGTAAGCTCAATGAATAAGTTAGAAGACGAGATTGTAAGCCCAGCCCAACCAGACCCAAGCGAAGCCCCTTTTCATAAAATGACCCCCGACTTTGTGCTGGATGCTTTTGAGTCGCTAGGGTTTATGAGCGATGCACGCATTTACCCGCTCAACAGCTATGAAAACCGCGTGTACCAAGTGGGTGTAGAAGACAGCGACCCTTTAATTGCCAAGTTTTACCGGCCTAATCGCTGGAGCCAAGCGCAAATATTGGAAGAGCATGCTTTTAGTTTAGAGCTGGCCGTTAACGAGGTGCCCGTTGTTGTACCACTCGAGGTAGAAGGCAAAACACTCTTTAATTATCAAGGTTACGACTTTGCTTTGTTTCCGCGTCGCGGCGGCCGCGCGCCCGAGCTTGATTGCGAAGATACGATTTATACTTTGGGCCAATCGTTAGGGCGTATTCATGCCTTAGGCCAGTTGCACCCCTTTGATCATCGCCCAACATTAGATATGCAAAGTTTTGGTGAGCGCAGCTGTGAATACTTGCTTAGCCATAATTTCATTCCCAATACGTTACTAGAGGCTTACCAAACCATTACGATCCAGCTATTGCAAAAAATACGCGCACGTTTCGAGCTAATCGAGTATACCCCCATTCGCTTACATGGCGATTGCCACCCCGGTAATATTTTGTGGCGCGATGACCACCCAAATTTTGTTGACTTGGATGATGCCCGCAATGGCCCAGCTGTACAAGATTTATGGATGTTATTGTCGGGTGAGCCCGATCGCCAAAGCATTCAATTAGCCAATTTAATTGATGGCTACGAAATGTTTTGTGAATTTAAACCTAAAGAGTTAGGGTTAATCGAAAGCTTGCGTACACTGCGCTTAATGCATTATGCCGCGTGGTTAGCACGCCGCTGGAACGACCCTGCCTTTCCTATGCACTTTCCTTGGTTTAATACCGAGCGCTATTGGGCTGAGCATATTAATGAACTGCGCGAGCAACTGTTTGCCTTAGAGCAGCCCTCGCTCAAATTATCGTTAGGCAACTAAGGAGCGAGGAAAAAATATATTATCCAATATACTTGTTTTCTGCTTCCTCTGCTGCGTTGCTCAAAGCGTTGCATGCCCCGGCATGCGCCCCTTCGAGCGCCTTGCCGAGAAAACAGAACGCTACGTCTAACTGGACAAACTATTATTACCTCGCCCCTAAAGCCAGCGCTTGCTGGCTTTTACATACAGACCAAAGCAGAAACCAAATAGCGGTCGACATAGAGACAAGATTGTTCAGCGCATAAGTTGTTGAGGCTTAGGCTTCAACAACTACCTCGTATGAGGTGAATTTACGCACATTAATTACCGCATTTTCAAAAATCAAATACTGCCCTTTAATGCCGACTAAAGTATCGTTAATTTCTGGCTCTTTATCAAAGTTGTACGATTTTACTTTTTTAGGAAAGTTACTGATTGGGTAGTGAATATCCTGAATAGGTACCTGTAGTACTTCTATCGCATCATCACCGTGTGCCTCGGTGATTGCCGCTAAGGCATCGGCCACTAAAGGAATAAGCTCGCTGGCTTTTGCGCTAAGGTCAACACCTTCATTATTGCCTTTTAGCATAGCTTGCCAGTGGGTTTTATCGGCCACTAATGTTGCCAGTGCCACCTCCACCAAACCCGAAACAAACCGTGTTTTGACTTTAAATATCGGCAGCCCTTGTGTGGCGCCTTGGTCTATCCAGCGGGTGGGTAATTGTGTGTGGCGGGTAATGCCGACTTTAATTCCCGATGTGTTCGATAAATATACATAGTGCGGTACAAAACAATTCTGCTCGCCCCAGCTTGGCTCGCGGCAGGTGCCTTGTGCGTAGTGGCAGGTTTCGGGTTTCATAATGCACATATCGCAACTGGCCAGCTTTTGCATACAGGGGTAGCAATGGCCTTGGCTGTAGCTTTTTTTGGTTTTTTTGCCGCAGTTGCTGCAGCTTATTGTACCGGTATGAGTGATTTTTAGGGTTTTACCTATTAACGGGTTAAGCGCCAATAACTGATCGCCGACTGGGAGTTGGTAAATAACGTTTTGGCTGTCATCTAAAGATGACACCATTTTTTTAAGAGTACCTTGCATAATGTTTTGCGCTTACAATTTTGGGGGTGAAGATTATAGCATTGTGATGGGGAGTGGGGGTTGAGTTGAAGATGCTTGAAGGGGTAGGGCTAACTTGATGGCAGGTGAGAAAATGGACTGCGTACTCCGTTAGCATCTTGTTGAAGTAGGTGTGTGTAAATTTGAGTGCTACTTAGATCGTGTGGCCAAGTTGCTCCTGTACCGTTCTAATATCGGCCCCGCTGGAGTAGTCGGTTTTTATAAAGACGCAAATCGGTTGTGTTATAAGGGCC
>NZ_LGAK01000004.1 GCF_001292705.1 Marinagarivorans algicola
CAGCCTATTATGAGCCCTTTGAAAGATCGTTCAATTAGCTTAAACGATCAGCATTAAGCCTATTGCTCGGCTTTTTTGACATCAACATAAAGCTAAATATTACACTTCAAACGGATGCCTCAATACAATAGTCTCTACGCGATCAGGGCCTGTTGATACGATATCAACAGGGGTGCCGGTTAACTCTTCTAAGCGCTTAATATAGTTGCGTGCGGTCTGCGGTAAGCTATTGATATCCTGTACACCAAAGGTGTTTTCGCTCCAGCCGGGCATGCTTTCGTAAACGGGCTGAATATCTTCCCAGCCGGCGGCATCACACGGAATACCCACATCTTGACCTTGGCTGTTTTTGTAACCTATACAAATTTTAACTTCTTTTAGGCCATCTAAAACATCAAGCTTGGTTAAGCACATACCGCTAATGCTATTAATGCGTACAGCATGGCGTACAGCAATGGCATCAAACCAACCGGTGCGGCGCTTACGGCCTGTTGTAGCGCCAAACTCATGACCTTTAACACCTAAGTGCTCACCGACGTTACAGTCTAGCTCTGTAGGGAAAGGGCCAGAACCTACACGTGTGGTGTACGCTTTGGTAATACCCAATACGTAATCAAGATATAACGGACCAAAACCACTACCGGTAGCAACACCACCAGCGGTTGTATTTGATGACGTGACATACGGGTAAGTCCCGTGATCAATATCTAATAAAGACCCTTGCGCGCCTTCGAATAAGATATGCTCGCCAGCTTCGCGCGCGGTATGCAGCACATCGGTCACGTCGACAATCATGGGACGCATCTCTTCGCCTAAACGATAAGCCTCGGCCAAGGTGTCTTCATAGCTGACGGCTTCAGCACCAAAGTAGCTCGTCAGTACATGGTTGTGATACTCCATCACCTCTTTAAGCTTAGTAGCAAAGTTTTCTTTATCGAGTAAGTCGCCTAAGCGTAAACCACGACGGGCCACTTTGTCTTCGTAAGCGGGGCCAATGCCTCGGCCTGTCGTGCCCAGTTTATCGGCACCACGCGCCACTTCACGCGCTTGGTCTAGGGCAACGTGATACGGCAAAATCAACGGGCATGCTGGCGATAAACGTAATCGCTCACGTACCGGCACGTTGTTTTCTTCGAGTTCGGCGATCTCTTTCATTAAGGCGTCGGGCGCTAATACCACACCATTGCCAATTAAACAGGTTACGCCGTCATGCAAAATACCTGATGGAATCAAGTGCAAGACGGTTTTTTTGCCTTCGATAACCAAAGTATGACCCGCATTGTGGCCTCCTTGAAAACGTGCAACGTATTTGACTTGCTCGGTAAGTAAGTCAACGATTTTGCCTTTTCCCTCGTCACCCCATTGGGTGCCGAGAACAACAACATTCTTGCCCATTTAATACTGCGCTCTGTTTGTCTGTGAAAATTATGTCGCCACCCACTTTAAAAACTAAAGCAGCCACGACCAGTCTTACGTAAACGAAACAAGCAGCCACTCTTTTATGCTGGAGTGGCCACCGTTCAAAATTTAAAGGTCTTCGAGTTCAAAGACACCATCGCGCTCGACCAAAATGCGGTCGCACACTTGATAATCTTTCGGCTTTGTTTGCCAACTTGCGCCGCAGACCACGCGCTCGCCCTGATTGCGCAATGCCTCTACGGCTTGCCATTGTGTAGGGTGCGCTGAATGCACCGCGAAAATACCTTGCGGTAAATCGCAAGATGGCTGTGCCAAACGCTTTAAAGCCACTAGGTTGGCATTAAAGCCTGTTGCCGAACGTGCACGACCAAAGACTTCGCCAATGTGGTCATAGCGGCCACCGGTCGCAATTGCTTCGCCAGCACCGGCAGAGAAGGCGGCAAATACGATGCCTGTATGATAGTGATAGCCACGCAACTCACTCAAGTCAAAATACAAATGCGCTTGCGGATAGCGCTCGGCTAGGGTTTCCGCCAATATAATCAGCTCATCTAAGGCTTTGCGTACACTCGAGGGCGCATTGGCAAAAACGTCTTTTGCTTCGCCTAATACACTGGCTGAGCCGGCTAACTTGGGTAATGCTTTGAGCCAAGGCGCTGCAGGACTCGCCGCCAAATTTGTATCAACCCAGCGGGTAATGTCAGCCATGGCTTTAGCTTGTAATAAGTCAAAGAATTCTTTTTCTTGGGCAGTACTTAACGCGGCCTCAGACGCTAGCGCACGGAAAATCCCCACATGGCCTAGGTCAATATGTAAATCAGCTAGATCAGCCTCTTTGAGGGTGCTTAGTAGTAAGGAGACAACTTCGATATCAGCCTCTAAACTATCATCACCAAAAAGCTCAACACCCACTTGCAGTGGGTTGCGACTGGCCAGCGCACTTTTAGGGCGCGTGTACAAAACATGGCCGGCGTAACACAAGCGATTGATTCCTTCACGGCGCAAACTATGGGCATCAATACGCGCCGCCTGCGGGGTAATGTCTGCACGAATCCCCAGCGAGCGACCACTAAGCTGATCCGTGACTTTAAAAGTTTGAAGGTCTAGGTCTTGCCCCAAACCAATTAATAGCGAATCTGTAAATTCAGCCATTGAGGGGATAATCAGATCATAACCCCAACGCTGAAACAAATCGAGAACGCGTCGGCGCAAGGCCTCTATATGATGCGCCTCTTCGGGGAGTATTTCTTCTATGCCGTCAGGCAACATCCAGCGATCGACTTGAGTCATGTTGTATGTTCTTGTGGTTAAAAGTTTTAAAGTTATAACGAGTTTGTCTCGCACGTATTCACTCAGCACTGTTGCTTTGAAAAGCACCGCGTCTTACGCGCCAAAAGGTGTTTAATTAATTAAAAATAAAGCACCTGCACCAATCAGCATACTCGCTAGCCCAATAATGCGTAGTTGCTTATCACTAATTGCAGCTAACTGCGCCACGAGTCTACGCCAGCGGCCGGGGTGTAAAAAAGGCACAATGCCTTCCAGTATTAATACTAGGCATACTGCCTGTAAAAAGGTATCAAGCATGAGCCTCTAATGCCTCTAATGTGCCACTTCAATGTCTGCGCTTGGCTTACCGCAAGGGTGTTAGTAGTTTTAACCTAGCTGCTTGTGCCTAGCCGCTTGCCTTAACCAGTTTTACTGAACCACTTTTTACTTAGCTAAAAGTAGCGCGGCCATATTTCTGGCACAAAAAAACCGAGCCTTGCGAGCTCGGTTGCGGCATTTTAGCACCCTTTGCAGCGGGTAAAAATGCTTTAGGCGAAAAAAACGGCAATTACGACCAATAACCTCAGGTTATTTACGTCGTCGTCATTTTTTGAGCACGCACCCCGATGTTACGATGTGTCACTAGGGCTGTACGGGTAACTCGCCAGTTGATGACTTAAAGTAGCGGAAGAAATCACTTTTCGGATCAATCAACATCATGTCTTGCTTGTGCGCAAAAGCACTGCGATACGCTTGCAGACTACGCACAAACGCATAAAACTCAGGGTCTTGACTGTACGCTTTCGCATAAATATCTGCCGCCAATGCATCCCCTTCACCACGCAATTTTTCAGCATCACGATAACCTTCAGCTAATTCAACGGTTGCGCTACGATCGGCAGCAGCGCGAATAATTTGTGCTTGCTTTTGACCCAATGCACGATGCTCATTGGCTTCGCGCTCACGCTCGGCTTGCATACGACGAAAAACCGGCTCGCTCACCTCTTTGGGTAAATCGATACGCTTTACGCGCACATCAACCACCTGAATACCCAACGATGTATCCGAGAACTTATTGAGCTCGTTTTTAATAGCATCCATCAACTCATCACGCTGCCCGCTCACCACCTCTTGTAAGCTACGCAAGGCAAATTGGTTACGCAGCTCCTCATTGATGCGCTGACTTAGCAAGCTACGAGCACGGTCAATTTCACCGTTGGTGGCGGTATAGAACTTCTTCACGTCAACAATGCGCCACTTGGCAAACGAGTCGACTTCCATACTCTTTTTCTCGAGCGTTAAAAAGCGCTCAGACGGGGCATCTAAGGTTAGAATACGCGCATCAAATTTTTTGACTGAGTCAATAAAGGGCACTTTTACGTGCAAACCATGCGCGACATCATCATTGTTAACACGACCTAAACGCAGCTCTACCGCGCGCTCAAATTCATTAACAATATATAACGAGTTAGCGCCAATAATGAGTGTGACGAGCGCGATGATTAGCGCAAACATAGACTTACCAGACATTAGCGACCACTCCTGCGGCTAGTTGAATCGGGAAGATCATTTAAAATTTCACTTTTAATATGATTAGTGAGCTGCTCGATTTCTTGGCGAGTAAAACCACGACGGCCCTCACTGGCAGCTACGTTGCTCGCCTCCATAAGTTTATCGAGCGGTACGTACATCATGTTGTTGCCGCCTTCTACATCGACCATGACTTTACTGCTCTTTTCCATAACCTCTTGCACGGCCTCTAAGTACAAGCGTTGACGCGTAACTTCAGGCGCTTTTTTATACTCCGTTAGCAATAGCTCAAAGCGGTTCGCTTCACCTTCGGCGCGAGCAATGACTTCATCTTTATAAGCGCGAGCGGCTTCGATCATGCGGGCAGATTCACCTTCGGCCTGCGGTACAACGCCATTAGCATACGATTGGGCTTCGTTCTGAAAGCGCTCTTCATCTTCGCGCGCTTTAATCACATCATCAAAAGCACCTTGGACTTGCTTGGGTGGATTAGAATCTTCGATATTGACTTTATCCACCAAAATACCAGTCGTGTAAGCATTGAGGTACTCTTGTAAGCGGCTTCTTACCTCGATCGCAATGGCCGCGCGACCTTCGGTTAATACATCGTGCATTAGCGCCGAACCAACAACATGGCGTAGCGCGCTGTTAGCCGCTTGTTGCAAGCTATCGATTGGGGACTTCACGCGTAAAATGAAGTCTTCTGCGCTATCAATGCTGTATTGCACTGATAATTTAATATCGACGATGTTTAAATCTTTGGTGAGCATCTCTTCTTGAGTACTCCACAAACGTACCCGCGTAACATTTTCGGTAAAAACTTTATCAATCAGCGGCGGGTTCCAACGCAAGCCTGGGCCTTTGGTTTCAACGTACGAGCCGAAACGCAACACCACCGCGCGCTCTTGTTCATTCACCACACCAAAGCCCTTGCCGATAAATGTCACAACAGCAATAACAGCCACTAAGATTATCATAGGGGCTAAAGGCAAGCTGCCGTTGCTGTTGGCATTACCGCCACCACCACGGTTACCACCACCTTTTTTACCTGTAAAGGCGCCAAAGAGGTTGCGCACTATCTCGTCAAAATCCGGTGGGCCGTCGCTATTATTGTTGTGATTGCGGTTACCCCAAGGATCTTTACTGCCCTCGTTGTCACCACCATTATTTTTGCCGTCATTACCAGAGCTTCCTCCGGAATTCCCCGGTTCATTCCAGGCCATAATGTTCTCCGTTATGAGATCAGATTAAATGAGTATTGGTTATGCATTATTGTTCGCTGGGTACCTTAACGTTAGCGCACTCACGCGCTAATGGGCAGCCAGCCAGTCAGTTCGGGCGTCGCCGATTCTGCAGCCAGAATACGGCTGAAATCAATCTCTGGCAATCGCAGTTCGAGTTCACAACGACCATCGTCTAAGTATTGTTCATTTAATACCGCATTCGCACGATGAAAGCGTGCGCGTAAGCTCCCCATTGTGGGGGCTAAATACACACGCCCGTGGCACATATTCGTGCCTACGAGCTCGCTGATCGCTTGCTCTAATAGTGCGAGCCCTTCCTTTTTTTGCGCGCTTAGCCACACCGCAACAGGTATACCTTGATCATTACGATCTAAGCGTGGCTCCATATCACTGAGTAAGTCTATTTTGTTATATACCAATAGCTGAGGGATTTCACTGGCACCAATTTCCTCGAGCACCTTTTGCACCTCATCAATGTTACGCAGGCGCTCGGCGTCGGCCGCATCGATAATATGCAGCAACAAATCAGCGCTAGCAGCCTCTTCAAGCGTCGCTCTAAAAGCCTCGACCAACTTGTGCGGTAAGCGACTAATAAAGCCGACGGTATCGGCCAAAATTACAGCACCCACATCATCCAGCTCAACACGACGCATAGTAGGGTCGAGCGTAGCAAACAGTTGGTTTTCGGCATAAACATCCGCATGTGTAATAGCGTTAAATAAGGTCGACTTGCCCGCGTTGGTATAGCCCACTAAGGACACCACCGGAATATCCGCACGCGTTCGCGAACGACGACCTTGGTCGCGCTGCTTACGCACCTTTTCGAGCCTCGCTTGAATGCTTTTAATACGCTCACGCAATAAACGGCGGTCTGTTTCTAGCTGGGTTTCACCTGGGCCTCGCATGCCAATACCGCCTTTTTGGCGCTCAAGGTGCGTCCAGCCACGAATTAAGCGGGTCGCCACATGCTGCAGTTGCGCTAATTCAACCTGCAACTTGCCTTCATGGGTACGTGCACGCTGGGCAAAAATATCCAAAATAAGCGAGGTGCGGTCAAGCACGCGACACTGCAATACGGCCTCCAAGTTGCGCTCTTGGCTAGGGCGTAAAGTGTGATTAAAAATAACCAGCTCAGCCTCGTGCTCTTGCACTAAAGCTTTTAATTCATCGAGTTTACCGGTACCCACAAAATAACGCGCAGTTGGCGTAGAGCGGGCGCCAGTCAACATCGCCACTGGATCGGCCCCAGCAGACAATGCTAACTCTTCAAATTCTCGTGGATCGCTGGTGCCTCTTTCTTCATAGATATCGATGTGGACCAGAATAGATAGCTCACCCGATTTAGGACGATCAAAGAACAATACAGACCTCGTTATTCAGCCTCAGAGTTCTCTTCAGGCGCATCAGGGTTAATCATAGGCACACGAACTGGACGCGAAGGCACCACGGTCGATATAGCATGTTTGTAAACCATTTGGCTTACGGTGTTTTTGAGTAGTACCACAAACTGATCAAAAGACTCAACTTGGCCTTGCAGCTTAATACCGTTAACCAAGTAAATGGAAACCGGCACACGCTCTTTGCGCAGAATATTGAGGTAAGGGTCTTGTAGACTATGCCCTTTTGACATAAGGCTCTCCTTGTAAGGATTTATAAAAATAATAAAAACAGATCGCTTTGGGCTTTTGGCCGCATAAACCTGTAATAAACTGCGTTTTCACCGCCAAGCGGGACGCATTAGGCACCATTTACATTATATGGTTCTAGCCGCCATAAGTTTCAAGGCTTTGGCTAAAATTTCATCACAACTTAACATTTTACCGGTGCTGTCCTGAGTATAGACCCAGCTTAAATCGTGCCAGCCCCTTAACCATGTCAATTGTCGTTTTGCTAATTGGCGTGTAGCTACGATGCCTTTTTCAAGAAAAGTTTCATAGTCATATTGACCGCTCAGGTGCTCCCAAGCCTGCCGATAACCTACAGCGCGCATCGATGGCGTGTCATAGGTTAGATCATCACGCGCCATTAAGCCCTTCATTTCTTCTAAAAAGCCTAAATCGGCCATTTTATTAAAACGCAATGCGATACGCTGATGCAAAATCGTACGCTCTTGCGGCGCAATAGCCATTTGAACCCAGTGATACTTATCTAACAAGCCGTTACCTTCTAGCACCAAACGATCTTCATTTTGCTCGGCTTGTAACTGGCTCATCGCTTTACCCGAGCACCGATAAACCTCTAGCGCTCGGCTTATACGCTGTGAATGGTTAGGATGGATGCGTGCGGCACACACAGGATCTGCTTTTGCTAACACCGCATGTACATACGGCCAACCATGCTCGAGCGCCAGAGCATTAATTTGGGCGCGCACTTTAGGGTCTGAAGCGGGCATATCCGATAACCCCTCAAGGAGCGCTTTAAAATACAACATTGAGCCACCCACTAACAAAGGTGTTTTGCCTGTGGCCAGAATATCTTCGATATGCCAAGTGGCATCGCGACAAAAATCGGCAGCATTATAAACCTCGCTGGGGTCGAGTATATCAATCAGCCTATGCGGTGCGCGCGCCAACTCTGCAGCATTGGGTTTTGCCGAACCGATATCCATGCCTCGATACACAAGGGCCGAGTCCACGCTAATAATTTCGGCATTGGCATGCTCAACCAAGGCAATCGCTAAATCGGTTTTACCGGCTGCTGTGGGACCCATTAACGTGAGTACACGGGGCTTTTGTGCTGCATCATTCTGTATTACATCACTCACAACCAATTCCTCATCAAAAACTGCCCCTTGACCACTACTGACCTCTCATAAATAAACCGTCAAGCTCATTGAGCGACAGCTGCGTCCAAGTTGGACGGCCATGATTACACTGGCCACTGCGCTCAGTGGCCTCCATATCACGCAGTAATGCATTCATCTCTGGAATAGTAAGCTTACGATTGGCGCGCACACTACCGTGACAAGCCATGGTACCCAGTATTTCATTCATTTTGTGCTGAATGCGTTCGCTCATACCAAACTCAATAAGATCCGACAGCACATCACGCAGTAGTACTTCCACATCGGCGCGGTTAAGCATGACAGGCACCTGCTTAATCACCAAAGATTCCGGGCCTGCGCGCTGCAATTCAAAACCCAAGCGTGTAAATAGTTCGATATTTTCATCGGCGTAGTTGGCCTCTTTTTCGCTTACGGCAATACTTTGCGGTACTAATAAAGGCTGGCTTTGAATACCGCTGGCTGCGCATTGTTTTTTCATGCTTTCGTAGGTAATGCGCTCATGCGCGGCATGGGTGTCCACAATAATCATTCCGTTAGCGTTTTCAGCCAGAATATAAATGCCCTTGAGCTGCGCAATGGCAAAACCTAAAGGTGGCACGGCGCTATCGCTCGCCGCTACCTGCGCTAAATTTTGAGCGCTGTGCGATGGCGCGCCACCTTGCGTTAAATGTGCATAGGCGGCAATTTGCTCGCTAACAGGCATCGCTGCATCAATATTGCCAGGCTTCGGCGCATAGCCTCGACGCTCACCACCGGCTGATGCACCGCTGTTATTCGCATCATTATTCGAGCCGTTATTATTGAAGTTGCTCGTGGGGCTTGCTGTAAAATCGGCAGAGCTAACACCATGCGCACCCATATTAACGCCAGCATTAGCGCTTAGGTCTAGCGCTGATTGTGTAGGAGCTTGCTGTAAAATATCCGCCGCATGTGGCGCACCGTTATTATTTGACGATGACGAGCCTGTACCCGATAAGCCTGTTGCTGCTGCGGTTGTGGGTGCGGTGCTGGCCTCTGGTCGTACATCGGCTAAAGCTTTGTGCAAACTGCTAAAAATAAAATCATGCACCAAGCGACCATCTCTAAAGCGTACTTCATGTTTGGTTGGGTGGACATTCACATCAACGCTTGAGGGGTCCACCTCTAAATACAGCACATAAGCAGGATGACGCCCGTGGTACAGCACATCTTGGTAGGCTTGTCGCACAGCATGAGTCACCAGTTTGTCTTTAATGGCGCGACCATTGACAAAAAAATGCTGCAAGTCGGCTTGGCTACGCGAAAAAGTAGGCAGCGCCACCCAGCCCCACAAGCGCAAACCGGCGCGCTCAATGTCAATATGAACAGTGCTCCCCATAAAAGCCGGACCACAAATTTGCGCAACACGCCGCTCTTGCTCAGCTTGCGTGGTTGCCGGCCGCCAACTATGAATAACACGGCCATTGTTTTTCAGGCTAAAACCTACACCAAAGCGCGATAAGGCTAAGCGCTTCAAAACATCTTCGACACGACCATATTCGGTGGCCTCTTTACGCAAAAATTTACGCCGTGCAGGCGTATTAAAAAATAAATCGCGTACCTCAACCGTAGTACCTACAGGATGTGCAGCAGGCACAACCTGTGCTTGCATATCACGGCCTTCGGCTTTCACCATCCATGCATGCTCAGCTTTATGATGGCAGCTCGTTAACTCTAACCGCGAAACCGAGCTAATACTGGCTAGTGCTTCGCCCCTAAAACCCAGTGTTGCCACCGCTTCTAAATCATCTAGGTCCTCAATTTTACTGGTGGCATGGCGGGCCAAAGCCAGCGATAAATCATCTTTACCAATCCCCAAACCATTATCACGCACCCGCATCAATTTAACACCACCGCCTTCAATTTCGACATCTAACTGATTGGCACCGGCATCAAGACTGTTTTCTAGGACTTCTTTAATCACCGATGCCGGGCGCTCCACCACTTCACCCGCAGCAATTTGGTTGGCCAAGCGTGGCGAGAGTAGATTGATTTCTGACATGAGAGGACACCGATAAAATTGAGGTAGCGATTTTAACGGGTATTGAAGGCGAGAGCGAATAAAGTCACCAACCATTAGTCCACATTCGCATAAAAGTGACTCCGCATCACATGCGCGCATGACGTTAATAAAGCCCATTAACGCCCTATAATACTTAAAGCCACCGCATCTTTTATTTGTTGCATATCACACCATTCAAAGACGACAACTCAGCCAGTGCTATAGCGCAAAAGTGGTAAGGCGCTGAGCACGATTTATGCTAGAATAATTTCCCATTTTTCTGAGTGCCGGAGCCACCCTCATGCATTGTCCATTTTGCCAAGCGGCCGACACCAAAGTTGTGGATTCTCGCCTTGTGGCTGAAGGCGGACAAGTGCGCCGTCGCCGTGAGTGCCAGCAATGCAAAGAGCGCTTTACAACCTTTGAAATGGCCGAGCTTTTATTGCCACGCGTCATCAAACAAGATGGCTCAAGACAACCCTTTGACGAGGCCAAATTGCGCGCCGGCTTACAACGCGCCCTCGAAAAACGCCCCGTCAGCGTAGAAGCCATAGAAACCGCGATCAACCAAATCAAATACTTTTTACAAAGCTTAGGCGAGCGCGAAGTGGACTCGCGCATTGTGGGCGAAAAAGTCATGGAAGTCTTGCGCGATCTCGACGGCGTGGCTTACGTACGCTTTGCTTCGGTTTATCGCAGCTTTAAAGACATCGATGAATTTCGTGCCGAATTAGACCGCCTAGAAAAGAGCCCCTCATCATGAGTGCCGCCCCTAACTGCCACGCTCATCTTGACGCTGAGTACATGACTCGCGCACTGACACTTGCCGAGCAAGGCTTGTACACCACCACGCCCAACCCACGCGTTGGCTGTGTCTTAGTCAAAGCCGGTGCCGTCGTGGCTGAAGGTTTTCATATACGTGCCGGTCAAGGCCATGCCGAGATTAATGCTTTAGCGGCCGCAGGCGCGCAGGCGCACGGCTCTAGCGCCTATGTCACACTGGAGCCTTGCAACCATCAAGGGCGCACAGGCCCCTGCAGCCAAGCGTTAATAGACGCCGGTGTTGTCGAAGTGGTTTATGGCATGCAAGACCCCAACCCCCAAGTCGCCGGTCAAGGCTTGCAGCGCTTACGCGATGCCGGTATACACGTACGCGGCCCCGTGCTCGAGTCGCAAGCTCTCGCACTCAACCCAGGCTTTATCAAGCGCATGCTCACCGGTTTACCTTATGTGCGCTGCAAATTAGCCATGAGCTTAGATGGCCGCACGGCCATGGCTAGCGGCGAAAGCCAATGGATTACCGGCAGCGCCGCCCGCGAAGACGTGCAAAAGCTGCGCGCACGCAGCTGCAGTATTATTACCGGCAGCGGCACAGTAGTGGCCGATAACCCCGCCCTGACCGTGCGCAGCCCCAATATTGTACACGCTGTTAGCCAGTTGGGTGCCGATAGCCACCCACGTCAACCTCTGCGCATTGTGGTCGATAGCACACTGCGCACCCCTCTTAATGCGAAAATTTTGCAACAGCCAAACAATACCGTATTTGCCAGTACCCAAAACACAAGTGCTCATGGCGGTGCCGCAGTATGGTCGCTAGTGAACTCCACAAAGAACCAGCATGTAGATTTAGCAGCACTGATTGACCAACTTGGCACACGCCAGCACAACGAAGTATTAATAGAAGCCGGCCCCACACTCGCCGGTGCATTTATGCAAGCAGGGTTGATTGATGAAGTCGTCATCTATATGGCAAGCAAGCTCATGGGCAGTGCCGGTAAACCCCTTTTTGAATTACCACTAAGCCAGATGAGCCAAAATATTGATTTAACCCTCAACAGCATGACCCAAGTCGGTAATGATTGGCGTATTGTTGCCTACCCGCATAATATCGCAGTGCCTTATGCGCATAACAATATCCCAACACAGGAGCCCGTATGTTCACCGGAATTGTAGAAGCCCTTGGTACTATTGCCGCCGCCGAGCCTAAAAACGGCGACCTACGCTTACATATTCAAGCCCCCTCGCTCGACTGGAGCGACGTGCAATTGGGCGACTCCATTGCCACAAATGGCGTTTGCCTCACAGTGGTAAAACTCAGTGGCCAAGGTTACTGGGCTGATGTATCTAACGAGACCATCAATTTCACAACCGTGGCCAATTGGCAAGTCGGTAAAGTGGTTAACCTCGAAAAAGCCCTTACTCCGCAAACACGCTTAGGCGGCCATATTGTGAGCGGCCATGTTGATGGTATTGGTGAAGTCATTAACCGCCAGCCCGACGCCCGCAGTGAGCGCTTCACATTACGCGCCCCGAAAACACTGGCCAAGTATATTGCCCATAAAGGCTCTATCACCATCGATGGCACCAGCCTGACTGTTAATGCAGTCAACGGCTGTGATTTTGAGCTAAATATTGTGCCTCACACGCTTGAAAAAACCGTGATTGGCCACTACCAAGCAGGCAGCCATGTTAATTTAGAAGTTGACGTACTGGCGCGCTACTTAGAGCGCTTAATGCTTGGCGAACAAGCCGCCGAACCTAAAGCAACGCTTACCGAAGGTTTTTTGACTGAGCATGGCTTTATGCGATAGACGCCACTTTTTCAGGGCTATTCATTTAAAAGACCCTGCATTAACAAGTACAAAATTTAAAAAAACATAACATCAACGCACCAAAACCCCAAGAGGCATGCTGTGGAACTGAATACACCCGCTGAGCTCATCGAAGATATCCGCCAAGGTAAAATGGTTGTTTTGATGGATGACGAAGACCGCGAAAATGAAGGCGACCTTATTATGGCCGCCGAAAAAGTACGACCCGAAGACATCAATTTTATGGCCAAGCATGCGCGCGGCTTGATTTGCCTGACCCTCAGCCAGCAACGGTGTCGCCAGTTAGAGCTGCCATTGATGGTACGCGATAACCACGCCGCTCACGCCACTAACTTTACCGTGAGTATTGAGGCTGCCGTAGGCGTGACGACCGGTATTAGCGCGGCCGATCGCGCGCAGACTGTACTGGCTGCCGTTAAGCAAGGCGCCAGCGCCAAAGACATCGTGCAACCGGGCCATATTTTTCCACTCATGGCCGAAGCCGGTGGCGTACTCAGCCGTGCAGGCCATACCGAAGCGGGCTGCGACTTAGCGCGCTTAGCGGGTTTTGAGCCTGCCGCCGTGATTGTCGAAATCATGAACGACGATGGCAGTATGGCCCGACGCAACGACTTAGAAGCCTTTGCAAAAGAGCACCAGCTTAAGATCGGCACCATTGCCGACCTTATCCAATACCGCACCGTCGAAGAAAAAACCGTACACTGCACCAACGAGCGCAAAGTACAAACCGAGCACGGCGAATTCACCCTCAAAACCTACATTGATAGCGCCCGCAGCGAACATCATTTTGCCTTTATCAAAGGCAACGTGGATGCGACCAACCCAACACTTGTACGTGTGCATGTAGGTTCAACCGCGCGCGACGTACTGGGGATTTTGCCCGATACCGATACCCGCAATAATTGGAGCTTTTATGCCGCCATGCAAAAAGTAGCCAGCGAGGGTGCAGGTGTGGTGGTTCTTATTTGCCATAGCGAAACCACCGAAGAAATCGAAGACAGCATAGACGGTTTAATTAGTGGTCGCAAAAATCATCCCAAAGCCGAAGTCGCCTATAAGCAAGTGGGTACCGGCTCGCAAATTCTTAAAGATTTAGGTGTAAGTAAAATGCGCCTCATGAGTGCACCGTTCAAGTTTAGCGCGCTATCGGGCTTTAATTTAGAAGTGACCGAGTACATTCAAAACCAATAATCCAACCCACCATACCACCCAAGGCTCCGACGCTTGAGCCTTGGGTTTACCCTATACACAATATTAAAAATTTTAGACAAGAGAACACACCATGAATATTATCGAAGGCGATTTCAAAAATTCCGAGGGCAAATATGCACTCTTGGTTAGCCGCTGGAACAGCTTTGTTGTTGAGCACTTAAAAGACGGCGCCCTTGATACTCTTAAGCGCCACGGTATTGATGAGGCGAATATCGACATCATTTATGCCCCCGGTGCTTTTGAATTTCCTATTGCCGCGCAAAAAATTGCACAAAGCAATAAATACGATGCCATCATTGCCTTAGGCGCAGTCATTCGCGGCGGCACACCGCATTTTGACTATGTGGCAGGCGAGTGCACCAAAGGGTTGGCGCAGGTTTCACTCAATACCGGTTTACCCATTACCTTTGGTGTATTAACCGTTGATAGCATTGAGCAAGCTATTGAGCGCAGTGGCACAAAAGCAGGCAATAAAGGCTGTGAAGCTGCGAGTACCGCCTTAGAAATGGTCTCTTTGTTAGGGAAATTATAATGTCTCAGAACCCAATGCCCGCCTTGCGTAGCAAAGCCCGTCACTATGCTATGCAAGCACTTTACCAGTGGCAAATGACCAAAGCGCACTTAAACATTATTGAAGCGGAATATCGCACCGATAATGACATGAGCAAAGTCGATGTCGACTACATGCACGAGCTCATTCATCAAGTACCGGCGAATATTCAAGTGTTAGAAACCGACTTCTTGCCCTATGTCACCGATCTAGCACTCGAAGAAATAGACCCTATTAGCCTGGCCATTTTGCGGTTATCGGTCTACGAATTACGCTTTCGCATTGATGTGCCTTATAAAGTGGTGATCAACGAGGCCGTCAACTTAGCCAAGCGCTTTGGCGCTACCGATAGCCATAAATTTGTGAATGGCGTACTCGATAAAGTGGCTCCGCGTTTACGTGAAGCCGAAGCCAAACATCGAGCCTAGGCATGGATGAGTTTGCGTTAATTCGCCAAAATTTTGCTAAGGCCATTATCAACGACTCAGTGGCGCTAGGCATTGGTGATGACTGCGCATTACTGATACCGCCGGCAGGCAAACAACTGGCGGTGTCAATGGACACCCTTGTTGAGGGTACCCACTTCCCCAAAGGCGCACCCGCCAAGCGCATTGCCACCCGCGCACTAGCCACCGCCTTAAGCGATCTAGCCGCTATGGGTGCCGAGCCGCTATGGTTTACCTTAGGGCTCACCTTGCCAAACGCTAATCAACAATGGGTAGGCGATTTTTGTGATGGGTTGTTAGAGTTTGCCGATACGCATCAGTGCACTCTGGTGGGTGGCGATATCACTCGCGGGCCGCTCACTATTACCGTGCAAGTACACGGCAGTATTACACCGGGCCAAGCGCTGTGTCGCAGTGGCGCCCAACCCGACGATATTATTTATGTTACCGGCAGTTTAGGTGACGGCGCTGCTGCACTTGCGGTGTTACAGCAAAATATCACCGTACGCAAAGCCGCACAAGACTATCTTGTCGATCGCTTTTACAAACCCACACCTCGCATCAAAGAAGGCCGCTTACTCAGCACCATTGCCCATGCGGGCATTGATATTTCTGATGGCCTGTATGCCGATCTCAGTCATATTTGCCAAGCCAGCGGTGTTGGTGCGCTCATTGATGTAAACCGTATTCCCTTAAGCCCCTATTGGGGCAACAAGGTCAGCCGCGATAAAGCGCTTGCTTGGGCGATTAGTGGCGGCGATGACTACGAGCTGTGTGTAACCGTGCCGCGCGCGCAGGTTGCCACACTCGAAACCTGGATTAAAAGCGACCGCATCAACGCGACCGCCATCGGAAAAATCACCCACAAGCCCGAAATTTATATGGTAAATAAAGGGAAAACGATGGCCTTTGACATAGAAGGATATAAACATTTTGAATAGCCCAACGCCATCGCACAACGCCTCTAGTAATACGACTATATTCGCTATAGACGCCAAGGGGCGGCCACAACCGAGCTTTAAGCAACTGCTTAAAAACCCCATCGCGTTTTTAGCGTTTGGCTTTGGTAGTGGACTCATGCCTAAAGCACCGGGCACGGCAGGTACGGTTGCGGCCATACCATTATTTTTGTTACTTCAGCCTTTATCGCTCTATACTTATCTAGCTGTTATAGCGATAACATTTATCATTGGCGTGTATTTATGTGCACAAGCCTCTAAATGGCTCAACGTCCATGATCACGGGGGTATCGTCTGGGATGAATTCGTGGGTTTATGGATCACCCTAATTGCCGTACCCACAGGCTGGCCTTGGCTAGTACTAGGCTTTGTGCTGTTTCGCTTTTTTGACATGCTAAAACCTTGGCCTATTAGCCTAGCCGACAAGTACATACACGGCGGTTTTGGCATTATGTTTGACGACGTACTGGCCGGCCTTGCGGCACTCGCGTGCTTGCAAGGTGTAGCCTATTGGCTAGCTTAGCGAATCCGCGCCCAGCTAGCATCACTTGAGGTAAACAATGCGCCAGCTGAAAGCTTTTTTGATTATGGCCTACTGGGGCCTTACCGGTATGGGGTACAGCCACAACGGATACAGCAGCACACCAAGCAATAACTCACAAAACAGCACTCATAGCTCACCGGTACTAAGCGCCAATCATATTATTGTGAAAGGCTTATTTGCAGGCCGCGCTGTACTTGAGGTTAACGGCCAAGCTCACTTATTAAAAGAAGGCAAAAGCACACCCGAAGGTATCACCTTATTGCGCGCGACAAGCCAGTACGCCCAAATAGAATACAATGGCGTCATCTCTAAACTCAACCTAACTCACCAAGTGGGTGCTAATTATGCCGCTTTACACACTGATGATAACCTCGCGAGTGTACAGCTGTATAGCCAGCAAGGAGGTCATTTTTTAACCTCTGGCCGCATTAATAATCGCTGGGTCGAACTGATGATTGATACTGGTGCAACACGGGTAACGCTCAACTCGTTTACTGCCACCCAGCTAGGGATTAATTTTCAAACAGCACCTATCGTTGACGTAGAAACCGCAAAAGGGAATACCCAAGCGCATCAAGTTGTATTAAGCTCTGTTGCTGTGGGCGATGTGCTATTAACTAACGTACAAGCATTGGTCATTATAGGCCGCTTTCCACAAATGATATTGCTAGGCAATAGTTACCTAAGCCGTGTCAATATGCGTATAGAAAACACCACAATGACACTACAAGCTAAATATTAAGCCCATGATCAAAAATATATTCATCCGCTGTATTAACCGATTTAAATGCTATAGCTTTTGAGTAATACTGCTTTCATTTTTCAGCAACCTATCGTTTTACCATTTTAAGGCTAAAGAGTGACCATTACCTACGTCGACACCTGTAAACTACCCACCCCTTATGGCACCTTTACTATGCACGGCTTTGCCGATAACGTTAGCAATAAAGAGCACGTAGTGCTCACGATTGGCGATGTAGCAACGCCAGAGCCCGTGCTAGCGCGCATCCATTCCGAGTGCCTCACTGGAGACTCGCTGTTTAGTTTACGCTGTGATTGCGGCGCACAATTGCAATCTGCCATGCAAAAAATTGCCGCACAAGGCCGTGGCGCCCTTTTCTATCTTCGCCAAGAAGGCCGAGGCATTGGCCTGCTCAATAAAGTCAAAGCCTATCATTTACAAGACCAAGGGATGGACACCGTGCAAGCGAACGAAAAACTCGGTTTTGCCGCTGATATGCGTGACTACAGTATTCTAAAACCGATGGTTGAGCACCTTGGAATTCAAGCCGTTAAGCTCATGACCAACAACCCGCGCAAAATAGCCGCCATGAAAGAAATAGGCCTCACTATCACCGAGCGACTAGAGCACGATCCAGGCCGCAACGTCCATAACGCCCACTACTTGGCCACCAAAAAAGGCAAGCTTGGGCACTTATTTGACGAATAAAATATCACTCAGAGCCGCCATTAAACCCTCGCAACATCGACCGATACATTTAAAATTGGGTTTTCACCACCACCAAAAATGACCCCTTTTAAAGGTGTAACATCAAAGTAATCACGCCCCCAAGCCGTTAAAATGTGTTGCTCAGCCGCAATACTATTGTTAGTAGGATCAAACTCTACCCAGCCTTGACCGGGGCAAAAGGCCGAAACCCAAGCGTGGCTAGCATCCGTACCCACGAGTTTTTCTTGCCCAGGCGGTGGCAGAGTCTCGATATACCCAGAAATATATTTAGCCGGTATACCCAGTGCCCTTAAGCACGCAATTTGTAAATGTGCAAAGTCTTGGCAAACTCCTTTTTTACTATTGAGCACAACATCGAGTGGAGTAGCAATGGTTGTGCTCGCCGGTGAGTATTCAAATTCTGTAAATATTTTTTGGGTGAGATCCATAACGGCTTGCAGCAAAGGCTTATTTGGCGTAAATAATGGCTCGGCATAGGCGCGTAACTCGGGTTGAATTTTAATCATAGGGGAATCTAATAAAAACTCGCGGGCCATTAAAAGTTCAGCGTCGTGGGTATACTGTAAAAGCTGCCACGCTTCGGCGCAGGTCACGCTTGCCTCTAATTTATCGTCATAAAATTGCTTGCGGGTCTCCACTTTACTTGTCGCCGTCAGCACAAGTTTTTTGTGGCTGCGCTGAATTTCAAAATGATAAGCACGATTACCAAAATAATCATCACGCATCGACTTAAAAGCTGCTGCTGGCTCTAGAGTAATATCACTACTGATGCACTTTTGCCGATGGCTTGTACGGGGAATAATATGCGCTAAATTATAACAGTGCGATACAGGAGCGTTATAAAGATACTCTGTGATATGGCAAATACGATAAAGCACCGCTATTCTCCTACGCCATGGCTAACTAACTGCTGCGAGCTGGCCTTGTGATCAAAATATTTATTACTCACGTAAGCGCTAACATCACCCATGAGTGCGGTTAATTGTTTTAATTGCTTTTTGAGTATCTTACGGTGGCCATTTTCACGCGTGCTCAAATCTTTAAGCAAGGTTAATTTAATCAGCGTTTTAGCCTCTAAGGCGGCACGCTCCTCTAACGCCAGCTCATGCCGGGTTTCAGGTATTTTAGGCAAACGTGCCAAGTGCTTGTTCAGCTCATCTAATTGAAACATTAAAGAGCGCGGATTACTGGTATCTAACATAACTAAGTCGAGGCTCGACTGCACCCCCATACGCGCACGATAGCGCCTGCGATAACTGATTAAGTTTTCGAGTGTTAATAATAACGCTTGAATTAACGTACTTTGATCGTGCTCACTCACCTCAACCACTAATAAGTTTTCGATGATCGCGGCGGTTTGCACTGTGCGCTCTAGCCGCCGACCTATCTGCATAAAGCGCCAGCCTACTCCACGCAGCATACTTTCCTGGGCTAACCCCGACAGCGCAATTAACGCTGTGACTAGCGGGTCCAGCGCTTCTTCGGGTGCAGCAGCCAGACCACCGGCTAAATCATCATCCAAGGCATGTAACGCATCGCGAATATCATTGGTTACACGTAGTGTGTCACTCGATAAAAGCTCTTTCGATTCATCGGCGCAATACAGTAATGCATTTAAATTAGAGCGTACGCTCCCCATGCGCTGGCCGTCGGCTACCGCTGCGATGAGCTCCTCGCCGGGATCATTTAATAGGCTGTCTTTTGCATCCTTAAAGCCCGGCAACATCGATGTCGTTTCGGTAATGCACAATAATAATTGCCTGCGGCACACCTCGCTAACTGGCTCTTCGCCATTTAATAATACAAAAACTGTACGCAATAAACGCAGCAACGCCTCGGCCCGCTCGGCATAGCGCCCCATCCAAAATAAATTCTCAACCACTCGACTCGGCAAGCTAATAAGCTCAGCCTCACGCATCGGTGTAGGTGACTCGCCCAATAAAGCCGTATTAACGCGCTCAGGCTCACTCGCAATCACCCACGTATCTTTACTATAAGCGCCTGCCTGATTAGAAATGGCAAATGTGTTTTCGGCCGTCCCTATACGCGTTAAGCCGCCGGGCATAGCGGTGTAAGACGTTCCACTGGCAACATTGAAGGTACGCAATATAGAGGGCCTAGGCACCAAAGTGCCATCGATATAACTGGGTAAATGCATCGCACAGATCGGAGGCTGCGCGACATACAGTTCGGGCTTGGCTTTGACTTTGGCCACAAACAATTCACGCGCTTTCTGGCTAAGCTCGCGTACCAACACACTGTTTTGTGAGTCGCCGCGATAAATAGGCTTAACAACCCAGTCATCAAAACTGTGTATCACTTTATTATAGTCATGATCATCTCCCAGCCAATAACTGGGCACGCTGGGCAACCGTAGCTTACGCCCCAATAACGCTTCGCTAATAACCGGTAAAAATTTAATAAAGATGGGGTTTTCTAATACGCCGCTCCCCAATGGGTTGGCAATCACCACTCGTCCGTTACGTACAACCTCTAGTAAGTTAGGCACACCTAATTGCGAATCTCCACGCAGCTCTACGGGGTCGCAAAAGCTATCGTCGACTCGACGTAGAATCACATCTACACGACTTAAGCCGTCGAGCGACTTCATCCATACATGGCCATTACGCACGACCAAGTCGCCACTTTGTACTAAATGGAAACCCAAATAGTTTGCCAAGTAAGCATGCTCAAAGTATGCCTCATTGTGCGTGCCGGGTGTGAGTACAACAATGCGCGGTTGATCTTGTGTGGTACATAAACCCGTTAGTTTTGTGCGTAATTTTTGAAAAAACTGCGCCAAACGATGCACATGGCTATCCCTAAAGAGGCTCGGTAAAACACGTGACATCACCGTGCGGTTTTCGAGTGCATAACCGGCTCCGCTAGGTGATTGTGTACGATCAGTTAAAACCTGTAATTCCCCAGTGTGACTACGAATTAAATCCACCGAATGCAATAGCAACTGGTGCTCACCCGGTACGCTAATCCCTTGGCATGGCCGCAAAAAACCACGGTGCAAAAATAATGCTTCAGGCGGAATCACACCCGTGCGAATCAAATGGCGCGGACCATAAATATCTTTTAGAAATAAATTAAAAAGTTCAGAGCGCTCAAGTAAACCGGCTTCAATAGCACCCCAGCTTTGGCTGGTAATCAGCGAAGGGGTTAAATCCAATTTCCAGTCGTGATTGGGGGCATTTTGCTCGCTATAAATATTGTACGTTGCACCATCATCGCGCAAAATACGCTGTGCTTTTATTTGCCGATCAGCCAAGCCTTTAGCGCCGAGCGCCTGCAAACTTTCTAGTAGATATTGCCAATGTACCTTCGCCGTCCCTTGGGCATCAAAAGCCTCATCTTGCACGCCTGGGCGCGGAGCATACGTAAATTCAACCACAGTTCAACCTTATTGGTAAGCATCAGCCTAACGCGTGAGCCATTACACCCACTTGCTTACGGCATCTATTAAGTTGGATATTGCTGCGTATCTTAAAAGAATCATGATCGCCAGCTGTCATTTATCAGCATTTATTGTCGCACGTTTACACTAAAAGGCGACTAACGCTTAAGCGCTATTGTCATGGGTCATCCATTCTATCTTTAGACTCTAAAATGAATCTTTCGACACCTTTAAAATACACTAAAATAAAAAATCCGTGCTTACTAAGCTAAGCACGGATTCATCAAAGCATTCAATATTAACCACTAACCCAATGTTTTAGCTGCACGCCGTAAGTCCAGCGTATAAGGATACTCGCTAAGTGGTTCCTCGGGTGGTGGGCCCATCGGTCGCAATGGCACCTCGCGAGGGAAAAACTCACGCACAGCATTGGTTTCGGGAGGGACTGTAAACACACCTTGGCTATGACTAAGGTCATCATAGCGATTTACCCGACGCGACTCAGCCTCGAAGGCATTAATAGGATACGCATTATAACTTAGCCCGCCAGGGTGGCTAACATGATATGTACAACCACCGATTGAACGGCCCGTCCAAGTATCAATTAAATCGAAGGTTAAAGGCGTATGAACACCAATGGTCGGGTGCAACGCCGAAGGTGGTGCCCAGGCACGATAACGCACTCCAGCAATCGCCTCGCCATGCTTGCCTGTCGCATGTAAAGGTACCCGACGGCCGTTACATGCCAGTACATAGCGACTATCAGTTAAGCCCGACACCCGAACTTGCAAACGCTCTACCGATGAATCGACATAACGGGCAGTACCAAAACTACCCACCTCTTCACCAAGTACGTGCCAAGGCTCAATCGCCCAACGTAATTCAAGCTCAATATCATCCAGCTTCACACGGCCATAATGCGGAAAACGAAACTCTTCGAAAGGCAAAAGCCACTGCGCCTTAAAAGGATAACCGTGGCGTGTTAAGTCATCGCATACCTCTTGGATATCACGCCAAATAAAATGCGGCAACATAAATTTATCGTGTAATGCCGTACCCCAACGCACCAAAGGCTTTTTATAAGGCTCTTGCCAAAAGCGGGCCACCAACGCACGAATCAATAGAGCTTGCACTAAACTCATGCGGCTATGTGGCGGCATTTCAAAGCCTCGAAACTCTAAAATTCCCTGCCTACCGCTAGCACTGCCTGGCGCATATAGCTTATCAATACAAAATTCAGCACGGTGAGTATTGCCTGTAATATCAATTAATAAGTTACGCATTAAACGGTCAACTAACCACGGTTGATCCGCTAAGCCCTCTGGCATTTGCTCAAAGGCAATTTCCATTTCATACAACATTTCATCACGGCCCTCATCAGCGCGTGGCGCTTGGCTGGTTGGGCCAATAAATGTTCCTGAAAACAAGTACGATAAACTTGGGTGGTGCTGCCAAAATGTAACAAAGCTGCGCAATAAATCGGGGCGGCGTAGCATGGGGCTATCGGCCGGCGTTTTACCACCAAGTGTCATATGGTTACCGCCGCCAGTACCCGTATGACGGCCATCAAGCATAAACTTTTCAGCCGCAAGGCGTGACTCACGTGCTGCGGCATAAAGCTCTGTGGTATTACTGACAAGCTCTTGCCAATGACTGGCTGGATGAATATTTACCTCGATTACCCCAGGGTCTGGCGTAATCAAAAACTTTTGCATCCGCGCGTCTTTGGGTGGCTCATACCCTTCAATAATAATAGGTGTTTCTTGCTGCTCAGCCACGCGCTCTAATGCACTAACTATTTCAAGGTAATCCTCTAAAGCGTAAACAGGTGGTAAAAACACATGAACTTTGCCTGCGCGCGCTTCAATACACAAAGCCGTACGAATCACCTCAGCCCCCGAGCGACTTTGCTTTTTAGCTGCAGGCGAGCCAAGTGCAGGGCCAAAACCCGGCACATCATGATTGGCATAAGCTGACGGCACACTCTCATGCACCACTCGCTGCCCTTGATGGTCGATCGGCTCATCAAACGGGTCGCGCTCGGGCGTGTAGTCACTATCACTCGGTGCTGGCAAGTCGCCCAACGGTAAGCGCAAACCCATCGGCGAGTCTCCTGGGATCAACACTAAACGCTCACGCCTAAATTGCCAACGGCTAGAGCACCAGGCACTGTTAGTCATATCTCGCTCAATAGGTAAAACAAAACCTGTAGGCGTATCAAAGCCCTGCTCGAGTACACGCGCTAAACGTTTGCGCTCAAGGCTAGCTTTAGCATCAGCGATTAAAGCATCTACATTTTTGGGTAAGCGCTGCTCTTGCAATAAATAATGTAAGCCATCTTCATACGCTGGGTGCACAAAGCGTTTTTCGATTCCGAGTGTGGCGGCTAATTGATCACTGAACTTGCGTGCCGTATTGGCATTATGGCCATAATTTTTATCGACACGTGCTAATAGCTCAGGCTTATGCCAAACAGGTTCACCGTCTTTACGCCAAAACACACCCAACGCCCAACGCGGTACCTCTTCGCCGGGATACCACTTACCTTGGCCGTAATGCAACATCGCATTAGGCGCAAAAGTATCGCGCAAGCGTAGCAATAACGTTTTAGCTAACCGCAATTTATCGCTGCCTAGCGCCTCGGTATTCCACTGGGCACTCTCCATATCATCGATAGAAACAAAAGTCGGTTCACCACCCATGGTTAAACGAACATCCAAAGCCTCTAAATCTTTATCAACTGCATCCCCTAACGCTAAAATGTCTTGCCATTGATCGTCGGTATACGGTTTAGTCACACGCGGGTCTTCGTGAAAGCGCGTTACTTCATTACTGTAATCAAACACTACCTCACATTTGTCCATCGCCCCTTCAATAGGTGCCGCCGAGCTCGGATCGGGAGTGCACGCTAATGGAATATGACCCTCACCGGCAAACAAGCCCGATGTCGGATCGAGGCCCACCCAGCCTGCACCCGGTAAAAATACTTCACACCACGCATGTAAATCAGTAAAGTCTTTTTCAGCACCCGAAGGGCCGTCTAATGACTTTTCATCGGGGGCAAGCTGCACCAAATAACCAGAAGCAAAGCGTGCTGCCAGACCTAGGTGCCGTAATACCTGCACCATTAGCCAAGCCGAGTCACGACAAGAGCCTTTTGCCAGTGTTAGAGTCTCTTCTGGTGTTTGTACACCGGGCTCCATCCGAATGGCATATTCCACGGCATGTTGAATCACTTGATTGACATCCACCAAAAAATCGATGGTGCGGCGTTTTTCTAAAGATATGCCAGCTACTAAATCATTAAAGGCCGTGGCGCACTCTTTTTCTTCTAGCTTTTCAAGATAAGGCGTCAACTCTTTCATTAGCTGCTTAGAGTATTTAAAAGGAAACTCTTCGGCATAGTCATCTAAAAAGAAATCAAATGGATTGATCACCACCATATCGGCAAGCACTTCAACCTCAACCGATAGCTCTTTGGTTTTTTCGGGAAACACTATACTCGCCAAAAAATTCCCGAAGGCATCTTGCTGCCAATTAATAAAGTGATTTTCTGGTTTTATCTTTAAACTATAACTATGAATTGGCGTACGGCAATGCGGCCCAGGGCGCAAGCGTATAGTATGTTTCGATAAATTAACCAAGCGATCAAATTTATAATGAGTGTTATGATTCAGAGCAACACGGATAGTCATAAATACCCCAGCTTTTGCCTTATAGCATGCGCTTTTAAAAGAGTGTAAAAAACATTAATCCCATACTGGGAACCAAGTTTCACTGATTTTTTTATGTAAATCGATAATATGCAATTGCAGCTCATTAAGGTCATCACGCAGCGGTTGCCCTAATGATTCCGGCTCATAGTCATCAACAATATCCGCTTTGATAGCGTCTAAATACTCTGTTAAGTTCTCTGAATTCGGCAGCTGCTCGCAAGCACTAATCAGCGCATTCAAACAATATTCAATTGATTTAGGGAAATACTGATTGGTCACCAAATAACCGACTACATCATACCCTTTAATGGCTTGCCGTGTAGCGCGTCGGTAACTGTGGTCGGCATTTAGCGAACGCAGTAGATTGAGCCAAATAATTTGATGCGTATTCACAGCTTCATCAATATCTTGCGCCTCCATAATACCGGCCATGGCGGCATCAATATTGCGCGACGTCATATCGGCACGCTCTAAATTGCGCCCGATACGTAAAAACGTCCAAGCCGCATCATGAGGCATATCGCTATACAATGTTCCCAAAATTTGCTGGCAACCGCAGATAATATTACTCAAAAATTCATGTCGCTTTCCCCGATTAATACCTTGCTGAATATTGTCCTTAACATAGCGATTAAGCTCGTTAATGGCATACCATACATCGGATGGTATGACATCGCGTGTTGTTCGTATATTTTCACGCGTAGCTTTTAACGATGAGACAATAGAAGAATAATTACTCTCATCGCCAATTAAAAATTTAATCACGTTGCGCTCATCTTGCACCGCATAACGCTCACTAAAATCTTTTTGCAAACTATTAATGGTAATCAGGTTATACCAACTCAATTGCACCGTACGCGGCAAATCAAATAATAATTTATCGTAAATACTGATTAAGCGTGCGGTACTTTCAATACGCTCTAAATAACGCGCAGTCCAATAAACACGCTCTGCCACTTTAGATAACATAACTATGCGCCTCCTTGACTGCTTTGGCTTTGATTACTCGCCTTTGAGGGGCTGGCTTTAACTGTCTTTTTGGCGCTGATTTTTTTAGCAGTACTGGCTTTATCAGCATCGGTATCCACAATCCACGTATCTTTACTGCCCCCACCTTGTGAAGAATTCACCACGAGCGAGCCTTTTTTCATTGCGACACGAGTCAACCCACCGGTTGTGACATATGTGTCTTTACCTTGTAAAATAAACGGCCGTAAGTCGAGGTGACGCGGCTCAGGTGTGTGCTTGCCAATTAAGGTCGGTGCCGTTGATAAGTCGAGTGTAGGCTGAGCAATATAATTTCGCGGGTTAGCCTTGATTAAAGCGGCAAACGTTTCGCGTTCTTTTTTAGTTGAGTGCGGCCCCACCAGCATGCCATAACCACCCGATTCATTCGCAGGCTTAACCACTAACTTATCAAGGTTATTCAGTACATAATTGCGCTCGCTATCTTTGTAGCACAAAAAGGTTTCAACATTGGGGATAATTGGATCTTGATCTAAATAATACTTAATCACTTGCGGAACATAAGCATAGACCACCTTATCATCAGCCACTCCCGCACCTGGCGCGTTAGCCAGCGCAACTTTACCGGCGCGCCATGCGCGCATTAAACCTGGCACACCTAATATAGAGTCTTTATGAAATACCTCGGGATCTAAAAACAAATCATCAATACGGCGATAAATAACATCTACCTGCTCAAGGCCATCAATGTTTTTCATATATACACAATCATCATCACCCACCACCAAATCACTGCCTTCAACCAGCTCGGCACCCATTTGCTGCGCCAAAAAAGCGTGCTCGAAATAAGCGGAATTAAAAATACCTGGGGTTAATACAGCAATAATAGGTTGCTTTTCTTTACGCGGAGACAGCGCACTTAAGGTATCAAACAAGCGCGCAGGGTAATCACCAATAGGGGCAATATCCACTTGCTCAAAAACCTCGGGGAATACACGCTTCATGATAGAGCGATTCTCAAGCATGTAAGACACACCTGATGGGACACGCAAGTTATCTTCTAGTACATACAGTTCACCATCACCCGCACGCACCAAATCTGTGCCACAAACATGCGCCCACACACCATAAGCGGGCGAAACGCCTTCACACTCTTTGCGATAGTTAACCGATTGCTTTAAAACAAATTCGGGGATAATACCATCTTTGATAATCTTCTGATCATGGTACAAATCATCAATAAACATATTCAATGCTTGCAAACGTTGCGCTAAGCCTTGCTCAGCAATATCCCACTGCTTTTTAGCAATCACACGCGGGATAATATCCAATGGCCATGCACGGTCAATATTGCCTTCATCGGTATATACCGTAAAACTCACACCCATTGCCTGAATGGTGGCGTCAGCAGCCATACGGCGTGCAGCAATATCCTCAGGTGTTAAACTTTTTAAATATGACACTAATTTTTTTGCCGGTAGACGGGCATTACCCCGCGCGCTCATCAGCTCATCATAAAAGCCGCTTGAGTCATACTCTTTCCAATATTGCTGCATCGTTTCACGCTCGTTAAAAGCCCGCCTAAACAGAGTTACTCATACCCTATTGCTTAAGCTGTTTGCTTGTTTGAATCTTAAATTATTAAACCCGGCATACGCTCGGCACTTTTACAACTGATATGCTCTACATCACTTGATATACTATTCGATGTATTTAGCCACTGTTAAGGAATACTGTATGCCCTTGTGCTATACCCCACCCAAATTACCGCTATACAACAGTCAACAAAAAGTGATTGACTACCCTGTACGCCGAATTATCTGCATCGGCCGTAACTATGCTGACCATGCAAAAGAGATGGAGCAAAAATTCCCTGTCGATACTCAACCACAGAACAGCTTACTCAAGGAGGCACCGCCGTTCTTTTTTTATAAACCGCTAACAGCTTTGGTGCCACCTTGTGGCAATACACCCCCCGATTCTGGCACAACAAGCCCCATTGAATGGCGACTACCAACATACAGTCAAAACGTTCACTATGAAACAGAAATTTGCATAGCTATTGGAGGTAAATTAACACTCAATAATTTAGATCAAATAGAGGATTTAGACAACGCCATTATCGGTGCTGGAATAGCGTTAGATATGACATGTAGAGACATTCAACAAACCGCTAAAAAGGGTGGCCGACCTTGGGCGGCAGCTAAAGGGTTTGATTATTCAGCACCCTGCTCGGCACTGATGGCATGCGACTGGGAAAGCCTGCAAAAAACACCCGCTTTTTTATTGCACAAAAATAATGCACCCGTTCAACACGGCAACCTCAACAATATGATTTGGCCCATTCCAGCACTGCTGGCCGAACTCAGTCGCTTTACCCAGCTTGATGTAGGCGATCTGATACTCACCGGCACACCTGCTGGCGTAGGATCTGTCACAAAAGGCGACCACCTAAAAGCCCAGCTCATCAATACCGCTTGCCAGCTTGAGCTCAACATCGTATAAATTGAGTATCCTTTAGGCTTTTAATGCCACCTTACTAGATCAACATACGTAGTTTTACCCATATTAATCAGGGCTTTAGTACCTTAATATAGTCGCAAGATTTCACAAAAAATCGAGTCAGGGTTAAATAAAGCCGCAACAAACACGTGCTAGGGAAGCCGGGTCACACCAACTTATGCGCAAGGTTCAATCTCGGATGAACAGATAAAGACAAGGATGTTATTATCTTTTCGTGTTATCTACCAGCAACCTCTCAACTCTTCACCAGCAACATCCTATACTGTATTTACCCATTCTTTAACATCAAATACGGAGCCACCGATAATAAGGCAGCGCACCGATAAGAGAGTGCTCTATAATAATGACTTTTTTATGGCAGCCTCTATGTCTTTGAGTAAAACCCAAAAACGCACCGACAACAATATTCGTCTAGCCCTCACACACGTTTGCGAACAAAGCCTTAAAGATATTGCAGGCTTTGAATGGTTGACCCATCAAGTCGACTACACTCACTTTCCGGGTAGTTTATTTATCACCTGCGTATTTAGTTATCAACAAGCACAACAAAATGCTATCGTTCAAGGTAACGACAAAAAGCTGCAAAAATTAATTGTCGCTAAGTTATTTGCCATAGGCATTAAATTGTCTAGCATTAAGCAGCAAGTCATACTCGATAACGAAGAGGCCTGTATGCTCGAACACAACGGCGATTGGAAGCTACGCTTGGCAAGTCGCAAAGGCCGCACTGTAGCACGCAATCGACCGTAAATTGGTATGATTCACTATCGGTATTAAGCACTCAAGGCAGCTAGGCTTATCCACTGCGCCTACTATTCTACGCAAAGTATCCCATAGGAAGCTCCATGTACCTATCCATTGCACTCATTGCCGGCTGCACTTTACTTTATGGTTGTCTAGCTGGCCGCATTGAAAAATCTTGGCTCAGCGGACCATTACTCTTTTTAGTTGCTGGGTATTTGCTCGGTGAGCATGGCATCGGGCTTTTGGTGATTGATGCAAGCTTAGAGTCGATCAGAATGATTGCTGAACTCACTCTTGCTATTGTGCTATTTAATGATGCGACAGGTATTGGCTTACGGCTTTTAAAGCATCGCCCTCAAATACCCATTCGTACATTATTGTTAGGCCTTCCTTTAACCTTGCTATTCGGCAGCCTAATCGCCAAAGTTATATTCCCGCAGCTATCCCTTATAGAAGCGGCCCTTCTTGGTATTATTTTAGCGCCTACCGATGCAGCGCTAGGCTTGGCTGTCATTAAAAACCCCATAGTTCCACAAGATATCAGCCGTGGGCTCAATGCCGAAAGCGGTTTAAATGATGGTATCTGCGTGCCTTTTTTAGTGGTGTGCTTAGCGCTCGTCAACGGCCATACCAACGATGGCAATATCGGGCTTTTTGCGTTTAAGGCTTTTTTATCAGAAATCGGCATTGGCGCCATTGTCGGCGCGCTAAGCTCTGCACTCGGCTGGTTGCTTTGTCGCCATGCCATTAAACAGCAATGGATTCCCGAACGCTGGCTTACTGTGCCCACCATGTCTATTGCCTTAATGGCTTTTAGCCTTGCACAAGCGCTTGGTGGCAGTGGTTTTATTGCGGCGTTTTGTGGAGGCTTATTATTTGGCGAGCGCATACAAGGCGCTTATACCGCAGAAATGGAAGAATCAACTATCAACGGGGAAATGCTATCACTATTAACCTGGTTGATTTTTGGCGCCTTGACGATGAATATACTCACTGATACCACATGGCGACAAGTGGCCTATGGCATTCTGAGCTTAACGGTTATTCGGATGGTGCCGGTCATCATTAGCCTAGCGGGTACCTCGCTGAATTTTAAACAAAAAGTATTTATTGGCTGGTTTGGCCCGCGTGGTTTAGCCAGTGTTGTTTTTGCCATCATGGTATTCGAGCAACAATTGCCCAACAGCCAAGTCATTCTCAATATTGCCACTGTCACTATTTTGTTGAGTGTTTTACTGCATGGCATCAGCGCTTACCCCGCCAGCCAGTGGCTAGCAACCAACAAGGCAACCCGCTAAACAGTGGACTCGCAAGGCAAAGCATTACGTTCATGTCTCGATCTTCGCCAAACATGCTGCTTGATGCATCAGAATTTGAGCTGGGTCAGTTTCAGTCATGTGAGCTTGTAGCCTCGCTCAACGCTCACGCCACCTCGCACACTGAGCGCAACCATTTGGCCAAGCCTTGCGTATTAGTTAGAATGCCCCACGTTAATCAGCAATCCAATCATAGGCCACCAAAGCCCATCACCAAAAGCGACGCACACCATGAGCACTACGCTGTTTGATTTAACCCTTTTAAACCCCGCTAGCCCACAACGCCTAGGCGATAAGATTCAGTGGGGTAATGCAACAGGTACTGCCGGTGCCATGGCCATTGCTGAGCTGGCATGCGATCTCACACACAGCAGTGTCGTCATTGCGCCAACGATGAGCGAAGCCGACCGACTAGAACAAGATTTAGCCACGCTACTTAAGGGCGTTAAAAACGCACCTCAAATTGTGCATTTTTCGGACTGGGAAACACTCCCTTACGATACCTTTTCGCCGCATCAGGATATTATCTCGGCCCGCATGCGTACGCTTTACCAATTGGCACTCGATGAACGCTGCTTAATTGTGGTGACCGCTGCAACACTAATGCAACGCATTGCGCCATCCGATTACATTTTAGGTAACAGTCTTGTTGTCGGTAAAGGCGACACCCTCGATATAGAAAAGCTGCAAAATGCTCTACTTTGTGCCGGCTACAACAAAGTGGACTCCGTTTTTCAGCATGGTGAATTTGCTTTGCGCGGCGCTTTAATTGATATTTACCCTATGGGAGCCGATGATGCCTATCGCATAGAGCTTTTTGATAACGAAGTTGATACTTTGCGCACCTTTGATCCAGAAAGCCAGCGCACGATTCATCAAGTAGAACGAGTAGAATTTCTACCGGCCAAAGAGTGCCCACTAGACAGCAAAGCGATTAGCCTATTTAAAAGCCAATGGCATGATGCTTTTGATGTGGACCATCGCGCCTGCCCCATTTATCGCGATGTGTGTGATGGTTACCCGCCCGCAGGCGTAGAATATTACCTGCCGCTCTTTTTTGAAAAAACCGAAAGCTTGCTAGATTACCTCCCCAGAGAAGCCACCTTATTTGTGACTGGCGACTTAGAGCAGTCGGTCGAAAGCTTTTGGCGCGAAGCCAGCACTCGCTATAACAGCCGCAGTGGCGACCGCTTAAACCCTGTACTGCCACCGCATCACGTTTTCTTGCCGGTGAATGAGCTCTATCAACAACTAAAAGTATTTAGCCGCGTGACGCTGCTTAGCCACATGCTTGAAGCCAAAACCGGTAATAGCAACCTACCCGTTACACCACTGCCTTCATTAGCCATTGATGATCGCGCACAAGAACCTTTAAATGCACTCAATAATTTTTTAATGAGCTTCAAAGGCCGCTTATTATTTGCGGTAGAGTCTAACGGCCGCCGAGAAATATTATTGGAGCAATTTAAAAATATTAAACTAACACCCCCCGAAGTTATCAGTACCGCAGCATTTTTACATTCAACACACAAAAACGGTATTACCCTAGGTAACTGGGAGCAAGGCATTTTACTGGATAATGGGACTTTGGCCATTATTCCTGAGGCGGCTTTATTTGGTCAGCGTGTTAAGCAAGCACGTAGGCGCAAAAAAAATACCACCGATCAAGACTCTATTATTAAAAACCTAACCGAGTTAAAAGTCGGTGCGCCCGTCGTACACATTGATCACGGTGTAGGCCGCTATCGAGGGCTAGAAGCCATTGAAGTAGACGGCAGCTGCGATGAGTTTTTATTACTAGAGTATGCCCATGAAGCTAAGCTGTATGTGCCGGTCAGTAATTTACATGTAATTAGCCGCTACAGCGGTGGTGAAGAGCACGCACCACTGCACCGCCTAGGCACCGAACAATGGCGTGCAGCTAAGCGTAAAGCTGCTGAGCAAGTGCGCGATGTGGCCGCCGAATTATTAGTCGTTTACGCCAAGCGCCAAGCGCGACAAGGCTTTCAGTTTAGCAACCCCAAAGAGGCACTACGCCAATTTGCAGCCAGCTTCCCTTTTGAAGAAACACCCGATCAAGAGCAAGCGATTAACGCTGTACGGACTGATATGTTAGGCCCTCAGCCCATGGACCGGCTCGTCTGTGGCGATGTGGGTTTTGGTAAAACCGAAGTTGCTATGCGCGCGGCCTTTATTGCCGTACAAAATAGCAAGCAAGTGGCCATCTTAGTGCCCACAACATTACTGGCACAACAGCATTATGAAAATTTTAAAGACCGATTTGCTGACTGGCCTGTGAATGTCGATGTTTTATCGCGCTTCAAAAGCGGTAAACAAACTACCGAGACACAAAAGCGCATTGCCGCCGGTAACGTAGATATTATCATTGGTACACATAAATTACTCAGCCCCGACATGCAGCTCCCTAATCTCGGTTTATTGATTATTGATGAAGAGCATCGCTTTGGTGTCAGGCAAAAAGAAGCGATTAAAGCGCTGCGTGCCGAAGTAGATATTCTTACCATGACAGCCACTCCAATCCCTAGAACACTCAATATGGCCATGAACGGGATTCGTGATTTATCCATTATTGCCACGCCACCGGCTAAACGTTTATCAGTCAAAACCTTTGTACGTCAAACCGATCCCAATGTTATCAAAGAAGCCATTTTGCGCGAGGTATTACGCGGTGGCCAAGTATATTATTTGCATAATGAAGTCAGCACAATCGAAAAAACCGCACGCGATTTAGCCGAGTTAATCCCCGAGGCCAAAGTTGATATTGGCCATGGCCAAATGCGCGAACGCGAACTCGAAGGCGTAATGGGTGATTTTTATCACAAGCGCTTTAATGTCTTAGTGGCCACCACTATTATTGAGACGGGTATCGATGTACCCAATGCCAATACCATTATTATTGATCGCGCCGATAAATTTGGTTTAGCGCAATTGCATCAACTACGTGGCCGCGTGGGGCGCTCACACCACCAAGCCTATGCATACTTATTAACACCGCCACCAAAAACGCTAACCTCTGACGCACAAAAACGCTTAACGGCCATTGAAGAGGCGCAAGATTTAGGCGCCGGCTTTACACTGGCCTCACATGATTTAGAAATTCGTGGTGCTGGTGAATTGCTCGGCGACGATCAAAGCGGACAAATTCAAGCCATTGGTTTTTCGCTGTATATGGATATGCTAGAGCGCGCGGTTAAAGCCATTCAAAATGGAGAAGAAATAGACTTAGAAAAAGCCGAACAAACGGGCTGTGATATTAACTTGCGCATACCCGCTTTGATTCCTGATGATTATTTGCCCGATGTTAATAATCGGCTTATTTTGTATAAACGTATTGCCAGCGCACAAAACCAAGAGGATATTGATGCCTTGCAAATTGAAATGATCGACCGCTTTGGGTTACTACCTGAACCGGTTAAGCACTTATTTAGGATTAGTGAATTTAAGCTCGCCGCCAATAAACTGGGCATTGTCAAAATCGAAGCCTCTAGCGTGAGCGGTAAAGTAGAGTTTAATGAGAAGCCCAATGTCGACCCGCTGACTATTATTCAGCTAGTGCAAAAACAACCTCAAACTTACAAACTCGAGGGCGCGAATAAACTCAAATTTATCGATGACATGCCCAACGCGCAAGATCGGATAGCACGCGTTGCCAGTATGCTACAAACGTTAAGCCCATAAGGGTGACAGGCTGAGTCGCTTTGAATACCTACAGACAACTTTAAGTACCTACAGACAAGTGGCCCGCGCTTTAACCACTAGAAGCACAACCTTGATCGCTTATTTTACAGGCAGGAAATAATCATGACAGCCAGTTTTAAAAAAAGATTCTATAACATCGCCCACACAATGCTGCTAGCAGGTGGACTCATCGTCAGTGCATGGATGCAAAGTGCATGGGCCCAAAACCAGCAAGCACTTCAGCCTTATCACATTGAAGTTGTTATTTTTGAGCGCACCAATGCAGCTTACAATGCGCCTGAGCACTGGCCAGAAAATGTTGTGCTGACCTACCCACCCAACTACCGAGTAATACACACCCCCGCAGAAAGCACCGAGCTCACAACTCAGCCTTCTCAGCAGCTAGCGGGCAATGCACACCGGGAGCACTCGCGTCCCAATACCCAAAACCCCGAAACCATTGCCGAGCGTATTGTGCTAGAGCGCCCCAAAAGCACTTACCTACTGACCAATGCCGCGCGTGCGATCAACCGCAAAAGTTCAATGCGCGTTTTGTTTCATAAAGCTTGGCAGCAAACCCTTATAGCGCCTAAACAATCGCCCGCTATTATTATTAACGGCGGCGATAGTTTTGATGGGCGCACCGAGCTTGGCGGCAGTATTCGCTTTAGCCTCAATAAATTTATTCATGTGGACTCGCAGCTCTGGCTGGCGCGCTTTACGCCTAATTACGGCCAAGAACTTAACTGGCCCATTCCCCCGATTGCGCCCACAGCACTCAATACACAAGCTCGCGCCAACTACAATATGACCGTTAAACAAGACACACAAGATTACGGTATTAATACACAAGCGGTAACCTCGACCTTCAATAACACTGAGGCCATTAACAATAGCGATACTTTTAAAAATACCGATGCTTTAAATCGTTACGGCAGCAAAAGCTACACCGGTACCATTGGCTTACAACAACCTTTAAGCTTTAGCCAAGATACCCCGCAACTCAACAATCTTACTGACGAAGTCGTTACACTGATTCAGTCGCGTCGTATGCGCAGCCAAGAAATGCACTACATTGATCACCCTCGCCTTGGCATTTTAATTAAAGTAGTTGCCATCCCCTTTAGTGAAGCGCAATAACACTAAAAAGCCGATATAAAAAAACCGACAATGCCGAGTCGGTTTTTTTATATCGGCTAACAATAAAGTCACTCAATGGGGCATTGAGAGGCTAGACGTTCATGAGCTACACGCTATGCAAGCACAAACGACACATTCCAACACCCACTCTCACAATCAGTGCCCATAAGCTATGCTTATAAGCAGGCCACATCATCAGCTTGTAAACCTTTGTCACCTTCGAGCAACTCAAATTCTACCTCTTGGCCTTCAGCCAATGAGCGGTAGCCTTCGCCACGGATGTTGCGGTAGTGTACAAAAATATCATCCGTCGTTTCACCACGGGTGATAAAGCCATATCCACGGGCATTGTTAAACCATTTGACAGTGCCTAATTCGCGAGCTGACATAATAAGAACCTCTTTACTGTATTATTTAAATCCTAAAACTTCATTACAAAGAATGGACTCCAACCTCTAAAGCTCTCATACATTGCTCTAGAAGATGTATTGAAAGTAAGGTAATTTGTAATGAGTGTCTACTGTGCACAACTGCGCTTTGTAGGCTTAAATGCCAAAATGCAAAGAAATATCAATTTTTGTGAAACAGATTAAATGACCTGCGCTCAAGTGCTTACTTTTACAGCAAACAAACGTTTTAAAAGCAGACTCAAAACACTAAGAATGACGACCAATCAAGTCAAACGTAAGCGCACAAACTTCTCAACTACAATGATAGGCTAAAACAGGTGTTTGACTCTGTGGCAAAAGCCCCTAAGATGCACTCTTCAGTGATGCACCACCGTTGTTTAAAGGACAGTACCCGTGTCAATTCGCGTAATTATTGGTAGACTTTTACCATCGCTAGCTCTTCAAAAGCTCACCCTAAGCCATTGTGCTAACCCACCCACCAAGCTCTTTTTGTCTATTAAAAGGCGCGCACTTCAGGCGCTTCTTGCCTCTTTGGGTGCAGGCTCAGTCGATGCACTCGCAAGCCCATGGATAGACGCTGGCAATGCTCGCGCTCGACACCATATCCAGTTTTTAGTCGACTCAGGTGCGATGAATATCCCCACAAGTACCTGGCCACTAGCTTGGACTAGCGTCAAGCAAGGGCTTGATCGCATTCGCTCTTCTGGACTCACTAAAGCACAAGCTTGGTCTTTTAATTACTTGCAACATGAACTTCAGTTAGTTATGGACGGTGCCTACACGCAATCGCGTTCACGCCTTAGTGGCGGCCCTCAAGTGCTCGAGGGTTTCGAGTCCACATCACGCGAAGCTAAAGAATTCCAAACCGGCATTACCTATACCGGTAATACCTTTGCCATGAAAATCACTGGCACGTTTGTTGATGACCCTTCGGACGGCAAACGCGGACGTATTGATGGTAGCTATTTGGCACTCTTGCTAGGTAACTGGGCCACTGGTGTCGGTGCAATTGACCAATGGTGGGGCCCCGGCTGGCATAGCAGCATGATTTTATCGACCAATGCGCGCCCTGCACCAGGTTTTTTTGTTAAGCGCAACCGTACAGATGCCTTCGAAACCCCCTTGCTCAGCTGGCTTGGCGAGTGGCAATTCACGACCTTCGTCAACCAATTACAAGATAAAACAGGCCTTATCGAAAAACCTTTGTTATGGGGCGCAAGGCTCAGTGCTACCCCGCTGCAAGGACTAGAAATTGCCTTATCGCGCACTGCCATGTGGGCAGGTGATGACGACACCGAGAGCACCCAGGCCCTACAAGACGTATTGCTTGGTAATAACGAAACGTTTCGCAGCAACAGTAGCCACCTTAAGCAAAGCAACCAAATCGGCGGCTTTGATGTGCGCTACGGTTTTGCTGTAGGATCAACCTTGATGGCGTTTTACGGCCAAGTGACAGGCGAAAGTGGCGATAACGGCTTGCCTTCGAGTAATATTGCCATGGGCGGATTAGAGTTTTCACGCATGCTATTTAACAGCCACCACCGCATTGCCTTTGAAGGTAGCAATAGCATTGTCTCGTTTTACCAAGACAATGCACTCTATAATAGCGCCTATGAACACGGCACCTACGAAACCGGCTACCGCCACCTAGGCCGCCCAATAGGCGCCAGTAGTGATGGGGATAGCGAAGTGATTAGCCTCGCCGGTCAGCACTACTTTGAAAATGGCCATCAATTGACTTGGCGCTTGGCACATGCCGACCTTAACCGCGACGGCACCGAGCGCTCAGCGCCAGGCGGTGGCGCTTTTGGGCCCACGCGCACAAAAGTTGATAATACTCAGATACAATACCGCCTTCCGCTGAATAACCGGCTCATGCTTGAAGTTGGCGGCAGCCATCTGAGTAACAGCGTTATCCTCAATGGTAAAGATGTGAAAACCACTCTACATATTTCGCTCTTTCACCACTGGTAAGCAACACCGTTAAACGACAAGCTGAAACACACGGTTAATCAGTCACAGCGTGCCAGCCCATTGGACGCATAACAATTTTGCATCCAATAGGCTAACTGTCACTCAGCGCGATAGTTAGCCCACTCTGTATTTTAGGTAAGCCCTGTATTGAAAACTTAGCTTGTATTGAAAACTTAGCCTGTATTGAAAACTTAGCTGGTATTAAAAATTAGCTAGCCCAAACCCTAGACCCAGCCCCAAATAAGCGGCCTGACACCGCAAACGACTGCCCTATGAAATCACTAACACAAAAAATAACAACCGCTCTACACAAGCATTGGCTGCATCACAGCCGCACCCTAAAAGCCACCACCTGCACATTGGCTACGCTCACGGCATTGGGTAGCTTTGCCACTGTGCCCGCCCATGCACAAACGCCCTCCGCGGCGCAAATGGCTCAATTCAAAGCCATGCCACCGGCACAACAAAAAGCACTGGCAAAGTCGATGGGTATTGATATTGCCGACTTGACAGGAGGCACACAAGCACCTGCCGACGAGCCCAATCTCAGCGAAAAACCCACCGATGACACCAACGAAGACAACGAGCTCTTAGATGTCGATACCGACATAGAGATGGACGAAGACGAGCTCAAAGAAGAAGAGGAAAAACTGCCTGTTTTTGGTTTGAGTTTATTCAAAGAAGGTGCTGACCTCTTTAGGCCCCCTGCTAATATCCCGGTGCCCGCCAATTATGTGCTCGGACCAGAAGACACGATTGTTATCCAGCTTTACGGCAAAGAGAACGCCACACACCCTTTAACCGTTAATCGCGAAGGCCAAATCCAGCTACCTAATATTGGCCCGATTACTGTTGCCGGTATGACCTTTGCCAAAATGCAAGAGCTCATTAATGTGACCGTCGCCGAGCGCATGGTCGGCGTGAAAGCTTCGACGACTATCGGCTCACTGCGTACCATTCGCGTGTTTGTACTCGGTGAAGTTGAACACCCTGGCTCTTTTAGTGTGGGCTCGCTATCAACCATGACCAATGCCATTTTTGCCAGTGGCGGTATTACGGAGGTGGGGTCTTTGCGCAATATCCAGCTCAAGCGTGCCGGTCAATTACTTGGCACTATGGATTTATACGATCTTTTATTAGCCGGTGATACATCTGGCGACCAACGCTTATTACCGGGTGACGTTATTTTTATTCCACCGGCACACAATACCGTCGAGATTTCTGGCGGAGTTAACCGCCCAGCACGCTACGAGCTTAAAAACAATAAAACACTGGCGGCCTTGATCAAAATGGCTGGCGGCCTGAGCAATACCTCACATGCAGCAAAAGTCATGATTACCCGCGTGAATAAAACCGGCGAGCGCAGCCTCGTCAATACTGACTACACGCAAGCCGCTGGCAAAAGCTTTAAGTTACACGATGGCGACCAAGTGATCATAGGCGATGCCCTTGAGCACATCGACAACAAAATCATGATTCATGGTAGCGCCAAGCGCCCAGGGCAATATTCATGGCGCCCAGGTATTCGCTTTACCGATATTATTGCCAACCCCTACCAAGTCATACCCGGGACCGATATCGATATTGCATTACTGCAAAGCATGTCGCCCGAAACAGGTCGTATCGAAACGCGCGTTTTCTCACCGTCGGCTGCGTGGGTCAAGCCTTACACCGATCTCGATCCTGTACTTAACGGCTATGATGAAATTTATTTGTTTGATCTCACCTCTGACCGCCCAGCCATGCTCGAAAAAACCATTGAGCTATTACAGCAGCAGGCCCGCTTCAAAGAGCGTGAGCAGCTTGTGTATATTACCGGTAGCGTAAAGTTTCCCGGCACCTACCCGCTCACAACCAATATGAGCACACAAGAACTGATTGAACTAGCCGGCGGCTTAACCGAAAGCGCTTATGGCTCTAATGGTGAAATCACACGCTACGAGATCTCAGATGAGCTCCAGCGTATTGTTATGCATGTTAACGTCAACCTGCAAGACGAACCCCGTCAACTCGCCCCCGGCGATACACTCAATATTAAACAAGTCCCTCTATGGAAAAAACGCGAAACCATCACCGTTGACGGTGAAGTGATGTTTCCTGGGGTATACACTATTTTACCCGGCGAAACCCTCATGGACGTACTCACTCGTGCCGGCGGCCTTACACCTTACGCCTATCCTGTAGGCGCGGTGTTTTCGCGTGAAGAGCTACGTAATCTCGAACAACAGCGCCTCGACGAGCTGCGCAGCAAACTCGAGGCCGATATTGCCATTGGCAATACCGATGTGGGTGTCGGCAAAAAAGACCTTGAAAATGATGAAGCCGAAAAGCTACTCGAAAAGATCGAAGATACCCGCCCATTGGGCCGCATGGTTATCGATCTGCCCATTATTCTTGATGATCCAGCCTCGAATGACTTCCCATTAGAAGACGGCGATGAGCTCATCATTCCTCGCTATAAGCCTTCGGTGACCGTGATTGGTGAAGTGCAGTACCCAACCTCACACTTTTACAACAAAAAGCTTAACGCGGGTGAATACATTAAACGCTCCGGTGGTACCAAAAAGCACGCCGACACCGACCGTATTTACATTGTTAAAGCCAACGGCCGCGTCATTGAACCTTCGCGCTCTAAGTGGTTTAAAGTCAAAACCGAAGGCATTGAGCCTGGCGATACCATCGTCATACCACTTGATACCGACCGTGTTGATGGTTTAGAGATTTGGTCTAAAACCACTCAAATCCTTTACCAAGCCGCTCTGGGTGCAGCCGCGGTGGGCAGTCTATAGCGCCAAGCCACATCACAGCGCGTATACGCAAAAGGGCCAATGTTGATTCATTGGCCCTTTTTTTATTTTAGTGTGCAATTGGGGCTTGCGCACTTTTGCGCTTCGCATTAGAATGCGCACCCTCTGTAGGACCGTAGCTCAGCTGGTTAGAGCACCACCTTGACATGGTGGGGGTCGGCGGTTCGAGTCCGCCCGGTCCTACCACTTATTTAAACATAAACGTTGATAAGTGAACGTACCATTCCGCTTTAGCTCAGTTGGTAGAGCAAATGACTGTTAATCATTGGGTCGCTGGTTCGAGTCCAGCAAGCGGAGCCATATTCTAAAAAGGCCGTATCTTTTGATGCGGCCTTTTTTATTGCGCAAAAATACCTACCTAGCCCACCTAGCTATTGCATATGTCTAAAGGTCTAAAGGTCTAAAGGTCTAAGGCTACAGCTCTTCGCGGCCAATACTCTCGCCTTTGACTCGCCTCACTACGATGCTTATGAGCAAGCTTTTATCTGGGAGCTATAAAAAACACCATAATCATCTAGCGTCATCTAAGTTGACATTATTCCGAATCGATTTGAGAGCAAAGACATACTGCTTCAAGCGTAACTCAATCGCGTGGCGCATATTGAAGCAAATGGGGTATATCTGCTCATCCATTGCTGTCCTTTCTATTGCTGCATCTATTAAATGCAGCGCAGCATCACAAAAACCATTAGCATACTCAGCGTATGATGGGTCTCCATTTTTTCCTACACACGCATTGTACTCTGTCGGCTCACAACCCCGAAAAATATTATTAAATTGCATCATAGCGTCATCCGTTGGTGCTGCATGCGACGATCTGATTTTGGTGAGTTTCAATCAAATCACTTCAAAAAGTTTAAATAGCAGGCGCCTCTTAATTCAAAGAATACCGTGTTTTGATTAGCGCTTATACATTTAGCTCGGTGCTAGATTGTTTTCAATGCTCATAACACTTGATGGTGATTAACTTGATCAATTATCACGACCGTTCATTTTGCTAAACCGAGTGCTGCAGTTTTGGTTGATTTGCGTGCTAGCGGGGCATTTTGGGTGCAAAAAGCACCTTGAACAACTGAAAGGTAAAAGAAGCAGGTCCGCTAAAAATTGTTCCGAATATTGATCAATAGTACACTGTGGCTCGCGTCTAGCACTAAAACGCCACCCATAAATCAGTGTATCCTATGATGTCACGTTTTTTACTTGGAGCTCCTTTGCAGATGAACCTACTATGGGTCGTACTATTGCCGCTTATTGGCACACTAGTACCTTTATTCACTGAGCGTTTTGGGCGCAATATTTGCGCCTTTTGCGTAGCTCTATTACCGGCTTGGTCTTTGATTTTGGTGCTAATGTATGCGCCAGATATTTTTAACGGGCAAGCTATTCGGCAAACAATAGAGTGGATTCCAGCCATTGGATTGGAAGTCTCCTTCCGGCTGGATGGGCTATCGCTGCTGTTTTTATTGTTGATTCTTGGGATTGGGCTACTGGTGATTTTATATGCCCGCTATTACCTATCCCTTAAAGATTCCATGAGTCGCTTTTATGTGTATCTAATGCTTTTTATGGCGGCAATGGTGGGGATTGTTACATCCAACAATTTGATTCAACTCTGGATGTTTTGGGAGCTCACCAGCATTAGCTCGTTTTTGCTGATCAGTTTTTGGTCGCATAAATCAGAGGCGCGTAAAGGCGCGAGAATGGCCTTAACCGTCACAGGAGCCGGCGGACTAGCGCTGCTAGCGGGGCTCTTATTGATTGGCCGCATTGTGGGCAGCTATGATCTTGATACAGTTTTAGCAAGCAGCGATATCATTCACGCTCACGCAGCTTACCCGGTTGCTTTAATTTTGGTGCTTTTAGGAGCATTTACAAAATCGGCGCAATTCCCCTTTCATTTTTGGTTGCCGCATGCCATGGCAGCACCAACACCAGTCAGCGCTTATTTGCACTCGGCCACTATGGTAAAAGCGGGCATTTTTTTAATGGCGCGTTTTTATCCCGTACTAGCCGGTACTGACCTGTGGTTTATTATCGTGAGCTTAACGGGTTTAACCACTTTGTTATTGGGCGCCTATATCGCGCTATTTAAACACGACCTGAAAGGCCTGCTGGCGTACTCAACCATTAGTCACTTGGGCCTCATTACACTGCTACTGGGCTTAAACTCGCCACTGGCCGCGGTTGCGGCTATTTTTCATATTATTAATCATGCGACTTTTAAAGCCTCGTTATTTATGGCGGCCGGCATTATTGATCATGAATCTGGCTCGCGGGATATGCGCCAGCTCAATGGGCTATGGCAGTACATGCCTTATACCGCTACCTTGGCTATCGTAGCTGCACTTGCGATGGCTGGTGTGCCTTTATTGAATGGCTTTTTATCTAAAGAAATGTTTTTTGCCGAAACCCTTAACCAAAGCGTTTTAGGCTCGCTATCTTGGACCATTCCTTTATTAGCTGTGATAGGTGCGGCTTTCTCGGTGGCGTATTCGTTACGCTTTATTCATGATGTGTTTTTTAATGGGCAACCTGTCGATCTCCCTAAAACCCCCCAAGAGCCGCCACGCTATGTCAGAATACCCGTAGAGATTCTTGTGGCACTGTGCTTGTTAGTTGGCATATTCCCAGCCTTTGTGGTGGGTGATCTCTTACATATCGCTTCTTTTGCTGTGCTAGACCACACCGTGCCGGTGCATAATTTAGCAATATGGCATGGCCTTAATTTGCCGTTACTCATGAGCTTCATGGCGATGGTAGGTGGAGTCATTCTTTATTACAATCGCCGCCATCTTTTTGAGTTTCAGTCGCATTTTGATACTACTGACGCAAAGCATATTTTTGAACGCACCATTCAATCCCTTGTAAAAGCAGCCGAAAGCATTACAAACACCTTAGAAAATGGTTCGCTACAGCGATATGTCTTCACCTTGTTATTATGCACGTTAGTTATGGGGGGGTTACCGCTGATTGAGTTGACTCAAAATTCCGGTACACGCGCATCAATTCCACTCGATGGCGTAACAATTGTCTGCGCACTACTCATGATATTCAGCGCTGTTGCGACAGTCATTTGGCATCGCAGACGGTTTTTGGCGCTCATATTTTTGTCTGTAGTGGGATTAATTGTCTCGCTGACTTTTGCTAAATTTTCGGCGCCCGACTTAGCCCTAACGCAACTGTCCGTCGAAATCGTCACCATTATTTTATTGTTGTTGGCGCTATTTTTTTTACCGCAAAGCTCACTCAAAGAATCGAGTAATCGACGTTTGAGCGTTGATTTATTAGTGGCTGGGCTAATTGGTTGTGTGATTGGCACGCTGTGTTATGCCATGCTAACAACACCGTTAAATACTATGTCAGACTTTTTTATTGCCAATAGTAAAACCGGTGGTGGCGGCACCAACGTGGTTAACGTAATACTGGTTGATTTTAGAGGCTTTGATACACTGGGCGAAATCATCGTATTAGGTATCGCTGCATTAGGTATTTTTAAGCTCATTGCCAATATGCGTATCGCCATTCCGGCACGTGATGATAAGGGTCGCGCTTGGAGTAATGACCCGCATCCAATGATGCTAGAGGTAGTATCACAAAGTCTTTTACCCCTAGCATTATTAGTATCGGCTTATATCTTTTTACGGGGGCACAACATGCCCGGTGGCGGTTTTATTGCTGGCCTAATTACATCTGTTGCCATCATTCAGCAGTACATTGCTCATGGTGTGCAATGGATAAAACCGCGCGTCACTATCGATTACCAGTGGATTATTGCCAGTGGGATATTAATTGCAACAGCAACCGGTTTGGGTAGCTGGCTCTTTGGCCAAGCCTTTTTAAGTACGTGGTTTGATTACTTTTCGCTGCCTTGGATTGGTAAATTCGAATTGGCGAGTGCCATGCTATTTGATTTGGGCGTATACCTTACTGTTGTTGGCGCTGTCATGCTCATTTTGGCGAACCTGGGTAAACTAACCACCAGCGAGCGTCTTGATATTCAGGAGAATAATTAATGGAAGTCATATATGCATTTTGCGTAGGCCTATTGGCCGCTTGCGGATTTTTTTTAGTACTAAGAGGCCGAACTTTTATCGTGGTGATGGGATTAACGTTGCTCTCTTATGCTGTAAATTTGTTTCTTTTTGCTAGTGGCCGTTTAACGCTAAATGGTGCCGCCGTGCTTGGGCAGTCGGCGCAGTACAGCGACCCCTTGCCTCAAGCGCTAGTCCTAACGGCCATTGTTATTGGTTTTGCTATGACCGCATTTTTAGTTATTTTAGCCATGCGCTCACGAGCAGACCAAGGCAATGATCATGTCGACGGCCAAATTCCCGTTAGACCGGTATCACCTAGTCTTCTCGACAAAAGGAACGGTTAATGCTGCACCTACCTATTCTTCCTATTTTATTACCAATGCTAGCAGCAGCCCTTATGCTGCTGCCGCCGTTAAGTCAATCAATCACTCGGCAACGCTTGTTTGCCGTGACGATTATGATCACGCTCGTCATTGTATCGGTTTGGCTACTGCTCACATGCCATCAACAAGGCACTCAACTGTATGTACTCGGTGGTTGGCAGCCACCATTTGGCATCGCCTTAGTCGCCGACCGGTTATCGGCATTGATGGTATTATTAACCGCAATACTGGGCCTAGGTGCCCAACTGTATGCGTGTGCTGGTGATGATAAAGAAGGTATGTATTTTCACCCGCTCTTTATGTTTCAAATGCTGGGCGTGAATGGTGCATTTTTAACAGGCGACATCTTTAATCTCTTTGTTTTTTTTGAAGTGCTACTCATCGCATCTTACGCATTGTTAATACACGGTGGCGGTAAACAAAAAACTAAAGCCAATGTACATTATGTTATTTTGAACCTAGTAGGTTCGAGTATTTTTTTATTTGCATTGGGTATTTTATACGGCACTTTAGGCACGCTAAACATTCAAGATATGGCCATGAAAGTGGTTTCATTAAACGAGCAGCAACAGGCCCTGACCAAAGCAGGCGGCTTATTGTTGTTAGTTGTGTTTGGGCTTAAAGCGGCATTATTACCTTTACATTTTTGGCTACCCAAAACCTATGCGGCAACCAGTGCTCCGGTGGCGGCATTATTTGCCATTATGACAAAGATAGGGGTGTACAGTATTTTACGAGTGCATATGACAATTTTTGGCCAGGATGCAGGCGCCCTTGCTCATATGGCTATCCCTTGGTTATGGCCATTAGCACTACTCACGATCGTTATGGGAACGATTGGTGTGCTTGCCAGCCCAGGCTTGCGCTTGAGCATTGCCAACTTGGTTGTTGTTTCGGTGGGTACACTGCTACTGGCAGTTGCCATACAGCGCGAATCGGCCACCTCTGCTGCGTTGTATTACATGATACATTCGACATTTATAACCGGCGCATTATTTTTAATTGCTGACATGATTACTAAACAACGCGGCAAAGCCGAAGATCGTTACGTAATAGCACGCCCCCTACAAAACCCTAAAATACTGGGTATTGCCTTTTTTATTGCCGCTCTGACGGTTGTGGGCATGCCGCCATTTTCGGGCTTTGTGAGTAAAATACTCATCCTGCAAGCCGCCAATAGTATGCGTGAAACGCTATGGGTGTGGCCAATACTTTTATTAATAAGCTTAGTCTTTTTGGTAGCGCTATCACGCGCAGGGACAACTATTTTTTGGCGCGCTGCTGGCGATAATACTCAAGGTAAACCCTTAGCTCCACTTAAATGTATAGCCATTGCACTACTGCTTGGCGCATCACCTGTACTGGTTATATTTGGTGGTCCTATTACTCAATACACGCAACTTACAGCCGCTCAGCTGCATTCAAAAGCACCGCTGCCCAACTCAAAGCTACCCATTAAAAAAGCAAAAGAAATGCCTACAGGACAAAGCCATAATGCAAACTAAACCGCGCTTTCGCTTTTTACCCTCACCGCTACATTCGCTATTATTATTTACCGTTTGGCTTTTACTCAATAACACCTTAGCACCTGGGCATTTAGTGTTAGCGGCGTTTTTCGCCATCACTATTCCGTTACTTACCTCAGGCATGCAAGACCCACATCCTAGATTTCATAGGCCCTTGTTAGCGTTGCGCTATGTACTACGGGTATTGGGTGATATCGTTATTGCTAATTTTGAGGTGGCTATTTTGGTAATACGCCCATCTAAACATTTAAACCCTGCATTTGTTGCCATCCCTCTTAGTATTACCCATGACCTGCCGATTACGTTATTGGCTAGTACAGTTTCTTTAACACCGGGCACCGTCAGTGCAGAAATATCCGAAGATAATAAATGGCTGTACGTACACGTTTTAAATTTAATGGATAAAGACGCGTTAATTACATTAATTAAGCAACGCTACGAAAAGCCACTTATGGAGATTTTTGAATGCTCAATATAGCCATCACTATTGCTGCCGTATTAATGTGTCTATCACTCATGCTGAACTTATGGCGACTATTCAAAGGCCCAAGCCGACCAGACCGCATTCTGGCATTAGATACCATGTACATAAATAGTATTGCACTCATTATTTTATTTGGTATTTTTTCGCGCACCACGCTATATTTTGAAGCTGCATTATTAATTGCTATGCTAGGATTTGTGAGTACTGCGGCAATGTGTAAATATATTTTACGGGGTGATTTAATCGAATAATCTGCTAGCGAATCATTGACTGAGCCTAAGCTATTTTTAACTTTATGCTTTTGTACAGTTTATCCTTGCCTTCTCGCAAGCCCCAACACATGAAGGCTCAAAGCAGTACGCCAGCATATTATGTTGTCAGCTGAGCTGAATAATTACATATTTTTTAAATCGCATCATTTGGGAAACGCTCATGGAATTTTGGGTTGAATTAGTTGCATCAATATTGCTTGTTACTGGAGCCACATTTGCTTTTATTGGCTCTTTAGGTTTGGCAAAATTACCAGACTTTTACACTCGCCTGCATGGCCCCACCAAGGCAACAACTTTAGGCATGGGCTGTTTGCTTATTGCCTCGATGATACTGGTTACCTATTGGCAAGGCTATTTAAGTGTACATGAGTTACTGATTACACTATTTTTATTAATTACCGCTCCGGTGACTGCTTATATGCTTGCCAAAACAGCGATGCATCATAAATTGCAAATACTCGAAAAAACCACAGATAAAACTTTATCAAAACGTGCTGCCGAGCGCATGACCCCGTAGCGTATTAGCTTGTAGATGGCTCTAGTCATTCAACCCAACCTCGAGAGCGCTCATCAAGCGCTCTCATCCTGCATAAAGCATATAATAGATAGACTGTGTCGCAGCACCAAGGTACAGCAATTTACGCGACCCGGACAATGATATATTAGTGCCCAATTTCGGTAGCTCTTAATCGTTACCGCTAGACAAGCGCCCAAACTACAAGAGTGCTACATGGCATTGAATGTAAGTCCAATCACCTCAGCCTTCACCTAAAAAACCGCCGCTCTGACGCGACCAGAGCTGCGCATACAAACCGTTATTCGCCAATAGCTCTTGATGAGTGCCCTGCTCAACAATTTGACCTTTATCTAAAACAATTAAACGATCGAGTGCTGCGATCGTAGACAGTCGATGCGCGATGGCGATGACGCTTTTGCCTGCCATTAGCTCAATAAGGTTATTTTGAATATCGGCCTCAACTTCGCTATCGAGTGCAGAAGTTGCTTCATCTAAAATTAAAATGGGTGCATTTTTAAGGAGTACACGCGCAATCGCAATACGCTGGCGCTGACCACCACTGAGTTTAACGCCGCGCTCGCCGACATGGGCATCAAACCCTGTGCGGCCTTGACCATCACTTAAGCCTTGAATAAAGTCATACGCTTGCGCTTTTTTAGCAGCGGCAACTACCTGCTCCATTGTCGCATTAGGCTGCCCATAGGCAATGTTATCGTAAACTGAGCGGTGCATAAGAGAAGAGTCTTGCGTCACCATACCAATATTAGCGCGTAAGCTATCTTGGGTAACATCGCGAATATCTTGTTCATCAATTAAAATTTGACCGCCTTTTATATCGTAAAAGCGTAACAGTAAATTCACCAATGTTGACTTACCGGCACCCGAACGCCCAACTAAGCCAATTTTTTCGCCAGGCTGAATCGCTAAATTAAATTGACTAATCACACCACCTTTCTCGCCATAGTCAAAATTCATCGCATTAAACGTGATGGCACCACTGTTACACTGTAGTACTTTAGCATCGGCTTTATCTTCGATGGCCAAAGGCTGGCTGAGTGTATTTATACCATCTTGCACCGTGCCTATGTTTTCAAATAGGCCACTCACCTCCCACATAATCCACTGACTCATACCGTATAATCGCAAAATGACACCCACCGCCGCTGCAACAACACCCGCAGTAATAAAACTTAACGACCATAAGTAAAGACATAACGCCGAAACCGATACAATCAATAAGGCATTAAGCGTCCATACGCAGGTTTTAAGCAACACAGCTAAGCGCATTTGCGGGTACACTGTTTTCAAGAAATCATCCATGCTCTCACGGGCATACTCCGCTTCACGGCGGGCGTGACTGAATAATTTAACGGTATTAATATTGGTATAGGTATCGACTAAGCGACCTGTCATTTCGCTACGGGCATTAGCCTGTCGCATAGATACCGCCTTTAAGCGTGGTAAAAAAAACTTAAGCACGCCAATATAAGCCACCAACCAAACAAGAAAAGGTATCACCAAACGTACATCTAAGCTAGCAACCATTAATAAAATGCCGCCAAAGAATATAATAATATATAAAAATACATCCAATAGTTTCACGACGGTTTCACGTACCGCTAATGCAGTTTGCATTACCTTAGTCGCAATACGCCCTGCAAACTCATCCTGATAAAATTCCATACTTTGGCGCAATAAATAATTATGAGCCTTCCAGCGTATCGCCATAGGGTAATTGCCAAACACTCCTTGATGTAAAATAACACCATGTAAAAATACGCATAAAGGTAGCGCAAAAAGTACAATACCCGCCATAATGAATAAATCATGCGCATGGACTGCCCATAACTCTTGTGGCGTATAACTATTTAACCAATCGACAAGCAACCCCAGCATGCGAAACAGCGACACCTCCATCAAGGCCACACATACACTAAAAAAGGCCATAGCCCCTAAGAGCATGCCGTAACCGCGTGTAAAATACAGGCAAAAAGCGACAAACTGACTAGGTGGCTGCTTAGAGCTATTGCTACTAAAAGGCTGGGTGATACGCTCAACAAAAGAAAACATTTAAATAAATACAACCATTTTGAAATTACATTTCTAATAAAAAAGTCACAGGACCATCGTTAACAAGACTCACTTGCATGTCGGCTGCAAAAATACCCGACGCCACCTTGTTATGTTCAGCACGCAGCATTATGACAAAGCTATTAAATAAACTTTTGGCTACATGAGGTAAAGCGGCCACCGAAAAGCCAGGCCTTAAACCTTTATGAGTGTCTGCGGCTAAGGTAAATTGCGAGACTGCCAATACGCCACCTTCGATTTCTTTAACACTAAGGTTCATTTTTCCTTCGGCATCACTAAAAATACGATAATTAAGCACTTTTTGACACATACGCTCAAGCGTATGCTCAGTATCCCCTTTTTCTAAACCAATCAACAATAATAAACCTTGCCCTATTTTACCAACACACTCACCTGCTACATCAACCTCTGCCTGAGTGACACGCTGTATTAATACTTTCATAAAATGCCCTTTTTGATGATTTACGTGCTAGTTTTTATTCATAACACAATCAAGATCGAACTTGTTGAGCGGTCAGCCAATCTATAGCACCAGGTGAATTAATCCACAATAAACGGTTATGCATCACATACAACGCCGCTTCATTTTCATCTCCCAAACCATAATACTCTGGCGGCTTTTTAGGTAATGCCATTTTACCCACTAGCATAAGAGCGATAAATTCATTGGACTCAACGGCTTCCTTTAAACCTATAGCCGCTTTAGGGCTATCACCATATTTAATAAATAATGCCAACGCTTTTGTAAATAACATCATTGCACCAGCATCATCTTTAAATTGCTCAATGAGTTTTAAAGCATCATCGGCCCGGCGTAATTCCAGATACAGGTCGGCCAACAAATAGCGTGCGCCTAGATTATCTTCTTTACATAGGCTTAAACTTTTTTCATAACACTCAACGGCTTTTTCTCGCTGCATAGCGACTTTATATACTTCGGCCAAAGCCGTTAATGTACGCATATAAGTGCGCGTTTCTATCAACCCCCAAAAATACCCTTTATTGTCAACAAAAAAGTCTTCGCCAAGGGCTTTCTCGGCATATTTCAATAACGCCTCTACATTTTTAATTCGCTCAGATTTATTCCCCATCATGACACTAGGCAATAAATCATCAATGCAATCATTAATGTCGGCTTCATCGGTTAATGTAGCAAAATAACCGTGAATATTACCTATAGGTGCACTCGAATCAATACGATGATACTCTTCTTGATGATCATAATCCGAGGTTGTCTGCGTGAGCATTTGCGAAGATAGTGTAATATCGCGAATTAATTTAGGCAGGTCGCTACGCAAGCGTACCAACAAATCAATGCAGCCAGCTTCATTGATTTTGCATTCATTGAGCTCGCTAAAAAAATCAATGGCGAAATCTTTATCTAATAAAGGGTATACATTTTCACCAATACGAGCCAGTAAATAGGAAGAATTTTCATCTTCAACTAAATCTCCGTCTTCTATCATGACCTCAACAATACGACAAGCCATATGCACACCGCTTGCCCACTGAAATAACTTATTTGATTTTTTGTAATTTGCTGACAAGCTTGACTTATCGACACTACAACCTGCCGAAAACCTAAAGCGCTCCATCAGAATATCGTTACTTAGCTGCAGCGCATAAGCACCAAGCAATGCATTTTCATCTTTATTTAATGCGTTTTCGGGTAAGTCTAAAAAAGCTTCATAGCGGCTATGCTCGCGAAATAAATCAAGCCAAACCAAACCCAAGACAAAGCCTTTAAAGTATTCAATATCCCAACCGTGCTTTTTTAGTAAAACACCGACTTGTCGAACCAATGTTGGCTTAGCGGCCATGCTTAATCCTTAATAAAAAAATATATATGTATAAACAGATAATATTTATACTATTGTTATGAATATAGAAATTGTATGTACTGCTGTGCAGCATCACTCCACAAAAAGCGCTGCTGACTCGCTTTTTTAACCATTGTAGCGTGCTTAGTGGGATGCTTTTTGTAGTTTGTCAACGCTAACGCAAAAGTGGAAATTAAATTTTCTGATTGCTCTTGAATGGTGTCACCTTTAAAGCTGTAGCCTGTAACACCATTAATCACTGTATCTCTTAAGCCACCCACCGAATGGACCAAACAAGGCTGCCCGGCACGCATTGCAAGCATTTGACTAATACCGCAAGGCTCAAAAGAGCTCGGCATTAAAAATAAGTCTCCAGAATTATAAAGCAGATCAGAGACCGCTGTGGAGTACCCCTGCAAATAAATAAAGTTTTGATGACTCCCTGCCATTGCGAGCAATTGCTGTTGTTGCACTTCATTACCAGAGCCTAGAAATACAAACATACCTTTATCGCCAAGTTCATCGAGTAGGTGCTGCAAAACTGTGCGCCCATCAGTATGTCGCTCAAATAATAGACGTACTTTTTGGCTCGTAATACGGCCTACAGAGGTCACTAAAATACCTCTATCTTTTTTAGCGCTCCATCGCTGTAAGCGCTGCTGGGCAATCCAATGGCAGCTTTGCATGAGTGTCGCGCTTGAGGCCCAAACCATTAATGCATCCTCGAGCGCTGGTATCAAGCGTGTTTTAGGTACTTTAGTGTAGGTTGCGTTTTGTGGATACTCACAACCATTAAGCACTCCGACTAAGCGACCTTGCTCACGCGCCATAATAAGATCATTTTCTAGCCCTTCACCACCGTACACTCCTTGGGGTACATTGCTTCTACGAGTAATTTCTTGCGCGTAGGTTGGCGATACCGCATGAACTTTATTCGCTAGATTAATCCCTGCGCGCATAGGGTTGATGCAGTGTACCGCGCGAGTATCACAAATTAAATGCGGGCTATAGTGCAAATGAGGAAACCACGCTTCGAAAGAAGAGTCATCACCTTTAAAAGGGCGCACACCCTGTAAAGATAAATTATGAATAGTGTAAGTCGTATGTATAGCTTTTAAGCTGATTAGGCTTGGGTCGTATTCACGTAATACTAATAATAACGCGGCATGCCAGTCATGCAAATGCACCACATCCAGCTCACCAAAACCACCACTAGCAATAATTTGCCCAACCGCTGCACAAAAAAAGGCATATTTAGAGGCATCAGTGGCAAAAGGGCGATCGCCTGCATCGTTGCAATACACACTACCATCGCCACGAGGGGCAAATCGCGGATTACCCAAAGCCCAATAAGTGACGTTATTATGTCGATGGTTAATAGGCTCCAGTTGATACAATGCTACGCGTTCGGTCTGATTAGCAAACTGCAACTGAAAATGGCCACGCAATTGCGCCGATGGCATCACAGCAAAATGACCATAATCCGGTAATACCACTTGTAGCTGGCAACCTTGCTCAGCAAGCGCTAAAGGAATATCTCGTACCACATCACCAATACCACCTACTTTTGCATGGGGTAAGGCGTCGTTTTCCGCCGCCACCATTAAAATACGCTTGCTCACAGACCTTGGCCCTCCGATTAACTGCATTGTAAATTTATTTATCGCGGCTGTGCCTAGCACTTAAACCCGTATTATTTTTTATGGCTAAAGCAGCGCCATACGCAGCCTAGAACCATAGCATAAATTCACCCTTCGCCAGAATAGCCAAGCCAGCTTAACTCATCGCAGGTATAGACATAAATTGTTGAAACAGGGACCAACTGTTATTATCTGCTTCTCGATTTCAATTATTTTGCCTTAGGTTTTTTATGTCTCTTGCCTCTCAAGTGCTGGCCGTCAATGACGACCTGCCCATCAAAACTTCCAGCCGCGTACATAGCGGTAAAGTGCGCTCAGTGTATTGGTTGGATACACAAGAAAGCCGTCGCTTAATTACCGAGAAAGGCTATGCGCTACACCCAGATACGCCGCTAGCAGTTATGGTAATTAGCGACCGTATTTCAGCCTTTGACTGCATTTGGCAAGGCGAAGAAGGTTTGGCGGGTGTGCCAGGCAAAGGCGCCGCACTCAACGCTATTGCTAATCATTGGTTTAAAACCTTCAAAGAGCAAGGCCTAGCCAATAGTCATATCGTTGATATTCCGCACCCTTTTGTGTGGATTGTACAAAAGGCAACCCCCGTCATGATCGAAGCCATTTGCCGACAATATATTACCGGAAGCATGTGGCGCGCCTACGCCCAAGGCGAACGAGATTTTTGCGGTATCACACTGCCAGAGGGCTTACAAAAAGATCAAAAATTACCCGAACTACTCATGACACCCTCAACAAAAGGGATTTTAAAAGGAATACCCGGTATCCCCGAGGCTGATGACGTTAACATTACACGCAAAAATATAGAAGATAACTTTCAAGCCTTTAATTTTAAGCGCTATAGCGATATTGCCAAATACGAGCACTTATTAAAACAAGGCTTTGATGTCATAGGACAACAACTGGCTAATCTTAATCAAATTTTTGTCGATACCAAATTTGAGTTTGGCTATGTCAAAAATCAAGACGGCGAAGATGAACTGATCTATATGGATGAGGTAGGCACGCCCGACTCCTCACGTATCTGGGAAGGCAGTGCTTATGCTAAAGGGAACATTGTAGAGCGTAGTAAAGAATCATTCCGTCAATTTTTATTAAACCACTTCCCCGATCCAGATATTTTACTGAATAAAAACCGAATGCCTGAACGTATCGCATTAGCCAAACATAATCTTTTACCGACTCAAACCATCATGGATATTTCTCGCACTTATTTAGACATCGCCGAGAAAATCATTGGTCAGACTATCGTGTTACCCAGCAATCCTAAGGCTGAGATTATTGATATTCTAAACAGCCAATATCAGCTAATACAATAACAAATAACTATTTAGCCAAACTGATGGATTATTTTCTGGGTATTTAAACGTCGGAGCGATTAAATACCCAGCATGGATGTATGGGGGTAAACTTTGCACCTTTAATAAGGATATGCAAGATCAGACTTTGCAAAAGCACAAAGTTGCAGATAGCTTGAGCGCTCCAGATAATGATTCATTAGTGCCAAATTTCGGCAGCTATGAGCAGTTACTAAAAAAGCTCACTTAGGCGAGCTTTTTTATCACGGATATTTTATTTAAGTAGCTGTCTAGCACCGCCACGCTGGCCTAACATTTCAGGTGTTACCAATACCACACCTTTAGCCGTAACACGAAAGCCATTGGCTTTATCTTGCTCATGATCATAGCCAATCACCATATTTTCTGGAATAACACATTGACGGTCAATAATTGCTTTTTTGATTTTTGCGCCGCGATGAATTTCTACTTCGGGCAAAATCACAGACTCTTCTATGTCAGCATATGAATGCACATGAACATCCGAAAACAATAAGGATTTCTTAAGCTTGCCACCCGATATAATGCAGCCACCGCTAACCATAGAATCTACAGCATAGCCACGACGATCTTCATCATCAAATACAAATTTAGCCGGTGGTAACTGTGTTTGATATGTCCAGATAGGCCATTGGTGATTGTACAGATTTAGCGCCGGCGTAGGCGAAATCAACTCCATGTTAGCGGCCCAAAACGAATCGAGCGTGCCCACATCACGCCAGTAAGCGCGGCCACCGTCATTACTCCTAAAGCGATATGCAAAAACATCAGCATGGTTGATAATTGACGGGATGATATCTTTACCAAAATCATGCTCTGAATTTTCTTCATTAGAATCTTTTTCGAGTAGATCCAACAAAAACTCAGTATCAAAAATATAATTCCCCATCGAGGCTAAACACTGCGTGGCATCTTCTGGAATTGGTGTTGGCTTTTCGGGTTTTTCTTCAAAACCTAATACGCGGTCTTTATCATCAACCGACATCACACCAAACGCTCCTGCAGCCTCCTCAATAGGAAATTCAATGCAAGACACTGTAAGCTGAGCTTCATTTTCGACATGGTACGCCAGCATGTTACCGTAATCCATTTGGTAAACATGATCGCCAGAAAGTACCATAACGTACTTACAACCGGAGGCTCGAATAATATCGGTATTTTGATAGAGTGCATCAGCTGTCCCTTGATACCAGTTTGGGGAGTTGCGCTGTGACGCAGGAAGCACATCAACATATTCACCTAATTCGCGCTTAAAATGACTCCAGCCTACCTGAATATGGCGAATTAGCGAATGAGCCTTATATTGTGTTAGCACACCAATTTTACGAATTCCTGAGTTCACACAATTTGACAATGGGAAATCAATAATTCTAAATTTACCGCCAAAATACAGTGCCGGTTTTGCTCGCCAATCGGTAAGCTCGTACAAGCGACTACCACGGCCACCAGCCAATACTAATGCCAAGGTGTCTTTCGTTAACCGGCTTACATAACGCGGGTTTGGGTGTTCCATGTTTACTCCAAATGAAATCGTTTTAATTAATTATTGTTGAATACTATTTTTATGAGCCGGCCTAGCCTAGATACTGGTATGCTTTATAAGCTCCCTTTAATTGACCGAGGAATCAATTATATTCAGCGTTGAGCTGGACCCTGTTAAACCTGAATTCACGCTTTCGTTTAAGGCTTTAACTTAAAGCTTCCAAATATCGTTTGCATACTCTGTAATGGTACGATCACTCGAAAAACGCCCGCTAGCAGCTGTATTGAAAATACTTTTTTTCACCCATAATTCGCGATTTTGATAACATTCGATCGCTCGCTGCTGCTCATCGATATAACCCCTAAAATCAGCCGCGACCATCCAAGGGTCATGAGGGTTGCGAATTGAATTCACAATAGGGTCAAATAAATTTGATTCGAACAAGCTAAAGTGCCCACACTCTAGTAGCTGCATAACACGAGATAAGTCAACATCGCTCTCAATAATTTGATTTGGCGTACAAGCAACTCGATGCGCAGAAATTTCTTCTACTTTCAAACCAAATAAAAAGAAATTGGAAGCTCCTACAGCCTCCAATATTTCAATATTTGCACCATCATAAGTACCAATAGTTAAAGCGCCGTTCATCATGAATTTCATATTGCCGGTGCCTGAAGCCTCTTTACCCGCTGTGGAAATCTGCTCAGATAAATCGGCAGCTGGTGCAATAACCTCCATTGCAGATACACAATAATTGGGCAAAAATACAACCTGTAATAACGATGCGACATTTGGGTCAGAGTTCACGACTGACGCCACATTATTGGCAAGCTTAATTATTAATTTGGCCAAGTAATAGCCCGGTGCAGCCTTTCCACCAATGAGCACACAGCGCGGCTGTAAGCCTTGCGTGTCGCCTCTTGCTATACGATCATACAAATGAATAACATGCATAATATTCAGCAATTGGCGTTTATATTCATGTATTCGCTTTACCTGCACATCAAACAGACTATCCGGATTAAAAGTAACACCTGTATTCGATTTAACAAGATCAGATAAACGCGCTTTATTTTGACGTTTTATGTTAGCCCATTGCTGCGTAAACGATTGATCATTTACACAAGCACGTAGCGCTTCTAACTGAGATAGATCTTTTTGCCATGCATCACCAATCGACTGAGTGATCAAATCTGCCAGACTTGGGTTACAATGAGAGAGCCATCTACGCGGTGTCACGCCATTCGTTTTATTATTAAACTTATGAGGCCAGAGTTCATAAAAATCTCTAAAAAGATCCTCCTTGAGAAGCCTAGAATGCAATACTGCAACGCCATTCACACTAAAGCTACCCACAATACCTAAGTAAGCCATACGCACCATAGGCTCGTCACCTTCTTCGATCAGTGACATCCTTCGCTGGCGCTCAGTATCGCCAGGCCAGCGCTGCGCAACCTGAACTAAAAAGCGTGCATTAATTTCATAAATAATTTCGAGTAGCCTAGGCAGCAAGGCACTGAACAAGTGTACCGACCAACGTTCTAGCGCTTCGGGTAATAAAGTATGGTTTGTGTATGCCATCGTATTATTCGTTATCGCCCACGCGGCATCCCACTCTAGTCGATGCTCATCCATTAATAGGCGCATTAACTCTGCAATAGCAATCGTCGGATGAGTATCATTTAACTGAAAACAGTTTTTATCCGCAAAATGAGCAAAGCCTCCACAATGCTCCAAGTGCTGCTCTATAACATCTTGCAAGCTGGCCGATGCTAAAAAGTATTGCTGCCTTAAACGTAACTCTTTGCCATTTTCACTGGCATCGTTAGGATATAACACCATCGTAATTTGTTCGGCTAAGTTTTTTTCAGCTACTGCCTCAGCATAATCACCAGCATTAAATTCATTGAGATTAAATTCATCTGTTGCAGTCGCCTTCCAGAGCCGTAAGGTATTGACAGTTTGGGTATTGTAGCCGGGAATAGGCATATCGTAGGCCAGCGCATAAATATCGCTAGTATCGACCCAGCGCATATGGCGAGCACCCAGATCGTCTGTATAAGACTCTGTACGACCATGAAACTGAATACGCCGGCGATGATCTGGGCGCTCCAACTCCCAAGGATTACCATCTCTTAACCAGTGATCAGGAGACTCTATTTGCCGCCCTGATTCGAGTGATTGATGAAACATACCGTATTCATAACGAATACCGTAGCCCATTACAGGGTAATTAAGTGTCGCACAACTATCTAAAAAACACGCGGCTAAACGCCCTAAACCACCATTACCTAAGCCAGCATCAATTTCTTCGGTTTCCAGATCTTCTAGCGTGCAACCGTAGCTGTGTAATGCCTGCTCGACCTCGGCTTGCGCGCCTATATTCTTGATCGCATTACTCAGGCTGCGACCTAATAAAAATTCTAACGATAAATAATAAACACGCTTAGGCTGAGCCGCATTTTCTTGTTCGCGCGTGACACGCCAGCGCTCCATTAAACGATCACGAACAGTCAAAGCCAAAGCTTTTAATAGATAAGGCGTTTTAACTCGGCTATCAAAACGTCCTAATGTAAAGTTATAGTGCCGCTGTAGATCACAAGCAATATCGGTATTATTCAGTGAGGGTTTTGCGCCTTTATTTTTCATTTATCTACCTTAATTATTGAGTCAATAAAGGCGCACACATGCACCTAACGATACAAGTCTTTAGAGTATGGTTGGCAAGCTTATACTGTGGCTGTCTTATCGGCACCAACAAATACCATAAGACTCTTATCTTCTAGCGTCACACAGGGTTCACATTCCCAGCCGGGCTTTGGCTGACCATTCACAGCTGCCGTATCAAGCTTTAGTGTCCACTCCCAGCCATTGGGCAGAGTAAATGCCTGTTTGCGGCTATCCGCATTAAACAATGTTAATACGCATTCATGTTCAGGCTCGGTTGACTCTAGCATCCACCCCAGGACATGATTGTCTTGTTCGTGCCAATCTTTTTCTTCCATAGGATGGCCATCGCGGCTCAACCAAACAATATTAACGCTCTGCACCTCATCTTGACCGGGGTCATGAATATATCGCGGACTACGAAACACATGAATACTTTGACGCAACTTAATCACATAACGCGAGAAGTTTTTTAGTGTCCAATCATCTAATGTCAACTCGGACCAATTAAACCAACTAATTTCACTATCTTGACAGTAAGCATTATTATTTCCTTGCTGACTACGACCAAGCTCATCACCACCAAGTATCATCGGTGTACCTTGGCTCAATAATACAGTTGCCAATAAATTTCGTTTTTGCCGATTACGGATATCATTAATCGCTTTGTCTTGTGTTGGGCCCTCGGCACCATGGTTATGACTAAAATTGCCTTTGTGACCATCATTGTTATCTTCTTTGTTCGCGAGATTATGACGATGGTTGTAGCTCACCAAATCGCTGGTTGTAAAACCATCATGGCTGGCCACAAAATTAACACTGGCAGAAGGTCTTCGCCCGCCACTTTCAAAAAGATCACTGGAACCATGAATACGTTTAGCAAAATCTGGCAACATGCCGCTATCACCACGCCAAAACCGCCGAACCACATCACGGTATTTATCATTCCACTCACTCCATCCCGCAGGGTAATTACCTAGCTGATAGCCGCCAGGCCCTATATCCCATGGTTCTGCGATTAACTTAACATTGGCTAAAACCGGATCTTGCTGCACCGCATCAAAAAAGCCACTACAAGGATCAAAGCCATGAGGTTCACGACCTAACACGCTAGCCAAATCAAAACGAAAACCATCTACACCCATCTCGGTAACCCAATAACGCAAGCTATCCATTACCAATTGTAAAACTCTAGGATGATTAATATTCAGGGTATTGCCGCAACCAGTATCATTAATATAAAAGCGCTTTTCAGCTTCTAATCCATAATAGCTAGTATTATCAATTCCCCTAAAAGAGTAAGTGGGACCTAACTGATTGCCCTCACCCGTATGGTTATAAACCACATCGAGTAAGACTTCGATACCAGCTTCATGCAGCGCAGACACCATTTGCTTAAATTCTGCGACCTCATCACTATTAGCATATTCGGCATGAGGGGCAAAAAAGTTTAAGCTGTTATAACCCCAATAATTTTTAAGACCTTTATCTTCTACAAATTGATCATGAATAAAACCATGTAAAGGTAAAAATTCAACACTAGTAATACCTAAATCTTTTAAATAACTAATAACATCTGGATGCCCAAAACCTAAATAACGACCGCGCAGCTCTGGTGGCAAACGGCGCTGTAGATGAGTAAAACCTTTTAAGTGCACTTCGTAGATAATGGTATCTTGCCAATCAATAGGCTCGGACAGAGGAGTCGGTGCTGGTGTTGGCTGAACAACTTTAGCCTTGGGTATAAATGCTGCATTGTCATCTTCGTTAAAACTAAGATCAGAATCTTTATTCCCTACGTTATAGCCATAGTGAGTATCTGACCAAGTAAATTCCCCCACTAATGCTTTAGCATATGGGTCAACCAGCAGCTTGTTCGCATTAAAGCGCAAGCCTTTTTGTGGTATGTAATCACCGTGCACTCTATAGCCGTACACTAAACCCGCCTTTGCATTAGCCAATTCGATATGCCAAACGTTATTTGTTTGCTCAGGCATTTCAACGCGTTTTAATTCTGTTTTTCCATCCTCAGAAAAAATACAGAGCTCAACTTTTTTTGCACCAGTAGAAAATAGCGCAAAGTTAATGCCTGCCTGTGTAATTGTGGCACCTAAAGGATAAGGCTTACCTTGTCCTATTTCAAAATGCTCAATGACTGTTTGCATAGTTAATCACTTGTTAAAATTTGCTATTGATTTGAATGGCTACTTGCTGCGGTACTACTCATTTGGATTGCCACTCAAAAAACACAGTCGCCAATGGCGGCAATGTAATACAAATTGATTGCTCTCGCCCATGTGCTTTGATTGTATTGGTTTGCACGCCACCGGCATTGCCTTTATCGCTGCCACCATAAATTTTGGCATCGGTATTCATAAGCTCTTGATAAAAACCTGCACGTGGCACACCTAAGCAGTAACCTTCGCGTAACACTGGTGTCATATTACTTACCACAACTACAATGTCGTTGTGCGCTTTACGGGCAAAGGCAAACACAGATGCACCACTATCATCGGCATCTAACCATTCAAACCCTCGCGCTTCGCAGTCATCGTAATGCATGGCTGGCACACGCCTGTAAAGATTATTTAAATCTTGAACTAATTGTTTAACACCCGGATGCCAATGATTATCATCCAGTAAATGCCAATCTAAAGAATGATCATGATCCCACTCTTTACCTTGCGCAAATTCACAGCCCATAAACAGTAATTTTTTACCAGGATGCCCCCACATAAAACCGTAATAAGCACGTAAATTAGCAAATTTTTGCCAAGCATCACCTGGCATTTTATCAAGTAGCGAGCCCTTACCATGCACGACTTCGTCATGACTCAGCGGTAGAATAAAATTTTCATTAAAGGCATACAATAAACTAAATGTCATATCGTGGTGATGATAACGACGATGAATGGGATCATTAGCCATATAGCGCAAGCTGTCATTCATCCAACCCATATTCCATTTATAACCAAAACCTAAGCCACCGGCATAAACCGGATGCGACACACCAGGCCAAGCGGTTGATTCCTCGGCAATCATTAAGGCATTAGGGTAATGCTCATAAACTTTTTGATTCACTCGCTTGAGCAAGGCAATGGCATCTAGGTTTTCTCGCCCACCGTTGGCGTTAGGTATCCACTCGCCATTTTCACGGCTATAATCGAGATACAACATTGAGGCAACAGCGTCCACTCGTAAACCATCAATATGAAATTCATCAAACCAATAGAGCGCATTACTGTATAAAAAATTGGCCACTTCACAACGGCCATAATTATAAATATAGGTATTCCAATCCGGATGGAAACCTTGTCGAGGGTCAGCGTGTTCATACAAAGGGGAGCCGTCAAAAAAGGCTAATCCATGACCATCCGATGGAAAGTGGCCAGGCACCCAATCAATCAAAATGCCGATATCATTTTGATGGCAGCGATCAATGAAGGCTCTGAACTCATCAGGTGTGCCAAAACGACTGGTAGGGGCATATAAGCCTACAGGCTGATACCCCCATGAGCCATCAAAGGGAAACTCACTAATGGGCATTAGCTGTATATGCGTAAAGCCCATAGATTTGACATACGGTATTAGCTCATCGGCAAAATCTATATAGGTTAAGAATTTTTCACCATTCGAGCCTCTACGCTTCCAAGAACCTAGATGCACCTCGTAAATACTTACCGCTTCATCCCGATAGCCTTGCTCAGCTTTGCGGGACATCCACTGCTCATCCTTCCAGGCATAGTTTGATGGTGCAATAACACGCGAGGCCGTTTCAGGAGGTCGTTGTGCAGAGACACCCATAGGATCAGCTTTGAGTGGTAGCACGCCGTGGCTTCGACTTAATATTTCATACTTATATAAAGCCTGATCATTAACACCTGGAATAAATAATTCCCATAAGCCACTCGCGGCGTGGTGGCGCATGACATGATGACGACCATCCCAAAAATTAAATTCACCAACGACAGAAACTCGCTTAGCATTTGGCGCCCATACGGTAAATAAGGTGCCTTGAACACCCTCTACCTCACGAACATGGGCACCCAACCATTGATAAAGCTTCTCGTGAGTACCCTCACCAAATAAGTACACATCTGTAGGATTTAGCACACTAGGAAAACGGTAAATATCTTCGATAATCATTGTATCGTGACCGTAATGCACTTCAAACTGATAGCCATCGCGCGAAGATAAAGAAACTTGAGCCTCAAAAACCCCCGATGGATGAATTTTATTTAATGCTGTTATTGGCGCTTGTGTAGCGCGATCGATCACCATCACAGAATCTGCATCAGGTAAGAATGTGCGCACAGCGTAATGACCGCTATGCATTTGATGCGGGCCCAATATCGCAAATATATTACCGTGATAGGCATGCACAATTGAGTCTAATTCAGCTGCCGATATCATTGCAGACGTTACTTCCACGCTTCCCCCAAAATATTATCAATGCCTGTAAATAGGCTGATTCTTAAACTCGATTTATCTAAATTCTTAACAAATCTTTGTTAAGGTCGAGCGTTTGCAACTTTATTTAGTGTCGCTATAACACTCTCACGAGCAAATAATGTGTCTAAATTCACGGTCAGCTTACGCTGCCAATTGGCGTACTCTGTGCTGGTCCCAGGAACATTAACTGGTGCATCTAGCAACTCTAAATCATCTAACTGAATAACAAAAATTTGCGAAGCCACTTTGGCTCCACACGCTAAAATCTCCCCCATAAGATCTTCTGTCATCGGTTGTTGTATCTGTACATCAGGCTCTAGCGCCATATGGATGCCACAACGCTCAAGCCAGCGCAATAAACGATACTTATCATTGGTTCGCTCTTGCTTCACCTGATCTAACGGGACGCTGTCATCTAAAAGATTCAAGTTCGCGCGCAGTTCAATATCACTACCGGCCCACCAACTCGCAAGCGTTGGAACATCATGATTGGTTAACATAGCCAAAGCACGTGGCATATAATGCTCAGGTAACTTAAAATCACCATCGTGCTCGCGCTCAAAATAAAATAATTTATTCGTAAATACATTACCGCTAATAATGGCCTCACGAAACTCATCAGGCACGACACCCATATCTTCACCAATAATCATGCAGCCACTGCGCACACTTTCTAACTTAAGTAACCCAAGCAGTTCGGTAAAAGGGTAATAAACATAAGCACCATAATCAGCCGTATGGCCTGGCGGACACCACCACAAACGCATCAAACTCATTGCATGATCAATACGCAATGCTCCACAGTTGGCCATGTTTGTGCGTAATAGGTTAATAAAGTGCTCGAAGTCGGTTTGCCGTAAATGGGCTGGATCCATCGGCGGCAGCCCCCAGTTTTGACCTTTTTCGGCAAGAGGGTCTGGTGGCGCGCCGACCGCTGCTTCGCGACAAAATAAACGCTGATTCGTTGTTACCTCTGAACCACCACCATCTGCACCGACGGCCAAATCGCGCATCAAACCAATCGTTAAGTGAAGTTCTTGCGCCAATTCTTGACAGCTCGCCATTTGCACCTGTGCTTGCCACTGTAAATAAGCATAAAAATCAGCCTCATCTTGCTGTTCTGTAGACAGAGCGAGATTTGGTGTCCACAAATCGGCTGTACCACTATTAGTCAGTACTTGGTAAGAACAGTAATCTTGAAGAGCATGACCCTCACGTTCAACATACTGTAAAAAGCGCTCTGCTCTCTGGGTATTCAGCTGTAAATGCAGCCGCTTAAATTGACGATATAAGGACTTAAAAACCGCAAATTTAACATCATAAACAGCAGCGTAATTAACGCTTTTATCGGCCCGTAATTGCACCAATTGAGCGGAGGGAACGCTCAGGCCGGCAAACTCGTCTATGACTTCAGGGTCAATGTAAAGCGGCTCAATAAAACGGCGGTCTGAAGGACTATAAGGACTGCAGTGGTATTCGTTAGGCGTACGCAGAACGTGTAATGGATTAAGACCAACAATATCAGCACCAAAATCAGCTGCTTTTAATAATAAGTATTTGAGATCTGTTAAGTCGCCAATTCCCCAATTGCGGTCCGTACGCAATGTATAAAGCTGAACAATAAACCCCCAAACACGTTTGCCTTTATGGATATCCGCCGGCACAAAACCTTGTTCAGGCACCACGGCCAACTGACCGGTCAATGAGTGTCCAGCCGATAACAGCGTCAGTCTATGATAACCTAAAGGCAAAGCGCCACACATGATAACTCGACGAGAGTAGCGTATACCCTCGAACAAGTAGTCACCTACCTCAGGCTGAGCTGAAGGTGTGAATACACCTTTAATATCGGTACCGTTTTCAAGCTCAATAGAATAGCTAAACTCTTGATTTAACTCTGAGGGAGCAACACTCACAAAAAAACAACACTCTTTATGTTGTTCGACAACTTGAAAAGTCTGAATCCATCGAGTCCAGGGCTCAACATCTAGTGTATACGCTGCACTAGCCACCGCAGCAAGGTCGTCAGGGTCTATGCCCATAGCTCGAACAAGGGCTTTACGATTATTTAGTGATATTTCGACTCTCTCACCCTTATAGTTAAAATAGTCAGATGCGATACCACGCCAATACATTAACTGATTGAGAGTTTCCATAGATAGATGAAGCCACAGTAATAAGAATTAAGTGTCTTAATCTTAATTTGTTTGCCCACTATATACCACTCACAAACAAAACAATGGCGGATATATTTGCGTTACGGCAACCAACTTATAAAAGATAATCTATCCCGTGGGGTATTGCATCTCTATTTTATGTCAGGCTAATGAAAGTACTTTCGCAAAACACAAATTACAGGCGAAAAAAAACCGAGCTAAGCTCGGTTTTAACAGCTAACACCAAATTACTCAGCGTCAGCAGCTTCTACTACTTCGCCCACAACAGGACGATCAACAAGCTCAACAAATGCCATTGGCGCTTTGTCGCCTGTGCGGTAGCCACATTTTAAAATGCGGATATAACCACCAGGGCGAGCTTCATAACGAGGACCAAGCTCATTAAACAATTTACCTACTGCAACCTTACAACGAAGGCGATCAAACGCCAAACGACGGTTAGCTACAGAGTCTACTTTACTTAAAGTAATCAAAGGCTCGGCAAAACGACGGAGCTCTTTAGCTTTAGGTAGAGTAGTTTTGATCGCTTCATGCTCAACTAAAGAAGCCACCATGTTTTTAAACATCGCTTTACGATGCGAGCTGTTCCGATTTAATTTTCGGCCACTTAAACGATGACGCATAACTTAAACCCTTTTTTTTGCTTCTCAGCAAACGTTACTGGGGTCGCAAGCGACCCTCTAATTTAATTAGTCGCCGGTGCGCAAGCTGGCTGGAGGCCAGTTCTCTAAGCGCATACCCAATGACAAACCACGTGATGCGAGCACATCTTTAATCTCGGTAAGAGATTTTTTACCCAAATTAGGTGTTTTTAACAATTCAACTTCAGTGCGTTGAATTAAATCACCAATGTAGTAAATGTTCTCAGCTTTCAAGCAGTTCGCCGAACGAACAGTAAGCTCAAGATCATCCACTGGGCGAAGAAGGACAGGATCAATTTGATCTTCTTTCTTCTCTGGCTCAGCTTCTTTTTCGCCTTCAAGGTCAACGAAAACCGCCAACTGCTGCTGAAGGATAGTGGCTGCACGACGAATTGCCTCTTCTGGGTCTAGAGTACCATTGGTCTCTAGGTCCAATACCAACTTATCAAGGTCAGTACGTTGCTCAACACGGGCGCTTTCAACCGAGTAAGCCAAACGGCGAACAGGGCTATAAGAAGCATCCAGCTGAAGTCGACCGATTGTTCGGTTTTCTTCTTCGTCAACAACGCGGGCATCAGCAGGCTGATAACCACGACCGCGGGCAATAGTTAATTGCATATTTAAGCTGACTTCACCAGAAATATTGGCAATGACAAGATCAGGGTTTTTAATTTCAACACTCTGATCAACTTGAATATCCCCAGCAGTTACAACACCAGGGCCTTGCTTAGATAAGGTAAGAGAAGCGCTATCTTTGCCTTCCATTGTCAAAGCAACGTTTTTGAGGTTTAGCAAGATTTCAATAACATCTTCTTGCACGCCCTCAATCGCACTGTATTCGTGCTGAACGCCATCGATTTCAACTTCGGTAATCGCGCAACCTGGCATAGAAGACAGCAGGATACGGCGCAATGCATTACCCAAAGTATGACCAAATCCTCGCTCCAACGGCTCCAAAACTACTTTGGCGCGAGTTGGAGTCACTTCTGTCACATCAATGTGGCGAGGGGTCAAAAATTCATTCACAGCTGTCTGCATAGTTTCACCTGTTAGCGGTTATATGGAGGCCTTACTTAGAGTAAAGCTCAACAATGAGGTTCTCGTTGATATCAGCTGGTAAATCACTGCGATCTGGAACTCGTTTGAAAACACCTTCTTTTTTGTCAGTGCTTACATCAACCCACTCAACATCAGCACGCTGACTAGAGATAGTTAAAGAGTTTTGAATACGCAATTGATTCTTAGATTTCTCACGGATAGCAACAACATCGCCCACTTTCACTTGGTAAGATGGGATGTTTAAAACAGCACCATTCACAGTGATTGACTTATGAGAAACAAGCTGACGAGATTCAGCGCGCGTTGCACCGAAGCCCATACGATAAACAACGTTATCCAAGCGACACTCTAAGATTTGCAACAAGTTTTCACCGGTTGCACCCTTACGACGTGCAGCTTCTTTATAGTATCCACGGAATTGCTTTTCAAGTACGCCGTAAGTGCGACGAACTTTTTGCTTTTCACGCAACTGAACACCGTAGTCAGATAAACGACCACGACGCTGACCGTGTTGGCCAGGTGCTGTTTCGTGTTTACATTTTGATTCTAATGGGCGCGCTCCGCTTTTAAGGAACAAGTCAGTTCCTTCGCGACGCGCCAGTTTACAGGTAGGTCCTACATAACGAGCCATAACTGATTAAACTCCTATACGCGACGTTTCTTGGGAGGGCGACAACCATTATGTGGAATGGGTGTCACATCGGTAATATTGGTAATTTTATAACCAACATTATTAAGTGCACGAACAGCTGACTCGCGGCCAGGTCCAGGACCCTTAACTTCAACATCAAGATTTTTCAATCCATAGTCCAACGCAGCTTGACCCGCACGCTCTGCAGCAACCTGCGCAGCGAATGGAGTACTTTTACGTGAACCACGGAAACCAGAACCTCCAGAGGTAGCCCACGAAAGAGCGTTCCCTTGACGGTCTGTAATTGTTACGATCGTGTTATTAAACGATGCGTGAATATGCGCAATGCCATCGACTACTGTCTTTTTGACCTTTTTGCGCTGAGTGCTTTTATTACCTGGCTTTGCCATAGCAATGGATCCTCAACTTATCGGGCTATTACTTCTTGATTGGCTTACGTGGACCTTTACGGGTGCGCGCGTTTGTTTTGGTGCGCTGGCCACGTAGGGGTAAGTTGCGACGATGGCGCATGCCACGGTAACAACCTAAGTCCATTAAACGTTTGATATTCATTGACACTTCGCGACGAAGGTCACCTTCAACCGTTAACTTAGCCACTTCAGTACGCAATAATTCTAGTTGCTCTTCAGATAAGTCGCCGATTTTTGCGCTCTCTTCAATGCCAGCATCAGCACATACTTTTTTCGCTGATGTAGCACCTACGCCATAGACGTAAGTTAAAGAGATCACGGCATGTTTGTTATCTGGTATGTTGACACCAGCAATACGAGCCATTTAGTTACTCCAATTTTTCATTTTGTTGCGGTACTAACAGCAACACTTGCATATCAAAAAAGCAGGGCCCCAAGTAATACTCGGGGCCCTGCCTGCATGTCTTAAGTAATCAATAGATAATTACAAATAAAGGCGCGCGATAATAATAGCAATGTCACTGGAATTCAATAGCTAACCCTAGGATTAACGACAGTTAGTACCCCCAGTGTGTAACGACAAGGATTATCTTGGCATTACGAAATATCGATTAGGCCGATACTCAGCATAATCGATATTAATTTTTAGCCCTGACGCTGTTTGTGGCGGGGCTCCGCACTACAGATTACGCGTACTACACCGCTACGACGTACAACCTTGCAGTTACGGCAAATCTTTTTTACAGATGCACGAACTTTCATCGATAAAACCTCATCAAAGGGTCGCTAACTTAGCGACCGTAGTTTTTCAAATTTGCCTTTTTCAGTACAGAATCATACTGATGGCTCATGAGGTGAGATTGGACTTGAGACATAAAATCCATCACAACCACCACAACAATCAGAAGCGAAGTACCGCCGAGATAAAAGGGAATATCTGCAGAGACGACCAAAAACTGAGGAAGCAAGGCCACACCAGCGATGTAGACCGCTCCGACCATGGTCAAACGGGTCAGTACTGAATCAATATACTTTGCTGACTGCTCGCCAGGACGAATCCCGGGTATATAAGCACCACCTTTTTTAAGGTTGTCAGCGACTTCCTTCGGATTATACATCATTGCCGTATAAACAAAACAAAACAGTATAATTAATGCACCGAAGATCACAAAGTTAAGTGGCTGACCAGGGCCAATTGCCAAGGCAACTTCCTGAAGTATCTCTCCAGCACGACCTTCCTGTGACTGCCCAAACCACTGAGCAATAGACGCAGGGAAAAGCAACAAGCTACTCGCGAAAATAACTGGAATAACACCAGCCATATTGATCTTGAGTGGAAGATGGCTTGTTTGTTGATTGTAACCACCATTACGTCCTGTTTGACGCTTGGCGTAATTAATGGTGATGCGACGCTGCGCACGCTCCATAAATACAACAAACCAAACAATCGCAATCGCAAAAGCACCGATAAGTAATAACAACAAAAAGTGTAAATCACCTTGTCGAGCGCTCTCAATGGCCTGCCCTATCGCACCGGGTAAACCTGCAACAATACCCGCAAAGATAAGCATGGAGATACCATTGCCAATCCCGCGCTCTGTTACTTGCTCACCAAGCCACATCATAAACATGGCGCCGGTTACTAAAGAGCTCACCGCAACAAGATAGAAACTTATGGAGTTCAACCCCACATAAGCCATACCTTGACCCGCCATACCTGCCACCATGATAAAGCCTTGCACTAGAGCAAGTGCCAAAGCAAGATAACGGGTATATTGACTTATTTTGCGGCGACCAGCGTCACCCTCTTTCTTAAGTGCTTCTAACGTAGGCGATACTGCCGTCATCATCTGCATAATAATAGAGGCAGAGATGTAAGGCATAATACCTAGCGCAAGAATACTCATACGCTCCAATGCACCACCAGAAAACATGTTGAACATGCCTAATATGGTACCTTGGTTTTGATTAAATAAATCAGCTACGCGCTGAGGATCAATTCCTGGAACAGGAATATGTGTACCCACGCGATAAACCACAATGGCCAAAAACAAAAACCACAGGCGAGCGCGAAGCTCTCCTGTGCCTTTAGAACCACCTAGCGCTAAATTTCCCGGCGTTGCCATAGGAACCTCGCTTAGTCTTCTACCTTGCCGCCAGCAGCTTCAATAGCCGCTTTAGCACCCTTGGTCACAGCTAAACCTTTTACAGTTACTGCTTTGGTAAGCTCACCCGACAAAAATACTTTTGCACGTTTGGCGCTTATTTTTACTAGATCGGCTCGCTTAAGCGCATCTAGATCAATAACGTCAGAGTCTACCTTGTTAAGCTCAGCAAGGCGAACTTCTGCAGAAATTAAACTAACACGACTGCTAAAACCAAACTTAGGCAAGCGTTTCTGTAAAGGCATCTGACCGCCTTCAAAACCCGGACGCACACTGCCGCCAGAGCGAGACTTTTGGCCCTTGTGGCCGCGACCACAAGTTTTACCTAAGCCAGAACCAATACCGCGACCCACACGTTTAGTGCTTTGCGAACGGCCAGAACCTGGCGATAATTCATTCAAACGCATCGGATTAACCCTCAACCTTAACAAGGTAGTTAACTTTGTTGATCATACCGCGCACAGAAGGAGTGTCTTCTACTTGTACGGTGTGACCTATGCGACGAAGACCCAAACCTGCAACACAGGCTTTATGAGCTTTCAATCGACCGGCGATACTCTTAATCTGAGTCACCGTGATCATATTATTAGACATGGCTAGATACTCGTTGTCACTAAAAATTAAACTAGCGAAGATGTTCTTAGTAGAGCGCCCGAAGGCGCCCTATTAATTTAGAATCTCTTCTACAGTCTTGCCGCGTTTAGCTGCAACAGACTCAGGAGAAGACATCGCACGCAAGGCTTCAAAAGTCGCACGCACAACGTTTACCGGATTGGTAGAGCCATAGCACTTAGCCAATACGTTTTGTACGCCTGCAATTTCAAGCACTGCACGCATTGCACCACCAGCAATAACACCGGTACCCGCAGAAGCAGGCTGCATGTAAACGTTTGAAGAGCTGTGAACACCTTTCGTAGGATACTGAATGGTATCGCCGTTAAGCTCAACACTAATCATGTTACGACGAGCAGCTTCCATAGCCTTTTGAATCGCAGTAGGCACTTCACGTGATTTACCACGCCCGTAACCCACACGACCATTACCGTCACCAACAACAGTCAAAGCGGTAAATTGAAAAATTCGACCACCTTTAACAGTTTTAGAAACGCGGTTCACCTGAACCAATTTTTCTTGCATGCCTTCGGCGTTGCTATCTTTTTTATCTGTATTAGACATTTTTTAGAACTCCAGTCCAGCTTCACGTGCTGCATCGGCTAATGCCTTAACACGACCATGGTAACGGAAACCGCTACGGTCAAAAGCAACAGCATTAATGCCAGCTGCTTTTGCACGTTCTGCAACAAGCTGGCCAATGACCTTAGCCGCTTCTGCATTACCGGTTTTCTCAAGAGAAAAATCTTTCTCAACAGTCGATGCCGATGCCAATACGCGATCGCCCTCTGGGGCAATAACTTGGGCATAGATGTGACGAGGAGTACGATGAATACTCAAACGGTTCACACCTAGCTGACTGATTTTGCTACGAGCACGGCGAGCGCGACGTAGACGTGCTTCTTTTTTATCGCTCATAACCTATGCCTACTTCTTCTTAGCTTCTTTACGACGAATTGTTTCGTCGGCGTAACGCACACCTTTACCCTTATAAGGCTCTGGCTCACGGAATGCGCGAATCTCTGCTGCAACCTGACCTAACAATTGCTTGTCCATGCCGGTAAGCACGATGTCAGTTTGTGATGGAGTTTCGGCTTTAACGCCTTCTGGCAACTCATAATCAACAGGATGAGAAAAACCAAGGGTTAGGTTTAAAGTTTTGCCCGTTGCTTTCGCACGGTAACCAACACCTACCAATTGTAGTTTTTTCTCAAAACCGACGCTAACGCCGGTCACCATGTTATTAACTAATGCGCGAGTAGTACCTGCAAGCGCATCAGAAGATTTACCACCATCGCGCGGGGTAAAAGTTAAAACATTATCGTCTTGTTTCACTTCCACGCTGGTGTGGATAACGAAATCAAGCGTGCCCTTGCTGCCTTTAACGCTAATGTTCTGACCTTTTAAGGCCACACTAACACCGCTAGGCAAGCTGACTGGGCTTTTTGCTACACGTGACATAACTGTATTCCCGTTAAATCTCGGCCTTTAGAAAACGGTGCAGAGAACTTCACCGCCGATACCTGCAGCGCGAGCTGCGCGATCTGTCATTACACCTTTACTGGTAGTAACAATCGCAACGCCTAAGCCGCCACGAACAGAAGGTAACGCGCCTTTGCCGGCATATGAACGTAAGCCTGGACGGCTTACACGATCGATTTCAGCGATAACAGGCTTACCTTCGAAGTATTTAAGCTCAATAGTGAGCTCAGATTTTACTTCGTCGTTTACGCCAAAATCAGTAATGTAGCCTTCGTCTTTAAGGACTTGCGCTACGTTTTTTTTCAGCTTAGATGAAGGCATAGAAACACTGGTTTTACCAACCATTTGTGCGTTTCGGATGCGAGTCAGCATATCAGCTAATGGATCTTGCATGCTCATTGTTAATTGCTCCTCAGAACCAACCTTACCAACTAGCTTTAACTAAGCCAGGGACATCACCGCGCATTGCTGCTTCGCGGAGCTTATTACGACACAAACCGAACTTGCGGTATACCGCATGTGGACGGCCGGTGATACGACAACGACGCTGAATACGTGCAGCACTACCATCACGTGGTAATTTCTGCAATTTCATCATCGCGTCCCAAACTTCTTCTTCAGAAGAGTCAACGCTAGAGATGATCGCCTTCAACGCATCGCGCTTAGTCGAATCTTTTTTTACAAGGTTGGCGCGCTTTACTTCACGCGCGATCATAGATTTTTTTGCCATTTCTACACCAATTCCTATTAACCTTTGAACGGGAAGTTGAACGCTTTTAACAGCGCACGACCTTCGTCATCAGTGCGGGCTGTGGTGGAAATACAGATATCCAAACCGCGCATTTTGTCGATCTTATCGTAGTCAATCTCGGGAAAGATGATTTGCTCAGAAACACCCATAGAGAAGTTTCCACGCCCATCAAATTGCTTGGGACTAATACCACGGAAGTCACGAATACGTGGAATCGCAATTGAAACTAAGCGATCCAAAAATTCGTACATTTTTTCAGCACGTAAAGTCACCTTACAACCGACTGGCCAGCCTTCGCGAACCTTAAAACCAGCGATTGATCTGCGCGCTAAGGTAACAACAGGCTTTTGACCAGCAATTTTTTGCATATCGCTTACTGCGTGGTCTAAAACTTTTTTGTCACCTACCGCTTCACCAACACCCATATTAATGGTGATTTTGGTGATTTTGGGAGTTTCCATTACGTTTTTCAAACCCAACTCTTTGAAAAGTTGAGCTGCAATTTCGTTTTTATAACGTTCTTGTAGCCTGGCCATAATTTCTCAGTGCGCTTACGCGTCTACCGCCTCGCCATTGGACTTGAACACACGAATCTTGCGCTTATCGTCCAAAACTTTAAACCCAACACGATCAGCCTTACCTGTAGCGGCATTAAAAATCGCTACATTTGACTCTTGTATTGGTGCCTCTTTTTCGATAATGCCACCGGCAATACCTGCTTGAGGATTTGGCTTTTGGTGCTTTTTAATCAGTTGTATACCGGAAACTAACAAGCGACCATCAGAAAATACACGAGTCACTTTGCCTCGTTTTCCTTTGTCGCGACCGGTGATTACAATCACTTCGTCATCACGTTTAATTTTACGCATTAACCCGTCCTCTAAATACCGGCGTGCCTAAAGCACTTCGGGCGCCAAAGAAATAATCTTCATGAATTTTTCGCTGCGTAGTTCACGCGTCACAGGACCAAAGATACGAGTACCTACTGGTGCACTTTGCGCGTTTAATAACACAGCGGCATTGTCATCGAAGCGAATGATAGAACCATCATTGCGACGAACACCTTTTTTGGTGCGCACAACAACAGCTGTCATTACTTGGCCTTTTTTCACTTTACCGCGAGGAATTGCTTCCTTAACGGTGACTTTAATAATATCGCCTACTGCAGCGTAACGGCGGTGTGAACCACCCAACACTTTGATACACATCACGCGACGTGCACCACTGTTGTCCGCTACATCTAGGTATGTTTGCGTTTGAATCATCTTTTATCTCCAAAGCTCCAAGATGGCGGTTAGATCGCTACAGATTTCTCATCAACTTTTACTAAAGACCAGTTTTTAGTCTTAGAAAGTGGACGCGATTCTGCAATTGTTACCAAATCACCAATGTTGCACTCATTTGCTTCATCATGAGCTTTAACTTTGGATGACTTACTAACGTATTTGCCGTAAATAGGATGCTTAACACGACGCTCGATAAGTACAGTAATCGACTTATCCATTTTATCGCTAACAACTTTACCCGTTAAGGTACGAACAAGTTTTTTCTCAGACATCGTTATTTACCTGCCTTTTCTGCGAGGACTGTTTTAATACGAGCTATATCACGACGAACTTGTTTTACCAAGTGAGTCTGTGAAAGTTGACCCGTAGACGCCTGCATGCGAAGTTTGAACTGTTCTTGTAATTGAGCGAGCAATTCGTTGTTCAACTCTTCGACTGATTTTTCGCGGAGTTCTATCGCTTTCATTACATCACCGATCGCTTAACAAACGTTGTTTCCACGGGAAGCTTAGCTGCCGCTAGGGCAAATGCTTCACGCGCCAGCTCTTCAGAAACACCTTCCATTTCATAAAGAACTTTACCTGGTTGAATTTGGCAAACCCAATATTCAACATTACCTTTACCTTTACCTTGACGAACTTCTAAAGGCTTTTGAGTAATCGGCTTATCAGGAAACACACGAATCCAAATTTTACCGCCACGTTTAATGTGACGAGTCATAGCACGTCGCGCTGCTTCAATTTGGCGAGCGGTAATACGACCACGACCAACTGCTTTTAACGCGAATTCACCGAAGCTCACTTTAGAGCCACGATGGGCTAAGCCGCGGTTACGGCCTTTTTGCTGCTTACGAAATTTCGTACGCTTAGGTTGTAACATGGTGCGTACCCCTTATTTTTGGCTCTTTTTCTTTTGATTAGTCTCGACTTCCTCGACACCACCAATGACTTCACCTTTGAAGATCCAAACTTTTACGCCAATAATGCCGTAAGTCGTTGCAGCTTCTGCAGTTGCGTAGTCAATATCTGCGCGCAAAGTATGAAGAGGTACACGACCTTCACGATACCATTCGGAACGTGCGATCTCTGCGCCACCTAGGCGGCCACCCACTTGAATTTTTACACCCTCAGCACCTTGACGCATAGCGTTTTGTACGGCGCGCTTCATAGCACGACGGAACATAACACGGCGCTCAAGTTGAGACGCAACACTCTGCGCCGCCAAAGTTGCATCCAAGTCAGGCTTGCGGATCTCTTCGATATTGATGTGCACAGGCACACCCATTTTCTTAGTGACCGCAGCGCGTAACTTCTCTACATCCTCACCTTTCTTGCCGATAACAATACCGGGGCGAGCAGTGTGGATAGTGATTCGAGCAGTATTCGCAGGGCGCTCGATTTCAATGCGGCTTACTGAAGCATGCGCCAAAGTATTTTTGATGAAATCACGTACTGTGAGATCAGCGAAAAGCTTATCTGCGTATTGCTCTTTGCCCGCATACCAAGTCGACGTATGCTTTTTAATTATTCCGAGACGAATGCCTGTCGGATGTACTTTTTGACCCATAACGTCGCTCTCTTATTGATCAGCTACTTTAACGGTAATATGACAGCTGCGCTTTAAAATACGGTCTGCACGACCTTTAGCGCGCGGCATAATCCGCTTCATGGTAATACCTTCGTCTACAAAAATTGTAGACACCTTCAGCTCATCGACATCAGCGCCTTCATTGTGCTCGGCATTTGCAATTGCTGATTCAAGAACTTTCTTAATTAAGGCTGCACCTTTTTTCGTGCTGAAAGTTAGAAGTTCAAGCGCTTCTTCAACGCCCATACCCCTAATTTGATCAGCCACCAATCGCGCTTTTTGCGCAGAGATGCGAGCACCTTTATGTTTTGCTGCTACTTCCATCGTGAAACACCTCGGAGGTTCTCGCGCGATTAGCGCTTAGCTTTTTTATCTGCAACGTGGCCCTTGTAGGTACGCGTCGCGGCGAATTCACCCAATTTATGTCCAACCATTTCTTCATTAATTGAAACGGGAACATGTTGACGACCATTATGTACAGCAATAGTCAAACCAACCATCTCGGGTAAAATCATTGAGCGTCGTGACCAAGTTTTAATAGGACGACGATCGTTTTTTTCGGCTGCCACTTCTACCTTCTTTAAAAGATGGTGGTCAATGAACGGGCCTTTCTTTAGTGAACGTGGCACTGCAAGTTCCTCTCTATGTCCGGTCAGTCGTCGTTATTTTTTATTACGACGACGAACAATCATGTTGTCGGTGCGCTTGTTGCTGCGCGTTTTGTAACCCTTCGTTGGGGTACCCCAAGGTGAAACTGGATGACGGCCACCAGAGGTACGACCTTCACCACCACCATGCGGGTGATCAACTGGGTTCATTGCAACACCGCGGACTGTAGGACGAACACCACGCCAGCGCGTAGCACCTGCCTTACCTAAAGAGCGCAGATTATGCTCGCCATTTGAAACTTCACCCAAAGTTGCACGACAATCAGATAGTACTTTACGCATCTCACCTGAACGTAAACGAACAGTTGCATAAGCACCATCACGCGCAACTAACTGAACGCTAGTACCTGCTGAACGCGCAATTTGAGCACCTTTACCAGGCTTAAGCTCAAGACCATGAACAACACTACCCAAAGGAATGTTGCGCAATGGCAAAGTATTACCAACCTTAATTGGAGCAGCATCACCCGATTGGATAACGTCACCTGCTTTTAGACCTTTAGGAGCGATAATGTAACGACGCTCACCATCGGCATAGCACACCAAGGCAATAAACGCTGTGCGATTTGGATCGTACTCCAAGCGCTCAACTTTAGCGGGGATAACATCTTTGTTACGACGAAAGTCGATAAGACGATAGCGCTGCTTGTGGCCACCACCAACGTGACGAACAGTAATTCGACCGTTGTTGTTACGACCACCATTTTTTGATTTCTTTTGAATCAAAGGCGCGTGTGGTGCACCTTTATGCAAATCAGGATTCACCACACTGACAACAAAGCGGCGACCTGGAGACGTAGGTTTACGTTTTACAATAGCCATTTCTTATGCTCCTGCTTCCGCTGATAGAAGATCTAAATCTTGACCTTCCGCTAAGCGAACGTAAGCTTTTTTCCAGTCACTGCGCTTGCCAATGCCGTGCTTAGTACGCTTGGTTTTACCCTTTTGTACAGCCGTGCAAACATTAACAACCTTCACTTCAAACAACTGCTCAACAGCCGCTTTAATTTCAGGTTTAGCGGCATCAAGCGCAACCTTAAAAACAACTTGATTAGAAGATTCAGTTAAGAGTGCCGCTTTTTCTGAAACAACGGGACCTAACAATACCTTGTATAAACGCTCTTGATTCATACCAAAGCCTCCTCAAGTTGCTTAAGTGCCGCAACAGTTACAACAACTTTATCGGCACGAATCAAGCTAACCGGATCAACCGCTTGCGCATCAAGTACGTCAATTTTGTGTAAATTGCGGGCCGCCAAGTAGAGATTTTCACTGACTTCTTGGCTAACAATTAATGCATTGCTCAAGCTAAACTCATTCAACTTAGCAACCAATGCTTTCGTTTTTGGTGCGTCAACATCAAAGCTTTCAACAACGACTAGACGCTCTTGGCGATGAAGTTCAGATAAAATGCAACGCAACGCAGCGCGATACATTTTTTTGTTCAACTTTTGCTCAAAACTACGAGGTTTAGCAGCAAAGTTAACACCACCCGAACGCCAGATTGGGCTGCGGATAGTACCTGCACGTGCACGACCAGTACCTTTTTGACGGAAAGGCTTTTTGCCACCGCCAGAAACTTCTGAACGTGTTTTTTGTGCTTTAGTGCCCTGACGTGCACCAGCCATGTACGAAACAACGGCTTGGTGGACAAGGTCTTGGTTAAACTCTTTACCAAAAGCCACATCAGAAACTGCAACAGTTCCGTTAGTGCCAGTTGGTGTAGCAATATTTAATTCCATGGTCGACCCCCTAGGAAATTAACCGTTATTACGCAATTTAACGGCAGGACGAACAATCACGCTGCCACCTGGAGCACCAGGAACTGCACCTTTGATAAGAAGCAAGTTGCGCTCAACATCGACCTTAACAACTTCCAAATTTTGTGTAGTAACACGGGCAGCACCCATGTGACCGGCCATTTTTTTGCCTTTAAACACTCGACCTGGAGTTTGACACTGACCAATAGAACCTGGCGCACGGTGAGACAAAGAGTTACCGTGAGTTGCATCTTGCATTGCAAAGTTCCAACGCTTAACACCACCGGCAAAACCTTTACCTTTTGATTGACCTGTTACGTCAACTATTTGACCAGCTTCGAAAGCTTCTACTGTAATCGTACCACCCACTTCGAAAGCTTCTTGCGCGTCGTTACGCAGCTCTACCAAGATAGAACCGGCTTCTGATTGCGCTTTTTCGTAGTGGCCTTTTTGTGGTTTAGTTACACGGGAGGCTCGACGAGACCCTACAGCTACCTGTATTGCATTGTAGCCGTCGGTTTCTGCATTCTTAACCTGGGTGATGCGGTTGGGATCTACCTCAACCACAGTGACAGGAATGGAGGAACCATCTTCTGTAAATATACGTGTCATACCGCTTTTGCGGCCGACAATACCAATCGTCATTGTTTTAACCTCAAGTGTACGGGGCTCTTACCCGCTATGGCCGCCCATCTCAGAGCGTTACACACCCCAAATGGACTTACCGTTAAGGGGCTGGTTTGGAGCTTCAATTAACCGAGACTAATTTGAACTTCAACACCAGCCGCTAAATCTAGCTTCATTAGGGCGTCTACAGTCTTCTCAGTTGGTTCTACAATATCGAGTAAACGCTTATGAGTGCGAATCTCGTATTGATCACGCGCATCTTTGTTAACATGCGGCGAAACCAATATAGTAAAGCGCTCTTTACGAGTAGGCAGCGGAATAGGACCGCGAACCTGGGCGCCAGTGCGCTTTGCTGTTTCAACAATTTCTTGCGTAGAAGCATCAATCAATTTGTGATCGAACGCTTTTAAGCGAATACGTATGCGTTGATTCTGCATTTGAACCAAAACTCCAGTGATTTTTAAAGAACTCTTGAATAAACGCCTTTGGGTCTACTCAAAATGGAGGCGGCATTTTATGGGGAGCACGCCAAAGTGTCAACAACAACAGCAAAAAAACTGCATGTTTTTTAATCGACCCCGCTACATTGTGACCAAACACAAAAAAAGGAGGCATAGCCTCCTTTTTTGCTAGCTCGTACTGACTGCAAACAATCAGTAAAAGCTACCGAAGAGTGTATTACTCAACGATTTTAGCAACAACACCCGCACCAACAGTACGACCACCTTCACGAATAGCGAAGCGTAAACCTTCGTCCATCGCAACAGGGTTGATCAAGGTTACGCTCATTTTGACGTTATCGCCAGGCATTACCATCTCAACACCTTCAGGAAGCTCACAAGCACCTGTGATGTCAGTAGTACGGAAGTAGAACTGAGGACGGTAGCCTTTAAAGAAAGGTGTATGACGGCCGCCTTCATCTTTAGATAATACGTAAACTTCTGCTTCGAACTTAGTATGAGGATTAATTGAACCAGGCTTAGCTAAAACTTGGCCACGCTCAACATCTTCACGCTTAGTACCACGTAAAAGAACACCAACGTTCTCACCAGCACGACCTTCGTCGAGAAGCTTGCGGAACATTTCAACACCAGTACAAGTAGTCTTGGTGGTGTCACGGATACCGATGATTTCAATCTCTTCACCGACTTTAACAATACCGCGCTCAACACGACCGGTTGTTACAGTACCACGACCAGAGATTGAGAACACATCTTCGATAGGCATAATGAAAGGCTTATCAATATCGCGCTCAGGCTCAGGAATGTAGCTATCCAAAGCTTCAACTAACTTTTTAACCGCTGTAGTACCAAGCTCGTTATCATCTTCGCCATTCAACGCCATCAATGCAGAACCTGCAATGATTGGAGTGTCGTCGCCAGGGAATTCGTAGGCAGAAAGAAGATCACGGATCTCCATTTCAACTAACTCGAGCATTTCAGCGTATTCTTCTGAATCAACACCGCCACAATCTTCAGCAAGAAGATCAGCTTTGTTTAAGAATACTACAATGTAAGGAACACCAACCTGACGAGACAACAAAATGTGCTCGCGAGTTTGTGGCATAGGGCCATCAGTCGTACCACAAACCAAGATAGCGCCGTCCATTTGAGCAGCACCGGTGATCATGTTTTTAACATAATCGGCATGGCCTGGGCAATCTACGTGTGCATAGTGACGAGTCGGTGAATCATACTCAACGTGAGAAGTCGCGATGGTTATACCACGTGCTTTTTCTTCAGGAGCATTATCAATACCATCAAATGCAACAGCAGTACCGCCAAAAACTTCGGCACATACGCGTGTTAACGCTGCAGTTAGAGTTGTTTTACCATGATCCACGTGGCCGATAGTACCAACGTTTACATGGGGTTTATTACGTTCAAATTTTTCTTTTGCCACTTTAAAAGTCCTCTTAAGAAATTACTTCAGTGAAGTCAGATAAAAACCAATTACTCGCCGGTACCATCTTACAAATACAAGTTTTGCTTAAAAATACATTATTACAGTCAGATTTTAGCGATGATTTGTTGTGCCACATTATTTGGAACCTCTGAATACTTACAGAATTCCATAGCATATGTTGCACGACCCTGCGTCGCAGAACGCACAGCTGTTGCATAGCCAAACATTTCTGCCAAAGGTACTTCAGCCGTGACAACCTTACCGGCAACACCATCATCCATACCCAAGATCAACCCACGACGTCGATTTAAATCGCCAACTACATCTCCCATATTTTCCTCGGGAGTAACGACCTCAACCTTCATCATAGGCTCCAACAGGACAGCACCACCAAACTCTACCAGCTTTTTAGTTGCCATCGAGGCAGCAATCTTAAAGGCCATTTCGGAAGAGTCAACATCGTGATACGAACCGTCGTAAATTGTCGCCTTTAATCCAAGCAAAGGATAACCGCCGACTACGCCGTTTTTCATTTGCTCTTCTATGCCCTTTTGGATCGCAGGAATGAAATCTTTAGGCACTACACCACCAACAATTTCATTCACAAACTCAAGCCCTTCAGATGTTTCATCTTCTGCAGGCTCAAACTTAATCCAAACATGTCCGTACTGGCCGCGACCGCCAGACTGACGCACAAACTTACCTTCAATTTCACAGGTGTTGCGAATAGCCTCACGGTAGGCCACTTGAGGCTTACCGATATTAGCATCAACACCAAACTCGCGACTCATTCGGTCAACAAGAATATCTAAGTGCAACTCACCCATGCCTGAAATAATGGTCTGCCCTGTATCTTCGTCAGTTTTCACCTGAAACGAAGGATCTTCTTGCGCAAGCTTACCTAGCGCAACACCCATCTTCTCTTGATCAGCCTGCGTACGTGGCTCGACAGCAACAGAAATGACAGGCTCAGGGAAGTCCATTTTTTCTAGGGTGATGATATCGCTTTGCGCGCAAAGCGTATCACCGGTTGTGATATCTTTAAAGCCAATACCGGCAGCAATGTCGCCCGCCAACACCTCTTTGATTTCTTCTCGCTGGTTAGCGTGCATTTGCACCATCCTACCCACGCGCTCTTTTTTACCTTTTATTGGGTTAAAAACCATATCACCTTGCTTCAAGGTGCCGGAATAGACCCTAAAAAACGTTAAAGTCCCCACAAAGGGATCAGTCGCTATTTTAAAAGCTAACGCCGCAAAAGGAGCTGCATCATCAGCAGCTCGAGTGGCTGGGGTACCGTCTTTGTCATCAAGAACGCCTTCAATAGCCTTAACTTGGTTAGGCGCTGGCAAATATTCAACAACCGCATCAAGAACAGCCTGGACACCTTTGTTTTTGAAAGCTGACCCACCCAATACAGGGACAATCTCATTGGCTAACGTGCGTTGACGTATACCCGCTTTAATTTCTTCCTCAGTAAGCTCAACGCCTTCTAAGTATTTTTCCATCATCTCATCTGATGACTCTGCAGCTGCTTCCACAAGACGCTCGCGCAACTGCGCGCACTCATCGGCCATATCTGCAGGGATATCGGCGTATTCAAAGCTAACACCTTGATCGGCTTCACTCCAAAAAATGGCTTTGTTTTTGACCAAATCAACAACGCCTTTAAAGTCTTCTTCTGCGCCAATCGTTAGCTGCAAAGGTACCGCATTAGCACCTAGACGACTCTCAAGCTGCTCGACTACACGCATAAAATCAGCGCCAGCGCGATCCATCTTGTTAACGAACACCATGCGCGGTACTTCGTATTTGTTCGCCTGACGCCACACAGTTTCGGTTTGCGGCTGAACACCCGAAGAGCCGCACAGCACAACAACTGCGCCATCGAGTACACGCAACGAACGCTCTACCTCAATAGTGAAGTCAACATGACCTGGGGTATCGATGATATTAATACGGTGCTCATCAAACTGCTTTGCCATACCCTGCCAAAAACAGGTAGTTGCTGCAGAAGTGATCGTGATACCGCGCTCTTGCTCTTGCTCCATCCAGTCCATGGTGGCGGCACCATCATGCACCTCACCAATTTTATGAGAAACGCCAGTATAAAAAAGTACTCGCTCGGTTGTTGTGGTTTTACCCGCATCAACATGCGCACAGATACCGATATTACGGTAGCGCGAAATCGGAGTCTTACGAGCCACTATGGTCTCTCCATATAACTAAAAAACAAGAAAAGAGTGTTTTTGGAAAACAGCTCAGCCCCAAAAGGCAAGCCACTATTCAAAAATACACTTTAAGCATTATGAACATGTCGTGATAATTGAGCCCTGCGGCCCAAAATGCAATTTACTTTTGGATAAAATTGCTTACAGGCCAAAAATCGACTCTGTGCAAACAGCGAAAAGGCAGCCAAACGCTGCCTTTTCGCCACAAAAGCAATAACTTAGAAGCGGAAGTGCGAGAACGCCTTATTCGCTTCGGCCATGCGGTGAACGTCTTCACGTTTCTTAACCGCAGCACCCTTGCTTTGTGAGGCATCGATCATCTCACCCGCTAAGCGGAAAGCCATAGACTTTTCACCGCGACCACGCGAGTAATCTACCAACCAGCGCATAGCCAAAGCTACGCGGCGTGAAGGGCGAACCTCAACAGGAACTTGATAGGTAGCACCACCTACACGGCGAGACTTAACCTCGACCATAGGCGCTACATTTTCTAGAGCTTCTTGGAAAACTTCTAAAGGATCTTTGCCGCTTTTTTCAGCAACAATATCCAACGCACCATAAACGATGCGCTCAGCGACTGACTTCTTGCCGCTGACCATGACGTGGTTCATAAACTTAGCCAAAGTTTGATCACCAAACTTTGGATCCGGAAGAACTTCACGTTTTGCGACGACGCGTCTTCTTGGCATAAAACTACACTCACTTTAATTCAGGTTTGCCTGAGATGGTTACACCACTCAGCCTTACTGGATCTTAAGACTTAAAACGTAAAACGACCTACTTAGGGCGCTTAGTACCGTACTTAGAGCGACCTTGCTTACGGTCAGCAACACCAGAGGTGTCTAATGAACCGCGAACAGTGTGGTAACGAACACCTGGCAAATCTTTTACACGACCGCCACGAATCAATACTACACTATGCTCTTGCAAGTTATGCCCTTCACCACCGATATAAGAAGTCACTTCGAAGCCGCTAGTTAAGCGAACACGACAAACTTTACGTAAAGCAGAGTTTGGCTTCTTAGGGGTTGTGGTGTAAACGCGGGTACAAACACCACGACGCTGAGGACAGTTTTGCAACGCAGGAACGTCACTCTTCTGTACTTTACGTTTTCTCGGCTTACGAACCAACTGGTTGATCGTTGCCATGAAAAAAACTCCAAAATAATATTGCCGTAAAACAAACCGGCAGTTAAACAAAGAAACGGGTACGAATTACCCGACCGCAAAATGCGGGTGGCGCATTCTAAATGCGCCACCCAACAAGGTCAAGCGAAGATTGATTGAAAATTAGTCGCTTGAGCGAAGTGCCTCAGTTAAGGCCGCTTCAACTTCAGCAGCGCTTACACTTTCGGTCACAACCTCTTCAACTTTTTTCTCACGCTTACGCTTACGCTCAGCATGGTACGTCAAGCCTGTACCAGCAGGAATCAAGCGCCCTACTACCACGTTCTCTTTCAAGCCGCGCAAAGTATCTACCTTACCCGTTACAGCCGCTTCAGTAAGAACACGTGTGGTCTCCTGGAACGATGCCGCAGAAATGAACGACTCAGTTGCAAGTGATGCCTTAGTAATACCGAGTAACTCACGCACATAGCGCGCAGGCTGCTTGTCTTCGGTACGTAATTTTTCGTTTTGCTCGAGCACTCGAACAAATTCCGCTTGCTCGCCTTTAACAAAGTCAGAATCACCCATTTCGGTAATTTCAACTTTGCGCAGCATTTGACGAACGATAACCTCAATGTGCTTATCGTTAATTTTCACGCCCTGTAAGCGGTAAACATCTTGAATTTCATTGGTAATGTAATCAGCCAATGCCGCAACACCTTTTAAGCGCAAGATATCATGAGGATTAGAGGGGCCATCAGAGACGACCTCACCCTTAGTGACCGTCTCACCTTCAAACACAGTCAATTGACGATGCTTAGGAATCAAGACCTCATAATGCGTTGAACCATCTTCGAGTGTTTCACCATTTTGCGGCGTGATCACTAAACGACGCTTACCCTTAGTTTCTTTACCAAAGGTTACAGTACCCGAAATCTCAGCCAGAATAGAAGGCTCTTTTGGCTTACGCGCTTCAAATAAGTCAGCAACACGCGGTAGACCACCCGTGATATCACGGGTCTTTGAGCCTTCTTGCGGAATACGCGCAATAACAGCACCCACATCTACAATATCGCCATCAGCCAAACTTAAAATAGCCTTAGAAGGCAACATGTAGTGTGCAGGCTGATTTGTGTTAGGCAAGTACAGCTCATTACCATCGGCATCTACCAACGTAACAGCTGGTTTCAAGTCTTTACCCGCAGAAGGACGCTCAGCCGGATCCAAAACTTCGATCGACGAAAGACCGGTAATCGCATCTTGCTGGCGACGTACTGATAAGCCATCAGTCATACCGCTTAAAATAACTTTACCCGACATCTCTGTAATAATGGGGTGAGTATGCGGGTCCCATTTAGCGACAATAGAACCACCATTAACCTCGTCACCATCTTTGGTCGATATCACGGCACCGTAAGGGATCTTATAGCGCTCACGCTCACGACCGCTACTGTCGGCAATGGCAATCTCACCCGAGCGCGAGACAGCCACTAAAGAGCCATCAGGACGAATAACGGTTTTAATGTTATGTAAGCGAACCACACCATCTTGTTTCACTTGAACATTATCAACTGCAGACGCTCGGCTAGCCGCACCACCAATATGGAACGTACGCATAGTCAGCTGTGTACCCGGCTCACCGATCGATTGCGCCGCGATAACACCAATAGCCTCACCCACATTAGCGCGATGACCACGCGCAAGGTCGCGACCATAACACTGCGCACAAATACCATGACGAGTTTCACAAGTAATGGCAGAGCGCACAATCACTTCATCAATGGCTAAATTCTCTACACGCTCAACCCATTTTTCATCAATCATGGTGCCAGCAGACACTAAGATCTCATCAGAGCCCGCACGTACAACATCTTGCGCAATGATACGACCCAAAATGCGGTCGCCTAACGACTCGATAATATCACCACCCTCAATCACAGGGTTCATGACCAAGCCGCGATCAGTACCACAATCAACTTCAGTAATAACAACATCTTGCGCAACATCGACTAAACGACGCGTCAAGTAACCTGAGTTAGCGGTTTTTAGTGCTGTATCGGCAAGACCTTTACGGGCACCATGCGTTGAAATAAAGTACTGAAGTACGTTCAAACCTTCACGGAAATTAGCCGTAATCGGCGTCTCAATGATCGAGCCATCTGGACGCGCCATCAAACCACGCATACCCGCAAGCTGACGAATCTGCGCTGGGCTACCCCGCGCACCCGAATCGGCATACATAAACACTGAGTTAAATGACGATTGCTTTTCTTGCTCGCCCTCTTTATTGGTGACAGGCTCGGTAGAAATACCTTCCATCATAGCCTTAGCCACTAGATCGTTCGCGCGTGACCAGATATCGATGACTTTATTGTACTTCTCGCCTTGCGTCACCAGACCCGAGGCATATTGAGTTTCGATTTCTTTCACTTCAGCCTCCGCGCGAGCAACAAGCTCCGCTTTGGCATCGGGAATTTGGAAGTCATTCACACCGATAGATGAGCCTGACTTGGTTGAGAAGTCGTAGCCCATATACATGAGTTGATCAGCAAAGATGACTGTCGCTTTCAAGCCCACAATACGGTAGCAAAAGTTAATAACCGTAGAGATTGCCTTTTTAACCATGTTACGGTTAATCAGCTCGAATGGGATGCCGTCTGGCACAATATCCCACAATAGGATGCGACCAACCGTAGTATCCACAAGCTTTACAGTTTCTTCTGTTTCACCGTCTTCACTCATGACAATGTCGTTAATACGACACTTAATACGCGCTTGCAAATGCACTTTACCTGAGTAAAACGCACGTGATACCTCTTTAGGATCAGAGAAAGCCATGCCCTCTCCCAAGCCGTTCACACGCTCACGCGTCATCCAGTACAAGCCCAATACCACATCTTGCGAGGGCACAATAATAGGCTCGCCCGATGCTGGCGATAGGATGTTGTTGGTTGACATCATTAACGCGCGTGCTTCAAGCTGTGCTTCGAGAGTCAACGGTACGTGGACGGCCATCTGATCGCCATCGAAATCGGCGTTGTACGCAGCACATACCAACGGATGAAGCTGAATGGCTTTACCTTCGATGAGTACGGGCTCAAAAGCCTGAATACCCAAACGGTGAAGTGTCGGTGCACGGTTAAGTAATACCGGATGCTCACGAATCACGTCATCTAAAATATCCCAAACAACAGGCTCTTCACGCTCAACCATCTTCTTTGCAGCTTTAATGGTGGTCGCTAAACCACGCAATTCTAGCTTGCTAAAAATAAACGGCTTAAATAGCTCAAGCGCCATCTTCTTAGGAAGACCACACTGATGCAAACGCAATGTAGGACCAGTAACAATTACCGAACGGCCCGAGTAATCAACACGCTTACCTAAAAGGTTTTGACGGAAACGACCTTGCTTACCTTTGATCATGTCAGCCAGTGACTTCAAAGGACGCTTATTCGAACCAGTGATCGCACGACCGCGACGGCCGTTATCAAGCAATGCATCAACCGACTCTTGCAGCATGCGCTTTTCGTTACGCACGATGATATCTGGCGCATTTAAGTCAAGAAGACGCTTGAGACGGTTGTTACGGTTAATCACACGACGGTATAGGTCGTTAAGATCAGAAGTCGCAAAGCGACCACCATCTAGCGGTACCAACGGACGAAGATCTGGCGGAAGAACTGGCAAGGCTTCGAGTACCATCCACTGCGGCTTATTGCCGGAGTTAAGGAAGGCTTCTACTAGTTTCAAACGCTTAGATAGTTTCTTGATTTTGGTTTCTGAGTTGGTATTGGGAATTTCTTCACGCAACATTTGCGCTTCAGATTCCAAGTCAATATCCATCATTAAGCGCTGAATCGCTTCAGCACCCATTTTGGCTTCAAACTCGTCACCAAACTCTTCCATGGCTTCGAAGTATTGCTCGTCAGTTAATAGCTGCGCGCGCTCTAACGTCGTCATACCCGGATCCACAACAACGTATGACTCAAAGTACAAAACGCGTTCGATGCTACGCAAAGTCATATCGAGTAACAAACCAATACGGCTTGGCAATGACTTTAAAAACCAAATGTGTGCGCAGGGAGCGGCCAGTTCGATATGCGCCATACGGTCACGACGAACTTTCGCTAAGGTGACTTCTACGCCACATTTTTCACAAATAATACCGCGATGCTTCATGCGCTTGTACTTGCCGCATAAACATTCGTAGTCTTTGACTGGGCCAAAAATTTTGGCACAGAACAAACCTTCGCGCTCGGGCTTGAAGGTTCGGTAGTTAATGGTTTCAGGCTTTTTAACTTCACCAAACGACCACGAGCGGATCATTTCAGGTGATGATAAACCAATACGGATGCCGTCAAACTCGTCCGCCTGCCCTTGGTTTTTCAAAATATTCAGCAAATCTTTCAAGGTGTTTCCTCCAGTGCGTGCTTATTGCACAGTGGGCCGCAGCTATGCTGCGCCCACCACCGTTTATAGGTCGATTTATTGGTAACCCAATGGCCTACGAATCGTGTTCCAATTCGATGTTAATACCTAGCGAGCGAATCTCTTTCACCAATACGTTGAAAGATTCTGGCATGCCCGGCTCCATACGATGATCACCGTCCACAATGTTTTTATACATTTTGGTTCGACCATTAACGTCATCCGACTTAACGGTCAACATTTCTTGTAGCGTATAGGCGGCACCGTATGCCTCTAACGCCCACACTTCCATTTCACCAAAACGCTGACCACCGAACTGCGCTTTACCACCTAGCGGCTGCTGTGTGACTAAGCTGTACGAACCGGTTGAACGGGCGTGCATTTTGTCATCAACTAAGTGGTTCAGTTTGAGCATATACATATAGCCCACAGTCGTATGACGCAAGAAAGCATCACCAGTACGACCATCATGCAACTGCATCTGACCAGAATCAGGTACACCTGCTAAACGCAATAACTCTTTGATTTCGCTCTCTTTCGCGCCATCAAAAGCGGGGGTCGCCATTGGCACACCCGTACGTAAGTTTTGCGCCATTTCTAAGATTTGCTTATCACTAAAGGAATCTAGATCTTCTTTGTCTTTGGCAATCCCAGATTTGTTGTAGATCTCATCCAAGAAGGCACGAATTTCAGCAACAGCACGCTGCTCAGCCATCATGGTGTCAATTTTTTCACCAAGACTCTTAGCGGCTAAACCTAAGTGCATCTCAAGTACCTGACCGACGTTCATGCGCGATGGCACGCCCAGCGGATTCAAGACAACATCAACAGGGACGCCATTCTCATCATAAGGCATGTCTTCAACCGGCATAATCACCGAGATAACACCTTTGTTACCATGACGGCCAGCCATTTTATCGCCCGGCTGAATGCGACGCTTAATCGCCAAGTAAACCTTCACAATTTTAAGGACGCCAGGCGCTAAGTCGTCGCCAGTTTCTAATTTGCCTTTTTTATCTTCAAAGCGGTCGTCAAGCTCTTTACGGCGTTCAACTAGACCCTCTTCAGCAAGATCGATCTGGTCATTGAGCGCGTCATCATCCATACGGATTTTGAACCACTCTTTATGCGGTAATTCAGCCAGTTGCTCAGCAGTCACGGGGCTACCTTTAACCACACCCTTACCACCGGCAGCAATTTGTCCAACAATAGCATTTTGCAAACGCTCGAAAGTGGCTGATTCAACAATGCGGTATTCTTCGTTTAAATCTTTACGCACTTGATTCAGCTGTGATTTTTCGATTTCACGCGAGCGCTGGTCTTTCTCCAAGCCATCACGGGTAAAGACCTGCACATCAATTACTGTCCCTTTGGTACTGGTCGGTACACGCAGTGAACTGTCTTTCACGTCAGAAGCTTTCTCACCAAAAATAGCACGTAAGAGTTTTTCTTCTGGTGTGAGCTGTGTTTCACCTTTAGGTGTTACTTTGCCCACCAAAATATCACCAGGACCCACTTCGGCACCAATGTAAACAACGCCAGACTCATCAAGCTTAGCTAAAGCTGATTCGCCAACATTTGGAATATCTGCTGTGATCTCTTCGCTACCGAGCTTAGTATCACGTGCAATACATGTAAGCTCTTGGATGTGAATGGTGGTGAAGCGGTCTTCTTGAACAACGCGCTCACTCACAAGGATGGAATCCTCAAAGTTGTAACCATTCCAAGGCATAAAGGCGATACGCATGTTTTGGCCTAGCGCCAACTCACCCATATCCACCGATGGGCCATCCGCCAAAATGTCACCGCGTACCACTTCATCGCCGATATTGACAATCGGACGCTGATTAATACAGGTATTTTGGTTAGAGCGGGTGTACTTGGTGAGATTGTAAATATCAACACCAGCATCACCGGCTTCAACCTCTGCTTGTGCAGCGCGAATCACAATACGCGCAGCATCAACACGGTCCACAATGCCGCCACGCTTAGCTACAACACACACACCAGAATCCGAAGCGACTTTACGCTCCATACCCGTACCCACTAAAGGCTTTTGTGCTTTTAATGTCGGTACAGCCTGACGCTGCATGTTCGAACCCATCAATGCACGGTTAGCATCATCGTGCTCAAGGAAAGGAATAAGCGATGCCGCCACCGATACAACCTGGCGAGGTGACACATCCATATACTGAACATCAGCAGGTGTCACCAACGTAAATTCATTCATGTGACGCGAAGAGACAAGCTCATCGATCAAATTGCCGTTTTCATCCTGTGTCGCAGAGGCCTGAGCAATGACAAATTTAGATTCGTTAATTGCCGATAGGTACTCGATGTCATCGGTCACTTTACCGTCAATAACTTTACGTACAGGGCTTTCTAAGAAACCATAACTGTTAGTACGCGCGTAAGTCGCCAACGAGTTGATCAAACCAATGTTTGGTCCTTCAGGTGTCTCAATTGGGCATACACGGCCGTAATGTGTTGGATGCACATCGCGCACTTCAAATCCAGCACGCTCACGTGTTAAACCGCCGGGGCCTAAGGCAGAAACGCGGCGTTTATGCGTCACTTCTGATAGCGGGTTGTTTTGGTCCATAAACTGAGACAGCTGGCTAGAGCCAAAGAACTCTTTAACCGCTGCAGCAACAGGCTTGGCATTAACCAAATCCTGTGGCATTAAGCCTTCGCTTTCTGCCATCGACAAACGTTCTTTCACTGCACGCTCAACACGTACCAAACCTACACGGAATTGGTTTTCAGCCATTTCACCCACAGAGCGAATACGACGGTTACCCAAGTGATCGATATCATCGACAACACCTTTACCGTTGCGAATATCAATCAGCGTTTTTAACACCTCAACGATATCTTCGCGCGACAATGTGCCTTCACCGGCTTCTTCTTCACGGTTTAAGCGACGGTTAAACTTCATGCGCCCTACCGCAGAAAGATCGTAACGCTCAGGACTAAAGAACAAGTTCTGGAATAACGCTTCAGCCGACTCTTTAGTCGGTGGCTCACCAGGGCGCATCATGCGGTAAATTTCAACCAGCGCTTCCAGCTCTGTACGCGATGGATCACTGCGTAAGGTATCTGAAAGGAAAGAGCCGCAATCAAGGTCATTGGTATAAAGAGTTTGAACGCTTTCAACGCCCAAAGTCACCAATTGCGCCATGACTTCTTCTGTGATCTCGGTGTTACACTCAACAACCACTTCACCGGTGCTTTCATCGATAATGTCTTTGGCCAATGCACGACCTAACATGTAGTCAGCCGGTACATCGAGCTCAACCACATTGGCTTTTTCTAATTGTTTGATATGGCGCGCAGTAATGCGGCGACCTTCTTCAACAATCACATTACCTTCGGTATCACAAATATCAAATGACGCCATATCACCGCGCAAGCGAGAAGGGACAAGCTCTAACTTAAGACCTCCTTCGCCAACGATACGGAAATTGCTGGTATCAAAAAACATATCGAGCATTTCTTGCGAGCTATAACCCAAAGAGCGCAATAAAATGGTCGCAGGAAGCTTACGACGACGGTCAATACGAACGAATACAAGATCTTTAGGATCGAACTCGAAATCCAACCATGATCCACGGTAAGGAATAACACGCGCAGAATAGAGCAGTTTACCCGATGAGTGAGTCTTACCTTTGTCGTGCTCAAAAAACACACCAGGAGAACGGTGTAATTGCGAAACAATTACACGCTCGGTACCATTAATCACAAAGGTACCGTTGTCTGTCATAAGCGGAATTTCGCCCATGTAGACTTCTTGCTCTTTAATATCTTTGATCGTTTTTGCGCTAGATTCTTTATCGTAAATAATCAGGCGAACTTTTACACGCAATGGCACAGCATAGGTTGCACCACGCAATACACATTCATTAACATCAAAAACAGGTTTACCTAAGGTGTAGCTCACATATTCAAGCGCTGCACTGCCTGAATAGCTAACAATAGGAAATACCGATTTAAACGCAGCATGCAAACCCATGTCTAAGCGTTTTTTAGGTGAGGTATCTATTTGCGTAAATTTTCTGTAGGAGTCGAGTTGTATTGCCAAGAGGAACGGCACATCCATGACGTTCGGCAACTTGCCAAAATCCTTGCGGATACGTTTTTTCTCTGTATACGAGTAAGCCATCAGATTTCCTCAGCTTTTCACGGGGATGCTTTCTTGCGAGACATAAAGGAGCGCTGCTCCCGATTCATACTAATAAGCACGAATTAATAAATATCTGTTCCGCTTAACAACCTTTGTTTATGTAATTTTTGCCACTCAAAGGCCGCAAACGGAAAAAGGCCAGCAGGTAAAATACCTGCCAGCCCAGCGCCAATCAGAGATTGGACTTGAACTTCAAAATTACTTAAGCTCGACAGTTGCGCCAGCAGCTTCAAGTTTTTCTTTAGCCGCTTCAGCGTCGTCTTTAGACAATGCTTCTTTAACAGCAGCAGGAACGCCGTCAACAATGCCTTTAGCTTCTTTCAAGCCAAGACCTGTTACTTCACGAACAGCTTTAATAACGTTAACTTTCTTATCGCCAACAGCGGTAAGCATTACGTCAAATTCAGTTTGCTCTTCAGCAGCAGCTTCGCCACCACCAGCAACAGCAACAGCCGCTGCAGCGCTAACGCCGAATTTTTCTTCCATTGCAGTCACTAATTCAACAACGTCTTTAACAGACATTTCAGCAATAGCGTTTAAGATATCTTCTTGTGAGATAGACATGTTACAAGTCCTATTCTTACGTGAGCTTTACGCTCGGATAATTTTTAAAAAAGTGGGTATTCTCAATCTGGTTAGATAAGAAATTACGCCGCTTCTTGTTCTTTTTGATCGCGAAGTGCTGCAAGTGTACGTACCAACTTGCCAGCGGCTGCTTCTTTCATCACGCTCATGAGTTTCGCAATAGCTTCGTCGTATGTTGGTAAAACGGCCAACATATTAACGTCTACTAAGGCGCCCTCGAACGAGGCAGCTTTTAATTCCAACTGTTCATTGGCTTTAGCGAAGTCACGCAAAATACGCGCGCCAGCACCTGGGTGCTCGCTAGAAAATGCAATAATAGTTGGACCTACGAAGCTCTCAACGAGACATTCGTAGTCAGTGCCTTGAACCGCGCGACGAGCCAAGGTGTTGCGAACTACACGTAACCATACGCCATGTTCACGAGCCTCTTTTCGTAGAGCTGTCATTTGACTTACAGTAACGCCGCGAGAATCGGCAACCACTGCAGAAAGAGCGCTCTTGGCAGCCTCTGAGACTTCAGCAACGATCGCTTTTTTGTCTTCAAGTCCTAATGCCACGGGATTTCTCCTGGTTAATGATAGATTTAAACCTATCGTTTACTACCAGTTCAAATGTTGCCATTTGAACCCTATGTCGGTGACAACAGGTTCAGAATTCTGAACAGGGTCCACCATCTGCGTAGGCTAGTTGCTGTCATTCAGTAACCAACTGTTTAAAGCAACGCCATTAAGAAGTGATAGACAACCAAAAAAAATTCACAGGGCTGGAATAATATTTATTACAAGCCCTAATAGTGTAGTAAAGAGTGTTAGCTTTGCTACTTTTTTGATTGTCTTATCAACCCCACCTACGGTCTTTGACGGCCTAGCCTAAGCTAGACCCCAAAGTATGTTACGCTAACAACAGACTAGCTTTGTTAGCGCATAATAATCTTTAACCCTACTGACTTAAGCCTCTAAAGACGAAAGATCAACAGTTAAACCTGGGCCCATAGTCGTGCTCAAGGTGATTTTCTTAAGATAAACACCTTTGGCAGAAGCTGGTTTTAAGCGTTTAATATCAACAAGTAAAGCTTCTAAGTTTTCTTTAACCGCTTTGGCATCAAAAGATACTTTACCGATACCGCCGTGAATGATGCCGCCTTTGTCAGCACGGAAACGCACTTGACCGGCTTTAGCATTTTTAACAGCCGTTGCAACATCAGGTGTTACAGTACCGGTTTTAGGGTTAGGCATTAAACCGCGTGGGCCTAATACTTGACCTAATTGACCCACAACACGCATTGCCGCAGGATCTGCAACAACAACGTCAAAGTCCATCATGCCGCCTTTAATTTGCTCAGCAAGATCTTCCATGCCAACAAAATCTGCACCGGCCGCTTTAGCCGCTTCGGCGTTAGCACCTTGGGTAAATACTGCAACGCGCACGTCATTACCAGTACCATTAGGTAAAGTAGTTGCACCACGAACTGCTTGATCTGATTTACGTGGGTCAATACCCAAATTAATAGCTGCTTCAAAAGTCTCTGGGAATTTAACCGCAGATAACGACTTCAATAATTCAACAGCTTCTTCGATACCGTATACTTTAGTCGCATCGACTTTTTCATTTATTGCGCGTTGACGCTTAGATAACTTAGCCACGATCAAACCCCTTCCACATTCAAGCCCATGGCACGAGCAGAGCCCGCGATAGTACGTACTGCAGCGTCCATATCAGCTGCAGTCAAGTCAGGTGCTTTCGCAGTAGCAATTTCTTCTAATTGCGCGCGAGTCACAGTGCCAACCTTTTTGGTGTTTGGCGTGGGGCTACCACTGGTGATACCCGCTGCTTTCTTAAGCAAGAAAGCCGCAGGTGGCGTTTTCATGGCAAAAGTAAAGCTTTTATCGCTGTATACCGTGATAACAACAGGTACTGGCGCACCTGTTTCAATTTCTTGGGTCTGCGCATTAAATGCTTTACAGAATTCCATGATATTCACACCGTGTTGACCTAATGCAGGACCAACTGGTGGACTTGGATTTGCCTTACCTGCACCAACTTGGAGCTTTATATAGGCATTAATTTTTTTAGCCATGAGACTTTCCTCGATTAATGGGTTTAGCGCCTAAATTGATTGCCCACTCATGTGCGAACGATCAACCTCACAGGCTTCCCGATATTGAATGCTGAAACGAAGGCCCATCAAATAGAAAAGATCTATCAGACACCTAAATAACCAACGTAACATCCAGAGACACAAAAACCCCCAACACCTAAAAGGCGATGGGAGTTAAAAAACTGTAAATTTGGTTTAGTTTTTCTCTACCTGACCAAATTCTAATTCAACCGGTGTTGAGCGACCAAAAATAAGTACAGCAACACGTAAACGGCTTTTTTCGTAATTCACTTCTTCAACAACGCCATTAAAGTCATTGAATGGGCCATCGGTAACTCGTACCATTTCACCAGGCTCAAATAGCGTTTTAGGTTTAGGCTTGTCAGTTGAATCATCGACGCGCTGTAGAATCAAATTAGCTTCTTTTTCGGTAATCGGCGCAGGTTTATCGGCTTTACCACCAATAAAGCCCATAACACGTGGCGTTTCTTTCACTAAATGCCATGCTTCATCGCATAATTCCATGTTAACCAAGACATAACCTGGAAAAAACTTACGCTCAGACTTACGCTTTTGACCAGCCTTCATTTCAACGACTTCTTCGGTGGGTACAAGAACATCACCAAATAAATCTTGCTTACCGTTGAGCTCAATACGCTCTTTGAGAGCCGCTGCAACTTTTTTCTCGTAACCTGAATAGGCGTGTACTACGTACCAGCGCTTTGCCATGATAAACAGTGTCCGTGATTAACCAATAATAAAAGAGGCGATTTTTCCGAAGAGGGCATCTAAAGCCCACAAAATAATAGCCATAACGAACACAACAACAAGTACAAGCAATGTTGTCTGGTTGGTTTCAGGCTTGCTAGGCCAAACGACTTTGCGCATTTCAATTTGAGCAGACTTTAGTAGCTCCCAAAAAGCTGCACCTTTCGCGGTTTGCAATGCAACGAAGGCAGCAACAAGACCCATGGCCACCATCGCCACAACGCGATACAACAGACCAATATCCTCAGCATAATAGGAATTACCCACTGTGCCCGCTGCAATAATTGCAAGGACAAGCAACCACTTAAGGCCATCTAACTTGTACTCTGGAGAATCAACACCTGTACTCATCGCAATCTTCTCTTGTCTTACATCTCTGCTCAACACACAGAAAGGCCCAACACACAGAAAGGTTGAAACTTGCATTCCAACCTTCGTGGCCGCACGCAATTGTGCAAATAATGGCAGGCCAGGAGGGACTCGAACCCCCAACTTTCGGTTTTGGAGACCGACGCTCTACCAATTGAACTACTGGCCTGTATCAACTACCACTTGAGCGTATCAGTAGTAGCAGGTGGATACTTAAGCATCAAACACTCAAATATCACAAAGGCCAGCAAGCAACAGCTTCACTGGCCTTTTTAAAAATGGAGCTCATAAGCGGATTTGAACCGCTGACCTCACCCTTACCAAGGGTGTGCTCTACCAACTGAGCTATATGAGCCTTATGCTTTCGCATTATGGAGCGGGCAGCGGGAATCGAACCCGCACCATCAGCTTGGAAGGCTGAGGTTCTACCGTTGAACTATGCCCGCATATATTAGGGCCCACCGCGCGCTCTACAATCAATATACTTAGCGCTACCAGCTGACAAAACAATTAACTGCGCACTACTTATGCTGACAGAAAACCGAGGTATTACCAACTAAAAACTATTTAAACTTACGACATACATTACCTAAGCCGCATTATTTACGCTTACAACCATCATTGATGGCATGCCAGCAAAAATAATGGTGCAGGGGGGTGGATTCGAACCACCGAAGCTTGCGCGTCAGATTTACAGTCTGATCCCTTTGGCCACTCGGGAACCCCTGCACTTAACACTGATTAGCCTTAGAGCTAAAAAGTTAAGCACTTCACCTAAAAGGTGAAAGCCTGCGAAAAATGGAGCTGGCGAGAGGAGTCGAACCCCCGACCGGCTGATTACAAGTCAGCTGCTCTACCAACTGAGCTACGCCAGCACACTTAAAATACCTTTAAAATCAGAAGCTTACGCTTCGGTATTTTTCTTTTCGCTCCACATTGATTGTTGCCTCTCAATGTGGAGGCAGAATTCTAGTGAAAGTTACTCCAAGACGCAACCATCTATTTGCATTTATTTTCATTTATTTTCATTTCAGTCTTATTTTTGAGCAGTATGGGCAAAACGCCATCACCTACACGATCTAAGTCATCTTTTTTGATCACAAGCGACCACTGCTTCACCATGCGCTCGAAACTATCCATTTTGGGCTGCCAGCCTTTTTTCTGCATTTTAGCCATTTTAGCGTCGGCTAATACCTTGCGACTAAATAAACCTAAAGAGACGCCGTGCTTTCGCTCGCCCTTAAGAATAAGGTAACTATCGACGCCCATTTTCTTCAAGACGGCTAGCTGGCTTGCAGCTTCTGCGCGCGTCTCTTTAGGGGCAAGATAAACCCAGTAGCGCCATCCGCCCGAGACATCAACTGCTTTCTCCTGTGCAGCTATCTTAAATTCCAGTAAGCGTGCGCGTAGCTCATCCCTATCCTCTTTGTTAGGTATAGGCCCTACCCAATAACAAAGGTCCTCGACCTCATCTGCAAGAGCGCTCGGCTCACGCATCAACGCCGCTTGAGTATCATTCAGCAATTCACTCTCATCTTGAACCACCGAGACGTGCTCACTCGCCACCGAGCTGCTCGACGGCGTACGCAAGGCCACTCGATCGCTCTCAAGCTCTTCGAGCAAGGTGATCGTTTGCGCCTCCAAGTCACTCGACGGGGCACTAATTGCAGCTTGAGCTGAGCCATCGATAGCCCCCGAAGAAGGGGCTGCTGCCACACCGTGATGATCCGAACCACCCAAGGCGCTGCCAGATTCGACAACATGACGCTGATCAATATACCGCCAAGCCAATATCATCACGTTAATTAAAACGAGGGATAAAACCATCCACCTCACAAATACACCTTAATTTGTTTAGTATTACGCGCCCCAATAGGCGCGCCATTAAGGCAATGCAATTGCAAGCCCATCCAAAACCATATTGTTCACTGTCTTCACTCTATGCTTGTCCTTATCATGGCACACGCTAAGCATAGCGTCAGTGTCACCACCTGCAAGCCATATGGGCGCGGTATTGCGATTAATCACCTCAGCCATAAAACCTGACAATAAAACTCTAACACCTGCCGCAGAGCAACTTTCGGTATTTTGGCCGAGACCATTGCGCTGCTCCAGCGCAGGTAGGTCGGCGGAATGCAGCACCCGCGCCAAGTCACGATGCAAACTGGCTACTAAGCGCTGGCGACCCGGCGCAATCAGACCACCTAAATGCTGACCTCGCTCATCGAGCCAATCAGCCGTCAGCGCACTACCAGCACTCACCACCACGCACGCTCCATTAAGCGATGAGAAAGCTGCCACCATTGCCAGCCAGCGATCGACCCCCAATCGCCGAAGGTCGGTATAGCAAGGCTTAACCCCAGCAACATGATGTGTCACAACGGCAAATTCAGGCGTAATAGCCCATCGCTTCATCACTTGGCGGTTAAAGGTCTCGTTCACCTTATCATCAGCCACGCTGGCCACTCGCACACGCGTGACCTGCTGAGCATGACACTGCCAGCCTATAGTGAGTAACGAGGCCGTCAACTGACGATCTACCGGCCCAGCCAACCCTTGTCGCCACTTGATGTAAGTATTGCCAATATCCACATCTATCACATCACTCAATAAGGCATCTTTATCTATCATGCCTGAACCACCTTCCTGACCGAGACCTCTCCGCCATTAATCACTTGCTCGCCTGAAAGTGTTTGCAGCACAAGTCCTCCGGATTCACTTAAGCCCACAACTTTTCCTGTCAGTTGCGCCGCTCCGGTAACACTGACACTCTGCCCCTGTAAGGCATTGCGAGCGAGCCATGCACTTTTATAACGAGCAAAACCTTGCACCTGATAGCTACTAAGCAAAACAACTAAGTGACTAATTAAAGATGCCGCGATAGCATTTCTCGAGTCTGTCACACCCACAGAAGCCAAATCTATCCAGGGTTGATCAATATCTTGCGCTACTGCCTTTGGCATTGCGATATTTAAACCCACGCCAACGACCGCATAGCAATCACCATTAACGTCTCCGCCAATTTCAACCAGCACCCCCCCAAGTTTTTTGCCTTTTAGCCATAGATCATTAGGCCATTTAAGCTGCACATCATCGACGCCGTGAAAACCTAAAGCCTCGGCTAGCGCCACACCCACCGCCAAACTCAATCCCTCTAAGTTCGCAATCCCTTGGTGAAAGTGCCAGCGTACCGAGAGATAGATATTACTGGCCAGCGGGCTCACCCAGCTGCGCCCGCGACGCCCACGCCCTGCCGTTTGCTGCTCAGCAAGCATCACCGCACCAGCGCCATATTCACCGGTAGCCAAGGTACTATTCGTCGATCCAATTTGCCGGACCACCTGCAAAGTACTCACGCAGTGCTTTGCTGCTAAGCTCAACTGCGCATTAATGGATTCTGCATTGAGTAAATCAATACCGCCAGCCGCACGATAGCCGCGCCCGCGCACAGACTCAATCAATAACCCCGCCTGCTGCAGCTGCTGCACCATTTTCCAAATAGCAGCACGCCCTACGCCCAGCTGCTGACCTAAATATTCGCCAGAGTGATATTCACCATCGGCTAAGCAGGTGATCAACGGCCAAGAAATATTATTTGCCATTGCGCGCACCCTCTGCACGGTTCACGGTATGCATATCATTTACTGCACCTTTATAACGACGGCATACACGATCTCCCATGCTAGTGAGCACCTCATAACCAACCGTATGATAAGCCGCCCCTTGTAGATCTGCCGTGATTTGCTGATTTAAGATCGTGATCTCATCGCCTTCGGCAACCGCATCAACCTCTGTCACATCAAAGACTAAAGAATCCATAGAAACGCGACCCATTAATGGCACTGTTACGCCACAAATACTCGCAATAATATTAGGGAATGCCGCGCGCAAAATACCATCCGCGTAGCCTCCAGCAGCAACCGCTAATACGCTATCGCGTGCCAACTGTGTCTGCGCACCATAGCCTACATACTCTCCTTTTAATGCATGGCGGACTTGCAGAACAGGCAGACCCCAGTGTACTACCGGCTGCATCCTATTGCGTTGACCAGGTACAGGGTTTAAGCCATAAAGCGCAGCGCCAGGCCTTGCAATATCAAAATGATAATCGCTACCCAAAAAAATACCTCCAGAATTAGCAAAAGACGCTAATGCGCTTGGGTTAAGGTGTTTTAATGATGTCACGCACTGCTCAAACAGCATCTGCTGCCGCAGGTTTAGCTTATGGCAAGGATCATCGGCACAGGCCAAATGACTCATCAGCATCACCGGCACTTGCCGCCACCATTGAGCATGCCGCACTAAAGAATCAGCATACTCTTGATATGCCAAGCCTAAGCGGTTCATTCCTGTATTCACCTTCACAGCACAAGGCCAATGATCACCATGCACGCTACCCTGCCAGCGTAATAACATGGGCAAGCTAATAATTACCGGCCTTAAATTATGCTCAACAAACAGCCATTCACAACCTGCCTCGCAACCCTGTAAAACATAAATAATGGGGGGGGGGATATCGTTAACCGCCTTTAATAAAGTTCGCAGTTCAATGCCTTCATTAAGATGAGCCACAAAGAAAACCGTGCAACCCTGCGCCACTAACTTAAGAGCAACCGGTGCAATACCTAACCCGTAAGCATTGGCTTTTACAACCGCCCCGCACGTCGTCGTACCCAAACGCTCAGATAGCACACGCCAATTAGCCGCTAATGCATTTAAATCAATTGTGACAGATAACTGTGCGCTCACGATGCCTCCTGAATTTTACAAGGCGTGCATTATGGCACAAGGGCATACGCTTATATCGCGATTACAGCAACTCATCGCCGATCAATGCATTACACCATAAGCATTGATCAGTACAGCCGTAGCGTCAGCATACCGAGGAGGGAATGTCACATACAGAAGAGCCGCTACTGACACACCCAAAAAGCGATTGCATGCGCAGGTATGACCAGTGATAAGGTATCGGTACTAAAGCGATCAAGTGATGGCAGCTGACCCTTTTGAAGACGCGCTTTAATGCCATTAATCTGCAGCTTTTTACTCGTGATTTTTTTTGCTGTGACGGTGTATTGCTTATCTACCACTAAAGCTTGGCAGCCCCCTGACAACACAGCATGACAAGGCTTCGCCGACACATTAATCAACAGCAAACAACGCCCAGCCGCTGAACCTGCCAAGCTATGGCAGTAAACGCGCAGCTGCGCATGAGGACTTGTCACTGAAAACACCTCTTGCCCCATAAGCTGCTGCCACAGCCAACTCAACCAGTAATCCGGCCGCGGCTTAAGCGTTAAGCGCTCTAATAAACCATAGTCCCCACCCACTAAGCTTTGCCGAATCATAACTTGCTGACCATTCGCCGCACCCAACCCCAGCTGATCTGCCCACCAAAAACAAGAAGCAAAGCGATCAGACAGCTTAGGCTCGCCACCACATTGCGCCGAGCCGCTTTCGCCAGTCCACAATTGCGCGCTAGGGTAGTAAGTGTCTCTTAAGCGCTTAAGCTGTTGGGCATATTTTTTATATTCGTTAAGGGCTTTAGGGTGCAGCATGCTCGTGCGGGTTGCCCTGCGCGTACGCACTGGCGAGCGCTGGCTTTGAAACGGGTAATAATGCCAATCAATAATATCGATCGCAGTATGAAGCTTGCTGCTAGCCGCTAAAAATTTTGCCGTGATATTTGAAAAAGGACGAATCGTTTCACCCAAGTGCGGCCAAAAGGCACTACCTGGACCAATCACTTTTGCCTCGGGTAAAAAAGCCTTAACTGTTTGGCTAAAAGTCGCGTAATCGTCGGCCAGTTTAATCGCTCGCGGCTGCGATGTTAGCCCATGAAATGCCCAATAGGCATTAAGCTCATTACCCAATTCACACACCGCGATCTTGTAGTGTTTGTGCTGGCTATAGCGCAATAGGGTCAGAACCTCATTCGCCTGCCAGTCGCCGTGAGTACTGCGCTTAAATAGTCCATATTTAAAGGTAAACGCCAGCTTTAAAGCATTGCGATCTACGTATTCATGTAAACCATCCCACATACTTTGGGTGAGCACCAAACTACCCACCTCACCCGGTGGCGCCGTGAAATAATGAATTTTATCGGCTTCGGACCCCCCGACTCTCAAGTAAGACGCGCCCAGTCCTTGCGTCAAGTGATCCAACTTAGCACTGTATAAATTGAAAGGTAATACTTTTAGCCCTCCCAACCCTTTGTGCGTTTTATGGCTGCCTTCCCACCACTGGCCACCAGCCAACACAGAAATGTCAATCGAAAACGATAAATAGCGCTCATCTACACGAGCAATAGGGTCCTCGAGTGCACCATCGACTAAGACCGTTTTAATGGCTTGCGGGCGTACCGTTAGCCAACCCAATACAGACCTTAGGAGCTTAGGGCTTGTGCGCCTACACCTCGCAAGCCAAAGCCTACCCCTCGCATACATACCCCTCGCATACATACCAGAGGTGTGCGTAAAGACCGCTCCACATGATGCATCAGATACAGGTGAAATATACCGTTTATACACTGCCGCAAACATAGCTATAAGCCATTCAATAAAAGACTAAATACACTGTCACTACTCAGCCAAGCTGACCAATCTCACCCTGTTGAAACTGATGGATTTTTTTGTGGGCATTGAAGCGCCAAGATCACTGATATAACGCCCAATTTCAACACCTCTAAAAGTTACAACACAGTAAAGATGAAACATGACAATTCCATAATAACTCGCTCACATACGCTATTAAACAAAGCCGCGCTGATGCAGGGTTACTGCACCAAAATTACTGCGCCAAATTTGCACCAGTGGTGTAATAGCGTACTTTTTGCAATACAAAATCCTCATCAATTGGCTTGGGAATAAAATCATCCATGCCGGCTGCATCGCACAGCTGCCTGTCTTGCACGGCAATACCAGCAGTAACCGCCACAATAGGGATGCGACACTCCAACTGTTTTCGAATAATACGCGTTGCTTCTAGACCATCCATCACTGGCATCTGAATATCCATTAGTATCATTTGATATGCATCGCGCTGAGCCATCATAGTATCGACCGCTTCTTGACCATTATTGGCAACATCTACCTGATAACCAGCATCTTCTAAAATACATAGCGCAATTTCTTGATTTAGACGGTTATCTTCTACTAACAAAATGCGCTCTCCCGTGGCGGCCGGCTTAGCCCGCGTGGGCGCACTGTGCTCGCAGGGCTGTAATACGTCAATAATCTTTAGCCACTCATGCATTAGCACTGGTGCGCGCATACACGGTACTCCCGCTAAAGCACTCGCGCATACGGGGTTCACCGCTAAATCTTTAGAAATCACCACGGCACAACTCAAACCCTCACTGGCCACATCCTGTGCCCACATTTTTAGCTCATGCACATCCACGCCATCACTCGAAGAGTCCAGCACAACACCCGCCACTGGATTCTGCGCCAACTGTAAAGCCAACGGAATATGTGCATTAAATTCAATCACTGTTACCCCTAAAAAAGCTAAGCAATTTTGTGTGATATTATCGCTGACAGACTCTTTTTCAGTGGTAGCACTTTTCAATGCCGATAAGCGTAAAACCGCTAAAGGCGCTGGTAAATTAACCGCTCGCGGACTCTCGTTGGGTACCCGTATTGGCAAATGTAACGTAAAAGCACTACCCTGCCCTTGCACGCTTTTGACCTCGATAGCACCGCCCATAGTCACCATCAAACGGTGCGCTAGATGCAACCCCAGACCCGTACCACCATGGACCCGTGTATTCGAAATATTTTGCTGCGTAAACGGCTCAAAAATTTCTGACAGAAACTTCGGGGCTATCCCTATACCCGTATCAACAACCGCAACCACTAAGGTCCCTTCTTCTAGCCTGCCCTCTTGTGTCCCAACTTCTGTTTCACTTGCGGCCGCTTCAACAAGCTCATAATCAACATCGACATGTATTTCGCCACTGCTCGTAAATTTAATCGCATTACTGAGTAAGTTCGTCATCACTTTTTGAACGTGATATTCCGCTGCAATCATGCGTGCAGGCACTGCGGCATTAATACGGTAAGTCAAGCTAATAGGCTTTTGCTGGACTTGACTAATCGCTTGCTCGACGACGCCATCAAATAGCTCATGACTGGATAATTGGTTTTCGGGCAGCTCAATGATCCCATCCTCTAAGCGCGATAGCTCCAGTACATCATTGAGCATTGTCATGAGCTGCTGGCCAGCATCTAGCATACTTTGCACTTGCAAGCGCTGGCTTTGATTTAACTCCGATTTCAGTAACATCTGACAAAAAGCCAGCATTGCGTTCATAGGGGTTTTGACTTCATGACTCATATTGGCCACAAAAGCGCTTTTCACATTGTTTGCTTTTTGCGCGCGATGCCTTGCGTCGCGCTCTTGCCGAGCTAACAGCTGATACTGCTCTTGTAGCTTTTGGCTTTTTTGCAACTCTAATTCAAGGGCAACTTGTGCCTCGCGGCTCGTAATTTCAGCAGCTATACGCCCGCCAAACACTTTAAATAACGTGATGATGCCTGCACTGTCATCGACCGGCGTCTTAAATAGTGCAATCAACAAACCCATCACGTTACCATCAGGACCATGTAAAGGCGCCCCTAAGTATCCTTTAATACCCAAATCTATTAATAGCTTATCGTCAGGAAAGGCAGCACAAACATCATCGGGGTAAAAACAAATACGATCATCAGCTACTTGCTGGCAGGGCGTACCATTGAGTACATAGCTACAGTTATCAATAATTTGTGTTCCCTCACACAGGCATAGAGTGAGCGCCTCGGTTCCATCGGCGTTAACACGTCCTACCAAGGTGTAGTCGGCATTGATCACTTCGGCTAACAATGGCGTAATTTTATTAATGAAGTGCGAACCACGCAGCGTTTCAACCTCCTCGAGAATCCGTGCGAGTACAGAAGAAAAAATATTTGCATCAATATGCTTCACGCCCACTGCACCTCGGCTTTCTTTTGACCACCAGCTTTCTTTTGACCGGTAGAAGACCACCTAGCTTGTTTACTGACCATTAAATAACCTCATCATCCATTAAAGCGTAGTTCAATTCACTTTCTAACTAAGACAATCTCACACTTAATTATTCGTAAAATGAGAAGGAATGTTATAAAAAGGTGTATAAATGACAGCGGCGACTCACTCAGGCTAGCGTATTGCCCCTTAAATGATCTATTGAACCTTGTAGATTCTGTATTTAAACCTTTTTCAGCGGAGACCTTACATGCCAGAAACCTGCCCGCAAGATATTCAGTGGTTTCGCCACTCAGCCCCCTATATCAACGCACACCGCGGCAAGACTTTTGTACTCATGCTGCCGGGTGATTGTATCGACCGCCCTAACTTGGGTACGATCATTGCCGATATCGCACTCATGGTGAGTTTAGGTATCAAACTAGTAGTGGTCCATGGCGCGCGCTCACAAATCACTCAAAAGCTCTCTGGCAACCTCGAAGCCTCGCAGATTCATAACGGCCTGCGGGTAACGCGCAAAGAAGACATGCTACAAGTCTTAGAAACTGTCGGCGCCACGCGCATTCAGTTAGAGGCAAGCTTTTCTAACGGCTTACCTAACTCACCCATGTACGGCGCGCACATTAAAGTACGTGGTGGCAATTTTGTCACCGCCAAGCCACAGGGTATTATCGATGGTGTTGACTTACAGCACACCGGTAAAGTGCGCAATGTCGATACCACAGGTATCAGAGCGATTCTCGGTGATGGTGGTATTGCCCTTTTATCGCCGCTGGGTTATTCGGCCACAGGTGAGGTTTTTAATCTCAACTTTGCTGATGTCGCCGTACACACCGCACTGGCATTAAATGCTGACAAGCTCATCGCCTTTAATGATGACGGGCCGATTAAAGACGAAAGCGATCAAATTTATCGTGAGCTCACATTGCTCAAATGTGAGAAGTTTCTCAGCCATCAAAAAGCCGAGCTCAATAAATCCAACACTTACTTTTCACTCAAAGCCTGTCATCAGGCCTGTGACGGCGGCATCGCTCGTGCACATGTGATCTCTTCAAACGAAGACGGCGCACTGCTCAAAGAGCTATTTACTCGCGATGGTTCTGGCACGATGGTTTATCGCGATAGCTACGAAACCATTCGCCGCGCCCGTATTGATGACGTGATGGGCATCCTAAATCTTATCGCGCCTCTCGAGCACGAGGGCATTTTAGTCAAGCGTTCACGCGAGCTACTCGAACGTGAAATACATTGCTTTACCGTTATGGAAAAAGACAACGTTGTCATAGGTTGCGCCGCCCTTTATCCGTTTAGTGATAAGACATCGGGCGAGCTGGCGTGCATGGCCATTCACTCTGATTATCGCCGTGATGGCAAAGCCGCCAAGCTCCTCACCCATATCGAGCGCCAAGCTTTAAAGCTCAATATCGAAAAACTGTTTGTGCTCACAACACAAACCGCACATTGGTTTATAGAGCAAGGATTTATCGAAACGCTGACGAATGCACTCCCGGTAGAGCGCGCGGCACTTTACAATTATCAGCGTAAGTCCAAAGTGTTTGTAAAAACGCTCAAGAGCCAGTAATACAAGAGCGGCGCAATTCCTCATCAAGCCTAAAACCGATAAAAGCAAAACTATCAAAGGCGTCTAAACTCAAAGGATGGAGCCGCATTCCACCGTGCGGCAATGACCAATTTGAAACCTGCAAGCAGCCCACTGACCCGCTGCTTGCTACAGGCGCACACTATGAAAGCTGCAACATTAGATTTAGGGCATATATCGCCTGACGACGTTAAGCAAATCGATATTGTTAAAATATTTTCAAATAAAAAGTGTCTTGTCGCCGACGACTTCCCTGAAATTCGCGGCTCGCTTAAGCGCTCGCTGCGCAGCTATGGCGCCGAGCATGTCGATACAGCCGCCGACGGGTCTGAAGCCGTCAAATTATGCTCGCAAAATAAATACGATATTGTGATTTGTGACTACAACCTCGGTAATGACAAAGATGGCCAACAAGTTTTAGAGGAAGTGCGCTTTTTACGGGTTCTACTCATGACGAGTTTATTTGTACTGTTAACGGGCGAGCAATCGCGTGAAATGGTTTTAGGGGCCCTCGAATGCCAACCCGATGACTACATCACCAAACCCTATACTGAACAATCCTTAAAGTCGCGTTTAAATCGCGCCATCATTAGGCACGAGGCGTTATTGCACATCAAGCACGCTATTTCAGAAGGTGACTACAAAAAAGCCCTCATTAGCTGTAACGATCTGATTAGCAGTGGCAGTCGCTATGCCAAGGACTGCATTAAAATGAAAGGGCAATTATTATTTTTACTGCGCGAACTCAAAGAGGCAAAACACCTCTACGAAAGCGTACTGGATAAAAAACCCATGGTATGGGCCAAGCTGGGCCTAGGGAAAACACTGGTCGAAATGGGAGACTATGAAAGGGCTGAAGACTTGATGGAAGAAGTACTTCAAGAAGATGAACGCTATATCGAAGCGCACGATATGCTCGCCGAGATCCACACCAAGCGCAACGACATGCTCAGTGCACAAAAAGCCATGGAGCGCGCCACTTATATCTCCCCAAAATCGGTCACCCGTCACCGCGAGCTCGCCGAGCTCGCCGATATTAACCACGATGA
>NZ_LGAK01000040.1 GCF_001292705.1 Marinagarivorans algicola
GATCGTGAAGGCCAGCTTCTAGTAGATGAAGTTCTGCATTACGCCGGCGCCACTAAAAGCGGTAAGCCTATTCAACGCTGCTTAATTAATGATCTAAACACCAAAGCAATTGCAAAAGCGTTAACGCAACTTAAGGATAACCGTGATTTTGCCGCTTTATCGTCTTCGGCTTTAGCGCGCTCGCGCGCCGACTGGCTTTACGGTATTAACATGACAAGGCTGTGCAGCCTTAAAGGCCAGCAGCAGGGCTTTAGTGGTGTACTATCGGTTGGCCGCGTGCAAACCCCAGTATTAGGTTTGGTGGTTAAACGCGATGCCGAAGTGGCTCAGTTTTTAACTCAACCCTTTTATGAAGTCATAGCACATTTGCAAAGCCCAAAAGGCGAGCCCTTTACCGCTAAATGGCAGCCCAGCAGCGCCTGTAAAGAATACTGCGATGAAGAAGGTCGAGTATTGTCTAAAGCGCTGGCACAAAACGTAGCCCAGCGCATTACACAACAAAATGGCCAAGTCACAGCCGTTAAAAAGCAACGCAAAAAGCTCAACGCTCCACTTCCCTATAGCCTATCAAGCCTACAAGTTGATGCCTCTAAGCGCTTTGGCTTAGCGGCTAAGGCGGTACTTGACACCTGCCAAAGTCTCTACGAAAAACACAAACTGATTACCTACCCGCGCTCAGACTGTCGCTATTTACCCGAAGACCACCATAGCGAGGCAAGCACTATATGCCGCGCCATTAATAAGACTAATGCAGGGACACTCACCCCAAAAAACACCTGCTAGAACAGCCCAACAATTAACACCGTCCAACCTACAACACGCTAAATTATGGCCTTATTACTTACAGCTATCAACACAGTATTAATTATGGCGTTAGGGTATATATTCAGGCAGGTCGAATTCAATTGAATCGCTGAACATGAAGGGTAATCGTTAACCGAAGAGCACTTTGCAGCGCTGCCGGTTGGGTGTGCGCTTATAGCCTAATTGCAGAGCGGCGCTTTCTATGTGGGCCTCGGCGCCTACAAAAGTATTGGTATTTTTCTCAAAGGCCGTTGT
>NZ_LGAK01000041.1 GCF_001292705.1 Marinagarivorans algicola
AATTGCCCGCCTTTACAATCCGCGTGTGAGGGTGTCAATACCACACAAAAAAATGCTGCCTGGAATAATAAAAAGGTCACCGCTCATCACGCCATTATTCCTACTGCACGACAGCTAAGCAGCCAAACACTCAGTGGTGACGAGGCCAAAGTCTACGAGCTTATTGCCCGCCAGTATTTGGCACAGTTTTACCCTGTACATAGCTTTGACGAAACCGCCGTCACCATTAAGATATTAACCGGTGACTTTTTGACTAAAGCTAAGCGTATTGTTGAAGAGGGGTGGAGGGCGCTCTACTCAAAAGGCTCGCCGACAAGCGACAACAATACTCTGCCCCGTGAGCTGCCTGCGCTCAATAAAGGCGATACGACTTTTTGCAATACCGGCGAAGTTATCGAAAAACAAACCAGCCCCCCTAAACCCTATACCGATGCCACCTTAATTGCGGCCATGACCGGCATTAATAAACACGTACAAGATGCCAGTATCCGTAAAATACTAAAAGATACCGACGGCCTAGGCACCGAAGCGACACGAGCCGGTATTTTAGATTTATTAACCCAGCGCAATTTTATTGAGCGCAAAGGTAAAAACTTATGCGCCACAGACGCCGGTAAAGCGCTCATTGCCAGCCTACCCAGCGAAGCCACAACACCCGATATGACCGCCCACTGGGAGTCATTATTGGATGCCATTTGCCATAAACAAGCTAACTACCAAGATTTTATGCAAAACCTAGAGCGCGTATTACCCGAGGTGATGAGCAAAGTAGAGGGCGAGCGCTTTAGAGGGTTAAAAAGCACCCGCGCACCCTTTAAAAAACGCAAAAGGCCGCAGGGTAGTGCGAGCAAGCCAAGGCCAAAAAAAAGGAGCCTCAAGAGTTCCTCTTAACATCAATAAATGTTCACTACCTAAGACTTAAAAAGCTTTTTGTAGCCTAAAGCCAATATAAGTGGTTTCTTGCTCAACCTCTGGCTGATCAATAGTACGGTTAAAAGTTGTGCCCTTAAGCTTAAAGGGTATATTAGTAGGTTTACTTTTATCCATATCCGCAAAACCAGACTCAACAACGAAACTTGCACGCCATGTTGACAAAAAATCATAATGTATACGACCGTATAAATTTAAGGCGTATACCGCTCTAAGCTCAACAGTACCTTGATAATCATCAGTGCGCGCGCCCTCAGCACTTACAGTAAAACCAATGACATCGTTTTCGCCTCTGACGGTACGGCTAATATTACCGCCTACATCCATGCTCAAACCATTCCAGCTAAATATCTCAGCCTCAAGAAGTGCACCAAAATACCAATGAGTAAATTTTTCATCTAGACCTCCACCGGGTGAGCGTAGTGGATTAATTAGACGATTTTTTTGCTCATAACCCCCAAATACTGCCGCATAGGGCTTAATATAATCCATCTCAAACCAAGCGCCGTACTCTAGCTCTATGGTGTAAAGGTCATAATCGGTCGTTGATGAAAAGCGCTCACCAGCTGTACCACCATTAATTTCACCGAAATAGTCAATGCTGCCTGAGGAGAAAGTAAAGTCTGCTTTAAATTTACTTCCCTTATCAGTGTAGGCGTAATCTAAACCAAAGGCACCAAGAGTACCTTCTTCTATTAGGGCCTCGCGCTTAACATCATCGTTATTAAGTAGATATTCGCGCCACGTAAAATCAGTACCACCACCGTGTATACCTAGCTGGTGCTGCTGTGCATTTACCTCAATTGCAAATGAACCACTAAGCAATAGACCCAATAACCATTGAGCTTTAATCATTACCTTCTCCCACGCAAAAAAAAGCCCGCTCAGAGCGGGCCTTAATAATAGCAGAGTGTTACTTATAGGGTAACATCACATGTATCATTATCTATTTCGTCCCAAGTACATTTAGCATCTTTTCGGGTGCCATCATCTTGTTGTAGGTCATAATTTAAGCCATCAGCATCAGCTGTTGCATAATGAGTATAGCCAGTGTTTTGATCGATAATGCCGATTCTACCACTTGTTGGGTAAATACCCTCAGCACTGCCGGCTGTTTTTTGCAAGGTACCATCGGTAAACAGGCGATAAGAGCCTACAGCCCCTGGAACAGTACTTGTGATATTCCCTTTTAACAGAACATCATAAGACTTAATTTCAATACCATCTGTCTCATCTAAACCAATCTGACCATCTGCGGTAAAGTCTAAAACGTTATAGCCTTCTTTACTTCCTGTGTTAGTAGTAATATTACCGTAAATGTATGCCGTGTAATTACCTGCGTCAACATTATCGGTAGCCAGTGACAGATTAAAGCCACCCGATATAACATCTGGTTTTTTTGTTAAATCAGTCTGAACAAAATAATTGTCCATAGTGATTTTACCGGTTAACTCAAAGTCTTTGTTGTTGGCAGCTTCGCCGGCGATATTAGTTTCAGTCGCGAGTACAACAACAAAGCCACCATCTAATACACGAGGCTCACTACCAATGATCTTATTAGTGTCATCTTCATCGTAGGTGTGAACGGGCTCGTTACAAGTCCGGAAGCTCATATTTAAATTTGTTCTTAAATTACCGGTGGCAAGCTCTGCAAGACCTGAAAACTTAGGTGTGATTTTTTCCGTAGGGTTATCTTTATCGACAATATCGACCAATACGTCCATCTCAAAGTAGTTAGCCGCTTCAATATCAGAGCTTAAGGGGTATTTAGCCTCACCGCCACACAATGCGCCAACGTTAGTTTCAACACCAACGGGGGTTGCACCGCTAGCCAAATCACTGCCTAAAAGTTTACCTACAGAGGTATTATCATCAGAGACAACGCTGATAGTATCAAAAACAACTGAACCAGTACCCATGATTTCTTCAATCACACCAGCCATAAGGTCAGCAATACCTTGTAATGTCGCTGTATCACTGTTGCTAACATTTTCACCGATATCCGGGTCGTTTAATGGGTTTTCATCAGATGCACCGCCACAAGAAGTAACTGTCAATGCAATTGCGGCCGCTAAAAGCCCGTTACGATAAGTTTTAATCATTCCTCTTCCTCCGTGCTTTCTTTTAAGATGCACATTGAATTATTGTTACAACACAAGGTGAATGATGCACGATTTATAGCGGTCTTGCTGAAAACCAGATCACATTGTGTAAAAAATGTTCGATTTTGGAGCTATTGCACCTCGAACTGTAATGCATGCTAAATATTGACATTATATAGCGGTGCAAGCTCGTGCAGATTTAGCTGGTTGTTATTGTGCGCGAGATAGCGCCCCATAGCCACCCGTTAAAGCAGAAACCTGTCGCATTTTTGAACAAAAACCGCTCTAACTGCCAATCATCCACCCATTATCTCACGCGTTAGCCATCCTTAGCCTTCAGTTTAGCCTTATATAAATCTAACAACGGGTGAAAACTTAACAATTTTGCTAACTCCTAATATACCCAACAAGCTAATTTATAACGCTAAGCTAGGTATTTTAAGTCTAGTGGCGCCAGCCTGCCAATAAATGTCGACAGATCTCAACCACATTGCGACTATTTACTCAGTCTACAATAACCAAAACCATCTAAAATCGTATGTTTTTAATCTTTTTAATCTAGATGTCAAGCAGCTGTTGAATAGGCTCGGCATAAACTCTATAATCCACGCGCTTTTGGATAGGCCAAAAAACAACCACATAGTTTATAGGTGATTGTGACTGGGCAATATGTTTGTAAATGAGCTCCTTGAACGTAGGTGATATGTGCTACAAAGCCCGCAGGTTTTAGTCTTATTAGGCCATGGAGTGAGTTTATGTATTGTAGTCTTGCTAGCGACTGCTTATGGCGCACTATTTACGTCATCAGCGTGGCTTATTGCTCAATCTGCTTTTTGGGGTGGGTTGGTTTTTAGTCTACCGACATTGTATTTTACGCTCTATGCTTTTCGATATAGTAAAGCAGGGCAGGCTGCCTTAATGACACAGTCATTTTATAGGGGCCAAGCTGGCAAGTTTTCGCTGGTAGCTATGGGCTTTGCCCTAGTGTTTGCGTTTGGCACTACACTTGCCATTCCTATTGTATTTGTTAGTTTTTGCTTGATGATTCCCGCCCACATTGTGGCTGCGACGTTCATTGGCAAAAATGACAGTCGTTAAGGCCGTTATGTGAGATAGCTCGCAACCTAAGACCTTTGCGTTAACATTTTTTTAACTTTGAAACTTTGAATTAACTATGGCGAGTGAAAACCTTACCCCGACAGCGTACATTCAACACCACTTACAAAACTTAGCTTACGGCAAGCTACCTGCAGGCTACGAGCGTGCAGATGGTACTATCGTTAGCCAAGATATGTGGACTCTTGCTCATACCTCAAAAGAGGCCTCTGACATGGGTTTTTGGTGCTTGCACTTAGACACCCTAGGCTGGGGTATTGTACTAGGTACTATTTTTAGCCTGTTTTTTTGGCGCACCGCCAAAAAAGCAACTGCAGGTAAACCTACAGGCATACAGAGCTTTATTGAGCTTATTGTCGAGTTTATCGATACAACCGTTAAAGGCACCTTTCACCATGCCAACAAAATGGTTGCTCCGATGGGCTTGACTATTTTTGTATGGGTCTTCTTGATGAATCTCATGGATCTTGTGCCTGTTGACTGGCTACCCATTGCTGCCGCTAAGATCTCTGGTAATGATCATCTGTTCTTTAAGGTTGTGCCCACTACGGATCCTAACGCTACTTTAGGTATGGCCTTTACTGTATTTGCCTTAATGATCTTCTTTTCTATCCAAAAGAAAGGTGCCATAGGGTTTTTGAAAGAGCTTACGTTGCATCCCTTTCATTCAGGCAAAATTTACATTGATATTTTCCTTATCCCTATCAACTTTGTACTCGAAACCATTGCGTTAGTTTCAAAGCCTGTTTCTCTCGGCTTGCGTTTATTTGGCAACATGTATGCTGGTGAGATGATTTTTATTCTTATTGCTATTATGTTTGGTGCCGGTGCAATACTCGGTATATTTGCCGGTGCGTTGCAGTGGGGCTGGGCTGTATTCCATATTTTAGTGATTACCATCCAAGCATTCGTCTTCATGGTATTAACAACGGTATATATGGCTATGGCGCACGATACTCACGAAGATCACTAATTTTGATGCCTAGCGCTATGCGCTAGGCCAAACACTTTTTCACTTTTTATTTTTTAACTTCCTTGGAGATATAACCATGTCAGCTTCATTAGTTTATTTTGCAGCCGCTTTTTTAATTGGCTTAGCCGCTTTAGGTACCGGTATTGGCTTCGCCCTTTTAGGTGGTAAATTATTAGAAGGCGCTGCTCGCCAACCAGAGCAAGGTCCTCAGTTACAAACCAAAATGTTCCTTATGGCTGGTCTTTTAGATGCTGTACCTATGATTGGTGTAGGTATCGGTATGTACTTGATTTTCGTTGTTGCGCCGGGTATGGCTGCTTAATTGTTGGCAAAAACTGACTTTTTCAACAAATTAACGCAAGAGGTGTTGGTGTGAATATCAACCTAACGCTAATCGGTCAATCTATAACCTTTTTGTTTTTTGTGCTGTTTTGCATGAAAGCCGTTTGGCCTGCACTGTTAAGTGTAATGCAAGCGCGTGAACAAAAAATTGCCAAGGGTTTGGAAAACGCCGAAAAAGCCGATAAAGATTTAGAGTTAGCAAAGCAAGAAGCTGGCAAGAAGCTTACTGAAGCAAAAAGTCAAGCAGCAACACTTGTTGAGCAAGCGAATAAACGCGCAAGCCAAATCGTAGACGAAGCGAAAGCTCAAGCGCAAATGGAAGCTGAGCGTATCAAAACTGCAGCGCAAGCTGAAGTTGATCGCCAGGTAAGCCAAGCGCGCGAAGAGCTTCGTGGCCAAGTATCTGCCTTAGCGATTGCCGGTGCCGAGAAAATTCTTGGTGCCAGTGTTGATGCTAATGTACACAACGCCATGCTAGATAAACTAGCCGCAGAGCTATAAGCGGAGACTGTTATGGCAGAACTAACCACGCTCGCACGACCTTACGCGCGCGCTGCTTTTGAATCTGCTTATGCTGATAGCCAACTCAATGAGTGGGCTCATGCATTAGCAATTGCAGCAGCCGTATCGAGTGAGTCAAAGGTTAAGCAACTGCTAGCAGCACCCGGCCTAACGGCAGCGCAAAAAAGCGCTGCTTTTGCCGATGTCTGCGGTAGCGAGCTTAGCGACAAGATTAAAAACTTTGTTAGTGTCCTCGCCGATAATAAGCGCTTGGCTTTATTGCCATTTATCGAAACCCTATTTGCCGACTTAAAAGCTCAATTCGAAAAAGCCATTAACATTAATGTGACTACTGCCTTTGAAATATCGGCAGAGTCACAGGCACAGTTAGTGATTGCTTTCACGAAGAAGCTCGACCGAGTCGTGACTCTCGAAAGCACTATCGACGAGAGCCTGATAGGTGGCGCTATTATTCGCGCGGGTGATACCGTAATCGATGGTTCAGTCAGAGGTCGTTTGGCCAAAATGACTGACGCCATGAACTCATAACCTGAACTCCTAAGCAAACGCATTAGGACTGAGGAATAGAGAATGCAGCAGCTGAATCCTTCTGAAATCAGTGAAATTATTAAGCAACGTATTGACAGTTTAGACGTTGCAACCACCGCACAGAACGAAGGCACTATTGTGTCTGTTACTGACGGTATTATCCGCATTCACGGTCTTGCCGACGCTATGTACGGCGAAATGATCGAATTTGAAGGCGGCATTTTTGGTATTGCCTTAAACCTTGAGCGCGACAGTGTTGGCGCTGTTGTACTGGGTGACTATAAAGGCGTAGCCGAAGGTCAAACCTGTAAGTGTACTGGCCGCATTTTGGAAGTACCTGTTGGTGAAGAACTATTAGGTCGTGTTGTCGACGCTTTGGGTATTCCCATTGACGGTAAAGGTCCTATTAACAGCGGCAAAACTGACGCAATCGAAAAAATTGCACCTGGTGTTATTGCTCGTCAATCGGTTGATCAACCTGTTCAACTTGGCCTTAAAGCTATTGATGCCATGGTACCTGTCGGTCGCGGTCAGCGTGAGTTGATTATTGGTGACCGCCAAACCGGTAAAACCGCTGTAGCGGTTGATGCTATCATCAACCAAAAAGGCACCGGCATTAAATGTATTTACGTTGCCATTGGTCAAAAAGCTTCTTCTGTTGCAGCCGTTGTGCGCAAATTAGAAGAGCACGGCGCAATGGATCACACCATTGTTGTTGCTGCAACAGCTTCTGACCCAGCCGCTATGCAATTTTTGGCTCCGTTTGCGGGTTGCACCATGGGCGAATACTTTCGTGACCGTGGCGAAGATGCTTTGATTATTTATGATGATTTGACCAAGCAAGCTTGGGCTTACCGTCAAATTTCATTGCTTCTTAAGCGCCCACCAGGCCGTGAAGCTTACCCCGGTGATGTTTTCTATTTGCACTCACGTTTACTCGAGCGCGCCTCACGTGTTAATGCAAACTACGTTGCCCAGCTTACTGACGGTCAAGTGACCGGTAAAACGGGTTCTTTAACCGCCTTACCTATCATTGAAACGCAAGCAGGCGATGTTTCTGCCTTCGTTCCGACTAACGTGATTTCGATCACTGATGGTCAGATTTTCTTAGAGACCAACCTTTTCAATGCCGGCATCCGTCCAGCAATGAACGCCGGCATTTCGGTATCGCGTGTAGGTGGTTCTGCGCAAACTAAAGTGATTAAAAAGCTATCAGGCGGTATTCGTACTGCATTAGCTCAATATCGCGAATTAGCGGCGTTCTCTCAGTTTGCATCTGACCTCGACGAAGCAACGAAAGCGCAATTGGAGCACGGTCAGCGTGTTACCGAATTGATGAAGCAAAAGCAGTACTCACCACAATCTATTGGTGAAATGGCTGTTGTACTTTATGCCGCTAACGAAGGCTTTTTGAAAGACGTTAACGTTGAGAAAATTGGCGACTTCGAATCTGCATTGTTAGCCTACTTTAACTCTGAATGCGCCGAGCTGATGAATACTATCAACAGCACCGGTGGTTATAACGACGAGATAGCACAAGGCATAAAGCAAGGCTTAGAAACATTCAAAGCAACGCAGACTTGGTAAATCCTTTTTGGGAGTACGTTTTGGCGTACTCCCTAAACTGCGAGAGATAATATGGCTAGCGGAAAAGAGATACGTACCCAGATTGGGAGTATTACCAATACGCAAAAAATTACGAATGCTATGCAAATGGTAGCAGCAAGTAAAATGCGTAAAGCACAAGACCGCATGCAAAAAGGCAAGTCCTATGCGCAGCGCATGCGTAGCGTAGTAGGCCACATCGCCAATGCAAACCTTGAATACAAACACATTTACCTACAAGAGCGTGATGTAAAACGTGTAGGCTACATTGTGGTTTCTAGTGACCGTGGTTTGTGTGGTGGTTTGAACATTAACATCTTCAAAAAAGCCGTTGCCAGCAGTAAAGAGTGGGCAGATAAAGGCGTACAATCAGATTTTTGCTTGATTGGCGCTAAAGCATCGGCCTTCTTTAAAAGTGTTGGTGGCAATGTGGTTGCCTCGGTACGTGATATTGGTGAAGACCCCAGCTTAGAGCATCTTATTGGTAGCATCAAAGTGATGCTCGATGCCTTTAGCACCGGCAAAATCGATAAGTTGTACTTATTGAGCAATGAATTTGTTAACACAATGACACAAGCGCCTTCGGTTGAGCAGCTATTACCGCTTGAACCCGAAGACGATAATAAATTAAAGCACGCATGGGATTATGTCTATGAGCCAGACGCTCAAACATTATTAGACGGTATCCTTGTTCGTTACATAGAAAGCCAAGTTTACCAAGCAGTCGTTGAAAACTGCGCGTGTGAGCAAGCAGCGCGAATGGTGGCCATGAAAGCCGCTACCGACAATGCGGGTGACTTAATTGACGATTTGAAGTTGGTGTATAACAAGGCGCGTCAAGCGGCGATTACACAAGAGCTTTCAGAAATTGTAAGTGGTGCATCGGCGGTTTAAGCCTTTTTAGGTTTAAACCCCCGCATCAAACGAACGTGTTTTAGCTTTAAAAAAATTAAATTTAGAGGAAGCCTCCAATGAGTAGCGGAAAGATCGTGCAGATTATTGGCGCGGTGATTGACGTGGAATTCCCACGTAACGCCGTACCTAAGGTTTACGATGCATTAACCGTAGCCGACAAAGGTTTGACTTTGGAAGTGCAACAGCAATTAGGTGACGGTGTAATCCGCGCTATTGCGATGGGCTCTTCCGAAGGCATCAGCCGTGGCTTGGTTGTCGAAAATACCAATGCGCCTATTAATGTGCCTGTGGGTATCGAAACCCTAGGCCGAATTATGGATGTATTGGGTAACCCTATTGATGAGTGTGGCCCGATCGGTGAGAAAGAGCGTGCCTCTATCCACCGTAAAGCGCCAGCTTATGATGAGTTATCAGCAAGCACCGACCTTTTAGAAACAGGCATCAAAGTGATTGACTTAGTTTGCCCGTTTGCTAAAGGTGGTAAAGTCGGTTTATTTGGTGGTGCTGGTGTTGGTAAAACCGTTAACATGATGGAGCTGATCAATAATATTGCCACAGCTCACTCAGGTTTATCGGTGTTTGCAGGTGTTGGTGAGCGTACCCGTGAGGGTAACGACTTTTACCACGAAATGCAGGAAGCGGGCGTTGTTAACGTTGAAACCTTTAGCGAATCTAAAGTCGCCATGGTTTACGGCCAAATGAACGAGCCACCTGGCAACCGCTTACGTGTTGCTTTAACAGGCTTAACCATGGCTGAAAAATTCCGTGACGAAGGTAAAGACGTGCTATTGTTCGTTGATAATATCTATCGTTACACGCTTGCGGGCACCGAGGTTTCTGCATTGTTAGGCCGTATGCCTTCTGCGGTAGGTTATCAGCCTACACTTGCCGAAGAAATGGGTGTTCTGCAAGAGCGTATTACATCGACCAAAACCGGTTCGATCACCTCGATCCAAGCCGTATACGTACCCGCTGATGACTTAACTGATCCATCGCCAGCCACGACCTTTGCGCACTTGGATTCAACCGTTGTACTGAGCCGTGATATTGCTGCTAAAGGTATTTATCCAGCGATTGACCCACTTGACTCATCTTCACGTCAACTTGATCCGTTAATTATTGGCCAAGAGCATTACGACATTGCTCGCGGTGTGCAAACTGTTCTTCAGCGCTACAAAGAGCTCAAAGACATTATTGCCATTTTGGGTATGGATGAGCTTAGCGAAGAAGACAAGTTAACCGTAACCCGTGCCCGTAAGATTGAGCGCTTTTTGTCTCAGCCTTTCCATGTGGCCGAGGTTTTCACCGGTGCACCAGGTAAGTACGTATCGCTCAAAGATACCCTTGCAGGCTTTAAAGGCTTGTTAGCGGGCGAATATGATAGCCTACCTGAGCAAGCCTTTTACATGGTAGGTACCATGGAAGAAGCTGTTGAAAAAGCCAAAAAGTTTAAGTAAGTCGCGCGTTTTTAAAACACAACTGACTTAAATTGACGGGGAATTAATTATGGCAATGACGTTTCATTGCGACATTGTAAGCGCTGAAGATTCGCTCTTCAGCGGCCTTGTTGAACTACTGGTTGCCAGTGCTTCAGACGGTGATTTGGGTGTGTACTACGGTCATGCCCCATTGCTTACGTCGCTCAAACCCGGCCCCATCCGTGTTAAAAAACAAAATGGCGAAGAAGAAGTTTACTATATCAATAGTGGCTTCTTAGAAGTTCAACCTCATGCAGTGACTGTCTTGGCTGATACGGCCTTGCGCGCTGGTGATATGGACGAGGCCAAGGCCTTAGAAGCGCAAAAACTCGCAGAGCAAGAGTTAAGCAATCAAAGCGGCGAGATCAACTACTCGCGTGCTGCGATTCAACTAGCAGAAGCTTCTGCGCAATTGCGTACTTTACAAGCTATTCGTAAAAACACCGGAAAGTAGGCTCGGCATTTTAAATACTATACAAAAGGGTAGCTTCGGCTACCCTTTTTTGTATCAGTACATTAAGTCACTGCATTTTTCCTATAAACCCAATCTCGATACACTCTATTTACGCCTTTTTGAGGGAATGCACATGTTAGAAGTTGTGATCTTAGCAGCCGGTAAAGGCTCTCGTATGAAATCAGCTGTCCCCAAAGTTATGCACAGCTTAGCCGGAAAACCCTTTTTACAGCATGTTGTAGACAAAGCCCGCGCTATGGCACCTAAGACCATACATTTGGTTGTAGGTCATGGTGCAACTATCGTTAATCAACACTTTAATCAAAAAGATATCCACAGCGTTGTGCAAGCCCAACAATTGGGCACCGGCCACGCTGTCGCACAAACATTAGAACACCTAGCTGATAGCAGTGTTGTGCTCATTCTTTATGGTGATGTTCCCCTTATTCAGCAAGCTACACTCGAGTCACTGACGGCCCTTGTCAGTGCCGATAGCATGGGCTTACTGACCGTAACTTTACCCAACCCTACAGGCTACGGTCGCATCGTGCGCAATCACGGTGCAGTCACATCCATTGTTGAGCAAAAAGATGCCACTGACGCACAGCTTGCCATTGGCGAAGTGAATACAGGCGTCATGGCGGTTAATGCTGCGCATTTAAAACAATGGCTGCCTCAACTCACCAGCAATAATGCTCAAGGTGAGCTTTACCTGACTGATATCATTGCTATGGCCTCCGAGCAAAAAGTTGCCATTCATACGGCGCAGCCAGCCCATACTTGGGAAGTACTAGGCGTCAATAACCGCCAACAACAGGCCGAGCTAGAGCGCATCTACCAAGGTGAGCTCGCGAAACAATTAATGGAGCAAGGTGTAACACTACTTGATCCGGCACGCTTTGACTGTCGTGGTCGCTTAACGTGTGGCGATGATTGTGTGATTGATATCAACTGTGTCATCGAAGGTGATGTGGTTTTGGGTAACGGCGTTGAAATTGGCCCTAACTGCGTCATCAAAAATACGACTATTGGCGATTATACAATCATTAAAGCCAACTGTATTTTAGAAGACTCTACATTACACGCAAACTGCGATATAGGCCCTTTTGCACGTTTACGCCCAGGCACCGAGCTGGCCGATAAAGCAAAAATTGGCAACTTTGTAGAAACCAAAAACGCGCTTATCGGCAAGGGCAGCAAAGTTAACCATTTAAGCTATGTAGGCGATGCGCAACTTGGTGAAAGTGTGAATGTCGGGGCAGGTACAATTACCTGTAACTACGACGGCGCGAATAAACACCAGACTCTCATTGGCGATAACGTCTTTGTTGGCTCGAATACCGCATTAGTGGCGCCCGTTAGTGTTGCCAGCGGCGCAACTATCGCAGCAGGCTCTATTATCACGAAACCCGTGAACGCTGATGAACTCGTTATTGCCCGCGCCAAACAAAAAGCCATTACAGGCTGGCAGCGTCCCGTCAAAAAACCAAAAGCGTAAGACTTTATAGGTAAAAGGGCTCTATAGAGCCCTTAATACAATTAATACAATTAATACAATTAATACAATTTTAGCAAACATTATTCACATTCATAGCGATCAATAACATCTCGCACCAAACCGCTGCGTACAATGTCTTCACGTTCAAAGGTATGAATGGCAACACGACTTAAGCCCTCTAAGCGCTTAATCGCATCTGCCAAACCGTTATCCCCTTTAATATCACTTTGATTAACATCGCCATTAATAACCACTTTACAATCTTCGCCAATACGGGTTAAAAACATTTTCATTTGCGCCGGCGTCGTATTTTGCGCCTCATCTAAAATGACAAAAGTATCTTCTTTAAATGTTCGGCCCCGCATATACGCTAAAGGAGCAGCCACAATACGGCCATGGCGCATTAAATATTTCACGGTACCCGCACCTAAACGCTCATTCAAAATATCGCGAAAAGCATCAATATAGGCGGCAAATTTTTCGTCTAAGTCACCAGGCAAAAAGCCTAAGTTCTCTCCGGCCTCCACCGCAGGGCGTGTAATAATAATGCGCTCAATTTGGCCATCTTGCATAGCCTGTGCGGCAAGAGCACCAGCACAATAGCTTTTACCTGTACCTGCAGGCCCAACACCAAAGGTTAAACAATGATCGGTTATAGCGTGAATATAATCTTTTTGGGCTTTGTTACGAGGGCGAAGCGGTTGGGTATCAAGCCTAGGGGAGTAGGCTGTCGCTACGTTTTGACGAGCATTCAGCTCAAAAATCTCTGCGGTTTGCTCTTGGTTTTTATGAGCTTTTTTGCGTTGTTTACTTCGCCCTGATGCAGGCTTAGATGAGTGATTATGTGTAGAATAAGCTGAATTGCGCCGTGTACTTGCTCGCTTAGCCATAGATTGTGTTCTCCGGTTAACGTCGTTAAAACTAATTAAACTCAAACTTTCTATCTAATGTGCAGACTCTAATTCTCACTATTTAGCAGTGCCTCCGCGTTTTAGCACACCCTGCCACGTGCGATAACCATCAAATTGATATAAATGACATTTCTATGACACCGTGTGCCATACCCTGCAATACCTTGTTGATTGACGCTGGTATCAAGCCACTCAACAAAGAAACCTACTAAAAGACTATGAAACAAAAATACAATTTTGCCAAGCCTAAAATTAAAATATTTATTGTTTCTGCAAGTTATATAACAATGCTCAATGTTCTCTTGGTCTGAATAAGTGCTAAAATCGGCCAACTCCATCTAACACAAGAGTTCGGCACTAACACAAAGGTTCGGCGTCTAGTCAGTATCCATCAGCAGCCTATAGCCGTATAACTTAAACAGCCAGCAACTACAGCAGTACATACAGTACGAATAAAGTAAGAGAATAGCTTTAGATCGCCATCTAAAATTCTCTATATACAAGGTAACACTTTAATGTTAATCATTTATAAATATCGTGAAATAATACAAAATTTTTTAAAATTATCATTTTTAAGTGAGAAAAAGATAATTAGTCATAAATTCAAAAAAAAATTGGGCTACACACTTAACATTGATCAACCCAAGACATTTAATGAAAAAATACAGTATCGTAAATTATATGAAAGAAACCCATTATTTATCACATGTGCAGATAAATATGCTGTTCGAGAATATGTCACCCAAAAAATAGGCAGCCACTATTTGATTCCATTGATTCAAGTTATAGACAGTGTCGATACTATCAATTTTGCGAGTTTACCCGAACAATTTGTCGTAAAAGCGACTCACGGTTCTGGCTGGAACATGATTGTAAAAGACAAATCTAAAATTGACTTTCCGGCAATGCAGTATCAACTGGGTAAATGGTTGCTCAAAAACTTCTACCCTAGGCAGCTAGAATGGCATTATAAGAATATTAAACCGCAGCTCGTTTTTGAAGAAATGATTCTCGATGCTTCAGGTAATATCCCTACGGATTTTAAATTTCATGTATTTAATAAAAAGAATGAAACAGAGATTTATATTCAGGTTGATTCTGATCGATTTGGCGCTCACACAAGAGACTACTTTACAACCTCATGGGAGAAATTAAAGCTAGCCGTCAAGTGCCCTAACTCTAATGAAGAGCCTCAAAAACCTAAAAACCTAGAAGAAATGATCGAAGTCGCTAGAAAATTAAGCGAAGACTTCAATTATGTTAGGGTTGATCTTTATTCGGTCGATAATGCTATTTATTTTGGTGAATTAACATTTTCACCTGAGGCAGGTTTTTCTAAATTCTCACCTGCTGAGGCAGATCGACAGTGGGGCGAATCGTTTATTTTACAACAGTAATTGATAGTTATTTTTGATCCGTATTATGAATAATGATCACTGCGATATATTTCATATACTGACATCAATGCCTAACTGTTTCTTATAATATTTTAGCAATAGCCAGTTCTATTTTTTCTAAAGACTTTAATACTCGGCGTCCCTCAAGAGGGTGAAGAGACCAAGGTTTTTTTAAATTTACACCCACAATAGAAATATGATCTTCAGCAAAGGGGAGCATTTTATCATCTCGATGAATAAATGCTTCGCTCTCTTCTTTTGTCATAATTTTTGCAGGGTACAGCCCTGCTTTACATTGTTTTTCGGCTATTTTCAGTGCCAAGCTTTTTTTCTTGCCTCTATAGCAGGACACATTAGGTAGCCATATAATGAAAGGGCTTAATAGGCAGTGCATAGGCTCAAAATAATTTTGCGCTTGAATTTCATTCAGCTTTTCTCTGTTTTCGAATGTCCAACGTTTTTTTTGTAAACGCCCTACATGAGCAATGAAGATATCTGAATAACAGGTACCTGCCGATTGATTAATGATTTTTCGGGTAAAATAAAAGGTATTATCAATGGGCAGTATTTTTTTTAAGCTTTTTTCTTTTTTAGATAACTTCAAGAAAGTTGGGCTCATGAATGCCATCGATTCAAAGTCTTCAAAATGCTGATAGATAGCGCCTAATTCATCTTTAGATAGTGGGCGAACCAACTGCATATCATCTTGCAAAAAACATGCATAAGCCTCGCCCGGCAAGCTATCGAGCGCGCGCTGCATATTGCCGTACAAACCGCCATGCTTACTTTGGCCGGCATCATTTTCGGGGGTTGTCACTGTATGTTTTTGAGCGATGACAGCCAGCGCCGCTAATGTTTCAGGATCATCGCTATTATCATCAAAAACACGGATATCGGGCGCCTCTATACACTGTTCAATGCTGCTGACACAGTTAAGTAAGTGGCGTCCACGATTGTAAGAAAAGATGCAGAATATCATTAGAACCCGTGCTGTCGCTATGAGATAAGATGCGCCATAGACTAGCATTTTTTCCGTGAAATCTCACGGATCAACGCTCGCAAAGTGACTAGTGTTTGCTATGATGGCGCTGTTCGCTTTTAGCCTTTTACCGGTATACCAATAGTCTCTGTGTCTACCTCCCATAGAGCGATCAATATAGAACTATAAATAGAGCGATCAACATCGAGATGTTCACTATGCCCTCAACCCCCTCTACCTCACCATTCTATGAGCCTTTGATTCATCAGCTGTGGAAATTAGCCGCAACAGGGCTTGTGCCGGGCCGCTGGTTTAGGGCAGCTATACCTACCGAAGCCACCCGTAAAACGCATACGCAAGGCATTACCCTCGAAATTGTGAGCCATTGCTGGCAATATTCGCACTTTCTCGCTTATCAACTCAGCTCATTAGCGCTGACGCCACCGCAAAATCATCGTGTGATTATGACGGTTTACTACGCCCAAGAAGATGAAAAAACCACCGCCTTGCTGGATTTTTTTAGTCAAAAAGCCATTAACAACGTCACATGGCACTGGCAAGCAATGCCAAAAGAAGAGCTGTTTCGCCGTGGCATCGGCCGCAACCGCTCAGCTTTAACTTCAACCGCTGATTGGCTTTGGTTTACCGATTGCGATGTGATTTTTAAAGGCCATTGCATTGATACTATTTGCGATGCCATTAAAGGCCGCCGCGAAGCGCTCTTGTACCCCTCACATGAAAACATTACCCCCATGCTGGCCGAGTCAGACCCGATGGTGCAGCGAGGTGCGCAGCCTGCCATTATTGACATCGAAGGCGATGAGTTTACGCAGCACACTCTCACGCGGGCAACAGGCCCTATGCAAATTGTTCATGGTGATGTAGCCCGCGCTATGGGGTATTGCGATCGACTCTCAATTTATCAAAAACCGACGCACCGCTGGCGCAAATGTTATGAAGATATTCTCTTTCGTTGGCTGGTTGGCTCAGAGGGCGTGCGCCTTGATGTGGGTGGCACATATCGTATTCGGCATATATTTAAAGGCCGCTATAAAAAAGGCTCGTGGTTTTCGCGTTTACGCAGTCGTATTCGTCGTGCAAAAGATCAATATTAGTCGCCTTCTCAATCAAGTTAATGTCAGTAAGTGCTTTTTAAGGGCCGCTTAAAAAGCCTAACGGCTGTCACCTTAAAGGCCAATAGCCAAAAAATGTAGCAGCCGCTTTTGCACAAGTCAGCTCATTGGTCTAACCTCATAGTATGATTGGGTGACTGTAAGACACTAAGCAACTCACCCTACTATTGGCTACTGATAACCTTAACTCGATGGGCATACTATGCACGCTCACTTTGCTTTACTCACTACTGTCATGACTAGTTGTATCGCTATAAGCGCCTGCGGTAAAGGCTCGCTGGCAGAGCTAGATAACATCGAGATCGCCGCCAAACATGATGAGTGTGTTCGCAAAGCACCGACCTCACCGGGCCGCGTGACAGCTTGCGAAAATATCCGTAAAGAGTGCGAAAGCCGGCGTAAAAAAGGTAATTACGCCTGCTAAATAGTATAAAAAGGCTTAGTAAACGTTTACATTACTGTACTTTTATAGCGTTTCTCCTAATAAAGCTTTATTTATGCATAAAATTACATTTTTAGATCACAGTACTTTTCCCCCCAATATCACCTTTACACCTCCGCGCTTTAGACACCAATGGCAAAGCTATGACACAACAGCGCCAACGCAAACCGCCAAACATTTACAAGGTGCAACCTTTGCGATCACTAATAAAGTGGTCATCGATGAAGCTATTTTAAGCCAGTGCCCCACGCTGCAATACATTGCCGTAGCCGCCACAGGATTTAATATCGTTGACATCGCCGCATGCAAAAAGCGTAATATCGTCGTCACCAACATCACCGACTATGCTACTCATAGCGTCGCAGAACATGTATTTATGCTGATGCTTGCGTTAAATAAACAATTGAAAAACTACACTCAAGCGCTAGAGGCTGGTCAATGGCAGCAAAGCGAGCAATTTTGCTTTTTTTTAGATGGCGGCATTCATACATTACGCGGTAAAACATTGGGCCTAATAGGGACTGGGGCTATCGCAATGGCCACAGCCTCGCTGGCGCACGCGTTTGGCATGGAGGTGATTTTTTATAGCCCGTCAGGGCGTGAAGCGGTCGGCAATAATGCCTGCGTTTCACTGCCAGTGTTACTTGAGCGCTCTGATGTGGTGTCGGTGCACTGCCCATTAACCAGCGATACCCAACACCTCATCAACCCGCACACCTTAAAATTGATGAAACCCAGCGCGTTACTCATTAATACCGCACGCGGCCCTATTGTTGATGAAGCCGCAGTGATTGCCGCGCTGCAGCGCAAACAACTCGCTGGGGCAGGGCTAGATGTTGTGGCGCAAGAGCCACCCCGTGCGAATAGCTCAGTAATGCAAGCACTGAAGCACCCAGGACTCATTATTACCCCGCACGTAGCATGGGCTAGCCAAACAGCCATGCAAGCGCTGGCTAATCAACTTATGCAAAAAATAGAAGACTATGTCGCGGGTAAGCCGGTCGTTAATTTGGCGCAATAAGGCATCTTTTTTATAATTAGCGCACACTGGCTCAATACCAAAAAATCGCTCAAAGGCCTGTATAATTATAGGCCTTTTTTTGTTTGAGCCTGTAGCCCATGAGTTTTTTGGCCGCACTGCGCGTGCAACAATCCCAAGTCCAATCCCAAGCTCCATCCCAAACCGAGCAACCTCTTAAGCTATTTTACCAGCTGAGCCTTGAGCACAATACGCTGCCGACCACCGCACAACAGCGGCCCATACTACAATTACAATTAAAGGTAGGTCTTCGACCCAATAGTCCCGAAGCCAAGCCCTATAGCCCACAAACAAGCCACCTGACACTGCCGCCACCTTTTATTCACGATACCGATAAAGCAGTATTGCGCTATTTACTCAGCACACCGCTCAGTCATGGCTGGCCAGTCATCGATACCGAGTTTATCCACGCCCTACTCAATACTGAGCGCGTCATCTTTCAGCCTCTTAATGGCTCACCACAAAAAGTTGGGCTTAGTGCAACACATCAAAATATACTCTTCTGGCAATCACTCAGTAATGGGCAGCAGCAACTCGCCGCCCAAAGCTCTGCAAAACAATCTTTATTCACGACGGGTGATGCGCTAGCGGCTGTCAGTCTGATTGCACATAACACAACAGAGCTGACCTTGGTTATTCATACGTTTTGTATTAATAACCAAGCCCTCAGCCCCGCACAAGTAGCACTCTTACAGCAAGCATTAACACCTCACAACTACACTTTAAGTCCCGCTGACATTCCCGATTTTTTAATGCGTTACCAACAACCCTTTAGCGCATTGAATATTCCACTGCCTACTGCTGTCCCGTCACAGCCTTTAACCGCGCAAGTACGTGGCGCTGTTCGCTGCACACAACATCAAGGGTTAGATACACTAGCCTTAGAGTTCGTGTATATCACCGAGCATTATTGTACCTGGTTTAATGCCGATACAACCGAGCAAAGACACAGCATTATTTTTAATGATGTGCTCTACCATATTAATCGTAACCTCGCGCTTGAAGCGCCTTTTAGCGCACGCTTCAAAAAAGCCATTAAACCCTTTACATATAACAAAACCACCAATACCTACAGTCAAACACAAGATACCCTCTGGCAGACATTTTTTATTCATGAAAAATTAAAGCTTGAAAAAGAGGGCTTTTTTTTTAGGATCAACCACAATTTCACCAAACATTTTATTCAAGCCGATCATTTTTTAAGTGAACTTAAACAAAAAAGTGATGGCAGTATTCAGGTTGATTTATTTTTAGAGTTGGCAAATACACAGAAAGATAAACCCACTAAAATTAATTTACTGACCTTACTCGATCAAATTCATCAGTACAATTTAGGCCTGCAACATGGTGATATTACTCTAGTTCTTGAAGATGGACGTCTTCTTTTAATGCCTGCGGCACATGTCACTAAACTGACCGAAGAGTTTGGTGATGTCATGTTTGCAGGCCGTACAAATTTAACCTTTAACCCCAATCAAGCCTCAAGGGTGGCTCAACTTGCCGCCAGTTTACCCAAACACAGTACGTGGCAAGGAGACACGCAAATACTCGAGCACAGCCAATTATTACAGCAAGCGCCCAAAGTTATACAACAAGCCGATTGTCGCGTGAATGCGGCACTCAGACCCTACCAATGGCTAGGCGTAAACTGGATCCAGCACCTTAAAGAGTGTGGCGTTAACGGCTTATTAGCCGATGATATGGGCCTAGGTAAAACAATACAAACTATTAGCCACCTCAGCTTAGAGCGTGCTAAAAACCCACAAGCTCAACCAGCACTCGTTGTGGTACCCACCAGCTTGCTCCATAACTGGCTTAACGAATGCCATAAATTTGCACCGCACCTAAAGGTGCTTATTTATCACGGCAACCAACGCCGAGCTAAGTTAAGCAAAAGTATTGAGGCTAATAATACCCCGCATATTATTTTAACTAGCTATCAACTCATTATTAATGATAGTGATTATTTTGAGAGTGCGCTGTTTAGCTGGCTCGTACTTGATGAAGCCCAAAATATTAAAAACCCACGCACTAAAATACATATCGCCATTAAAAATGTACAGGCCGAGCATAAACTCTGTTTATCGGGTACCCCAGTAGAGAACAACCTGCAAGAGCTATGGGCCTTGATGAATTTTTTAATGCCTTTATGCTTAGGCAGCCTCAATGATTTTAAATTTCATTTTCAAAAACCGATTGAGCAAGAGGGCAATCACAAAAAATTAGCCCAATTGCTCAAGCGTATAGAGCCTTTTATACTGCGTCGCACTAAATCAATAGTGACTAAAGATTTACCCGAAAAAACAGAAATCCTACAAACAATTGATCTTGGTGAAGCGCAATACAGTTTTTACGAAAGCATTAAAAATGATACTTGGCAAGCACTACAACAAAGCTTAGAAGGCACCGAAAATCCGGGAGAGCAACAATTATTTGTACTTAGCGCTTTACTTAAATTACGCCAAGCGTGTTGTGACCCAGCCTTACTTGGCGAAAAAAGTACTCCTAGCGCTAAGCGCCAGCACTGCATACACATGGCAACTGAGTTGGCCACAGAGGGCCGCGCTCTGTTAATTTTTTCTCAATTTACCAGCATGCTCGATATTTTAGCCTCAGACTTAAAAGCTGCTGGAATCAGCTATGGCTTGTTAACCGGCAAAACCCAAAACCGCCAAGCACTCGTTGAGCAGTTTCAAGCTGGGGCCTTTCCTGTTTTTTTAATCAGCCTGAAAGCCGGAGGTGTAGGTTTAAACTTAACCCGCGCCGATACAGTGATTCACTATGACCCTTGGTGGAATAGCGCAGCACAGCAACAGGCGACCGATCGCGCACACCGCATCGGACAAAAAAATGCCGTCTTTGTGTATAAACTGATCGCCAAAGATACCATTGAAGAAAAAATAGCGGCACTACAAGCGCGCAAAGCCGAGCTTGGCCAAACCATCAATCAGCAAGCACAGCAAACAGGCGCTAATTTTTCAATGAAGCTAGAAGAGCTACTGAGCCTTTGGATCGACGAGGACGCTGCATGCTAAACCCTCAATAGTGATTATTCAGCCGTCACGTGCTAACTGCCGACGTAGACAACGCTGAATAATTTCCATTTTTACTGCCTCCTCCGCTTGAGACCAGCATTTGATCTCTTCAAGGGTACGATGGCAACCAGAGCACACATCGTTTGCGTCAAGGTTACAGCTTTTGATACAAGGTGAAAGAATGACACTGGATGTCGTTAGCATACCAATGGGCCTTATCTGTGGCGTTAAAATTTGCAAAATTGCGCTAACCGCCATCATAGTAACGTATTTGGCACTTATTTATTCGTAAAAATACCCGAAATAATATCGTGCTATCTTTACTATCAGCCTTCAACCCTCTAAACGCATAGACAGCAAGCTGTCATCCATATTGAATAACAAAGCGCGTAAGCCGCCTCATCTACTATTAAACCTATAATCTCTTTTACTATTAAACCTATAATCTCTTTAGCAATATTTACATTGACTGCTAGTATCTTTAATGGAAATGACGCTATTTGATGTCTACAAATAATCGATAATCATGAGTTCATCATTGATAAGACATTTACAGTTGATAAATTTTTACATCATTAGAAATTTATATAACAAAAACATATAAGCTATTTTTTAATAAGGAGTTCTAATGTTTTTTTCAGGCGGTCTGCAATTCATTAGATGACTATTGATGTATTGATGTGCATCTGGCCATGTATTCAATCACTAAAATATAAGGGCAATATAATGAGATTATTTATTGTTAGTTTAATGTCACTTTTGATGTTGTTTTCTCTACCTGCGATTTCTGATATTAAGTTTACCGGCTATGGCTCTATTATAGGGGGAAGAACATTAGGCCAGGTAGATGATCCGTTGCAACCGGGTCAAAAGCGCGATGAAATACTTACCGCTGATTTTTATGATGTAGGCCAGTACAACAATGACTTTACATTTAATGCAGAATCTATTTTTGCACTACAAACAGTGGTTAAACTGAGTGATCAGCTCAAAATTACTGGGCAACTAGTCGCTAAAGCAGTAGATAAATTTCAGCCAGAATTTGACTGGTACTATTTAACTTACACCGCCAACGATAGCTTAACGTTTATGGCGGGTAGAAGAAATATTCCCATGTATTACTACTCGGAATATTCAGAAGTAGGGTTTGCTTATCCCTGGATGCGTCCACCTTCAAACTTGTACTGGTGGCAGGTCACTCAATTTAACGGCTTACATGCCATGTACGATTTTGAATTAGGTAAGTATGATAATACCCTTACCTTTTTTTATGGCAATGAATACTCTAACGATAATGTAGAGCTACTATATTACAATAAACTGTATGGCGGCTCAGCTCAAGCCATTAATGAATTTTGGACAAAAATTGCTGGCCTTAACTGGAATATATCGGGTGACAATTTTGACCTTAGATTTGTGTACTTTCAAAATAATCGAGGCCGTGAAACCATTGAACAAGATGGCAGTATTACAGACGGCACACCTTTTACGCAAAGCTTTATGGGGGTAGGCGGTAAAGTAGATATTCAAAATTTAACCGTCCTTTTTGACTGGAACGTCGCGCAATACAAAGACGCTGTAGAAACAAAATTTCCTACTTATTTAGTCTCGCTCGTGTACAACATTGGTGATTATCAGCCGTATATTGTTTACTCAAAAGCAAATCAAGAACAGGGCAAATTACAAATTACCAAAGACTTAGAAGAGCATTATATTATGGGTTATGGGTTGCGTTATAACGTACTACCCAACGCATCACTCAAATTGCAGTATGATCATTTTGAAGATGAAGGCAATGCCGCAACAGGCTGGGCCTATCACGGTAACTCTGACACGGTGACTGTCGGCTTAGATTTTATTCTATAAATCGCCGACTAAAGAGAACACTGAATAAATAAAAACCGAGCTTAAAAGGCTCGGTTTTTTTATGCCAATAAGTCAATTAGCTGGTACTACGTTGGTTCAATCTCGTTTAGGTGTTTACCCACGGCTAACCACGCCGAAAACAAACCTAAAAAAGTACTGACTGCTAACAACGATAAATTATCGAATAAACTTAAGCCTGCGAGCGCAAAGCTGCTTTGATAAGCGGCGGCTAAGCTTGCGACCGACTCAGCCAGCGATTGGTGACCAAGCTCGACCAGCAGCACCGCCAAAGCGCCACCAAAAAAGCCATACCATGCACCCGTGTACAAAAAGGGCCGGCGTACAAAACCATTCGTACCACCGACAAGCTTCACAATCACAATTTCGTCGCGGCGGCTTTCGATAGCTAAACGAATACTATTACCCAGCGCGAGCAACACCCCCAAACCTAAAAGACTGGCAAGAATAGTGACTATTTTTTTGCCAAGCACCATAATTTCTCGTAAACGACGCACCCAATCCATATCCATATCCACCGATTCAACTAAAGCACTTTTAGACATACTTTGACCTAAGGCCGCCAAACCTGCAGGTGTGGCGGCTTGCGCAGATGGGGTCACGACCAGTGTTGGCGGTAGAGGATTTTGCTCGAGTAAATCTAAGGCATTGCCAAAGCCCGCCATTGTTTGAAAGCTCGCGAGGGCTTCTTTAGGCGATATATACTCCACACTTTTCACATCAGCACGATCACTCAGCTCTTTTTGAAAGCCCTCAATCGCCGCTTCACGGGCACGCGTATGTAAATATACCGAGATTTTAGGGCTTGCATCCCAGCTATCGCCCAAGCTTTGCACATTATTGATCGCGATAAAAAGGGTCGTCGGTAGCGCCAACGCAATCGCCACCACTAAGCTTGTCATAATCGTTTGCAGCGGCATACCCAGTAAGCGCAGTAAGCTGCTCACGGCAGATATACGATGGTGCTGACGCCAGCTTTTAAACTTTTGCCCAAAAGGCGTTTGGCTTTGCACTGCACCGCGTTGATTAGCCAAGTCTTTGGACGCGTTTTTGGCTGGGCTCATTTTTGCGCCTTGCGTTTTTTTACTCACCACATTGCTCCATCATGCGTTAATTGACCGCCTTCAAGAGTCAGTACGCGCCGGTTCATGCGTTTAATCAGCTCAATATCATGACTTGCAATCATTACCGTGACGCCCACCTCACTAAATTGGCGAAATAGCTCCATAATCTCGGCGCTCAACTCGGGATCAAGATTACCAGTGGGTTCATCGGCAAGTAAAACAGGCGGCTTATTCACTACGGCACGGGCAATACCGACACGCTGCTGCTCCCCGCCCGAGAGCGAAATAGGTAAAGCATTTTCTTTGCTCAATAGGCCCACTTTATCGAGCGCTGCACGTACACGACGCGCTACATCACGGTGATGTATACCGCAAATTTGTAAAGGCAGTGCAACGTTTTCAAAAACCGAGCGATCAAACAATAATTGATGATTTTGAAAAACAGCACCCACTTGGCGACGGTGATAGGGCACATGGCTAGAGCCCAAACGGCCTAAATTGCGCCCTGCAATCATGACTTCACCACTGGTGGGCTTTTCCATCAACATAATAAGCTTCATTAGGGTGCTTTTGCCTGCACCTGAGTGGCCCGTTAAAAATACAATCTCTCGCTCTTCTACGCTAAAACTGACTTTATTTAACGCTTCTTGCCCTGTGGCATAGCGTTTACACACATCATGAAATTCGATCATTACCAGCGATATTCCTTTGTCAATAGGGTTTTGCAGGCTTAATTAGGCATAATCGTCATACGACAGCCAAGTAAATGATGCTTACTGTAGCGCGCTAAGGCGCTTTCGCCAAATAAGGTAGGAGTCGATGAGGAATAGAGCGTGATTTTGTATTAATACCTGCCGGTATATAGTGGCCAAAACACAGATGCACCCGCACACCACCACAACAACGCGACGGCGCCCACCCTTAAGTGTTTTACACACACGTTAAACATAACGACCAGAACTTAAAAGGTGGGCGATTCAAGGCTAAACGACGCATGAGAGCCGCTAGAGTATACAAACACTCTAAGCGAGTTCTTACTCATCGTCCCCGTCTTTTCTAAACAATGCATTAACAAAAGCTTTAGCTCTAAAGGGCTGAAGGTCTTCTATACCCTCACCAACACCAATCAAGCGAATGGGCAAACCCAATTTTTGGCTCAGCGCAAAAATAACACCACCTTTAGCCGTACCGTCGAGCTTAGTTAACGCTAAACCTGTCACGCCTGCCACTGTCTGAAAGTGCTCTGCTTGATTCACGGCATTTTGGCCGGTACCCGCATCGAGCACCAAGAGCACCTCGTGTGGCGCGGTATTATCGACTTTGCCCATCACGCGCTTCACTTTAGCAAGCTCTTCCATCAAGTGACTTTTGTTATGCAAGCGCCCGGCGGTATCACAGATCACGACATCGAGTTGCTTAGATTTTGCCGAGGCAATAGCATCATAAATAACACTCGCGCTGTCGGCGCCGGTGTGCTGCGCCACCACATGGATATCATTGCGCTCGCCCCACACTTGTAGCTGCTCTACCGCCGCAGCACGGAAGGTATCACCGGCCGCTAGCATCACACTTTTCCCTTCTTGGCGCAGCTGATAAGCCAGCTTGCCAATCGTCGTTGTTTTACCCACACCGTTTACGCCTACCACTAAAATCACATAGGGCTGCTTAGTGCTATCAATCACCAGTGGCTGCTCGGCAGGGGTAATAATATCGAGTAACTTAGTTTGCAGCGCCGCATACAGGGCATCGGAGTCGGCTAATTGCTTACGCTCTACTTCAGCGGTTAATGCATCAATAATATCAGTGGTTGCTTCAATACCCACGTCAGCCATTAAAAGCTGTGTTTCTAGCTCTTCGAGCAACTCGTCATCAATGGCTTTTTTGCCCAATAGCAAATTGCCAAAGCCTTCTGCAAATTGATGACTGGTACGAGCTAGGCCGTTTTTAATCCGCGCAAACCAGCTTTGTGACTTGGGTTTTTCTCGGGTCTCGGCCGTATGCACCGCTGGCGCTTCAATTTTTACTGGCTGCGCATTGCTTGATGCCGCATCAGAGTCTGACTCAATACTCTGACTATCGCGGCTAAATAAGCCCATAAAGCCTTTTTTCTCGGCTTTTACTTCACTTTTTGCGGGAGTTTCGGGTTTTTTTGGAGCAGAATTTTGGGTTTTATCGCGTTTAAAAAACATGGGCTATTAACTGTCGCCGTTGGCGTTTACAAATAGAAGGGAAAGGTAGCCGCACAGGCTATAGCTGTCTATATAAGCGGCGTACAAAATTTAGACGTAATCGTACCATTTTGTAGGTTGTTTGCTCCAGCGATGAATAATCGAGACGCACGCAATCACTGTGTTAATTGTGGTGCTCCGTACACGCCATTGGCATTGCGCCGCTCTTATACCCCGCCTGTGCCGTTAGCCCAGTAAATATTCAACAAAGGCATTGCGGACGATCTCTAATGCATCTTTTTCTGGGCCAAGATTAGCGCGCATCACCTCGGCAATGCTATTAAGGCTATTCACCCCATCAACTTTTGCCGCCAGCTGCTCAAGCACCGCGTTGCCTTGTGTGTTAAACGTGATATTTATCGGGATAGGTAAGTGTGGTAAAAGCACCCACGCCGGTGGCTGTGTAGGTAGAGGGTGTGTTGGTAAGAGATGTGTTTGCACGGGATGAGTAGCGTTAGCCAAAGGCGCAACAGCGGCGAATGTCCAAATTTGCTCAGTGCGTGTTTGTGCATTAAGAGGGCTATTGAGGTAAGCACTGGTTTCAATATTTTGGTAAACCACCTCAAAACCCGCTAACACCAGTAACTCGATAATCTCATCATGGCTGAGCTTTTGTGCATCGTTAAGGCTGGCACTGTACAGCAGTGGCCCAGTATTCAACCAAAGGCCACCGGGCTTTAAGTACTTTTGTACTTGGGCAATTAATGCCGCAGGTTCACGGCCATTAACATCCATAAACCAAGGGGTCACCACGCTATCAAAACAGCCAGGTTTAAGCGGTGGCTGCCACGCGTTACCCGCCATGGCATACCAATGCTGTAAGTGTTCGCGCGGTGTCGTGTAATCGGGCCAAGGCCTGTAAGGCAATGACCACACATGGTGAGTGGCAAACCCATGCTGAGGCTGGGAATTAAGCTCGGGTAGCTGCCATGCAATATTTTGTGTTACCAAGCGGTGAGCAGCAGTTATTAAGAGTAAATTAGCATCTAAGGCGATTGTATGACTGGCGCCTAACTGCATATGCATATCAACACTTAAACGCCCAGCACCTGCTCCTATCACCCATGTATCACCCAAATCTTTGCCCGTTGCCTTGAGTGCAACGGCAATACGGTTTAGCTCCGCTCTATTTTCGTCCACCGTATTGCGACCAATAACGTGATTAGTCCCGCTATCGGCATCCAACGCCTCAGTCGCCGGCCATGCCCAATCACGCAATAGCAGCTCGTAGTATTGCAACATATGGCTCGCGTCATGATCAGCGTACTCGGCATGTTTTATCGCGCTTAAGCCAGCATCGGCCAATAATGTATTTAGCGCGCCTAATAAGGCTTGATTGCCCTCACAAAGTTGCTGCAAGCGCGCTTGTGTACTGGCTAACTGTGTTTTGTCATTTAATAATGCTTGGCTTTGAACTAGGTTGGTTTCGCCGCGCTCAAGCATGTTGGCATACAAGTTTTGCCATACAGCTTGTTGCCCTATACCCGTATCAAACCAGCATGGCATACCAGCTAAATCAAAATAGTGTTCACTACAGTTTTGGCACCTTTGCTGTTCGGGCTCAAACCCACTATGTGTATCGGCTTGGCATTTGGGGCAAGCCAGCAAATGGGAGGGGGGCGTGTGACATTTGGCAGTGTGGTGCATGGGTACCCTTAGCAACGTATGGCTGAATACAAGGATTTATTGCGCATCGCGTACAAGGCGCACGCTATAGGTTTGATCGGTTTGAATATTAAGAATATCGCCCGTTTTAAAATTAATCCGCCAAGCGTAACCGCCTTCGCGACGCCCGGGTGTACTGGTCCAAAATTCGGCCGCTGTTGTACTCGGAAACACAGTCTCGTTAATGGCAGGCCCGGTACAAGCACGCTCTACAATTGAGGCTAGTTCGTTTTTATTGGGTAAGCGCCAATCACTATAGCCGCCCAACGGGCTGGCCTTTGATGCCTCTAGTGCTTGCGGCCATGTAAATAAGCGCTGTTGCTCAAGGTTTAAATTGCAACGGCTTTTCTCGGTTTGCCATTGCTGCCCCAGTGCACAGCGTTGCCACATTAGCCCGGTGTGGGTATCGGTGACGACATCGGCTTGCAATGTAAAACGGCTAGTAGGTGTTTCTTGGCGTAGGCCATTCACACACGCCGCATGACTCACACTAGCGAATAAAAAAGCCCCACAAAAAAGGGAGGTTATAGATAGTGAGCGCTGACATCTTTTCAATTGAATGAACATTACTGTTGCCCCCCGCTCACCAAGCGCGTATAGGTATCTAATGTTTTGAGCGCCGTGCCATTCCCGCCATCACTAAAGTACACATACCACGCGTTAGCGCGGTTAGGGGCGTAACTTTGGTAGCTCCAATACTGGTCATTTTTAGCATTGGGGAAGTAATCGGTATCAATGGCGTAATCTAAGTTAGCGCTCACAGCAATACTTAAAAGCTCATTAACACTGGGTAAACGCCATTGCTGAGTACCGCACAGCGCTTGCGTATTGGCCGCTGCAATGTAGGCTGCGGTATTACACGCGATACCATTGCAATCATCAGTGCTGGCAAGGCCTTCATTACCGCCGTTACGGGTCGTATCTGGGTCAAACCAGGTATAGCGTAAATCACGAAAGTTAACCGCTGTAGGGACATCGGACTTCACCTCCCACAAAAGCCCGGTGTGGTGGTCTTGCACGCAGCGCCACTGCGTATTGGCCGCCTCAGACCCTGCCGCTTGCCACGCCAATGACTGCTGGGCCAATGTGCTGCCATCGGTGGCGATTTTACTCCAATCAAAACCCGCTTGCCCGCCACCGGTTTTCACTAAACCCACTTGTGCATCGCGCCCTTGGTTACCATCTTGAGCACTTGCCACAAAACAATCCTCTTCTAGTCCGCTTGAGTCACGGCAAAAAGTGGTGCCTGTATCGTTCAGCGGCTTGGCCAGCAACTTAGCCACCGGAGGCTCCACAGCCGCTCCCTTACAACCACTAACACCAATAGCGGCGAGTAATAACGTCACCCTCATAAAACACTGTTTTAGATTTATAGACATTACGCTCAACAACCCTCCAAAAAGACCAAAAAAAAGCCCATACATTACTGTACGAGCCTTTTATGAGATAGGCCATCTAATACGCCTAATTTATACGCTAAGCAATATTGGCGTTTTTCTCAATATCGGTCGTACTAGAGGCAATTTGACCTTTAACGCCTAGCCCTTCAGCAATATCCATCATTAGATCACGGTTACTCCCACCGCCGCCTACGCGCCCTTTAGGGAAACCAGCCATGTTAGTCGCCATTAAGTTGGGGCAGCCGCCTGTGGTATGCGAAATACCGTCTTGGTCGGTCGTTTGTAAAAACACAGTATTGTCGATCATATTGCCGCCGGCAGGATCTGGCGTATCAATCAATGTTTTTACAATGTGCGCCACACCGGTATGCACGTACTTGGTAATGGTAATCAAATCATCACGGCCACGACCATGACACGTTTGATGGTGGCCTTCACTGAACGTGGGGCCTGCATAACGCCATTCGCTCTGGCTATCATCTAACTGAATTGTCGCTACGTTACTCAACCCGCAGCGCATGGCGGTAATGGCAATCTCAGCCATAATTTTAATTTCTGTTTGTACACCGCCGCCTTCATCCATCGCATTGAGCGAGGCAATGGCAGGGTCAGCACAACCCATAGGGGGGACAAATTTAGAGGCATCATCTAAGCGCTTACGAATACGATCCAATGCAGCAAAATGCTCATCAAGACGGGCTTTTTCTTCACTGCCGAGCTTTTTCTTTAATTCATCAAGCGCAGCTTTATTGGCATCGAGTGCCGAGGCTTGCTGTTTGAATAAAGCTTCTGCAGCACCACCGGGAGGTGGTCCACCAAAGTAGGTGTCGTAAGCTGTGGTTGCGTTGCTCTCCGGAATAATGGGGTCACCATTACGACGCCCCATAACATCCCCTTTTGATTTAGGCACGCGCACACCTAAGTTAAGCGCTGAATAAGGTGTGTTAGCACTTAAAATACGCGATAACTGAACATCAAAGCTATCGCCCGAGCCAATATTCATCGCCGCATGCGAAGACCCATGGCCGCCACCAATAACGTTAACCAGATGGAAGTTGCAATAAGCTGCCACCTCTGAATAAGGTGCGCTTGATTGGTTCATACTGCTAATGCTGCTTGGCATCCAAGAGCCTTGCGGTGCACCTGCAGGGTGGTTAAACGTTAAAAAGCGCTTAGGGGTTTCGCCTGCAGCCTCTGCAAAACGGTTCACCATAGCGCCGCCTACAAAGGGGCTTGCGCGCCATAACGCCGATGATATGCCTGCTTTAGAGACCATATCAAGGAATTTGCGGCGCTGTCTGTTGAATTTACGATCTTCAGTAGTCATTCCTATTTACCTTTATTTTATTCTTTGAGCCTAGACAACTGCTGGCTAGCCAGCAGTTGGCCGCGTGTTATTGCGCTTTACGATAGCGTAGCAAGTCTTGCATAACCATTTCGGTCATGACAGCGCGAGGGTTTTTGCTCGCAGCGTTATAAGCTGTCGTGGCTTTATCTTCTACACATTTAAAATCTGTGCGCTGCTGTGCAGTTAAAGAAGATTCAAAGTTGGCATCAACAGAGGTTTCTTTAATGGGCATACCCGCCACAAAACGGAAGGTTTTATCCATTAAACACTCTTCAACACCGGGTAACTGGGCAATCACTTTAGATAAACCTTTAGCACCATTAAATTCAATAGCGCCCGAGTTATCGGTCACCGTTGTTGCGCCGTATAAGGTGCCTGTATTATCGATATCTAAGTCCATACCCGTGCTCCCTTTTTGGGTATCACGCCATTGGCCCACTTGGTCAAAATCTTCGGTACCAAAGAGTGGGTTAATTTGATATTCGTGACAACCAGCACACGCAGGGCTGTCAGTAATGACTTCATAGTAACGACGCGTAGTGGCAATACCTTTTTTATATTCTTCATCCGCTAATGCCAATAACGCATCACGATCGGCCACTAGTAGCGGTGGGGGTGCAATATGCTGACAGAGCATTTGCTCGCGCATACGTACCGCACGGATAATGGGTGCAGTTTTGTCTGGGTGCGCGTTAACCGTCATAAAGGCGCCGGTAGTTAAAATACCACCGCGTTTCTCTAGGCTATCAACCACTTGCCAATCATCAGCGCCCGTACTGCCCGAAACCACACCGTAGTAATCGGCCAAGGTTTTATTGAGCACGGTAAAATCACCGCTGTATAAGCTGTTGAATTCACGATTGTTATAGAAGATCTCACGGAATAGCTCACGCACCTCTTCAGCCATCGACTCGCGTACAGCCATCGTGTAGTTAGGAAACTCGGTGGCATCACGATTAGCCCCTGAGTCTGTCACTTTGTCGGTTTCAAACCAGTAACCCGCAAAAGCCCCCATGCGCTCACGACCCCTTGGGCTATCGAGTAAACGCTCAACTTGTGCACGAATTTGCGCCTCGTAATGCAAACCATCGTTGTTGGCCGCATCAAACAACGCTTTATCGGGCGTAGAACCCGTCAACGTGTAGGCCAATAACGTCGCGTACTCATAAGGATCGAGTACATAGCTATCGGGGTCAGCTTTTTTCATTTTTTCTTCATCGCCACGTGCTGGCGTATAAAGCTCTAATTTACCAAAGGTAAAGCCGCTGACATAAAACTTTGAGTTGTTAGGTAGCTGATTATTAATCTGGACATTCTTACTGGCATTCGAGCTTAAACCTTCCAACTTATAGCGGTATGTTTTGGGTTTATCCGTAGTAATCTCCTCTTCAAACTCTTTGCCACCAATCGTAAATTTAACTTGAGTGGGCAACTCACCGTTGGCACCTTTAGTGGCTTTTACTGTAAAAGCTACAATATCATTTCCAGTCCAGTTATAGGTGGTTTGAGAGCCGGCATAGTACCTGATTTCTGTAAAACCATCGGCATCTGGCGTACCAATATTCCACTGCGTTAACGGCGGAGCAGGGCGATAATAAGGCACCGGCTCTGTCGCAAGCACCTCTGAAACTTTATGACCAAGCTCAGAGCGGTATAAAAACTGTGGCGAGTTTAATGCTGTAACTAGCGAAAACTGTAAACCGTCGGAGCCTGTTGCGTTATCGAATATTTTTTCATAAATAGCGCGCTCCGCATCCGTTAAGGGGCGGCGATACATCATGGGTGCAAATTCATCAATAAATTTATCAGCACAACCACCGTTACAGCTAAAGGGTTTGTCATTCTCAACAGCCCAAGCAGCAATGCTTTCGGCGGCTGCCCAGTATTTATTGGCACGGTTTTCACCAACAACAGTTGTCGCATTATTCGGGAATTTACCTTTTTTACCATCACCTACAATTTTATCGGTGTAGTTAGTATCTAAACCTAGTAAATCTTCGAGTGAATTTTGATACTCATCAACGGTTAATAGGCGTAAGCGACGCGGGGTATACCCTATGGTATCGGGGTTGCTACACGTCACTGTCGCCGGACGCCATGTTTCTAGGTAAGCGGTAATATCAGCAGCACACTGATCAACACATGTTGTTGGCTCTGCAATTTGTAAGGGCATTTCTTCATGCACCTTGGCAAAGAGCGACTGCGAAGTGTATTTGTTGACGTTAAGCGGATTGATCGCACCGTCTTCGTTATTGCTTGTCCCATGACAGGCATTGCAATTGTGCGCACTAAAAAGGTCAGCCCCTTTTAACGCATCTGCCGCAAAGCTGGCATAAAGCGGTGTTGAACCACCCACAGGCGGTACGCTGCTGTTACTCGCGCTTGAGGTGGGCATACTGGATACAGGGGTGCTTGAGACCGGTGTACTGGAAGTCGTAACTTGCGAGCTACTACTCACAGGGGCTGGCGTACTACTAACAGGTGTACTACTAATAGGCACACTGGATACGCTAGCAATACTGGAAGATGCAATAACATCCACGCTAGAAGAGCTCCCTTCTTCATCGGTTCCCGAACACGCTGCTAACACAGCTGACACGAGTGCTAATGGCACAATTTTGCGCATTGTTGCTTCCTCTTAAAAAATTGAACCTGATTGCTGTACCGATCCAGCAAGGTACTATATGAGGTACTATATTAAATACCTACACAAAAGCCATCGTCAGTGAGCGTCTCAGATCTATAGTCGTATATATCAAATATCAGTACCAATCATAGAGTGTCTTAGTTATGTGCGATACGACATATAGCCTGATTTAGTTAATAAACGGGTGGTGAGTTTCGAAAATGCGAACATAAACACAATTAATACCCGTATAAACGACAGAACCTCAGGTCAATCTCCCACTAAATCTTCAACAACTGATCAATATCGCCAGCCTCTCTTCACCTTTGAACTTCGAAACACGCTGTACACAGCTCATTATCATGTTGAACGTAAGTGAGCTAGGTAGTGAGCATAGAATAAGTGCATCATTGCCATCGCATATGGGTCATATCTTATCGCTCTCCACACCTTTTCCATATAAAGGCAATAACAACCCACCAACATATATCTTGATTTTGCTCTATATCAATACATGAGTACAGAGGATTGGCTAGCACCTTCTTTATCATAAGCGCTATCAAACAGCCTCTACTGTTTATTATTACGAGTCTACTTGAGGGCTTACAAATACAGCTTTGGGGGGGCTCCGCCGGCTTTAATGAGACACCTAATACAGTTATAAAAAGCGACACCAATAAAAACCTTTTAATATAACAATTGGCACCTAAAAATAGACAACCCCAAACTCTTCAAAATAAAACACCACTTATCGCTATTTAATACCGTTTAATTCATGGTTTTAAAAACCTTATGCTATAAAAAAATATTTATAGTAACTATTTAAGCATAAGAGCTCCATCAATCATTAGCCTCTCCCGTTTATCTTACTAATGGTCACAATCCATAAGCGAATACGCTAATGTTTAACCCATAGCCATAACCTTATTGAGTCGTTGAATGATGTTGTCATATTTTATTTTTATTCAACTCAACATTATCAGACCTATTGGGTGTTATGTCACACCCTGCTATCACTACTTAAAAAGAGCCCTGTCGTGAAAACACACAAAGTATACCTCTCAGCAAAAACGATCACACAGAGGGTGAGCCAACAACAAGGCTTTAGCATGATTGAATTAATGATTGTAATTCTTATCGCAGCTATTTTAATGATGATAGCCACACCCTCTTATCAAGGTTTTATTAAGCGAAATAATATCGAAAGTCTACAAAATCGTATAGCGACAGCGGTTGTGACCGCCCGCAGTGAAGCGGCCTCTCGCAATAGTGTAACAACAGTATGCGCCAGTGCTAACGGCAATAGTTGCGGCGGCAACTGGAGCCAGGGTTGGATTGTATTTTTAGATAATGGAGCAGGGAGTGCAATTGCTCAAAATGCTCAACGTGAAAATACTGAAGAGATTATTTTAAGTTATTCCAATATCGGTAATTATCTATTGAGTATGATTGACATTAGCGATTCAAAAGCTATCAACGCACTGAGTTTTAATAGTCAAGGCTTTAGCCTGAATAAACAGCGTGCATTAGTCACCATTTGCGAACCCGAAAAAGATTTGATTTATGCGCGTGGCGTCATTATTGAACGTAGCGGGCGAACAATGATAACACGCGATTTAGAAAATAACGACGGTATCCATGAGAGTCGTTTTGATGATGGCTTTGGTAAAACCACAGTGAGTAATTTGTCATGCTAAGCAACTATCTTCCGAGAAAAATCAGCCCACTGACTACAAGACAATATACTTCTGTGCTTAAAAAATCCTGTGGTGCAACACTTTTAGAAATGATGATATCACTCTTTGTCATGGGAGTTGGCATGCTCGGTATTTTAGGTATGCAAACACAAGCTATGCGTTTTAATCATCAAGCTTACTCTTATTCACAGGCTGTTTTTTTGGCGCAAGATATTTTAGAAAGCATGCGGGCAAATCGTGCTGCAGCGCCAATTTATCAAATTGCTATGGGCAATAATCCAGGGGTTGCCAAATCTTGTGAAGGAGCCAATACCAACTGTAATGCTCAACAAATGCGCGATTGGGACATCCAGCGCTGGCGTAACAATATTAGCCAGCGTTTGCCTGGCGGGCAATCATCTATCGAATTAGTCGGCGATACCTACAGTATTAATATCGAATTTGATATCGTAAAAATTAACGAAGAAGAACACAGTGCAACCACTGATTATAAACGCCAAAATTATATATTAAAGTCAGGTATTTGATATGAGTTATGATATCGATAATTTATCACTCAATACCCTATTCATTAAAAAAAATGAGAAAGGCTATTCACTGATTGAATTAATGGTGACTTTATTAATAGGTATGATTATTTTAAATGGTGTATTCCAAGTAGTGATTGCTAGCAAACGTAATTATTTAGACCATAAAGAAATCTCCTATATCCAAGAAAACGCTCGCTTTGCCTTAGATACCTTAAGCCGCGATATTCGCATGGCCGGCTATATTGGCTGCGCTAATAATAATACAGAGCAAGTTAATATTATAAGTGGCGATATTATGGGGTTTATAGGTACCGCTGGCATTGCTGGTTTTGACGATACTAGCGGGACGGGAAGCTTTCCGGTGGGGTACCGTCATCTAGCGCTAGCGAATACCGACTCCTTATTGATTCGTCGTGGTGAATCTGAAGATGAGTTTTTAGTTCGTAATCAAAACCCGACAACAAAAAATATTACGCTATGGGATAACCATAACTTTGAGGTTAATCAGCCCATAGCCATCGTTGATGGCTCATGTAGCTTCAGTGCTGTATTTACTGCCAGCACAATTAAAGGGCCCAACAGCGTTAGTCACGAAGCTTCAGCCAATAATTGTAATGACATTATACGTGGACGCTATACCTGCTCCGAGTGTAGCGGCACGAATTGCCCCCGAGCATTACCGACAGCCTCATATCAAGTCGGCGCTCGCATTATGCCACTTATATCTCATGCATATTTTATTGGTGACTCAAGCTTGTTACCTGGAACACCCGCTCTTAAACGTCAAGCGATGGTTGCACATAATGGTGCCCTAACAATGCGTACAGAAGAGCTTGCCACAGGCATTGAAAACATTCAATTTATGTATGGTGTTGATACTAATAGCGATGGCATTATTAATGAATATCGTCATGCCAATAACATGGATATTAATAACGATGGTTTTACTGATAGCGATGATTGGGAAAACGTATATACCGTAAAAATTAATATGCTTTTACGATCTAAATCACCGGTCTTTTCTGATCCACAAAGCATTCAATTTAACGGTAGAGCCTATCTAGGTTTATTTATGCGTCAAGTCGTTAGCACCACTATTCAAATTAGGAATCAAAATATATGAACCTAATCAAACAACCTTATAAAATTCTATCTCCTAATATTTTCTATATAAAATATCAACAAGGTGCAGCATTAATTATCAGTCTTATTATATTAGGTGTATTAACAGTGATTGGTATTACCAGTATGCAAAATTCTGGGTTAGAACTAAAAATGGTATCGAGTGCGCATGACCGTGGCGTTGCCTTTGAAGCAGTAGAAACCGCCTTAACTACCATTGAAAAAGCATTAGCCGATAATCCACCAAAGCTGGAAAAACATTACACCAGCTGCACCGGAAATGATTGTTTTTCTTCGGATTGCAATGACGGTTTATGTTTTGCAGGTAATTTTGACGCCGGAACAGAGCGTGCACATTGCTATATTGCCAATGCAAGTACCAATCCTAAAAAAGATTTTTGGAAAGATGAAACACTAAATGTATGGAATGTAAATAGTAAACACAAAAAAATCACGATCGATGGCTTAAAAAATCCGGTTAAATATATTATAGAATTTTTATGTTTTACCAATGTAGGCTTAGAGCTAGGCGCTGGCTTTAGTACACAAGGTGCCAGTGTACAAGCTAGCGAGAATGAAAACTATAAACCCCTGTATCGCATTACCGCTATGGCCAGTGGCAACGCCAACCGCGCAACAGTTATTTTACAAACAACTTACCGCATTGTTAAGGAGTTATAACATGCCAATAACAATGAAAAAAAACCATTATAATATCAATGAAATATTTCAATTACGTATTTTAAATAACTGGCTATCACACCTTTTATTAATAGCCTGTATTGTCATTATTGTGTTATCAAGTTCCAATATTCATGCTCAATCAGCTTATGATTATCAAAACACACCACCATTAAGCGGCGGTAATAATACACCACCAATGGTCATGCTAAGCATGTCATCAGATCATCAATTATTCTTTAAAGCCTATAATGATTTTGATGATATTAATGGTGATGGGAATGCCGATACAACCTATAATAAAACTATTGAATACATAGGCTATTTTGATAGTGAGATGTGCTACGTTTATGGTAGTGGTGTTTTTTCACCGAGCACACCTACCTCAGCAAGTTACTACTGTAATACACGAGGAAAAAATCAATGGAGTGGTAATTTTTTAAATTGGGTTTCCATGACTCGTATCGATATTGTTCGTAAAATTCTTTACGGAGGATTACGTTCCACTGATACTGATAAAACCACTATCCTCGAACGATCACACCTCACCAGTGATGCCCATAGTTTTGCTAAATATTATAATGGCAACGATTTAAAATTTTTAACTCCTTTTAATGTTCAGGTGGGTAAAGATTCTGTTGATTCAGGTGTAACATTTTGTAATACCACCGTTGATTTAAGCATGGGGATAGCCTCACATAAAAGCACCCAACCGCCCCTTATACGTGCAGTAAAAGGCAATTTTAGTTTTTGGCCTGCCGGCGAAAGATGGCAATGCTTGTATCAAGAAGAGCAATATATTACCGGAGGCTCTGTCGCTAATAGTGACCCTGGCGTATTAGTCAGCTTAGGTATTTACGCTCATCATCAAAGCCCCAAAAAAAGTACCCATCAACTCGCCGATTACATTGCTCGAGTCAATGTATGTACCTCTAAAAGTAATGCCTTACGTGAGGAGTGTCTTCAATACCCGAAGGGGAATAGCAAGCCTACCGGGCTCCTACAGCGGTACGGCCAAGCCGGTGAAATTCAATTTGGTTTAATTACTGGCAGCTATATGCGTAATAAAGATGGCGGCGTATTGCGCAAAAATATTGGTCCACTAAGCGATGAAATTAATACCACCACCGATGGAACCTTTAAAACTACCTTGGCAAATGGTGGTATTATTCAAGGCCTTAATAGTCTACGCTTGGCTAATTGGTATGCTCAAAAAACAGGGTTAACAGCAGGTACCTATCAAGCCGATAAATGCACGTGGGGCTTGAATATTTTTGATAACGGAAGCTGTACTAACTGGGGCAATCCTTTTGGTGAAATTTTATTAGAAACTTATCGCTATCTAGCTGGCGCAACACCCACACGTCAATTTACAGCCGATGATTCATTTATTTCACCTTACCTAAAGCCGGTCATGTGGGAAAAACCACTAACAACAGACAATTATTGTTCAAATTTAAACATATTAGCTTTTAATAGCTCGACGATTTCTTATGACGGTAACCATTTAAATGCCTCTGATATCAATTTATCAACAACTGGATTAAATGCTATTACCGATCGCTTAGGGACACTAGAGGGCATTAAAGGTGAGCAGTATTTTGTCGGTAAAACTCTGGGTGTAGATCAAGATGAGCTTTGCACCGAAAAAGTGGTAGGTAGCTTATCTTCTGTGAGAGGGACTTGCCCTGACGCACCACGGTTAAACGGCTCTTATTACTCATCAGGCTTAGCGTTTTATGCAAAAACCAATGATATTAATAAGAGTATTGATGGTGATCAAACAGTGAATACTTTTGGCTTTTCATTAGCACCTTCAATCCCCAAAATCGTCTTACCGCGCCCCAAACAAGAACATAAAAAAATTACAATATTCCCCGCTTGCCGTAATAAAGACGTCAAAGGTAATTGCGCTATTGTCGATTTTAAAATTATTGAGCCTCACAATGACGATGATGGCGATGGTATCTATACCGGCTTAATGTATGTGACTTGGGAGGATAGCGAACAAGGCGGTGACTTTGACCAAGATATCAACGGTCTCATTGCTTATGAATTAGACGAGCAACGCTTAACCGTTAAAACCCGCGTACTTAAAAATTCTACTTTTTATAAAATAGGATTTGGCTTTGTTGTCAATGGCGTAAGCCGTGCTATTTCTCTCAACGGTAATGCCATTGATCAACAGGGTAATGGCTTTCATGTAGTATCGGGTACCAATGGCTTTGACGGCGATGGCTGCAGAAACTGCTCACAAAAAGATGGCTGGTCTTATAAAAAATTCATAGTCGCTTCAGGTAGAGCACAGTTTTTAGAGCAACCGTTATATTACGCCGCAAAGTACGGTGGCTTTAAAGATGTTAATGGTAACAATATTCCCGACTTACAAAATGAATGGGATGCTATCAATAACCTTACTGGTGCGCCAACACCCGATGGAATTCCTGATAATTACCATAATGCGAACAACCCTAAAGAGCTAAAAATTCAATTTGACAAAGTCATTACAGAAATTTTAGCGGGTGCTTCCTCTGGTACGGGCTCAAGCGTAGTTACCAATGCGGGCGATGGCGTCGGCCTATTTTTACAAAGCCTTTACTACCCAACACTCAACTATGCGGGGAGTGAATTAAGCTGGGTAGGAACATTAAATGGGATGTTTATGGATGAGCATAACCATGTACGCGAAGATACAGACGGAAGCCGAGGCCTAACAATCGCCGATAAAATTATTGATATTGAATATGATCCAACCAGTAAAAATATGATGGCCCAACGGTATAATATTAATACTGACGGCACACGTGGTGCCAAGCAAGGTGGCCTAGTGTCTTTACATACTTTAAAACCCGTATGGAGCGCACATCAAGCTCTTGCAGAAGTCACCGACCCCATCACCCAGCGCATTTATAATACATCGGCGCAAAAACAACGGCATATTTTGACTGCCATTGATGATAATAACGATGGATTAATCACACAAAATGCTCATCTTAAAGATTTTATTCCTGCCACCTTTACAGGTCCTAATAATTATTTATTAGGTAATGTGACTAGCACTGAAAAAGTGATTAATTATATCCGCGGGCAAGATTATCCTGAATTTAGATCACGTGCTGCCAATATAAATACAACAACTTCAGGTTTAGAAACATGGCGCTTAGGAGATATAGCCAATGCCACACCATTAATTATCAACGCTCCCAAAGTCGGTTATGACATCGAGTTTTCTGATTCGAGTTATTTAACCTATCGAGAAAAGTACAAAAATAGGCGCACTGTGATTTATGCTTCAGCAAATGATGGAATGATTCATGCTTTTAACGGAGGGTTCTATAACGCGAATGACAAAAAATACTCGACCGATAAGCACCCTTTAGGAGCTGAGCTATGGGGCTATGTACCTTATAACTTATTACCTCATCTACAATGGTTAACTGACCACGATTATCCGCATGTTGCTTACATGGATGGAAAATTACAGAGTTTTGATGTTAATATTTTTAATGATGATGCAGATCATCCAGGCGGTTGGGGAACTATTTTAGTCGCTGGTATGCGTTTTGGTGGTGGCCCTATTGAGATCAATAATGCAGGTACACCACAAACCATGCGCTCAGCTTGGGTTGTATTAGATATTACTAACCCCGAAAAGCCACCTAAGTTAGTAGCAGAAATCACCGATCCAAACCTAGGCTTTACTACAACTAATGTAGATATTATTAAGGCACGCAGTCCTAATACGCGGACGGGAAACTACACTGCAGGCACTAAAAATAATTGGTTTTTAACCTTTGGCTCTGGACCTTATGGAAAAGATGCCTCAAGTATGCGTAGAGCACAAAAAACAGCTGTTAGCGATCAAAGCGCTAAATTATTTTTATTTGATTTGCGTAAAAAACAACTTAAAAAATATGACACCGGTGTTATGAATACCTTTGTAGGTGGTGTGCATGCGACTGATTGGAATCGTGATTATCAAGATGATGTTATTTATTATGGTTTAGTCGGTGGCTCAATTGATAAACCCGAGGGGCAGCTACGCCGTGCTCAACTCACATTTGGTGCAGCTGGTGTCACTATTAAAGATACTCAAATGTTAGATGTTGTAAATCAAGCCTTTAGCGGGGCGCCTTTTACTCGTATTGATAAAGACTATAATTATTGGGTGTTTGCCGGTACCGGCCGGTTTTTTAATGATATTGATGGTACCTACACATCAAATAATGGTTTTTATGGCTTGAAAGAGCCCATTAATGCACTAAATGAATTAACAGGCAATACCATTAAAAAACGTGAATTAATCGATACAACGAATATTCAAACGTACAGTAATGGACAGGTTAAAAATCTTAATGGCAGCCAAGTATTTTTAAATACAGGCGACCCAGCAGCAACCACTGATGATGTAACAAAAGTGATTGCTGATAACAAAGGCTGGTATTTAGATTTTCCTAATAATTATGCCCGTAATATCGGTCAAGCGACTTTATATTCGACCAGCTTACTCTTTACTGCCTTCACCCCAAACGATGACTTATGCTCGGGCGAAGTCGGTAATACACGTCTATATCAACGTGAATTTTTTAATGGTCTATCACCCACTTATAGTGCTGTTACAGAACCAGGAAAAACAATTAGCGATGGTACAGAGGTAGGCGAGGCAATACCTGATGCCATTGATTTAGGTGATAATTTTTATGCAGAGCCTAACGAAGAAGGTTTAACACAGAGCAACGAAGGTGAATTAAAGCGTATCGATTTAGGCCAACCTGATATCAAGAACCGTCGTGAATCTTGGCGAGAAGTGAATAAAGACTGGTGACAACCAAAAGCATAAAGGGCTGTTAATTTGATTAACCTTTGTGCTTTCTTTTGCAAGTTATATCTTTTAAGCTGTCACTGATTATATTCAGTGACAGCTTTTTGCTATAAGGACCAATCATGAAAAAAATAAAAAATGAAGCAGCACTCGTCACAGAAGCTCTTAGAGTAGGTGCTATCTATGCTAAAAAACGCGGGGCAGGTGAATTTGAAGCAACTGATTCAGCTAAATTAAAAATTACCTATCTTTATAAATTACTAGTGCACGATAAGCTCATTCAACCATTAGCAAAAAATCAAGAAGACGAACCTCATATGCGTCATAAATTAGCCTTATGGATTTCACGTACACTACCCGAGAATCACACTTTATTACAATAAACAAGATTTTAGCATACTTAATAAGCCTCTATCTTAGAGGACTTATTAAGTATTACGCGACTAATCTTTGATACCTATAAGCCTCAATACTCAAACCAAAAATACTCGACAATAATCCATCAATCTTTTTATCGTTTAAAGTTAATTGACCTGATTAAATGATCAGGTCAATTAACTACTGAGCCATATTGACTTCTATAAATTATATTTAAAAATGTATTCTCAAACCTATTGCAGGCAAAATACCTAGCCCAGCAACATCTTCGGTTATTATCGGGCTATCCTCAGTATCTACATTATCGTAGTCCAGTTGCCGTGTTTTTATATTTTCACGATTAAGTACATTAATCACATCAACAATTAATGCTGATGCTAAATTACCAATATTAAAATTCCACTTATAGCGAATATCTAGCCGTGCATATGTCGGGAGCCGCTTAGAATAAGCTTCTCCGTATTTCGGCACAATCGTATCTGAAAATTCACTACCCTTTTTTAAACCAATAATAGGCGTATAGGCTTCACCACTCTTTAAGCTTAAACGCCAACCTATGTCCATATTTTTATTAAATTGGTAATTCATGACCCAAGTGGTAAGCCATGGTGTATCTAAATAATAATTGTTAGTCTTTTGCGTTATGGTATTGGTTCGCTCACTTTGGCCATAACTCATCGCCAGCCAGCCATACCAATTAGTTGTTTTATTTTTATTAATTAATAGATCAATACCCATCGCCTCCCCTGTAGTTGCATTAATATAAGGAGGCTGAGCGTGTGTTGCGCTATTGTTTTGAGTAGGTATTGCGGTGGCTAAATCATCTAAGGTTTTATTGTATAGTTCAATATTGACACTCCAGCTATCATTTATGGTGTGCTCAAGCCCCACAACACGATGAGTCGCTTTTACGGTCAATAGCTCAGGGTTACCAATACCTGGAAAGGTATATTGTATTTCGGGCAAACGAGCATAATGACCATAACGAGCACTGATTTGTGTACGATGAGTCAATTGATAATCTAATCCGATACGCGGCAATAATAATGATTCATCAGTAAAATCGTTGTTATACCATTGTGCGCCTATTTCTAAATTAGCTCTTTGCTGAATCGCCCAGCTATCATTAATATAAATTGCCGACTCTTGAATATTGATACTATCATTTAGCTTGATTCTTTCACGCTGAGCTGTACTACAATCAGGATTTTGTTCGGTGCAAATTAATATTACACCATCATAATTTAATGTGTAGTCACCATCGATAAATAGCATACCCGTATTTAATGTGTGCTGCGGTGCTATAGCATAACTTAGCTCTCCTTTAGCGATAGACCGGTTTTGTTCAAACTCACTTTCATAATTATTACCCCAATAAGTACCTGTTGTCAGCTTTGTTGTACCAAGTCCTAATGTAATATCTTCTAACCTATCACCAGCATAAGAATAAATAATATTTTGCCCGTCATAATCTTTTTCTATTTTTGCTAATCCGGAAAAATCTGGATTAGTCGCAATAAAATTTGCATCTTCCGTGAGTTCAGCTTCCACATAATCAGTGGCACCATTGGCATTCAATGTTATCTTATGCTTATCCGCAATATTCCATAAATATTTAAACTGATAATCATCATCTTGCGGTGCTTCAATAATACGAATACCTTCACCCTCATCTTCGGCATCTTCTTTTGATTGTTCGTCGACCACCAAATGAATAAAGCTCTTGCGTGCCGATACATAAAAGGCCGTATTTTCTGTGAGTGCACTTTCTATAAAAATGCCTGATCGCAATAGTGAAAGATCCAAGGTAGCACTCAAATCTTGATCACTTGGCTCTCTTAACGTGATCCCAAATGCAGCACCTGTAACACCACTATAAGCAGGACCAAACCCTGCTGAATATAATTGAAAATCTTGTAAGATGTATTCACTAAATATAGATGATGAAAAATCATGAAAGATATAGTCAGCAGGTAAAAAGTCGACTAAATAGAGATTATCAACAGGAGAGGAGCCTCGTACTGATGGCTCCCCGCCGTCACCAGGCACCACACCAGGTAAACTAAACACGGCGGATAATGGATCGCCTAAAGCACCAGGTACATCGACTAATTTTTGAGCATTCTCAGTAATAATTGTAAAGTCCCCCTTACGCTCACCAACAACGACAACTTCCTCTATCGCACTTGGCTCAGAAGCCTCTATCACTTCTTGTGCTTGCGCGTGAGAGCCTAGTAGTGAATACAGCACAGGAAAACTCAATGAGATAAGAATACGCCAAGCTTTATAATGAGATAAACGACGAGATAATGATATTAAAATTATAGAGAGACACATGACGGATCCATATGAGAAAAGTGATATCGAGAAACCCATTAATACATTCTTAATACTACAGTCAGTATATTCAACAATGATCTATTATGTCATTATTCGATATATTTTAAGCGAACTCTCATTAAGAGCCTGCCTACACATTTCACTAAGATATCCATACATGATCCAACGCACTTGCTGTACTCACTGCCTATACCCAATCAAAACCTGTATTTGTAGTGCCATTAGCCCGCTCAGTAACAACAGTATGATTGATATTATCCAACACCCCAGTGAGCAAAAAGCCGCTAAAAACACGGCGCGCTTAGTCGCGCTATGTGCCGCTAATACGCAGCTATGGCTAGGCGAGAGCGCAACCGACTTTATACATTTAAAAAATCAGCTCAAAACACAAGAGCGCTCTGTTTGTATTGTGTACCCTAATCACACAGCACAGCCTATTGGGACATTATTAACACAAAATACACTCAACAACCCAAAAGGCTGGCGTTTCATTTTTTTAGATGGTACTTGGAAAAAAGCCTATAAACTTTGGCAACTCAACCCCTGGCTGCACGCTTACCCTAGTATCCACTTAACCGCTGTCAGCTCGCAATACCATATTCGTAAAGCCCCTCATGATCACTGCCTATCCACTCTTGAAGCAGTTGCGCATTGTTTACACCATTGCGAACACATCGATGTTCAGCCCTTGTATAATTGCCTGCACAAAATGCAAGCGTCGTTTATGGGCTTTGCACCGCATAAACCGCGTTGTAACGATTCAGCCAAGCTGAAAAAAATCACCTGATAGGGTACTGATGGATTATTTTCTGGGCATTTAAGCGCCGGGAGTGCTTATGGAGTGCTTCTATAGCGCCCATATAGCGCCCATGGATGACTTGAGCGGCCCAGACAATGCTTCATGAGTGCCCATTTCGGTACCTCTTATCGGTACCTCTGAATAGTTACACCGCGCTAAGCATGGCGTTTACACCATGACATAACACAGATCCCTTAGCTAAAGCAGTCCACATTATGTACTACCCTATAACCCTATCGCCCGAGCTAGCACTCACTATCACTCAAACACTTAAGCTTCCTAGAGATAGCCAAATTTTAGATATTACCGCCTTTGGCGATATTTTTATTCAAACAGGCCCAACAGTCACCCTGTATAGTTTTACCGATGGCACCATCAGTGATGTGAGCGATTTGATTGAGGAGTTTGGCTTGCCCCCGGTAAATTTAGATTTAGGAGATCAGTGGTATCAGGTAAGTGCGCAAGCTATGCTGCATGAAAAACAATATATTTTAAATTCGGACGAGTGCTTCTGCTTTAAGCAAGCTTTATATAATGAAGGCGTTTACGGGCCAGAAAATATTATTGTCATTAAAATACTCGATTATTATGCCCAGCGATTACAGCAATTGACTCGCACCACCCATCAACACCAATGATCAGGACACACCATGAAAGATGAGTACAACAAGCCCAATGGTACAGGGGCGAAGCGTATTATAAATGCTGCATGTTGTAGCTTGCGCGGTCTGCGCTTTGCGTGGAAGTATGAATCAGCGTTTAGACAAGAAGCTATTATGGTGGCCACTCTTTTTCCCAGTACATTCTTTTTAGCCGAATCTTTGGCGCACTGGGGGGTACTGGTCGCAGCACTGTGTCTTTTACTACTCACAGAGCTCATCAACTCTGCCATAGAGACTCTCGCCGATCGTATCACCCTAGCGCACGACCCTATGATTGGCCGAGCTAAAGATATAGGCTCTGCTGCAGTTATTATTGCCTTAAGCTTTATTGTACTACTGTGGGTCATGGCCATTTACACCAAGATATTTGGCTCTATATTTTTAAGTCTTTAATTAATGCGGTGACATCCCAAGACTCTACCCAGCTCACACCTCGAGCCGCTAACTGTTTGGCCACTTCGGCATCGGTAATATCATAAATAAACCATTGCCATAAACCCAAACAAAGCGCAGTAGGTGCTGGTGGCAGTTTAGCGACATGACAGATAAGGTATTCGGGCTGACATTCTTTCGCCTGCGCTAAAATATCATCATTGTACTGGCTCAACACCCAACCAATAGGCCAGTCCAATAGCTCTCGGACTAAGCGTAAAACAGCAATATCGTATGAAATAACAACACATTGATTCGCGATCGGTGCCAATACAGTCGCTAATTTAGTGACAGCTTGCTGCCGATGCGTATGAGCAAATGACTCAGCTTTAAGCTCTACAAATAACGTCGCTTGGCTATAGAGGCGCATCAAGGGCACAATACTGCGCAGGGCCTCTATGGGTGTCGGTAAAAAACGGCTTCCAAAGCGGGCAGGCTCATGGGCGCTCATTTTACCTAATACACTAAATTCAAACATACTCACATCGCCACTGAGCCCAGTGACACGCTTCAAAGTGAGATCGTGGAGCAATACAGGCTCGCCGTCTTTTGTAAACTGAATGTCAATTTCAACCCCATGCGCTCCAGCCGCTAAAGCAGCCTCTAAACCGATCAAGGTATTTTCAGGGTAATCTTGTGGTAGGCCACGATGGCCAGCAATATACAGGGTAGGAGCAGGCATAAGGTCGTTTTACCGCATATGATAAAGGGTTTTATACTGATAAAAGCGTAACTATTCAGAGGTACTAGATGAGACGCTAATGAATCATTGACCGAGACGGCGTCAAGTAGGGTAGCTTAACATAAGGTTTTTTGGGGCCAATATAAGTCGTTTTGATGTACTGGATATTTTTCAAAATGATCAATGACCTAAAAATACTTACCTAACGGGCTAAATAGTCATTTTTCTATCTCAATCCCGATTCACAATAAAAATTTAATTATTTGTATCACTTCTGTTGAACTCTTTGCTTAATAGCCCCTCATAGATACCGTGCGATATGACTTTATAGAATATCACTTATAGCAAC
>NZ_LGAK01000042.1 GCF_001292705.1 Marinagarivorans algicola
TCTTTTTTGAGAGGCGTCAAGCCGTCATTATGTTTATGAGGTCGAATACAATTGTAATAGCGTAAAATATAATTATTAATGGCATGCTTTGCTGATAGAAAATCGGGCCATCCTTTTTTGGGCATCCACTCGGTTTTTAAGCTACGAAAGAATCGTTCCATCGGTGCATTATCCCAGCAATTGCCTCGTCGACTCATGCTGTGTTTAATCTTGTAGCACTTGAGTTTTTTGCGATAGGCCTTGCTTGTAAAATGGCACCCTTGATCTGAGTGCAACATAAGATTCTTTGGTTTTCCGCGCGCCCAATAGGCCATCTGGAGCGCCTTAATCGTTAACGCTGAATCAGGGCTGTTCGAGAGCGCCCAACCCACAGGACGACGCGCAAATAAATCTAAAACGACAGCTAAATAAGTCCATTCCTCGCCCGTCCAAATATAGGTCACATCGGTACACCAGACTTTATTGGGGGCGTCGACATCAAACTCACGATTCAGGTGATTACCTACGTCTACATGCTCCTTTTTACCCATCTTTCGTGGATATTTAGGTGGCTGACAGCTCTTTAATGACAGTGACTTCATGGCTTTAGCCGCGCGGTAACGCGAGAGCTCAAGGCCATTATTACT
>NZ_LGAK01000043.1 GCF_001292705.1 Marinagarivorans algicola
CGCGCAAATAAATCTAAAACGACAGCTAAATAAGTCCATTCCTCGCCCGTCCAAATATAGGTCACATCGGTACACCAGACTTTATTGGGGGCGTCGACATCAAACTCACGATTCAGGTGATTGCCTACGTCTACATGCTCCTTTTAGTAACTTGCAGGGACACTCACTCAAAAATTTGCATAATAATTAACCAATAATCGGGGACACCCCAAACAAAAAACTGTTAAATCAATAAGTTAGTATTCTCTGAATCTAAACCCAATCCACAAAGCCGCATCAGTGGATGTATGTAGGCCGTGTATCGGTATGATGGGGTGTCCTCAATTACTCTAATTACCCCTATATCGCGATTGCCAAGCCGTTAAGTGCTGAATTTGGCCTTGGCTGGCGCAAGCCGTAACCTAACCAAACAGAGCCAAGTTGCCCAGCCCTTAAAAGGCAAAATCGGGGTTTAAGGCGCGTAGGGGGTAGCCGCTAAAGTGTTTGCTTTGGCGCATCACAACATGTGTGCTGATGTTGCTAATAGAGGGGCATTCGCGAATGAGTTCGTCGGTCAGCTCAATGTAGCGGGTCATACTGGCGCAGGCAAAGCGAATAATAAAATCGCTGGCACCTGACACTGTGTATGCCTCTAAGACTTCGGGCATTTGATCGACAGCGTGCTCGAGCTGCCGGAAGCTATCGGGTGAATGACTGGACATCGACAGTGCGGCAATACACTGCAGTGGCGAGCAGAGTCGCTCGACATTGATGCTGGCGTGAAAGCTGTTGATCCAGCCGTTTTCAATTAAACGCTGCAGGCGTTGGTGGCAAGCACTCGGCGACAAGCTCACGGTTTCGGCGAGCTCGCGATTGGTGATACGCCCATCGCGCTGCACAGTATCGAGAATACGTAAATCTGTGCGATCAAAATGTTCAGACATCTTTATTGGCATAACGCATGGCGGCCCAAGATAATAGTAACGCTATTAATAAGGTGCATACGTTACATCATAATGCGGTATTTTTCATAATTTAAATATCGCATGCCGACCTAGGCCGCGCAACAAGGCACTGTGAGTGACACAGCGCCTGCCTCGCCCCCAACTTGAGCCTTATTGGGCCCGTCTTTAGGTGTCTTGTACCTTATTTAAGAGTGTCGAGTGAGCGCTCGATGGCTGACACTGCAGTATCTAGTTGCTCGCATGAAATGGTCAATGGCGGTGAAATAGCCAGTGTAGCCACCGAGGGCAATGGCCGTACAATCACGCCTAGCTCGCGTACTTTAGCAGCGGCTTGCTGAGCCCATTTTGCTTTGGGGTCGGGTAATTGACCGCGCTCTTTATCGGCAATGAGTTGTACGCCAGCCAATAAACCACGCCCGCGAATCTCACCTACTAGCGGGTGACCGGCAAGGGTGTCGTGCAGTTTTTGGTGTAAGTAGGCGCCGTTGGTACGCGCTTGCTCGACTAAGCCTTCGCGCTCGATGATTTCGATATTGGCTAAAGCCACCGCAGAGCCTACTGGGTGCCCACTATAAGTATAACCGTGTGCAAAGTTACCCAGTTTGGCCGAGCCTTCTTTGAGTACCTCCCAGATGGGGTCGCTGATAAAAGCCGCTGACATGGGGAAGTAACCGCTGGTTAACCCTTTGGCGGTACTGATCATATCCGGTTCTATGTTTAACTCGGTAGAGCCAAACCAGCTGCCTAAGCGGCCATAGCCACATACCACTTCATCGGCGATAAGTAAGATATCGTTAGCGCGTAACAACTTGCTCAATTGCGGGTAGTAATCGGCGGGCGGCTCAATAATGCCACCGGCGGCGTGGATGGGCTCGGCAATAAACGCGGCGATGTTATCGGCACCTTCGCGCTCGATAAGATCACTGACGTTTTGAATCAGGCGCGAGCAAAATTCTTGTTCGGTTTCGTTTTCGAGTCCGCGAGTATAAAAATGCGGGCAATCGGTACGCAATACAAAATCCATAGGCAGCGGGAAAGCTTTATGGAAGCCACCTAACCCGGTCAAGCTCGCGGTACTGATTGAGGTGCCGTGATAGGCTTGCTCGCGCGCAATGACTTTAACCTTGTTCACGTTGCCACGTAGGTGATGATAATGCCACGCAATTTTAACGAGGGTATCGTTGGCATCACTGCCGCCACTGCCAAAAAAGACTTTGCCCATGGCGCCGGGCGCATGGTGAATAAGCCTTTCGGCGAGGGCCACTTGCCAAGGGTTAGAGGCATTGCTAAAAGTATGGTAAAAACCTAATTGCTCGGCGCTGGTGGCCATAGCTTGGGCAAGCTCACTACGGCCATAGCCGGCATTCACACACCACAAGCCAGCCACGGCATCCAGATACTGACGGCCATCGGCATCAAAGACATCACAGCCTTTGCCAGAAACCATCATTTGGGGGCCATTTTCACACAACGCAGTGATAGAAGAGGCAGGGTGTAGGATCAACTTAGGATCCATGGCGATTAATTCACTCAGTGATTGTTTCATTGCGATCTCCTAGACCTACTTGGTTATTCAATAGTACAAATTATAGAGACAATCGACAAAATCAAATTCGAAACTCACCACCACTGAAAAAACTTTATCCGGTTAAAGCCTATAAAAATCCCCCTTCCTTCGATGACTAATCGCAATCTTGCCAAAAACGCCGCGCACCGCAAGAGCCATCACAACCCTACCGAATATTGTTCGACAAAGGCGTTCTAAAAGAAAAGCACATTCGGCTTGGCTATAGGCATAATTTTGTGACATACATCGATTCAGCGGATTGAGTACAGCACCTATTCGCTCGAATACACAGCCTAAGCTAAAGCATAAATCACTGTATCAACGGCAATCGCAATCATACTGTAATAATCATACGGTAACCAATGAGCACGTAAACTAAGCACCGCTAAGTGCCTGTTTATCAAGGGATTTACGCACCGCATTCACACTCACAAGGCATCACATTAATACACTTATGAATGAACAACAGCGCCAATTAATAGAGCCCATTAACGCCTGGCAAGATGCCATGCTCAAACACACCCTACAAGCGTGCAATATCAACTCCGGTTCGTATAACCGTGAAGGTATCGCTGATGTGATCACGTATTTTGATCAGTTATTTGCTGATATTTGCGATCAACAACAGCGCATTACTTTACCCCCGCTGCAATCGATTAATAACCAAGGGGATGTTTTAGAGCAGCATACCGCTGAAGTGGCGCTATACCACATTCGGCCAGAGGCGCCGATACAAATTTTATGTACTGGCCACACCGATACTGTGTTTCCTAAAGAATCTGCTTTTCAAACCTGCTGGCAAGAAGGCGACCGCTTGCGTGGCCCCGGTGTCGCCGATATGAAAGGCGGTTTGGTTGTGCTGTACCACGCTTTAAAAGCGATACATCAATCCCCTTTTGCCGAGCAATTAGGCTTTACCATTTTATTATCACCCGATGAAGAAATTGGCTCGCCGCGCTCTGCCGAGCATTTAGTACATTGGGCTAAAAAGTGCGATATCGGCATGGTGTACGAGCCGTCATTAGAAGACGGTACATTAGCCGGTGCACGCAAAGGCAGTGGCAACTTTGATGTTGTAGTACAAGGCAAAGCCACCCATGCAGGGCGCGACTTTTTTGGCGGCCGCAACGCTATTGTGGCCGCTGCCAATATCTCGCAGCAGCTCGCCGCGCTCAGTAATAAAGAGACAGGCATTACCGTAAACATTGGTCGTATTGACGGCGGTGGCCCGGTCAATGTAGTGCCCGATAATGCCGTGATCCGCTTTAATGTACGCATCGAGCAGCCAGAGCAACAACAACCCATACTCGAAGCTATACAGGCTGTTATCCAAAACACTGCCGCACAAAATGCTGTGACCGCCGAGCTGCATGGCCGCTTTGGCCGCCCACCTAAACCGATGGATGCCAAACATCAAGCGCTGTTTGAGCAGCTTAAACACTGCGGCGAATTAATGGGTATCCCTATTGGTTGGCGCAGCACGGGCGGCTGTTGTGAGGGTAATAATTTAGCTGCTGCCGGCCTACCGACTATCGATACGCTCGGCGTACGCGGAGGCGCCATTCACAGTGAAGATGAATTTATGTGCATCGACAGCTTTGTAGAGCGCGCGCAATTAAGTGCTTTATTAATGTCGCGCATGCCCGACTTTTTAAAGCCCAAAGCTTAATTTTAAAACAATAGCCCCTAAAAACCAGTCCCTAAGACCTAGCCGAGCCAATAAGGACCTTTATGTTAATTATTAGACCCGTAGCACAACGTGATTTAGAGGATTTATTACAGCTTGCGCACAAAGCCGGGCAAGGTATGACATCACTGCCGCCTTGCGCCGAGACGCTCCAGCGCACCATTAACAAGTCTCAAGCGAGCTTTGACTCACTCACGCCGCGCGCCGAAGATTACTTTTTGTTGGTGCTAGAGGATTTAGACATCCACAAAGTGGTGGGTACAGCCGCTATTTATGCTCGCACCGACTCAAAGCAGGCCTTTTATGCCTACCGCGTGATGCCGGCTATTCATTACTCGCACTCATTAGCCAAAGAAGTTCGCTCTGACGTGCTGCACTTAGCCAACGACTACACCGACTGCTCGGAAGTAGGCACCTTATTTGTTGACCCCGATTATCGCGGTAACGGCCACTGGCTCGCGAAAGCCCGCTATTTATTTATGGGCGTATTCCGAGAGCGCTTTCATAGCCATGTCGTTGCAGAGCTCAGAGGCTGGCTCGATGATCAAGGCAAAAGCCCTTTTTGGGATGCCATTGGCCAGCACTTTTTTGAAATGAGTTTTGATGAGGCAGACCGCTTGTGTGCCACAGGCACCAACCAGTTTATTACCGAGCTTATGCCCAAGCACCCTATTTATACCCGGCTTTTGTCCGAGCAGGCGCGCGCCGTGTTAGGCAAGCCTCATCAAGATGGGCGTCGCGCTTTACAGCTATTAGAAGATGAAGGTTTTGAGAACGAAAACTTTATCGATATTTTTGATGCCGGCCCTATGCTGCGCGCCAAAATTGATGGCTTAACCAGCGTTAAAGCCATTAAAAAAGGCGCCGCAGCGGCACCATCTTTAGCCACTGAAACAGCAGGCACGGCAACACCCGAGACGGCAACACTGGCGCCTCAAATTGTGATGAACGGGCGACTCAATGATCTACGCATTATCAAAACCCCCGTCACTTATGCTAATAGCAGCGACAGCACAACTAATAACGAGGCCACCATTGAGCTGGCCCCGTCGGCGCTAGATGCACTAGGCATTCAGGCGGGCGACCTTATTTACACCATTGACCGCTCTTAGAGCTTTTATCACTAGAGTGCTTTCAAACAGTGGCTATACAAGAGAATATACAATGAGCGATGTAATGCAAAAAAATAGCGACACACAAAATGCATGGGCACAAGGCTCTTACATTAACGGTACATGGCTTGACGGCTTAGGTCAGCCGCTGGCCTCACTAGACCCGGCAACCGGCGAGAGTGTTTGGCAGGGCCACAGCACCACTGACAGCCAAGTCACCGAGGCTGTTACCGCTGCCGCAGCAGCGCAAATACCCTGGCAAGCGCTAGGGCTTGATGCCAGAAAAGACATAATCGAGCGCTTTGCCGCCGAGCTTACCGCCGAAAAAAACCCGCTCGCCGAGCTTATTTGCCGCGAAACAGGTAAGCCCCACTGGGAGGCTTTAGCCGAAGTTGACGCCATGATCGGCAAAATTGCCATCAGTATTGATGCACAACACCAACGCGCAGGTAGCGCGCAGGCAGGCCAAACAGCCATTGCCCATCGCGCCCACGGTGTGATGGCGGTATTTGGGCCGTACAACTTCCCAGGGCATTTACCCAACGGCCACATTGTGCCGGCTTTATTGGCCGGTAATACCGTCGTTTTTAAGCCTAGCGAGCATACGCCTTTAACCGCCGCCTTTACCGTTGAGCTATGGTTGCGTGCCGGCTTGCCAAGCCGTGTTATTCAGCTTATTCAAGGCGAGCGCGAGACCGGTGCCGCCCTTGCCGCCGCCAAAATTGACGGCTTATTATTTACCGGCTCGTCGGCCACAGGTAAGCATTTACACCAGCAATTTGGTGGCCGCCCAGAAGTGCTTTTAGCCCTAGAAATGGGCGGTAATAACCCGCTCATTGCCAGCGATATCACCTCGATAAACACCGCCGCTCAGCACATTGTGAGCAGTGCTTTTATCAGCGCTGGGCAGCGCTGTACGTGCGCGCGCCGCCTTATTTTGGTCGAAAACAAAACCACAGATGCGCTCCTTGATGCCGTGTTAGCACTGGTCGATAAATTTATTATTGGCCCCTGGCAAGCAACACCAGCCCCTTTTTATGGCCCAGTCATTCACCCGCAAACGGCGACGCAATTACAACACGCGCAAACGCAATTGTTAGCGTTAGGCGGTAAAGCATTGCGCACTATGGCGCCTTTAGCTTTGGGCGAGTGCTTTCTTAGCCCCGCCGTAATTGACATGACAGACGCTAAGCCCGCGCCAGATATGGAGTGGTTTGGGCCACTCTTGCAAGTGTATCGCGTGGCCACCATCGATGACGCCATCCGCATGGCCAACAACACACAATATGGCCTAGCGGCAGGGTTGCTCAGCGATGACAAAAGCGAGCAAACTCAGTTTATGAATAGCATTCGCGCAGGCGTCATTAGCATCAACAAACCCACCGCAGGTGCATCGAGCCGCTTGCCCTTTGGCGGGATTGGTGCCAGCGGTAATCACCGCGCAAGCGCCTTTTATGCCGCCGATTATTGTGCATGGCCACAGGCGATGTCCATTGGTGATAACACCGACCAACAAGACATGCCGCCATTGCGAGGAATACAATCATGAATACCGTTGATAATATGAATACCCAAGATGTGCGCGAGGTTAACTTTGACGGCCTGATTGGCCCAACGCACAACTATAGCGGCCTGTCTTTTGGCAACCTGGCCTCGGCCCGTAATGCGCAATTGTGCTCTAACCCTCAAGCGGCAGCCTTGCAGGGCTTGGCCAAAATGCGACGGTTACTCACGCAAGGTTACACTCAAGGCTTTATGCCGCCACAGCAGCGCCCTCAACTAGAAACCATGCGCCAGCTGGGCTTTACCGGTAGTGACCAACAGATTATTAACCAGCTCTACAAACGCAACCCGCGCTTGCTATCGATGGTGTATTCGGCCTCGCCGATGTGGGCCGCTAATGCCGCGACCGTTACCCCTTCAACCGACAGTGGTGACGGCCTGGTGCACTTTACCCCAGCCAATCTATTAACCACGCCACATCGCGCCATGGAAGCGCAAGCCACCACACACAGTTTGCGCACCATCTTTAATAATGCCGAACACTTCAAAGTGCACGCGCCATTGCCGAGCAATAATTTATTTGCTGACGAAGGCGCGGCCAACCATTCGCGCCTGTGTCAGCACTATGGTGAGCGCGGCATAGCAATGTTTGCCTATGGCCGCGACGGTATTGACTCCGGCGATCAGCCCTCGCGCTTCCCTGCTCGCCAAACTCGCCTTGCCAGTGAGGCAGTGGCCCGCAGCCATGGCGTCAATGATGATTACGCACTGTTTTGCCGACAGCACCCCGTCGCCATCGATACCGGTGCTTTCCATAATGATGTCGTTGCCGTCGCCAACGGGCCGGTATTGTTCTTTCATCAATTGGCCTTTGCCACCGACGACTTTGCCACGATTAAGCAACAACTGGCCGAGCAGTTCGCGTTTATGCCTTTATCGGTCAACCACAAAGATGTGCCCTTAGAAGACGCCATTAAAAGCTATTTATTTAACAGCCAGCTATTGGCAGCACCTAATGGCGATATGACTAAAATGCATCTTATTGCGCCCTCTGAATGCGCCGAAAACACAGCGGTGAGCCGGTACTTAAATACACTCGTACAAGATGAAAAACAGCCCATTCGCACTATCGAGTTTGTTGATGTGCGCGAGAGCATGAGCAATGGCGGGGGTCCGGCTTGCTTGCGTTTACGTGTGGTCTTAAATGAACAGCAGCGCGCAGCCGTCAACCCAGCCTTTATGCTCACCGATGCCAAAATTACTGCCTTAGAGCAATGGGTTAAAAAGCATTACCGCGATAAACTATTACCGGATGATTTAGCTGACCCTAGCTTTTATACCGAATCATTAGAGGCGCTGAATGCACTGACTGACTTACTACAGTTAGAGAGCTTTTATCCATTTCAGCAGACCGGTACGCTGTAAATTAATACTCCCATCAATGCGCTTAAACGCATCACAACACATTATGGCTATAACATCAGCCATAATGTGTACATTAAAAATACTTGCAACACATCCGTTAAGTACTCACCGATCAGTGACTAGCTCCCCACTTGGCATCAAAACAATTATTGAGTCGCCCTATTCTTTATTGTTGCTGCCGTAATTTTTATTACTGTTGTTATTACCGTTGTTATTACTGCTGTAATTTGTGCTGTTGCCATTTTTGTTATTATGGCTATTCCTATTATTAATGCTATGTTGCATCATTTTTTTGTCGCATCATTAAACACTGCCTGCGTAGTGTTTAATGGCGTTTAGTTAAATAAATCTCGATTTATTATATTTTGTATAATTTTATACCCCTTACATCAAACACCTAATTACCCCTTATGCTTGTCGCTAACAATACTGAAATTTTTACATCGTCGGTAGCGCAAACTGCGTTCACTTACTGAGTGACCAGCCTATTACTTTCTTACCTCTTAAAAATTAAAGCGATTGACACCCAAGTTAATTATGATCTCGAAAGGTCAAAAGCTATACGCCATGCAGAATATTTTATTGCAAGATAATCATAATATTTTTTTGTTTTTTAAAAAACAGCTAGCAAAAATTAATGTATTAGGTTACGTTTATTCGACTTATAACACTGCGTTTTAGCCTATGGATATCACGCTAAAGCAAGTACTAACAAAGCATCAATCAGGCCAAATAATGAAAAACATAATATTGAGCATGTCTATTGCAAGTATCATAGGGTTAACCGCTTGTGGAAGTGGAAGCGGCGGAGGACAGGAAAGGACTGCTGACGATAATATCGTCTTCGAGCCTACTTCACGCATTGTATTTGACCCTTCTAATGGCGCTTTATCCATACCGAATGACTTACTGTTTCAAGGCACCACCGATGGCACACTCAATTTGCCTGTCGCTTCCATCGATGGAAGCGACCCGCAGGTTGCACTTAATGCACTAGATGGCTGGTCTACGGTCAACCCTTTTTCATTAAAAATTGATTTTCCTGATGGCAGGTCACTTGAAGCCAGCTCGGTCAGTGGTGGCGTCAAAATTTTTGAAGCGACCATGGGCGGTAGCGCCGATGATGAAGAGTGTAAAACGGTGGCCCGAGGGCTTGCTTGCAAAATCGTGGCCGAACTAACGCCAGGCGTTGATTTTATTGCCCAAAAAGCAGACGACGGTATCGCCGTTGTGCCTTTAAAACCTTTAAAGCCCGCCACCACTTACCTGCTCGCGCTTACCAACACGCTAAAAGATAATACCGGCGACTCAGTGGGCGCCTCTAGTACTTATGAAATTATGCGCTTAGATGTCAACACGCGGCCCTTAGCCGGTGCCGACGCTATTGCGTTACAAACAATGATCAATAGTTTTGAGAAAGCCGTTGTCACTAAAGGTGTTGAAGCAGACAGCCTTATTTACACCATGGCCATGACAACGCAATCGACCACCCAAGTACTTAATACAGTCAAAGGCTTAATGGCGGCACAGTTAGCTCAAGGGGGCTCACCACCGGCAATTAAAATCGAGCCTTCAACTGTGACAGTGAATGATGTATTTGTCTCGCAAGGCCGCGTATTACCCGAGCCACTGCAGGCACTTTATTCTACTGCGAATTACCATACCGGCGATATCACATTACCTTATTATTCAGCGATTCCTAGTGTGGCCAACCCACTCGCCCCCATCAATAGCTGGTGGCAAGCACGCTGCGACTCGGGCGCCATACTCGCGGGCCTAGCCGCACAAGATGCAACAACAATTCCAGAGGGCCCTTTAGATGATAATGATGCCTTTTGTATAGCGGCAGGTTTACGTGACTTGAGCAGTGCTGTCGCAGTAGACACCGAGCGTCATTTAACTAAATTTAACCCCATCCCCATGCCACAGGGTGATAGCGACAACCCTAATATCGCCCACCCTGGTGACATTAACGTGCAAATGACCACGCCTAAGGTATCAGCCGAAACAGATGCCGTACGTAACAGTTATGGGCTACCACCTTTAGTTGAGCCAGCAAATGGCTGGCCTGTTGTCATTTTGCAGCACGGCATTACCTCTAAAAAAGAAGACATGCTGGTAATGAGTGGCATTTTATCAACCTTTGGTTTTGCCACTGTCGCTATTGACCACCCATTACACGGCAGTCGCGGTTTCGACTTAGACCCATCAAAACCAGGCGATGAAATTAACGCCTCAACGGTATCAGCCACTCACTACATGAACTTAGGCAGCTTATTAACCACTCGCGATAACTTACGTCAAAGCACCTCTGACATACTGGGTTTGCGCTTAGGGCTCAATGCCGTAGAAGGTGCCAAAGTCGACACTTCAGAGGTACATTATCTAGGGCATTCACTGGGCGGCATTACCGGTATCAATTTTGTTGCTGTCGCCAATGCACCGGTCAACCCCGCCATAGATGATATGTTTAAAGTGACGGCTAATTCTTTGGCCATGCCCGGCATTATGGTTGCGTGGTTTTTATTAGAATCTGGAGGCTTTGGGGATATCATCAAATCAAATTTAGCTTTTGCACAATCAGAAGATTTTCAAAAATTTGTAGCCAGCCAATATACCGACCCTACCGAAGCTGAGCTAAAAAGTGCTTACCAAGCTTTTTATGATAGCTTAAATGCCGAGCAACAAGCTGGTTTTAACGGTATCTTTGCGCAGTTTATCTATGCCGCACAAACAGTGGTAGATTCGGGTGATCCCATCAACTATGCAGCTCAAATGGCGAGCACCAAGACACCCACTCATCTAATAGAAGTCGTGGGTGATGATGCCAATAATCTTTCTGACCAAGTAGTGCCTAATACTTTAACCGTTTCACCTATTGGCGGTACTGAGGGCGCTATTGCTCTACTAGGCTTACCAAGCGTTAGCACAACCACTGAAGGCTCAGGTGTTGTGCGGTTTTTAAATGGTCATCATAGCTCTATTTTATCGCCCACTACTCGCGCTGAATCGCCAGACCCAGCGCTAAGTAGCGACGCAACTCAAGAAATGCAATCACAAGTGGCTGCCTTTTTTGCCAGCAAAGGCCAAAAAATTACGGTCACCAATGAAGCCGTTGTAAAGTAAGTTATCGCCCATAGCGCATAAACTTACATATAAATTTAAAAGCCCTGTAACGATACGCTACAGGGCTTTTTTATCTCTGCTAGCACCGCTATGCTCTTTACAGTAATACGCTATGCTCGCGCCCCTGACAATGAAAAGCCGCGACTAGAGAATACTGCATAAAACTCGCGCAAGTCGTCAGATAATCTCTAATCCAATACTGTATCTGCTCGCTCATATCGGCATTATTGTCGGACAGCGTAAACTGGCACTCAATAACATAAGGAGCATCTTGCATTTTACTACTGTCAGTGACTACCACCGACAATGTTGCTACATCAGGAAACCACTCAAATAAAAGATACAGTGAATCATTTTGAATATTGCTCACGAGCAAGCTGCAAGCTTTTTCAATGCATTGCTCTATCGCTAACTTCAGTGCTAAGTGCTCTGAATGTGAGCATTTTGCATTGTGAATAAAAGGGGTACTTTGAGTCCACTGTAAAAGCATTACATTACCTACTGTTGATTGATTACATCAAAATATCGCACCTTACTGCTGCTTTAACCGTAAGACAAATACTCATTTAAGCGATGTTGGATAGCGGTTAAAAGTGATATACACTCCTTTCACGCCAGCCATGATCAACCCATGCCGTACACCCATACACGGTGTTATCTTCTTGTGTTTCATTTTTCAGTAAGTGCCCCTATTTGTGAATAACGATTCCCCCCAGTATCCACGAGGCTCGAATAAAGGCCTTCATCCGCGTAACCTTCACCGAAAGGGTTATGATTTTGCAGCGCTATGTACTGCGCACCCTCCACTGACAGATCATCTAATATGCACTGCATACGGTAATACAAGTATCAATTATGCCGACCCCGCAGCCGTCAAACACTTAAATACCGCTTTATTAATCGGCAGCTACGGTATTCGGCAGTGGGATATCCCCCAAGGCTTTTTATGCCCACCGATTCCTGGCCGAGTGGACTACATTCACTATGTTGCCGATCTATTAAAAGCAGATCACCCGACTAAAAAAACTTTTGCACTATTGGATGTTGGCACAGGTGCGAATGGCATTTATAGTTTATTAGCCAGTCAAGTCTATGGCTGGACATGCACCGCTAGCGACATAGATCCCCTAGCGCTCAGCAATGTCACAACGATATTAGTCAATAACCCCACTTTAGAGACTAAAGTAACACTGCGCTTACAAACGCAGAGATCAAAAATGTTTGCAGGTATAATATTACCTAACGAATATTATGACGTAACTGTCTGTAACCCACCCTTTCATGCTTCACTAGAAGAAGCACTCAAAGGTAGCCAAAGAAAAAATAAAAACCTTACCGCCAATCGTCAATCGAGCACAAACACCAAAGCCTCTACTCTCAATTTTGGTGGTCAACAGGCTGAGCTGTGGTGTAAAGGCGGCGAATCAAAATTTATTCGCATGATGATTAAAGAAAGTCTTTTGTTTGCTCATCAATGCCAGTGGTTTACAACTCTTGTATCAAAGGCCGATAACTTGGCACCAGCCAAAAAACTTTTATGCAAACAAAAAGCCGCTGAAATCAAAGAAATTGCCATGCATCAAGGCAATAAAATCACACGAATTTTGGCGTGGCGCTATCGCTGAAGTGAAATTTTATCTTGTAGGATATAAGAGCCCGATGGTTTTGTTTTACACAATAGTATATTATTGAATTCGTTATCAAATGGCGCGCTATATAGGCTTTTAGCAAAGATGATTTTAATTCTCGAAACCATTAACCACGTGAAATCAAGGACGCCCCTCTGGGGTATATGCGATGGATAGTTGTTTATGCATTAACGGACCAAAGCAGCTTAATAGTTGAGTATTGCCCATTAATACACTGAATAAGATTGGTTAGGCATAGACATTTTTTGCTGACTCATAGTTAATCATGGAATATAAAAATTTTATAGTGAATAAAAATTATTTATTTGTACCTTATCGTTTGCGAGCGGTAAGCTGTATACTAGCCACCCTTATCTATATTTTAATCACCCTACAGTTATTAGCTATTAGCCAAGAAAGTATTAGTCAACAAGCTATTAACCAAAAAACGACAGATGGCCTTGCCTCTACAACCTCTACAGGAAGCTTGCGCTCGCTGCATAATGACACTGTACGGCTCAAAAGTTATGGCGGTACACAGTTAGATATGATTGGGGAAGTTACCGATATCATTCAAGATCCGACAGGATTTATTTGGGTGTCAGGTAAAAACGGTTTAGCGCGCTGGGATGGCTACCAGACTAAAATTTACCAGCACAAATCTATCGATCCCACATCACTGTCAACCAATTCTTTAAATGATTTACTGATTGACTCACAAGGCGTGCTATGGGTAGCCAGCTTTTGGGGGCTTAATCGCTATAATGCCAGCACAGATCGCTTTGAACGCTTTTTACATGATAAAAATAATGATCGTAGCCTAAGCCATAACGCCATTGTGGCGCTATTAGAAGATCGTAAAGGTCATTTATGGGTGGCTAGCAATGGCGGCGGCTTAATGCGCTTTAATCAAGCCACGCAAGATTTTGACCGATTTAAAGCCGAACCGGGTAACCCAGCATCCATTAGTGATAATATTATTATTAACTTAGCTGAAGATACTAACGGGTATTTATGGTTAGCTATTAAGAATATAGGTGTCGATATCTTTGACACTCAAAAAAAACAAGTCATCGAGCGCTTTGTACACCACCCAAATGACCCCTCAACATTAAGTAATAACTTCCCAAGCACTATCGCAAGAGATGCTCATGGCGTTATGTGGGTCGGTACTAACTGGGGCTTAAATCGCTATTTAGGTCAGGGGCAATTTAAACGCTATATGCCAGATAAAAGTGAGTATAGTTTGATTGCGGGAAGAATTCAAAAAATACTCTGCCTAACTAATGGCGAATTATGGCTAGCAACAGGTAACAACGGCATTGCACGCTACAACCCTAAGACCGATAATTTTAACGCCTACTTACACGCCAAAGAAGGGCGCAACATTATTGTTGGCACACTTTACCAAGATGCCAGTGAAGGTATTTGGCTAGGGTTTTCACCTGCCGGTGTTGCGCGCATTGATCGTTATTCTAACGCTATTTTAAACTACCAACATGAGCCTGGGAATGACAACAGTTTAAGCAATACCGATGTCACCTCTATTGCCGAAGATAAAGCAAATAATTTATGGATAGGTACACGACATGGCTTAAATTATTTTGATCGTCATAAAAATATTATATTGCGCCATAAGGATAATAAAGATCATTTTTTTTCACGAACGATCAGTGCTTTATTACTTGACGATAACGATTTATGGATAGGCAGCATAGGTGGCGGTTTAAGGCGCTACAACCTTAAAACACAAGTCTTTCAGGAATTTGTATCTGAATACGGCAACCCTTTTAGCCTGTCACATCAAGATGTATGGACACTGGAAAAAAGCACTGAGGGTGATATATGGGCCGGTAATGGCGAGGGCGGCGTTAGTCGTTTTAATACTGCACGCAATGACTTTACACAATATTTTTTTAAGCCAGAGCACGACGCCATTGCTGCTCCGGCACTAGATTTTCAATTTGATCATCGAGGTGATTTATGGATAGCCTCTGATGATGGGCTTTTTAGATTAACTAAAGATTATCAAGCATTCGATAAAAAAAATACCGAATCTCGAGAGCTAGCGAAATATGATTTTTTTGAGCTGGCAGGACATACTAAAGGAAGTGTCATTAATTTGCGAATGCCCATTGTATTAGTTGTTGTAGAGGATTCTAATAAACGCCTATGGATTGGTACCGAAGGCGATGGCTTACATTATTGGGATAAAAACAGTAATACAACAGGCGCCTACCGCATGCGCGATGGCCTAGTACACAATACCATAGAGTCGATTGTTGAAGATGATAATGGTGATATTTGGGTGGCCACGGGTGGTGGTATTTCACGCCTTAACCCCCACACACACCACATTAAAAACTTTACAACTGATAACGGCTTGCCGAGTAATATTTTTTCTTCTACAGCGGGTCTAAAGACGCACAGCGGTGAAGTGGCTTTTGGTAGTACAGAGGGCTTGATTATTATTAATCCTAAAAAAGTATTTACCAATAATTATATCGCTCCACTTGTGATGACCGGATTTAAATTATTTAATCAGGAAGTCTTAGTCACGCCCCCTAAAATTGATGTTAGCCAGTTTGAGCAGCAGAGTACGATCGATGATTATAAGGCAAATGTAAAAGATAAAGAGCGCTTAATATCTGATTTCACTTTAGCACAATCAATCATCCAAACAAAAGAAATCACGTTAGAATACGATCAAACTGTGATGACTTTTGAATTTGCCTTACTGAACTATGATGTTCCCGATAAAAATGAATACGCCTATAAGTTAGAAGGTTTTGATGATGACTGGACCTTTTCAGGATCAAGACGTTCAGCAGGCTATACGAATCTTGATTCTGGCCGTTATTTACTACGGGTTAAAGCCGCTAATAACGAAGGGATATGGCTAGATAACGAACTGACAATAAAACTGACTATTTTGCCGCCTTGGTGGGCAACTTGGTGGACTTACTTATTGTGTGTGTGTGTTGGGCTACTCTTAATTATTATTTTTTTGTATGGCCAATATACTAAGCGTAAATCTTTAGAGGCTAAAATTTCTGAGCGCACAAAAGAGCTAGAATTAAAAAATAATGAGCTACGAATAGCTTATAGAGTGATGGAAGAAGCCAGCTTTAGCGACCCTTTAACAGGCCTTAAAAATAGGCGATATTTTTATAATACAATAGACGCTGATATTTCTAAATCATTACGCTGCCACTACCTTAAAAATGAACAACAAGATACTAGCGCTACAGATAAAAATCTTATATTTTATCTGGTTGATATTGACCATTTTAAATCAGTCAATGATACTTATGGCCATAATAATGGTGATATTGTACTTAAACAAATAGCTAAGGTATTAATCAAATTTTGTCGCGGATCTGACTTAGTTATTCGATGGGGAGGTGAAGAATTTTTAATTGTATCGCGCTATGTATGCCCGGAACATGCCGGTGTATTAGCCGAGAAAATAAGAACAGCACTTTCGAATGAATTATTTGAATTAGACACCAAAGAAACTATCACACGCACATGCTCGATTGGCTACGCTTGCTTTCCTTTTGATGCAAATTCACCAGATGCTATTAATTTAGAACAAACCATATCTATTGCCGACTGGTGCTTATACCGCTCAAAACATAATGGCCGAAATCGCTGGACAGGTATAAAGCAAAAAAATGCAATCATCCAAGACGGTGATACTTTTATTAATTATTTGGATATTTACGAAGCCAAGGGTGAGATTGAGCTGGATACTTTCGGCGGCTAGATGATGAGATATCAGCCTATAAAACGCTGCCAAGCAATAGGGTAATCTTCGTCTTTTAAAATAAGCTGTTGCACTGAGCCCTCTTGGTTGTCAATGATCCCTTGCTGAGCATGCACTTTTTGTTTTTGATGTACCTTCACTTCTTGCCGCCGCTCAGGCAGCCCCTGTAGCTGCGCACTGCACGCTACGAGCAAGTGGTGATCAGTCAGTAACATTTGCTCATCGGCTTCGGTGGTGGCATCGCGTAATCTTTTTAAATAATAGCTGCCATCATGGGCATAAATTTTATCGCCGACAATAGGGTGGCCCAAATGAGCCAACTGAGCACGTATTTGATGCTTGCGCCCAGTTTGTAATTCACACGCAACAACAGAAAACACTTGATCATAACGACCATTGCCAGTGGCTGCAGTGAATGACTTAAGCACTGTAAAATGCGTAGTGCTGAGTTTACCCAGTTTTTGCCCGGGCTGAGCCACTGAGTGCTCGGGCGTGCAGTACATTTTACAGCGTATAGGGCTATGCGCTTGGGTGGCCAAACGGCAGGTGAATGTATACTTACGCCACACAGGTTTACCCCATACGACGGCTTGGTAAATTTTTTTTTGCAAAAGGCTTTTAAGCTGTGGTTGCCAAACTCGTGTACTGAGTTTATTTTTAGCAAAAAGTACTAAGCCGGCCGTCTCCAAGTCTAGTCGGTGAAGCGGCTGGGCTTCGGGTAAATGTAAATCGCGGCGCACCAACGCTGTTAATGTATTATAAATATTGCGTGTTGTGCGTTGCACTGGCAAATTAGCCGGCTTATGCACAACTAATAATGCTTCGTTTTGCCAGTATAGGCGCCACTGCGTATTGACCGTAGGCTCGGAATATTGATGTAAACTAAACGCAACCACATCACCAGCTTTTAACAGTGGGTTTCCTATAACTGGCAGGCCTTGTAGGGTAACCGTATCGGCAACCAGTACCTGAGACCAACTTTTTTTGACAAAAAAAGGAAACTGTAAATCTAAAAAATCGTAGAGCGTCATTGCTTGCTGCTTGGGTGTGACGTGCATTAAAAAAGAGGTCTGCATTGATGACAGCTACTGTTATAAAGAAAAACCAAAGGATACAGGTTTTTAGGCTGTTTAGGGTGACGAACATTTGAGCATAATGCACCTTTCCTTTATGATGTGGCGTTTTATTAACCTTTATTACATAGCTGTATTTAAGACAATACTGGCTTCAGGCTTTATCTATGTTGTGCTTCCGTTCTTCACTTTTGGCTTTAAGCCTGACCCTTAGTGCAGTGATAGCTGGGTGCTCTAATCACCCTAAAAACACCGTCCGCTACGATGATGGACAGCAAATGAATAGTCCTTTTCGGCTGAATTATGCAGGTTACTTACCGCTGCAAAATAAAGTCGCGGTTTTTATTAGCCCTAATCAACAAGCCATAGATTGGCAGGTGATTCAGGGCAAAAATAAAGTTGTATTGCAAGGCGTTACCGAGGACTATCGCGCGGACGATTTCGCGTCTGGCGATAGCTTTTACCGTATCGATTTTTCAGCATTAACAACTCCTGGCAACAATTATCGATTGCGCATTAATGGTCAGGAGTCTGTATTTTTTAGTATTAGCGATGACCCTTATGGAGACTTGAAATACGAATTTTTTGATTATTTTAAAGACCATGAACGTCGCGGCGACCACTTTAATCGCGCGGTCAATAATTGGACCGATCACAGTGTCACTCTAGATTTTGTCGCTGACGCAGGCGATCAGGGTTACTACCCTGTCAACGCCGCCGAGGCGCAGTGGGCACTGATTAACCTGCTTGAAACCTACCCTAACGTCAATGAGTATTACCAGCAGGCCGGTGATTATAATCAAGTTTATAGCCAGCTCGTTTTTATGAGCCGCCCCATGGATAAAATTATCTTTCCGGGGCAAAAGCTCGCAGCCGCTAAATTTGCAACTTTTACCAATACCACTTATGCCGTTTGCCCAGGCGCACCGGGTAATAGCGGGCCTTGTATTTCTAAGCCAGAAACCAAAGCTACCTTTTCGATCGCGCGCACACTCGCCGCTATGGCGCGCTTGCACCAAAACTACGGCAATACTGCGATCCGCGATCATCATTATCAATACGCCAAAATGGCCTTAGATAACGCACAACAAACACCTTTTGTGTGCATTACCCACAAAGATGTAGGCGGTGAAGGCGGCTACTACCCCAATAACGATAACTGGAGCTTATGGCGCGACCCTCGCAGCCACCGCGACCCCTGTGCTGATGGGCCCATTGCCGACCCTAAAGACAACAACATCAACGACGATCACTATGCGGCATTAGTCGAGCTCTATTTAGCCGCATTAACTTTAGGACACACAACCGATGCGCAACAGCTCAAAACGCAAATCGAAGCGCATAGCCATCATTTGCGGATAGACAGCTTCTTTTTTGGTGCGGTATCGCCAGAGGCGACGCTCTCACTACTCACGCATCAACCTAAAGACATGGACTTAAGCGCTGCCCATCAAGATCTAACAACATTTGCGAATACGATCTTGCGCAACCAACAAGTGGGCTACCCCGGCGTTACGTTGGATGTGCAAGCTAACATTTGGGATGCCAAGGATAATGACGACAAAGATAATAACTTTCGCTGGGCGTCTAATCGCATGCAATTAAATGATGCGCGTATTTTAATGGTGGCTGCTGATATCAGTTATGCACAAGGAGCCTACCAGCAAGCCGCCGATTATACTAATGGGGTTTTGCGAGTGCTTGACCAAATATCAGGGACAAACGCCGTGGCTTTAGCCATGTATACTGCCGAGCATTACCCCCACATTGAGCACGCAGTCACGCGTACACATGACGCCTTGGTCAGTGATAGTGAGGATGGTAAATTAGCACTGGGACCCAATAACTGGACCAACTCTAATGACCCCGAGATGCCCAAGTTTGGCTCTTTACCGGGTATGAAAATGTTCACTTTAACGGGTACTGGCTGGGCATCGCGCGAGATTGCCATTGATGGTAACGCCGCTCTAGTGCCTGTTGTTTATTTTGCTACCGAGGTAGCTGGTAAATACTTACGAGCGGCGCATAACCATCAACACCGCCAATAGCCCCCTAGCTCACCGTCCACAGCCCCAGCCTCGCTGAGTCAGTTATAACACCCGCAGAGAGTTTAGCTGGGGTCATTGAGTAAACCCACAACCCTAAATGTTATATGCAATACCCGTGGTTGTGGTTTTTATAAGGTTTGCACGATGGCCATAGATGACTTTATTGGCTTTGTGCTTTACCTGTTTTTAAGCGATTTGCATAATCATCTTCGCCATACAATGATTAAATACGTTAAAAATACATGTCAATTTATTTAAGTTGAATCTCATCTCAAAGTCCCAATACCATCGAACCCCGCTTTTATTGGGTCACATAAATTGTGGCGTGATTCATTGTTTTTTTTGTAAATAGTCATTTGGGACGTGAGATGTTTTGCTAAAAACATATAGCTGAGTGCGATGAACCCCTATATTAATGGTGTAAACGTGATGATATTGACATCACAAGACCGCACCACGCCACCGAACTAGTAGAGCTTAAATATCACAAAGTGAGACTTATTGGTCTGAGACTAATTTTTTGTCGTGGTCATTGGTAAGTAGCGATATCGATAGTTAACGACCCAATTTACTCTTATGCGCAGTACGCCCTAAAATCAAAAGCCATCTTATTTAAAATACTCTCTAATAGCCACAGTAATAGTGTGCCTAGGGGTCGTATTGTGCCCATAAATTAGTACTTCAACGGTTGCCTTCATCTTTATTTAGCAGCACTTTATTTGGCAAGACTTTATTTTACGCACAACATAATACATTCATAAATCACCCATCAGAGCTGATATCAATGGTCAATACACAGTACTTTTTTGTCGCCATACGCGGCTTTGGACAAAAGGTTGCCTTAGCAGCCATTACCGTTATGGCGATTGGGTGTACCGGTGGCACGACACCAAAGCCGCCAACATCCACCTCAAGTCAAGCTTCGTCAAGCCTAATGGCAAGCAGCGCTAGCAGTGTGGTAAGTAGCATGCCTATTAGTAGTACAGCGATGAGTAGTACACCGATAATGAGCCCACCGGCCAGTAGTGTGCCTGTCACACCGAGCAGCGCCATGAGTAGCTCTTCGGTCTCCATGATTCCTCATGCCGACCAATGTAATAACACACCCGATTGTCGTATCACTTATGGCTCACGCGCAACCGACTGTAGAAATAGCGCCGCTACCACGAGTGTATGCCTTTGTGGTTCAGCCCGCTGCGATAGTCTTCCACCAACTACAAGCAGTAGTACTGGCAGCACATCATCGGCATCTACAGGCTGTGATAATAAAGTAGCCGCAGGCAAAACCGCCTATATGACAGGCTGCCAGGCTTGTCATGGTGAAGTCCCCACTGATGGACAAACGCGCTGGGCAAAAGCCGGTAAAACCATTGATACCTTTGATAGCGATAACGATGGCTATCAACCCCGCGGTGGCGTCGGTAAGCAGATGATGCCATTGGGCGACTTTATTGCCATGTACATGCCTAATACAAGTACCGGCATTGGCCAACCTAAAGGCGATAACATCGCCGCTTATATCGCTCATACAGTCAAGCAACCTTGGTGCCCCGGTGATGATTGGCCTGATGCCGGTCAACACTCTTCGGGTAGTGCCTCGTCAACCTCTGGTGATTTATCTCGGTACCGCAAAGGCGAGCTGATTTACGAAGCTGATTTTACTGGTGGCAATCGCAACCAGTGGACCGGTGGCGCAATTCGCAATGGGATTTTTTCATTAGTCACTCCTGCAGGGGCTGGTCATGGATCGACTGCACGCTTATCGGGTTTAGCCGACTGGGATCAATACCAAGGCGCCAGCACCCGCAACAATCTTAAAGGCACCATTCCTAACGACTTCGACGACACCATCATTGAGTTTGACCTTAAGTTTGTTGTTGGCAACACCGTCAACATTGTGATTGATGACTGGTATTCACGTAAATACACCCATGCAGGCCACATTAGCCGCGTGCAAGTGAGCACCAATTTTATTCTTATTCGCGATGATATTGGTGGCGTTTTTGGCCTTAAAGAGGTCGAGAAAAAAGTCAGCGGTGCCGAGCTAAACCGCATTAAAGCGCAATACTTTTCAGACTTAGCCTCAAAAGATGTGCGTAAAAATCACTCTCTCGTCAAAAACAAATGGTACACCATGCGTGTTGTTATGCACGGCAGCCGCACTGAATTTCATATGGCAGAGCGCGGCCAACCCTTACAGTTCAAGCTTGCACTGGATTCACCCGGCAAAATAGAAGGCCATTTAGCACAGCCGCCAGTCGCACAAGCTGCCGACATTGGCCGCCCAAACAAACAGCCGCGCGGTTTAGACCACTTCAAATCAAAATGGGGTTGGACCACCCCCTCAGAAGGTGAAGTGCAAATGGATAACGTCAAAATTTGGGCCATTGTGCCGGAGTAAATCTGCAATATTCACCGCGCCACATTAAACCCCAAAGTGTAAATCTGACAGTGTGCGGTGAGTTCAACTAATGAATATTCACCGCATATAAAAAAGGTTATTCACCGGCGCTGTGCTTAAGTACACAACATAAAAAGCCTGTCATTTGCATAATACTGTACACCCAGGAGTGATCGGAACATGCAGGTACCACCTGTTTTAACGATTATCCGATTAGATTAAGAACGATAGAAAAACCATTAAGCTGTTGCCAATGGGAGGCATCCTTATGTTTACACCACACCTACTAACGCTCGGGTTACGCGCGGTTAAGCCCTTTACGCTTAAGCGCCTAGCACTGGACGCATTAAAACCGGCTTTAGCCCTATTAGCTGCCTGCCTGATTACCGCCTGTGTATCAGAGCCTGTCGACCCCGATAACAGTAGTGCTGCAACCTCGAGCGCCGCGCCCACCCCTAACAGCTCATCAGCCAATAACCCAAGCAGTGCTAATACAGGCCCAGACTTAGTTAAGGGTGAACAAGAATATGATGCGCAATGTGCCGCTTGCCACGATAAAGGCGGTGTACGAGGCGTGAGTACAGCCTTTGGCGCAACCAGCCATATTATTAATGCGGCCACGGGGCAATTTGCCTGTGAACACACAGACTGTACAAAAATCAATAAATTAAAAAACTACATTATTGCCAGTATGCCACTAGGCCCTGTTGATAACTGCATTGGGGATTGCGCGCGCAATACCGCCGCGTTTATTGCTACCTTTGATCGCTTAACGCCGGCGTCATCCGCTAGCAGTGTAAGCTCTAGCGGTGGTGAAAATGTTGTTTACCCCTACCCTGGTAATGCGCTAAACGGTGCCACAATTTATGAGCAACAATGCCAAGATTGCCATGGCGTCAACGGCCACAGCGGTGCCGTTAACTACCCGCTCACACCCGGCGAATGCAGTACCTGTAGTGACCCTCAAGTACTCATCAAAAAGATTATCGACACCATGCCTACACCTGGCGCATGTGTAGGTGAGTGCGCCATCGATGTTGCCACTTATGTCAAAACCTTTACCAGCCCAGTGAGCGTCACGTGTAACAATAACGACATTAAACCAGGCCACTCGCCGATGCGACGCCTCAACAAACGCCAATATGCCAACTCACTCAAAGATCTTTTAGGTGTTGATGTGGCCTTAGCCGCAGACTTCCCCGATGAAAACATTTTAAAAGGGTTTGATACCAACGAAGACGGCCTAGATGTTTCGGGTGCACATGTTGAAGCCTTTGAAGTTGTTGCTAAAAAAGTCGCCATTGAAGCAGTCAAAAAGCTTAATAGTGCCGCCAGCATGGTACCGGCATCGGGTGATCAGTGTAATAGCACGCCCGACTGTAAGGCCACTTACGGCAATACAGCTAACGATTGTAAAAACAGCGCCGCCGCCAATAGCGTGTGCATGTGTGGCGGTGCACGATGCGATGCCAGTAGCCCCACGCCTCCGGCAGCAGGCGATGCCTTGCTAAGCTGTGCAACACTCGATAATGCCTGCGCGCACGGCTTTATTAACGACTTTGGTCAAAAGGCCTTCCGCCGCCCTCTCACCAACAAAGAAAAGAACTCTTTAAAAGCCATTTTTGCTGCGGGTAAACAAGCCACAGACTTTAAAGGCGGTATTCAGCTTGTCCTTGAAACTATTTTGCAGTCACCAGCTTTTATTTACCGTGCTGAGTTTGGTGCCAGTGGTACGCTCAACAACGGCGTTGTGCAACTGACCTCTTGGGAAATGGCATCGCGTTTATCGTATATGTTTTGGGCCACAACACCTGACGACATACTCATGGACCTTGCCCAGCAAAATAAATTGCGCACCAAAGCGCAAATACGGGCACAAGCCGAGCGCTTATTAAATGATGAGCGCGCCAAGCCTGTTATTCGCGATTATTACACCCAGTGGTTAGGCATTGGTGATATTGGCTCGTTAGAGCGCACACCAGCCGATTACCCAGGCTTTACGGCCAATACACCCAACCAGCTACGCCGCGAAACCGAGGCCTTTATTGACCATGTTTTTTGGGATGGCACCTCGACACTCGATGAGCTATTAACAGCTGACTACACCTTTGCTAACAATAACTTAGCCGAGTTTTACGGCATTACTAAGCCCGGCACTAATAATTTTGTAAAGGTTAATAACCCCGGTAAAAACTTTGGTCTTTTATCGCAAGGCAGCTTAATGGCCACTGGCGCGCGACCCGATGAAACAGCGCCGATTTTACGGAGTGTGTTTGTCTTAGAAAAAGTAATGTGTGTCCACCTTGCCACACCAGACCCAACCGAGGTGAATATTGTCTTTCCGCCACAAGATGCATCTGTGACAACCCGCGAGCGCTGGACGCAAACCACCGGCTCTGGCAACTGCTTCCAATGTCATCGTATTTTAAACCCTGCAGGCTTTATTTTCGAAAACTACGACCCTGTTGGCCGCTGGAGAGATGAAGAAAATAACTTGCCCATCGATAGCTCTGGCGAACTAATTGCCACCGATAGTGACGGTACCTTTACCGGCTTAGCCGATCTCTCACAAGCCTTAGCGCAAAGTGATCAAGTGACCCATTGTGCCGTAACCAGCTGGGCTAACTATGCTTATGGTCGCCATATTGATGAAGTCGGTGATGACCATTGCAGCATGGAGCAAGCCTACGAGGCGTTCTCTACCAAAGGGAAAAACCTAAAAGAGTTATTAGTTGAGTTAACGCAAACTCATGCCTTTATGTACCGAAACGAGGTCAATTAACATGAAAAATAAAGTCACTCGCCGCGACATATTAAAAAAAGGCACGGCAACCTTAGGTTTACCTTGGTTAGAGTACTTCGCCGGCTCTACAGCCATGGCTGCCGATGAAACACCTAAGCGCCTATGCGTTTTGATCAACAGCTTAGGCACCATTCCTAAGGAGTGGGTAAGCGGTAACGCCAGCAATTACAGGTTGGGTAACATCTTACGCCCCCTCGAGGCACATAAAGACAAGATGACCATTATTCGGGGTCTTACCCAAAATGGCGAAAACGGTGCTCATCCCGGTGCGCAAGCGGGGTTACTCACTAGCCGGCCTCTAGAGGGCAACAAAGATACCTCTAATAACGTTCAAGGCCCAAGTTTTGACCAGCGTATTGCCAGTCAAATAAGCAACGGCGTATCTCGACGCTCTATTCATATGGCCCTAGATGCTACAAAAGCATTCAGCCATAAAGGCCCTAATCAACCGATTTTACCTTTGATGGACCCTTTCAAAGCGTTTGATCAATACTTTGGCGGCATTGGCGGTGGTAGCGGTAGCGCTCCCACCCGCGAAGAAAAACTCAATGTTGTACGCGCAACGGTCTTAAACGATACCCGCGCACGCTATCAAGAGCTCAAAGCACGCGTTGGTGCAGAAGACAAAGGCCGCTTAGAGCAGCATCTAGAGGGTTTGAATGAACTCATTAGCCGCTTAGAATTTCAAAATAACAGCACCAACGATACCGATATGAGCGCATGCGAACTACCTGTGATTGGCAGCCAAATGTCGCTCCCAAGCCAAGGCAGTAGCTTTAAAGAAGGTGATGCGCTACGGAATAATCAAGCCAAGTACAATGCGATTAACCGCACCTATATGGATATTACGGCACAGGCATTTGCCTGTAACGTGACCCGCGTTTCGGTGGTGAATATTGGCAAGTATCACGCGCACGGCGGCGAAAGCCATAAAGCTAACGTCAATAACCGTGCCTCAAATGCGGGCGCCTACGATGCCATCGTAAATGCTGGAGCCCAAGCGGCGCACAACATTAACTACCTCGTCAATACGCTTTCGGCTATGCCCGAAGGCAACGGTAGCGTGATGGACAATACCATGATTATGTGGGCCACTGAGCTCGCCGATGGCGCAGCGCACTCTGGCAGAGACTCGCGCCAATTATTGATAGGCAATGCCGGTGGCGCCTTTAATATGGGCCGCTTAGTCGATGTACCCACAAGTGCTAACCGCCCCCACAGCGAGCTGCTCACCTCACTGATTAATTGTTATGGTATTAACGACACGCAGTTTGGTGTTAATAAATGGAAAGGGCGTGGCCGTTTAGCAGAGCTACAGGTTAATGTATAAGCTGTTGTGATTATTCAGCCAAACTGACACACCTTATCTGGTAAATGATGTTCTGGGTATGTGAGCAGCAAGATGCGACTTTGCAGGAGCGCAAAGTCGCAGATGGCTTGAGCAACCCAGCCAATAACTTATTGGCGCCCAATTCCCGTATTTCTGAAGGTTACACCTGTTTTAACATTTTAACGGCAAAATACCCAACGAGCTAACCGCACTTAAACGTCAATAACGACTTTACCCATTCCCTCTCCACTGGCCAAACGCTCATGCGCTTTACCCGCTTCTGTCAGGCTATAAGTCATTTCATCAAGCACAGGCGTTAATTCACCGGCTTCAACAATCGATGCTATGGCTTTAAGAATTGCAGCATGTTTGTCACGAGCATGATTGTGCAGCATTGGAATCAACATAAACACCACATGCACAGACAAGCCTCTAAAATGTACCGGTGATAAATCAATCTCTAATAGCGATACTGTCGAAACGACATGACCATTCAGTGTTGCAGCATTAAATGAATTAGTCATATTCGCGCCACCTACCGTATCAAAGACAATGTCAAAACCCACACCTTGTGTATGCTTTTGCACGTAATCTTCGACTGACTCGGTTCGGTAGTTAATCGGTGTTGCACCGAGTTTTTCAATCAAAGCTGTTTGCGCACTACCGCCACCGGTTGAAAATACATTAGCCCCAAAATGGCGAGCTAACTGCACAGCCACATGACCGACGCCACCCGAGCCCCCATGCACAAGAATATTCTGGCCTGCCTTTACACCCGCACGCTGTAATCCTTCATAGGCAGTAATGCCCACCAATGGCAACGCAGCCGCTTCACGCATTGACAAGTTTTTAGGTTTCAAAGCCACCAACCGCGCGTCTGCTACAATGTATTCGGCCAATGTACCCGGTAGATCGGCCAACCCACCTGCGCAACCATATACCTCGTCTCCCACGCTGTATTCGGTGACGCCCTCACCCACTTCTTCAACCACCCCGGCAAAATCCATACCCAAAAGAGCAGGCGCCGCGGGTGAAAGGGGGAGCTCAGGGCCCATCTGTCGAATCATCATATCCACAGTGTTAACACTGGTTGCTGCAATTTTTACCAAAACATGTCCAGAACTTACCACTGGCTTAGGCAGCTCAGTTACTTCAAAAACATCTGGGCCACCAAATGCGTTTACTATCATTGCTTTCATATTTATCTCCAAAATTATCATTCACTAGTCTTTATTCAGAAAGCCCTGATGACAGAATTGTGTTTTTCACATATCACAAGCTTTCCGTATAAAATATAGAATACTGCCAAGCACTCTTTAATCAGAGGCTATTCGATGCTTTTAACACATCAAAACACAGTACACTACGTGCTACTGGCAAAAAATTATTGCTGATTATCTATCCGTAATGCTGATACAGGGTGTTATTTAAAACACGCCTATCATGTTTAATCCGTGCACTAATTCATCCCAAAGAGGGTAGAATTGTTAAATTCTAATGTGCAAATACCCACATCAAGTTCAATATATTTTTGATTCAACTTAGAAGGCTCTTTAAACCCTGAAAAATCATTGACTGTGACATACTCAAGCCCTTCCACAGCAGGTCATAAACTTTCCAACACCGCTGTTCAGGATTATCTTTTTTGGGAAACATGAAAATCGCTGCCAGATCGAATATAGAGCGTTGATGGTTCAGACGCGCTCAGCATATGTTGAAACTTTCCAGTTGAACTAAAGTAGCTGCCCGGCAATAGTTTTTTAGGTTCTGTTGTTTCTTTGGATTTATACATAACCTCACCGGTTATTACGACAACTCGAAATTCACTCGCATCCGTTTTTAACTTACCGTTAAAGCCGGCGGGAATTTTTATCATCGAACCTCTTAGCTTGTCTGCATTTTCCCATAGCGCCGTTATTTCAACGTCGCCGCCCTTTACCCACGTAGAGTCGTCTTGATTTAGCCATACTATGTTGGATTTATGTTGATTGATCGGCCTTTCACCATTGTCAAAATGCTCAGCAGACGGTTTCACTAAATAAGGACCCTTGTCAATCTCCAAGTAAATTAAATTAGCTTTTCCGTTTGCTGCGGTAATGTGGTTTTGCCCTGCCGGCTGCATCCAAAAAGAGCCTGGCGGCATCCACATTTTTTCAGCATTAGGCGTATCGTTATGCATCATGCCTTTGATAACCACACCGCGGTATGTAATATTATGAATATGCGGCGGTGAAGAAAACCCCAGATTAAATCGGACTAACATACCGGTAGCCACACTTTTAGTACGATCGCCCCATAAATCAGCTGCGCCAGGGCTTTTGTCACCACGGAGTGGGTTCAAATAACCCCAGTGCACATCTTCTACGATTACAACCTCGGATTGTGCATCTTTATTTTTAGGCAGCGCCGCGGTAGAAATGCAAAAAACACTCAAAATTCCAGTAATTATTACTTTTATAACTGTCATAATATTATTCCACTATAAAATAAATCATTTTTACCAGCGCGATATACTGGATCATCAATACTCAATAAAAGGCGAAGAACCCTTTCTTGAGCAGTCTTTTAACAGGCCGCTATATCGAGATTTATTATAAACAACTAGTTAATGTCTTTAACTTTCATTGCAAAATCATTCCAGTTGCGCTGATTTTTAAGATCGTATTCCGAACCTTGCTCGCCCGCAAAAGTAAACCGCTTGCTTACACGCATTGGTATGAGCGGTCATAAATATAATTAAAGCCTTCATACTTCATCGTGATTTTCTCTCTAAGATGTAGGTTAGAACGTACAGCGTTGTTATGAATTACAGTAAAAATAGTACGAAAACGAGCACCTCATTCTGTTTAGATATTATTTATCCCTTGTTTTATTAATATCTGCTCAATGGCCGTGATAAGTGCTTTGTTCTTTACCTCATCGAGTGCATCTGGGTGCGGCTGAGTCCACGTACCGCGATCATTATCAAAATACTGCCCGGTAAAACCTGAAAAGTCATCGCTCAACGCAGCCCTAATCAGTATATTTGCCCCGATATGTAAATCTTTCCCTTCATGGCCGTATGCTTCTTTAACCATTTTACTCCCAAGAAATGAGGCAGGGTTAACAGCAATAAATGCTGGCGCATCATTACCAAGTATTCGTGCCAGCTGGAATGTCCACATGGTCAATGCGAGTTTACTTTGTGCATAGGCATCGCTATCAGATAAAATTTGATCGCCATTTAACGCCCGCAGGTTAACCGATGCCTGGGCCGCCGAAGAGAGATTAATCACTCGGCTGCTACTATTAAATACAGGAAGTATTTTTCTAGTTAAAAGATAGGGTGCGATTGTATTTACAATGAATCGAATATCGTAGCCTGTACTGGTAATAGGATGCGGAGTTTTAAAAACACCTGCATTATTAATCAGTACATCAATCGTCGAATAACGCTCTTGAACAACAGAGGCAAATGCCTCAACGTCTGCTAAATTCGAAAAATCTGAGCAATGCGTTTCAATCACTATTTCTCGATATTGCTGAGCAAGGACTGATTTTGTATGACTTAACTTTGGTTCATTGCGACCATGCAATAGTAAAGTATGGCCTTTGGCAGCCAGCATTTTTGCCGTTTCAAAACCAATACCATCAGTCGCACCTGTTAATAAAATAACCTTTCCCATATTTGTTTCCTATTTATTCAATTGGCAAGGCACAGTTACTCTACTGTATCAGAGCATTTTTGCTATGCATGCCGCTGGATCTTTGGTCTGTTATTTATAGCGCACCACTGTGCGTGTTTCGATACTTTTTCTAGGAAGCTGTGATTTTTTTTCGCCACTAATATCGAGCGCGCTATGCGCTAGGTAATGCCTTCCATGGTTGTCATATATATTAAAAATGATGGCTTCATCTGGCTGCATATTTGATTGGTAAAACCATTCATGCTTAGGGTTAAATGCAGTACCTAAAATTTCACCTTGTCGATCTGAATAGACTAATTCTATCGTCATCCAATCTTCTGGCTTCATCGAACTTGGACGAATAAAGCCGAGCGGTGAATCGGTAATCGGGCGTTCAATCGGCCGCCATACATTAACAAAACCAAACGAGCCGCTTTCAAAATCAGCCGCACGTTGTTGACCAACAAGGTCAATTAATCGTTGTTTTGCACCCACACAGCTGTAATCGTTATGAACATTTCGCGCCGGCTTGCGAGCAGAGTCAGGATCATCAATTCTCACTGTATGATCAAAAACAATCACCTCACATGCGTTGATAGTCTTTTTGAGAAGCGCCTCAATTTCATGATTGTAGCGCGACTCATCGTCACCCATCGTTTCAAATTGCTCGATTGCGGAGTTATGTTTGACAAAAACAATACCGTCATCGTCAAAATTCACATGGCGAGCCTTTCCCCGGATATCCTTAACATCCACCTCAGTCGCTACGAGCTTAGGGGAAATCAAATTTCCAGCAATACCGCCTACATCAAAGTGGAAAGCTTGAGGGCTCTTACTCACCACATGATAATTAACAAAAGCTCTTATGTTCATATTTGACCTCGCGATACATAACTCATAAGCCGGCGCCCCCAACTAACTGTTATCATCCTAATAACTTTGACTTCACGTGTATATGCGATATAAAGGGAATCAGAATTCTGATTTTGAGGATAATTGATGGATACAAGTGGTATAAGGCTCTTTGTGACAGCAGCTGACATGCTAAATATCAGCGGTGCAGGGCGTAAACTTGGCCTCACATCTTCCATGGCCAGTGCGCGATTATCAAAACTGGAGCTTCAGGTAGGCGCCGACTTATTTCATAGATCTACCCGCAAAATAAGCTTATCCATAGAAGGCGCGGAATTCCTACCTTATGCCAGAGAAATCATCGCACAAGAAGATGCTGCCTTTGCCGCCCTAGGCGCAGGTAATGCCCATGCCAGCGGAACTTTAAGACTTGCCGCCTCTAGTACTTTTGCGCAACGTTTTGTGGCCCCGATCCTACCCGAATTTCTTGAGCTATACCCTAGCGTTAATATCGAGCTCAAATTATCAGATACGCAAGTTAGTATAATTGAAGGCGGCTTTGATTTAGCTTTGCGTAACTATGTCGCTCAAGACAGTAGCCTTATTGGTAGAAAATTAGCGGATGACACCCGAATTTTATGTGCCTCACCTTGTTATTTAGAAAAATACGGTACTCCAAGAGAGCCTCAAGATCTCAAAAATCATCAGCTATTGGTATTTATGAATTCAACACCAAGAAAACTAATATCAAAAAAGCATTCAGCCACTTTTTCATTCCCGGCAATAAATACAAAACCTCGTGTTATTTGTGATGATGGTGCTAGCATGCGAATCGCGGCAGAGGCTGGTATTGGCATTTGCATGAGCTCAATGTGGAATATTCATACAGAATTAAAAACAGGGGCATTAGTTCGCATATTACCCGACTACCAAATTGACGACCAAGCTGCTATTTGGTTAGTTTACCCAAAATCAAATGTGCTATCTGCTAAAGTAAGAGTTTTTATTGACTACCTCATTGAAAAAATAGGAACGCCACCTTTTTGGGAAAAATAGTATAAAATACTGAGCCAGCCTGGATTTAAAAAACGCGCTCCCAGCGCTTAAATACCTAGAAAATATCCATCAGCACACTTATCAGTTTAATTATTTTAGCTTGGTTGAATAGTTACCCATTAAAAATGGTAAGTCGCTTCCAACGTTATATGATCGGCTTTACGTAAACCATAGATAATATTCTCTGGCGTTTCGCTTAAGTACATTCGGCCATCTAAGCTTACAGTCCAATCATCACCCATACGACGGCTAGCTTCTATAAAGGCTAAGCGGCTATCACTATCGGTCAAATCTTGGATCACACCGACTAAAAATGCTGTATCGCTTATATCATTAAAAGTCAGCCGTGCGCCAACAAAAAGGTCATGTTGCAAAGGGTCATCAGCTTGTCCATTGCGGCTATCGCGATGTAATTCAACCAGTAAACCCAAATCTTTTGCGCTGTCGGCAATACTGATTAATGTATATTCAAAACCCGCTGTTAAAGCAGCGTAATTTCTACGATTATTTTCTTGGTGAATAGCCTCCAACTTCCAAAGCCAACTGCCCAGCGTAGCTTGCACTTCTAAACCAGCTTGTTCAATTTGTAAGTAATAGGGTACTAGTTGTATGCCTTCACTATTAACAACAGGCGCTAATACTGGTGCACGGTCAGTCCCTTTAAAATATGACAAGCCTAAATCCCATACCCCTACAGTCTGTGAATAGCGCAGTGCATAATCGGTGTGCTCTTGCTTTTTATCGCTTTCATAAATAGCATCACTGATAAATAAGCCTATATTTAAAGGACTATCAATACTGGCCAATGTACGTTCACGAAAGTAAGGCAAGACAAAAGCATCAACCGTACCCCAATGATAAATACCCGACCAATTGATCATCGGTTGCCCAAGCTTAGCTTCACCATCGGGTGTTTCTACGCTATCGGTTTGATTAATAATATCTACCCGGTGCGCCGACTCAGTTACGCCCCAAAACACTTTACCTATACCCGCTTTTATTTCCCAACTATCGGTATAGTATAGCCACATAAATTCACGAATATCCGCATGGGTGCGCTCACTATCTAAGCTATCCATACGGCCAAAAAGAGTTGTGGTAAAGCTATTATTCGTACTTTCACTTTGCCAATGGACTTCGATTTCACCAAAAACAGAACCTTGCAGCTTTTGATACTCAGTAAAGCCACGAACACCACTACCTGTATTGCCGCGTACATCAACATTATGAATAAAGCTGTTATCGGCTACCGCGAATTGACTAAAAAAGACAATGATATAGCTTGCTAATAAAACGTTTTTCACCGCGTTATCCTTAATAGTTGGTTCAAATATAAGAGCCTAATAAATTATGGTCGCAATGCCTAAAAATACTCACATACCCTGAAAACCATATTGAAAAATATTTTTTAAAAGCCCCTAAATCAAGTCCTAATGAATCATTAATTTAACCACCCAAGCCATCCATAACTGTGATGTAATGTGAACGGTCTTGGTGCTTATATAGCACCCATAGATGACTTGAGCGACACAGACAATGATTCATTAGTGCCCAATTTAGGTACCTCTGAATAGTTACATATTTTTTATATTAACGTGCGCGCTTTAAGGCATTCTTATTAAAATCTGCATCATTCAAACCCGTCTTAAAGGCATAATCCTGCCAATTTAAAATCGTGCTTTTACCCGTTTGATGATTACTGACTTTGTACTCCATAGCCCGCCAATATTTTCCAAAAGCTTTATATTCGTTAAATTCTAATGTTTTCAAATGTGATGCCTTGCGGTCATAAAATTCTATTTTACGAAACAAGTATTCTTTTTGATCGATCCATACCTCTAAATGGGTATAACCCGAATGACTGTACTTAGGGGTATATTGAACAACAAAAACACGATTACCCGCTAAAGTATCTTCACGTATAAACTCATAAGTATACTTTTCTACTTCAAAAGAAGATAAGTCTTCGAACGAAAATTCACTACCTAAAAACGGGCCCGACTTGTTAGCCGAGCTAATACGTTTAACCCGCTTAAGCGCAGGTAAGTATAACCATTGTTCGTCAGCTTCTAAGGCATGCGAATAAGATAAAAATGCTGTACCTTGCACATCACGTGGTGTATGGAAGACCGTTAGCGATTTATCGCCATCACCGGCTACCTCTAAGGTTTTAAGCTCCATGGTACGGCGACTACTTTGCCCTTGTTTATTGCTGAGTATCATTTCCATTTTGGCATGACTATCACCCCAACCGCTATCACGGTCTTGCACCTCTTTGGCAATGGTGAAACCTTTGCTGTCTTTATTGGCGCTATCGCTAACGACCTGAGCGCCAGCAAAGCTCAAAGAACTAGCGAGGCACAATAAAGTAGCGGTTAAAAAAGCAGAGTATTTTAATAACATAATTAAATCCTTACAGAGTGATTAAGCAGGTTCTACCGCAGAGTTTGGAGTTGATATAGCTTGCGCGGGTGGCTTACCAACCGCTTTTAAAGGCTTTTTGTCGAGTGCCATAAGCAATGGCGGTAATAGTAGAAAATCAATAATTAATGCTGCAGCAATAGTAATAGCCGTCACCAAACCCATATCAGAGTTTAATTTAAAACTCGATAATACCAATATCATAAAGCCCGCAACCAAAACCAATGTTGTCACCACCAGTGCTTGCCCTACTTGATTAAATGCATAGAGCGTAGCTTGCTGTGCATCCAACCCTTTTTCACGGCGGGCTCGCAAATATTTGCTTAAAAAATGCACGGTATCATCAACCACAATACCGAGTGTCATACCCGCAACCACCGAAACCGACATACCGACTTGACCATTGACCATGCCCCAAATACCAAAAGCAATGCCTGCTGGTATCAAATTGGGAATCAAGCTAATTAAACCAATTTTTATTGAGCGCAATGCTGCCATCAAAATAAAAGAAATAAAAATAAGTGCAATGGTAGTACCACCCAACAAGCTATGACTATTGCGCACACCAATATGAGCAAACATTAAAGTAGGACTTGCCGCCATGACTTTGTAATCTGGCACATGACTGTTTAACCATTTTTCAATAGACTGCTCTAGCATAAGTACTTGATTGCTACTTAAATTTTTAGTCGTCATAGTAATACGCGTCGCAGACTTATTCACATCAATCTGATTATTTAAGTCTAAACCATAGGGTAAAGACATTTCATACAATAATAAATATTGTGCCGCAAGCTCACGCGAATCAGGTAGCATATACTGACTAGGATCATCGCCATGCATGCTTTTGTTAAGCCGTTTCATGGTATCGCTAAACGTATTAACATGGCTCACTTCGGGGTAGGTTTTTAAGTGCGCAACAAAATTTGACACGGCCTGTAAATAAGCGGGCTCCGCAATACCCCCATCATCTTGCGCATTAAAAGAGTATTCAATGGTGTAGGCGCTAATTAAATGCTTGGCCGCATAATCGCTATCAACACGAAATGGAACGCTCTCATCAAAATATTTAACAAACTCATCGTTGATTTCATTTTTAGGAACAAATGCCGTAAAAAATATACTCACCGCCAGCATGACCCACAATAAAGGCTTGCGCTTATGGATCACTAATTGACCGAGTTTATTTAAAGCCGTATTTTTTTGGCTAAAATTAGTCTGCGCTTTAATGCGAATCGGTAAAACAGCCACCAGCGCAGGTAAAAAACTAATGCTGAATACAAAAGCCAACAACACACCCACAGCTACAATATTACCTAAGTCTGCTAGCGGAGGCACCTCAGAAAAGTTCATACTTAAAAAACCAAGAATCGTGGTAGCAGACGTCAAGAAAATAGGCATCATATTGACGCGTAGACTTTCAATTAAAGCGTTGTGTTTAGTTTCGCCGTTACGCATATTCCATAAAAAAGTAACCAGTAAATGTACTGCATCAGCGACTGCCATAGTTAAAATAATGATAGGAGCAGAGGCTGTCGGTGGCGTTAGCTTAAGGCCTTGCCAACCAAAAATGCCCATGGCAGCCACAATAGAAAATATAATCAATAAAAATGTACTCAATGTTGCACTAAAGCTGCGCAATAAAACCCCTACCACCACAATGACAACCAAAAACATCAGCGGAATCAACGTAGCCATATCTTTTTGTGCTGCCTCGGCAAATGAGGCATTCATCATAAGCAGACCCGTCAAGCGTACTTCTAAGTTGGGGTCTTGTGCTTTAAGTTGCTTGGCTAAGTCACGGGCAAAAATTGCGGCTTCGGGGACTTCGGTCAGGGTTTTACCTGGTAATTGAATCGTAATATTGACCGCTGTGATACTTCCATCAGTATTAATCAAGCGCTGTACCAGCAACGGCTCTTCGGTGGCAATTTTTTTAATTTTTTGAAGTTGCGCCATATTAAGCGCATTGGGTTCAGAGATTAAATCAGCCACATTCAGATCATCTTCGATGGCCTCGGTATGCTGATAATTAGTTATCGAATCAACCCTTGTTGAGTAAGGTGTTTGCCACGCTTGTTCAGTTAACCACTGCACACTGCTCAATGTTTGAGGCGTAAAAACTTTGCCATCTTTTGGAGTGAGTACAAACAGAATATTATCACTTTTATCATAGGTATTTTGCATGGCCTCAAAAGCTTCGAGCTGAGGATTTTCTTTCGCAAAAAAAGCACGGTAATCATCGGTAAACGCGAGATTTTTACCACCGGCTCCTGCCAGTATCACCCCCATAATACTGGCAGTAATAATCAGCCAGCGAAAGCGTAAAACGCCTTTGGCATAGCGAACGACAAGTGATTGGGTCACTGTAATACTCCTTGAATAAATGTTGGCATCGGTTGACAATGATTGGTATGACAGCGCTGAATCACACTGCTGGCAGGGCAATATTAATAAAAGCAATATTAGTAAAAGCAATAACAGACTAGTTGCTGGGGTTCAGTAGCATACAGATTAACTAGCCTGCCAATATTCGTTTACTCAATTTAACATGCGCTATTTTTGCAGTATTAATCATCGTCTCGATGGTAATGAGCCGACACAATAAATTAACGAGTGAATAATTAAATTAAGCAAGTTAGCCAATATAGGCATAAAACCCCGCACGCATGATACTCAGTTGGGTGATTATTGCATGGGGTTTTCATGCCAAAAAGCTAAGCCCAATGCCATTTATTCAATGCGAAAATAGCACTAAGCCTTTTCTACTATCCTTGAAAAGGAATTACACTCAAGGCATCAGCTTAATAGGCACTGATAAGAAAGGCGCCACCGCCAACAACCTATTAGCTTCTGTAGTGCCCTTATCCTTTACCTACTGGTTCCCTAACCTCAAGTAAAAAGCCTAAAACACACTAAAGTATGAGCGCATAGAGACAATAACGACCACTTTAAGTGGCTAAGATATACCCAAAGCGTGCGATATAATGGACAATCGTGTAAGATTTTACCTCAAATACTAAATTATACGATTTGGTTATAGTTATAATGACTAGCTATTTCAAAATGCTTTTTGACAAAAGCATTAAAGGCGTCAAAGATTGTGGAGGCAACCACAATTACTCACAAGGAAATACAGGATGTTACAAGCAGTGTTAAACACAATACCCAGCCCCGTTAAAATAAACAGCAAGAATTTAGCATTTGATAGTGACGAGCGCCGCACAGGTGTTGCTCCCATCCCTGAAAGCATTGATTTATACCTCAACGATGCCCAAATGGAAGCTCTCCAGACCATGGAATATTTTGGCTGGCAACTCGCTTTTATTCGCCGTAGCGACTTGAATAATATCATCCCCGTGATTCAGCATATTCAGAGTAAAGAATTTGCCGTACTCGATACCGAGGGCGATATTATTCGCGATCCCGATATCGGCTTAAGACAGTGATCTACAGGCAATCAGAGAGTCAAACGATTGCCATGACATATCAGCTCGCACCGCCTGAACACTCGTGATTACAGCTGTTATCGATGTAACTAATAGGTATCGGCGTAGCTAAAACAAGCTACACCGATAATTAGCAGGCTCTAACATTTTGCTAAAGCCACACCAACGCTCCAAAGTTCATAGCCTAGGCATGACCTAAGTCGTCAAGGCCATCGTCAAAACTTGCTCTACCACATCAAATCATCAGGGATCACATAATCTTTATACGGGTCGTCTTCTGCTTCTTTCTCTTGAGCAGGCGCAGTATTGGTTACCACAATAAACGAATCATCGCGTTGCGCAATTTTGTCGGCAACCATTGTCGGCACTAAATGATAGGCGCCTTCTAAGCGTGTAATCGTTAAAATACCATTGACAATTTGACGCTGAACACTGCTGGAGACCATCATTTTTTTGATTGTCGTGCCATCGGTAAAATTATATTCCACCTCTGTTTTACTGTCTCTATCAAGCTTGGGCTTACTGTGATTTTGTATGAGCTGCTTAATTTGTGCCGCAATAGCCTTTTGCTGTGCTTGCTCTTCGCGCTGCAGGTTTAGTGCTTTATCTTTGGCAATTTTAGCGGCACGCGCTGCTTCGGCAGCCGCTTTGGCTTCGTCTATCTTGACCTCTTTGCTGCGCCTATCAACATTGGCCTGTTTACGTTTTTCTTTGTTTGCTTTTTTAGCCTTTTTACCATCAATAAGGCCAGCGTTTAACAGTTGATCTTGAAGAGATGCCATAATTCAACTCGTACAGGTTATAAAGTTTGGTGGGGTAAATTTTTGATTTTCCAATAAGCGGCAACCGTACCGGCAATACCAATAAGCGCCGCACCTATAAGAACCCCCCAGTATACACCCACAGGCCCTGCCCATTGGCCACCATAGTAAGCAAAAGGCACAGTAAATATCGTCGCCTTAGCAAAGTTAAACCCTGTTGCCCAGGTCGCAACGCGCAAATTATTAAACAGCGCGTTAGTCACAAACGTCATACCATTAAATAAACTCATTAGGCTTAAGCCATAGCAATAAGCGCGAATCAGTTGCGCGGCCTCACCTTCCACATTAAATAGCTGAATAATAACATCGGTTAATGCAAATAAAAGAAGGCATGCCACTAGGCAGTAGGTAAGGGTAAATAGTAAGCTATCGCGCAAAGTACGCATAATACGCGGATACAATTTAGCGCCTAAATTTTGCCCAGCAATAGGCCCAACCGCCCCCGAAAGCGCAAATAATCCCGCAAACATTAACGGCTGCACTTTGCTGATAATCGCATTGCCGGCGACGGCGCTATCACCAAATTGCGCCATCGTGGCGGTAATGTAGGCCACACCTATCGGCGTAGAAAGGTTCGTCAATACTGCCGGTAAAGCGGTATAGCCGTAATGCTTAGCATCGCCCAGCCAACCCGCCCAATGTGGCATAGCTAATAGCTGATAAGCTTTACCCACGCGGTACAATCCATAGCTCAACATGGCAATACGTGCGCATACCGTAGCAACAGCTGCGCCCTCAATATTCATGTCCAAGCCAAAAATAAATAGCGGATCTAAAACCGCATTCACACCACCACCAATAAGCGTTAAATACATACCTTCTTTAGCGTGCCCTAAGGCGCGCATTACACCACTACAGGCCATAGCCAAGGCCATTAACGGTAAACTAGGCACAATAATTTGCATGTAAGCATACGCCAAATCAAACGCCCGCCCTGTGGCACCTAATTGCTCAAGCAAAATGGGTAAAAAGACAAAAACAGCAGCCGCAACGGGGGTTGTAGCCAGCACAATGGTCGTAAATATGTGCGCAATTAGTTGCCGCGTACTGTGTGTATTACCTTCGCCAACCGCTTGCGATACCAATGCACCACAGCCAATCGATAAACCTATGCACAATGAAATTGTAAAAAACAAAATAGAACCGGCATAACCAATAGCCGCCGCCAGCTCGATTTCACCGAGCAAGCTCAGCCAATACATATCGACCAAATCGACTAAAAATAACGACAACAACCCAGCTGTTGCTGCAAAAGTCATTACACTTACGTGTTTAAAAATAGAGCCTTGTGTAAATTTGGCTTGCATAGATTGGCCTAGAGTCGTTTTAAAAGCTTACAAGGGCTGGTTTGGCGGGCGAACATCGCTTAAGTTCAATTTTACCCGCACGGGTGAGCCATTATTAATGTCAGCGGTATTAACGCAAGAGCAATACTCAAAAAAGCCGCCGCTTAGCGAGTGTATTAATCTATCTGGTGCGCACAAGGCTACCTACCTTGTGGACTTTTGCTACACTTGCGCCAGTTTTCGTTAGTCAACACCCTTTATTTATTTACCAAGGAGCCACTATGCGCTTATTTGCTAACGGCCTCACGCTATCGCGTTTGGCTGCCACTATAGCCAGCCCACTGTTATTGGCTAGCTGTTTAGCCGTCAACCCTGTCACTGGCGAAAGAGAGTTAGTGCTGATGCCGCTCAGCCAGCAAATCTCTATGGGTGAGCAATACTACGGCCCTTACCAACAGCAGCAAGGCGGGCAATATACTGTCGATCCGGGTCTAACACGTTATGTAGCCGGCATTGGTAAGAGGCTGGCCGCCGTGAGCGATCAGCCCGATTTACCGTACGAATTTGTTGTACTTAACGATAGCAGCCCTAACGCATGGGCTCTACCTGGCGGCAAAATTGCCATTAATCGTGGCCTACTGGTGATGCTAGATGACGAAGCGCAGCTGGCAGCAGTTATCGGCCACGAGATCGTGCATGCCGCCGCCGGCCACAGTGCCGCACAGCAAACTCGCCAAACACTTTTGGGCATGGGCACACAAGCCCTTGGCGCTGTTGCTCAGCAAACCGAATACGGCGGCTTAATTATGATGGGCACACAATATGGTAGCGGCGCATTAAATGCGCACTATGGACGCGATGACGAACTAGAGGCCGATGAATACGGCGTAAAATACATGGAGCGTACCGGCTATCACCCGCAAGCAGCTGTAGAGCTACAAGAAAAATTTTTAGCCCTTAAAAACGGCAACGACGGCGACTTTATGAGTAACCTACTCGCCAGTCATCCGCCTTCTGGCGAACGCGTAAAGCGCAACAGTCGCTACGCGAGTGGTAAAAGTGGTGTGCGCAACAAAGCCGCCTTTCAACAGGCAACAGCGCAGCTACGCAAAGATCAAGTAGCCTATGATTTACACGCCCAAGCCTTAAAATACGCCAATAATAAACAAATGGATAAAGCCCTCGACATGGCTAGCCAAGCTGTTAAAAGGCAACCTAAAGAAGCTTTATTTCACACCGCTTACGGGCAATTATTATTAGCCAATAAACAACCCAGCCAAGCCTATAGCGCCTTTACAAAAGCAGTACAGCAAAACCCCAACTACTTTTTGCCGCAATTAATGGCAGGCTTAAGCGCTAAAGAGCTAGGTAAAAAAGCCGAAGCGCAAAAATATTTAAGTACCAGTTTGCGCCTACTGCCTACCGCACAAGCTAACTATTATTTGGGTGAGCTAGCACTAGAAAGCAATAAAAACGCTGCTGCTAATTACTTTAAAGCCGCCGCCACCGATCAAGGCGAAGTAGGTAAGGCCGCTCAAGCGCAATTGGCGCGCCTAGGTATTGGCACTCAACAATAACACAGTGCAATACTCATAAGACGGCACCTGCGTTTATTGAAACGCCAATGCAGGTGCTAGGTCTTGCCGCCATTGCTCTAATGTTATTTTGACCTGCTGAACTTGCGCTGGAGAGCTCGCCGCCTGAATAGCAATCACTTCACCGGCAGTCAAACAGTACAGGGCTAAGTCATTCGCTTCTACTGATTGATCAGCCACTGCAACATAATCGGAGCACGAAGCCTGCAGTAACTCTAAGGCATAATCGACAGGTTCTATCTCTACATCAGCAATAACGGGACAAGCCAACAGTGTCGCTAGGGTAAAAAGTGTTATTTTCTTCATCAACATCGCCTTTATTATTTTGTCACTATTCAGAGCTGCCGAAATTGGGTGTGAATCCATCAGTACCCCATGAGGTGAGATTTATTCGCTTGGCTAAATAGTGACATTATTTTTATTCATTACTGGGTGTCATTTTTGGAATTTAAGCACTCAAAAATACTGCCCTCTTAATTTATTACCCCGCTAGTGAATTGGCAATGCAGCAAGCAATATGCCTGTCATGCAAAGCCGCTTTATTGCGCACGATTTAATATGCACATTAAAAATAAATATATTTTGTCATGAAATTATCATATTTGTAAAAAAATGGTTCATAAATAAGGCTCTACCGCTGCTTTTACGAATCAGGATAAATCGCGATATTTCACGGTTTGTTTTAATTTTTAATATTAATCAAAAACTCACTACACCGTAAAGATAAGGCTCAATATGTCGACTCTGACCCACTTTTTAACCCTGCTAAACACACAACCGCACACCATTAGCTTTCAACAAACAATGGCAATTATTAAACAGTACTATCACTATACCCCCACCGCATTTACCAATGGCCGCTTAACCAATGCGGCTGGGGCCAACGAAGGGTCGTGTCAGTTATTAGCCTTTGCTCAGGCACAAACACTGGCCTGCTTTGGTGATTATTACCGTGTCGATGTGCTGCAAAACCCTCAAAATACAGATCACGCCAATATTCGCAATTTTATGCAAACCGGCTGGGCAGCCGTGCATTTTGACGGTGAAGCACTCCATCGGCGCTAAGCTCCAAAAGTCATCGAACTTTTTGAGCTAAGATCCATCAAAGACCTTTAAAAGATAATTATGAGACACGCATTAACCCTAGATTGGCTTACCTACCTTACACACCACCGGGAGTACAACGTGACCTCAACCCTAGACCCGCTTAAGAGCTACACATGTGGATTACCCTGCTTCAAGAGTTACAGCGCACATATACGCAATTACAAACCCAATTAAACCAGTGCAATACTGCGCTGCAGCACAGTGACTGGCCTTTTTTTGACCCGGCCAAACCTAACGACATAACATCGCCCAATCGCGTAGCGCTGGTTAACACCATGCTGAGTATCAGCCCGCACATGCCGGCAAGCGATACCATTAATGCCGGCCTACTATGTGCCACACCTGCTAATATTGCGCTGCTCGAGCAGCTCAACCACACAAAGCAGGCCTTTAAAAAAGCCGTCGGGCGTATTCGCGCCTTTGAAAGCAAAGACGGCAAAACACGTATTGATGTACTGATTGATCGCGTATTAAAGGAAGAAGGCCGCAGGGGCGAGTCTTTAAGAGCAGCCTTTAGAGACATTGGTTTTAGTGGCGTCGATTTATTACGCTGCTATGCCAATATTCGTATTTTACCCAAAAAACTCGAATCCATTAGCTGGACGTGGGCTAAAAAACACGCCTCTATTATTAAAATCACACAACCAGAGGCCCTGCTGCTAGCCGACGAATTACCCAGCCCCCGAGCCAAAGAAGTTGCCCTTTACCTGCTGGGGCAGCTACCCAAGCAAACCCCCTTAGTGATTCAAAAGCAACTGCCCAACCAACTACGCGCCAATATTAAATGGCAAGAAGACAAACAAATACACCGTAAAGCAATTACAGTCTCAGGCGTAGTTGTCAGCCAAGACCCAAGCTTGCCTAAAATAACATGGCGCGATAACCCAGGCCCGCCCTGCGCAAGTAAACCGGTGCGCGGTGATAGGCGCATTGACCCCACACCTTATATTAAAAGCCTCAATATTCACTGTTATTTGGATGAAATACCCATTCACGCAGCCCAAACCTGACCGCCTCGTCCAGCTCTGCTATCATCGTGTGATACTGCGCCAAGGGCGCCACGATATCTGACCCAATACCTTACCCGTAATGTACACAAGGCCCTTTATGACACACACACTTCGTATTGCAACCCGTAAAAGCGCCCTTGCCCTTTGGCAGGCCGAGCATGTTAAAGCCCGCCTGGAGGCACTTCACAAAGATTTAACCGTGGTGCTTGTACCGATGGTGAGTCGTGGTGATAAAATTTTAGATGTGCCTTTAGCCAAGGTGGGCGGCAAAGGTTTATTTGTCAAAGAATTGGAGCATGCACTCTTAAATGACGAAGCTGATATTGCCGTTCATTCAATGAAAGATGTGCCGATGGAGTTCCCTGAAGGTTTGGGCCTAACCACTATTTGTGAGCGCGAAGACCCGCGCGACGCCTGGGTATCGAGTACCTACGCCAGCATTGATGAGTTGCCTGCTGGCAGTGTTGTTGGCACATCGAGCTTGCGCCGTCAAAGCCAACTGCTAGCTAAGCGCCCAGACTTAACGATTAAATTTTTGCGCGGTAACGTCAATACCCGTTTAGCCAAGTTAGATGCTGGCGAATATGACGGTATTATTTTAGCCGCGGCCGGTTTGCTGCGCCTAGAAATGCCCGAGCGCATTCGCCAGTTTATCAGCCCCGAGCAAAGCCTACCCGCTGGTGGTCAAGGCGCGGTTGGTATTGAATGTCGCATGGCGGACCAAACCACCATCGATTTACTCACCCCATTGCACCACGACACCACCGCCGAGCAAGTGCTCGCCGAACGCGCATTAAACCGTCGCCTAGAAGGCGGTTGCCAAGTGCCTATTGCGTGCTACGCCATTCAAAAAGAAGGGCATTTATGGTTGCGCGGTTTAGTCGCCAACCCCGATGGTAGCGAAGTGATTTATGACGAAATTACCGGCAAACCCAGCGATGGCGAAAAAATGGGCGTAGAACTCGCCGAGCGCTTATTAGCCGCCGGTGCCGATGTAATTTTAAAAGCCGTTTACGCGGACGCACAATAAACGGGCAGTCACAAAAGTACCGTATTACCTTTATCTGCAGATATAAAAAAGGCCGCTAACGATTAGCGGCCTTTTTGCTTTAACCTTCAACGCTTAATAAAGTACTAAGGTACACGGCTGATACATTCTTTTAGACCGCTAGCGTTTTCATTCCACTGCCAAGGCCAGCCACCGGCATAACCGTAATCGGCTAAGCGCTTGCATAAGTCTTCTTTGTCAACTTTATCGCCTAAAACATCTAGCGCTTCTTTGACATAAAATTCACCCACAACAATAGGCTTATTAACACCCCAGTAATCTGCCTTATGATGAAAAGGCGACCAAGCACCGTTGCGACCTTCATTGTTGTAATAATGGGGTTCGTAAAAATCTAATGTCGCTTGCATATCGCCATCGGCAGCAGCAATTAACGCTTCATCGCTATACCAATTACTGCCGCCAGCCACATCCGAGTTGTATTTGCCCATTGATTTAGAGCCTGTGGTCACTAAAGCCACTTCACCATTGGCTATCGCTTCGCGGTGTATTGCGGCTGCCATTTTGGCTTGCGTACGCTGTAGCTGCGCTTTAGTAGGTATAGGGCCACCATAAAATTCCATCCTTTCTCTAAACCAGGTTTCCGTCATGTTTTCGGGTTCGTTAAATAACTCCCATGCAATTAATTGCGGATGTTTATTTAACGCTTTTACCATAGGCACTAGCGCATTATCTAAATAAGATTGCAGCACATCGTCGTTTGATAAAAGCTGGTAATTATTTTGAGTCGGTGTTTTACGAAAGCTGTTATCGAGCAGCATATCAAAAGACCACAAAGCTGGCACAATATAGACGTTATATTCGGCGGCTATATCGAGGGCTTTTTGTAAGTCGGCAATGGTTGTGCCGCCTGTGCCTACAACCTGTTGTACGCCATTCACATCACCCCATTCAGGCGATTTTGAACCGTCAGTATGTAACCACCAGCGCAAACTATTGCCGCCAGAGCTACTTACATCAACCAAGGCTTCGCGTAGCTTCGCTTCATTAAAGCCCGCACCAAAATCAGCTGCAAAATCTAACCAGGCCACATTAAAGCCACTTAAATAGACTTTTTCGCCGTTATACATAATGTGATCAGGCGAGGTACCGCCGCCTGTTTCAGGTGTATCAATACGGCAGTTGCCCGGCGGCACATCACCAGCGCCGTGCAATACAATACAACTTGCATCGTTTTCCCAGCCCCAGCCGTCTTTAACACCATTTTCATCCGCATCGGTTAAATCACCTTGCTGGCAATAAGCTACGCCATTAGCCGCAACAGTACATACAGGTAAGGCTTCGCTCGAAGAGGTCATGGCACTCGAGCTGCTCATGACAACACTCGAACTCATTGCGCTAGAGGGTGTAATACTTGATGACGATGACACCGTACTCGATGGTGTAACCACGACACTTGAGCTAGAGGCCACCGATGAACTAATGACAACACTACTCGTACTGCTTTGAGTTGTAGATGACGGGGTAGGTGATTGTGTGCCACTATCGGCACCACCGCCGCAAGCTGCCAGTAACTGTGCGGTTAACGCCAAGCTGGCCCCGCGAATAAGACCAATAGGCAAAAAAGAGTGCATGATGGATTAACCTTGATTAAATATTCATGCAACAACATAGCAGCTAATGCGCTTTTAGTGGCTAACCTAACGCACATTTTAATCGTCGAGGCCTAAAAATGGTTCATAATTACAATATTACAGCGCCACTAAACCTACTGCCACTCGATGACTTAACCGTGCCTTTAAAAATTTAATCCAAAAAAAGGCATTAAAGCGAATCAACACTTTAATGCCTTTTTTATTACCCGG
>NZ_LGAK01000044.1 GCF_001292705.1 Marinagarivorans algicola
TTTTGAATCGAGCAAAAGGTACTTCTTTTTGCCCATCTTTAATAAGAAAAAACGACCAAACAATGACTTTGCCGCTGGAAAGGCCAAATCGAGATTGACGCTCTGCTCTGCCGTGACCGCATGACCATTGACGGTGACGGCTTGACGCCCAAGAGCATCTTTAATCTGCTTACCCGAAGTTGCTAAGCCGGCATCAACCAAAACCGCCGTTAAGGTAACATCTTGCGCAACCTGAGTTAGATCAACCGAAGGTAAACCGTCTTGCTTAAGCTGCTCGAAATCACCTTCCGACAACTCGCTGGTATCGCCGGCAAATAAAGCTTGCGTAATTCGACGCGCCGCAGCCAGCCCCTCCTCGCCATGCACCAAGCGCGTAACCTCTTCAGCTAATACACTTTGAGCCTGCGGCCGACCCTGAGCAACCTTATCTTGCTCTTCAATATCTGCGATTCGCTCAACACTTAAAAAAGTAAAGTAAGCTAGGAACTTATAAACATCGGTATCTGCGGTATTTAACCAGAATTGGTAAAAAGCGTAAGGGGATGTTTTTTGAGCATCTAGCCAGATTGTTCCGCTTTCGGTTTTGCCGAACTTTGTACCATCTGACTTAGTCACCAGCGGTAACGTCAAACCAAACGCCTGCGCCCCATGCATGCGGCGCGCCAAATCAATGCCTCCTGTAATATTGCCCCACTGATCTGAGCCACCGATTTGCAGGGTGCATTGCTTGTGCTTGTACAGCTCAGCAAAATCATAAGACTGTAACAACATGTAAGTGAACTCAGTAAATGATATCCCTTCACCTTCACGATCGATACGCTGCTTTACCGATTCTTTGTTTATCATATTATTGATCGAGAAATGCTTACCGACATCGCGCAAAAAGTCTAGCGTGCTTAGCTGCCCAACCCAATCAAGATTATTCACAACTTCGGCACTTTTTGAACCTGCATCAAACGCAATAAAGCGAGAAACCTGTGCCCGTAATTTATCGACCCAGGCCGCCACTACATCGGGTGTATTTAACTTGCGCTCTTGCGATTTGAAACTAGGGTCGCCAATGAGGCCTGTCGCCCCACCAACCAAAGCCAAAGGTTTATGACCAGCATCCTGAAAGCGCTTAAGTGTTATGAGTGGAACTAAACTGCCTATATGCAGACTATCTGCTGTAGGGTCAAACCCACAATAAAGCGTACGGGGCTCGTTTAGATGCTCAACCAGCTGCTCTTCACTGGTCATTTGCGCAACCAAGCCGCGCGCTTTAAGGTCTTCTAATAAAGATAGAGAATCTGACATAAATAAAATCCGTACAACAAAATTAACGCTTACCCAGAACAGGATGATTCAAAAGCGAGCAACAATACCTAAATGAAGAACAAAAACAAGGCACCTAAGCATTAATTCCTGCTTTTTATCCTTGTTTACTGGCAACTTTACTGCCATGAACGATAATTTCTGATATAACTACATAAATCTGCCCTTATATTTTATTAAAAGACCATGACTCAAACTCCAAGAAAGTCCGCACTTCAGATCTTTGCACTTTTGCCCAAGCCTCATCGTTTAGGCTTGATTACACTCTGCGGTCTATTAATTGTAGTCGGGTTAACACGCACACAATCGAATAAAGAACAACCCATCCCAATACATAATGTCAGCATCTTAGCAACATCGGCACATGCATCACCCATTAACGAATATGCGCAAGCGTCTGCTCTAAATATGCTTAACGTCACGCAACCGTCTATTGATAACAGTGCCGACACCGATGCTTCTACTGATATTGACATATCACAGGCCAAACCAACAAATATTGAGCATATTCTCAACCCATTGGCCGCACAGCAAATAGTGACGCAACCCGTCGATAAAAACACCTACCATACAGAAACGGTGAATAAGGGTGATACTCTTGCAGCCGTATTTAAACGCGCCGGCGTTAACGCAAAATATATGTATCATTTACTGCATAATCACAAAGAGGCAAAATCTCTCGCAAAGATATTTCCGGGCCATCAACTGAAATTTGTAAGTGATGACAAAGGCAAACTCATTGCTCTGCACCACATTAAAGACGCTCTAAATAAGCAGGTATTTACTCGAAACGAAGCTAACTACGACCACGAAGAAATTGTTAGGGAACCAGAAATACGTCTAGCGCGCACAGAAGGAACTATCACCCATTCATTATATGCAGCGGCTAAAGAGGCTCACCTAGAAGACCGGCTCACGATGAGTTTAGCGAACATCTTTGGCTGGGATGTGGATTTCGCCTTAGATATTCGTAAAAATGATAGCTTTGCAGTCGTTTACGAAGAGAAGTATCTTGATGGTAAGCGCTTGGGCACCGGTGATATTATTGCCGCTGAGTTCACCAATAAAGGCGACAACTATCAAGCCGTTCGCTATGTAGACTCAACAGGTAACGCGCAATATTACACACCGCAAGGCCGCACTATGCGCAAAGCCTTTTTGCGCAGCCCTATTGAGTTTGCTCGAATTAGTTCGCACTTTAACCTTAAGCGTAAACACCCAATACTCAACACCATACGTGCACACAAAGGTACCGATTACGCGGCACCGCGCGGCACTCCAATTAAGACAACTGGCGACGGGAAAGTCATATTTGCAGGCCGTAAAAACGGGTATGGCAATGTCCTTATTATTCAGCATGGGCAAACTTATGAAACACGCTATGCACACCTTAAAGGCTTTGCAAAAAATGTGCGTCGAGGAAAGACTGTTAAGCAGGGGCAGGTAGTCGCCTATGTGGGAACTACAGGACTATCAACAGCACCTCACTTGCATTATGAATTTAGGGTGAACGGTGCTGTACGCAACCCTGTAACGGTTAAACTACCCAAGGCAAACCCCATAGCCAAAGCGGAGCGAGAACGTTTTTTTGCTCAAACTAAACCACTTATTGCGCAACTCAACAACTTACCCCCAGCCACTCAAATTGCGACTCAAAAAACAGACGCCTCCGGTACTACCGCTATGTAACGTTTTGAGCATTCATTAGTCAACGCTATGGCGCTTTGATTGAGTAATATGCCCATGCAGGCCCATAGCAAAACCTGCAAGGTGTGCATGTCGACTCAGATAACTCAGATAACTCAGATAACTCAGATAACTCAGATAACTCAGATAATAGGTAACCCAATATTTGCATGTCTCATAATTGCCGAATCCGCACGTTACTCGGCCTCAAACACCCCATAAACCTCTGTACATCTGCGGTTGTATGACAAGCCGCATACCCTTAAGGCATTCGCGTGAATCATGAGTTATATATTGGCATAATGTCAGGCACAAGCGTGGATGGCATTGATGCTGTTGTACTTCAAATCACCGACTCTCAATTCTCCGTACTGGCAAGCCTTTCGCACGCATTTACGCCGACTATAAAGCAAAAAATACTCGAGCTATTTGAGCCCTCATATAATGAAATAGATAGACTTGGTGAGCTGGATAAACAGCTAGGTTTACTCTATGCACAATGCGTTAACCAGCTGCTAGTGAAAGCAAAGCTAAAAGCTGCTGATATTACAGCTATTGGGTGCCATGGACAAACACTGCGGCATCGACCCAACAACCCCCACCCGTTCACTCTACAAATTGGCGATGCCAGTGTACTTGCTAACACCACGCATATTGATGTGGTCAGCGATTTTCGCAAAGCAGATATCGCGCTTGGCGGACAAGGCGCACCACTCACCCCCGCCTTTCATCATGCGGCTTTTCACGCCAATGACCATGAACGTTTTATCATTAATATTGGTGGAATAGCGAACATTACGCATCTGTCGCCGCAGCATGCTATCACCGGCTGGGATACTGGGCCCGGCAATGGCCTTATGGATTACTGGATAACCAAACACCGACAAAAACCTTATGATCATGCTGGGCAATGGGCTTCTAGCGGCCAGGTTAACAGGCCGTTACTTGATCAACTGCTTGGGCATCCTTATTTTGAAAAGAAGCCCCCAAAAAGCACAGGAAAAGAAGAGTTTACCCACAGTTCACTAGAGCGTTTGACTCACTCGCACTGCCCATCGATTAAACCTGCCGATGTACAAGCCACTTTGCTCGAACTCACAGCCCGAACCATCGCCACCGACATTAATCACGTTAGTCGCTCGCCATCCGCTGAAGCTTTTGTGTGTGGTGGTGGCGCATTCAACATACAGCTCATCAACAGGCTTAAGCAGCTCTCTCGGCCTACTGTTTATACCATTGATGCTTTAGGCTTTAACCCTATGCACATAGAAGCAGCCGCCTTTGCTTGGCTGGCTCATCAGTTTACACGCCGGCAAACGGGTAACTTACCCTCAGTTACAGGGGCTTCAAAACCTGCAATACTGGGCGTGCTCACATACCACGGGCAATACTGACACGTCATTAATTATCATCCAAAGCACCTCTCTCGCAGACACTTATAAAATGACACCAACCACAATCAATCTACGCAAAAAAACACAAGTTTTATCATTGGAATTTGGTGATAAACATTACGAACTCAGTGCGGAGTTTTTACGCGTTCACTCCCCTTCTGCCGAAGTAAAAGGCCATGGCGGCCAAGGTGGTCAACTGCCCGCAGCCAAATCGCATGTCAAAATGATCCGCATAGAAGCCGCAGGCAACTACGCTATACGTATTATTTTTGACGACGGTCACGCCAGCGGACTCTTTACTTGGGATTATCTTTATACACTGTGCAACCAAGAAAAATTACTGTGGGAAACCTATCTTATCAACCTTAACAAAGCCAATAAAACAAGAGACCCAGAGACAAGCGTACTGGTTTTTAAGCCTTAACTAAGCATACAGCCCAGTCATAAAATCAATGCATGCCAACGGCCATAAAGGCAAGTGCTCGCGCACGTTGTGGTGTGTCCAATAAAATGGCCTATTTGACCCGAGCGTTAAAGCGTGTGAAGCTTATACTCCTTTGATAGATACCCAATATGAGAATACCCACATGACAAGACTTCTCGCCGTAGTATTGTTTAGTAGCCTATTTTTAGTGTCTTGCAATATGCCGTCCACACATAGCTTGCACGCTGAACGCCAACCCTTTAGGTCGGTATCCGTTAGCAACCCCTTATTTGCACCCACAGTAGGGCAGCGCTTTGCTTGGTATACGCCCGCAGTAACTTGGGCAACTACAGACCCTATTGCAGCGAACAGCGCTATCGAGCAATCAATTATACAAACCATCGAAAAAGAGCTGACAGCACGTGGGTACACAATGAGTACAGCGCCCGAAGAAGCTGATTTCATTATTGGTATGGTCATTACCACCGATGACTACAAGGGCTCACAAGCCTTTACGCAATACTTCAACTTAAGCGCCACCTCAACACATAAAAAAACCGCGCGCGCGCTCGTCGGTATTTTTGAGCAAAAATACTGGGGGGCAGCACCGCCACCTTCAGATGCGCTTATTTGGAAGGCAGATCTTGAAACCCGCATTCTTGATGATGCGACGCCGCAAAATATTAAAATCGACCGAGCAAAAATACTCACAGCGCGCTTGATGAGCGGCTTACCTCACGGTAAATAACACAAAAAAATGGAACTGCCGATTTAGCGTTGCTGCAGACAGGTTTCGAAGCGCTGAGATAAAGCCAATAAGAGTCCGTGAATATCGGTGATACTATCATCTCGACCCAAAGGGTCTGCAAGTATTAACGGTAAACCCAGTGCTGCTGCGAGTCTTGCCCCTGCGCGCTCATTAGGTTCTGCAATTAAGCATCTTGGATCACCTCCTGCACGATTCAACTGAACCATTTTGCGCATAGAGAGCTGCTCTTCAGGCAGTCGAGACGCAGCAGCCAATTGCTTTAAACCATAAGCATTCACAAAATGACCATAGCCGTCATGACTCACAATAAAAGACTGCTCGCGCCCCTGACTCAGCCGCCTATGTATCTGATGATCAGTAGCATCGAGCCGACGTAGTGCCACTTGCAAGCGTGCTTGGATGGCTTGAGCACTCAATGGCTTTAATGCAATTAGCTGCTGAGCCAAGGCATCGAGAATCACTTTAACATTTTGAATATCGAGCCAAATATGTAAATCCTCTTGAGGGCGCCCAGGCCAAGTGAGCGTACTCAAAGCACCAAGCTCAAGTTGCGCCGTGGTATGCTGGGCCATAGGCTTTACCAAAAAACGCTCAAAACGCCCCCCCAACCATATGACAAGCTCAGCACCCGCTAATACTTGTCGCTCCTGAATACTCATCGCTAAAGCGTGAGGGTTAGCCGAAGGTGCCAATAATGTCGTGATCGTAAAGTCGTCGCCAATTAACTCCGCAGCGATGAGCGCAAGAGGCTTGATGGTGACAACAATATTTGGCTTACTCTCATCCGTCGCCAAAAAAGGCTCCGGCTCAAAAAAAGATTGCTGGCCTATTACACGATCAGCTAATGCACACTGACTGCCGCTGTAGAGAAAAAAAGCAGCAACCAACCCACACAACCGATATGCACAACCCCTTATAGAGCTTCGCCCTAACATTTTATGCGCCCAACTCACAACACACCTCACAAACATAACGACAACTCAAATACCACACAGCGCACCTGTTAAAATGTTGTAGTATATCATTTTGTATTGATACCGCTTGACACATAGCAGCCCAACTCATGTTAAAAACAACACCCACACTCAGCGCATTAGAGCCTAAAAAGTTAATCCCCCCCATGCCAGCGACTGCGCTTGTGCAACTAGATCGCGTCAATTTAAGCTTTAATGACAATAAAGTGCTCAGTGATATAAATCTTAACCTTCATGCCAACGAAATAGTGACCGTTATCGGCCCTAACGGCGCAGGCAAAAGTTCGCTGGTTAGCCTTATTATTGGTTTACAATCCCCCAGCCAAGGCTCTATTACGCGCAAGAAAAACCTTCGTATTGGCTATATGCCTCAAAAACTGGCCATTGACCCTCAATTACCTTTGAGCACTCGCCGTTTTTTGTCGCTATGCGGCAACTCAAGCCGCCTACAGCACGCCATCAAAAGGCTCAGCATTGAGTGCTTGCTCAACACCCCAGTACAAAAGCTTTCTGGCGGCGAGATGCAGCGCGTACTACTTGCTCGCGCCATTATGCAAAACCCTGAGCTTTTAGTGCTCGATGAGCCCGCTCAAGGCGTTGATGTAACAGGCCAAGCCGAGCTATACCACTTGCTGGGTGAGCTACGCCACGAACTCGGCTGCGGTGTGTTGATGGTCTCTCATGATTTACATATCGTGATGGCTCAAACCGACCAAGTACTCTGCCTCAATAAGCATGTGTGCTGTCACGGCGCCCCCGAAAGCGTCAGCCAGCACCCCGAGTACTTACAACTCTTTGGTCGTCAGGCCGCCGAAGATATTGCTATTTACACACACCATCATGATCATCAACACGATATTCATGGCGATGTCGTCGAGCAACAAGCGGCCAGCAATCATTCACACTGCTCCCACAACCACTCATAAGCGACGATCATGCCGGACTTTCTTATTTATGCACTTATCTCGGCTTTTGCTATTGCGATTGTAGCTGGCCCACTTGGCGCTTTTGTTGTATGGCAGAGGCTTGCATACTTTGGCGATACGCTCGCTCATGGCGCGCTACTGGGCGTGGCGCTGGGGCTGTTTGCCAGTATAAATATTACCCTGGCAATTACGCTGTGCTGCCTGAGTTTGGCTGCTATTTTGCTGTGGTTGCAACGCAGCCCGCAACTAGGGGATGACTCTCTTTTAGGGCTTTTGTCACACTCAGCTCTAGCAGCCGGCTTAGTCAGCGTCAGCCTTATGGGTAACTCTGTGGATTTATTCAGCTATTTATTTGGCGACTTGCTCACTACCGACGCCTCAGATACGATTTTAATAGTGACGGTATGCATGATGGTATTAGGCATTTTATGCGTATTTTGGCGCAAATTACTACTGAGCGTTATTGACGCTAACTTAGCCAAAGTCGAAGGTATTCCCGTAGCTCTCATGCGCGCCTTACTCCTTTTTGCGATTGCTATTGTCGTGGCATTTGCAATGCGCGTTGTTGGCGTATTACTCATTACTGCGATGCTCATCGTACCTGCCGTTGCCAGTCGTCGGTTAACGCAGTCGCCCGAGTCCATGGCAATAGGTGCCAGTATTATTGGCTGTATAGCCGTCGCGATGGGCATGTGGGCCTCTTACTGGTACGCCACACCCGCAGGCCCGAGCATTGTTCTCGCTGCCAGCGGTATATTTGTCATCACCTTATTTAAAAAACACTGCTAACGTATACATAATATTTTGTTCACGTCACAAAAGTGGTAATGAAATGTCGCGTAAAATTCCATTTCTGATAAAAAACACATACACTTCTAAGTACAGGACTAGCGAGCGATAGATTGATCATCGCCATTAAACGCATGCAAACCTAGCCCACACAAAGAATTCTCTCTATGTATATTTTTACACTCATATTAACGGCCCTACTGATAAGTGGTTGCACACAAGTCGTTAGAGTATCTCACTCTGACTTCATCAAGGACCACTCTGCAGCCAGTATTGATACAAAGGTGTTGATACAGCCGCCGACAAAGGCTAGTCAAGAAATTCATACCGAGACAGGCTTGATCGTGCTGGGCTTAGTGAATAGCTGGGATGTTGATTTAAACCAAAGCCTTCCTGACGCTACACTCGCTTTAGTAAAAAATACGTATAGCCAAGCCGTTATAGGTCATAGCTGTGATGATTGCGGGCTTATTATTCGTCCCAAAATTACTCAAGTAGAAATCGGCAAAGTATCTATGCAATCGACCGTTGAAATTCAATTAGACATTGTTGATGCCAACGGCAGGCCGGTAACAACGATTACAAGTGGAGGCAGCTCATCATTTTTGAGTGCCGCACGACTGGGAACAGGTGTTGCGGGCTACTTTATTCCCATGTTAGGTACCGCAGTGGGCACGCTTGTTGTGCGTGAAACCGTACAAGACGCTTTTGACAAAGCATTGGCCACCGCCGCCAATCAACTCGAAATTGAAGCCAATGGTGGATTACTTGCCAGAACCTGGTTGCCGAAAAAAACTTACGAAAATCACACAGTAGGCAAGCATCAATATACCGCAGAGCAAGTCGCCAAAACTGCTGGTTGTAACTTGTTAAGCGATGGCATAACCCTCACCCAACAAGAATACGCGACTGAAATTTACACGGCACAATGCTGGGGCAAACCAGAGTTTGCCATTAGCTGCCAGTTTAATCAGTGTCAAATAGAGCAATCCGGCCAAGTGGCGCAAAACCCATAATAGCCAGAAGGTATAGCTCATCACTAAAAAACAAGCGCACCCCTAAGGTACACTCGCGCCATTACTGGCCTCCCAAATACGGTACCACTGCTCGCGACTAAGCTGCAAATTAACCGCCTCAGCGGCTGCTTGAACTCGTTCAACCTTACTTGTGCCCAAGATGGGATAAGGCTTACAAGGCAGCGCCATCAACCAAGCATAAATAACTGCCTCGACCGTGCTCGCACCCAACTCTTTAGCAACAACCTGTAAAGCCGCTACAACGCTATGCTGCTGCGAGGTTTTAGGCTCTGCTAACCGGCCACCCGCTAAACAAGACCACAACATAGGCCGCATACCCAAACGTTGCGCCTGATCAAAAGTACCATCGGCAATTGCTGTCATATTCAACGGTGAGCACTCAACCTGATTAGTTATCAAGGCACGAGGCAAAGCGCTTTGCAAAGCCTCTAGCTGCTGAACGGTAAAATTAGACACTCCAAAGTGCAACACCTTACCTGTAGCATGCAATTGCTCAAACGTTTGCGCAACTTCGGCAATATCCATTAAAAAGTCGGGCCGATGTAACAGGAGTAAATCAATACGATCTGTCTTTAGGTCACGCAAAGACGCCTCAACAGAGTGTACTGTATAGGCTTGGCTAAAATCGTAATGGTTAACCGCATTTGCCCCGAGCACGCCAAACCCACAGGGACGAATGCCGCACTTAGTAATAATTTGTAAATTGTCTCGAAGGCTGGGGTTGAGGGCCAAAGCCTCGCCAAATGGAGCCTCGCTGCGATATACCATAGCGTGATCCATGCTGCTCACACCAAGTTCAACTGATCGCTCAACAAGCCTCAAAAGCTCTTGCTTGCCATAGCCCCACTGGCCTAGTCGCCAAAACCCTAAAACTAACGGGGATAAAGTCATTTCAGACATAGTCACTCCTCAACGTAAATACACTCTAAAAACGCAGCCGGCTATTTAGACTGCGTATCGTTAACCGACATCATTCTATAGAGTTTATAAGCATAAAGAGGCACGACTTATAAAATTTGAGTTATATATTATAAAATGACTCATTGGCAACAATGCCTACATAGGTAGCTCACTGCACCACGTGCCATAACACAACCCTCTTTATGCAGAATCGCTGTTTTGAGACCACCTTATTCAGCCTTTTGTTAACCCACCTATTAATGATACTCACCTATCTGCTAAGCTAGCACCCTTTCAAACATCCAGTAAATAGCTAAAGCTTGTGACATCTTCAGTCTTTAGCTATGTTTAATAGCATGACAACACCTAATACATTAATTATTCACAAGCTTATTGCTGAAGCAAAAGAACAGGACGCCAAAAGTGGGGCCCTGCTAACATTTGTGCAATCAAAAACCTCTGAGCTGCACAACATCATTCAACTGCCTTCAAGCCAACCTGAACAAGCTTTAAAACAGTTTATCACTCAGTATATTGAGCATGCGCCGCTTTTTTTGGAGGCGCTCAATGACTTAATGTTAGAGGCTAACATTTACGATCAGGGCGGTGTATTTATTACCATTGCCGAAGACTTTTTTATCAGCCCGCCCGTACTTGTCAAAGAGCATTCAGGGTTAGTCGCTTTACTTGATGAGGCTTATTTGGCTCATCGTATCATCGAGGAAATTAACGATAGAGTATCACTTAAGTGTGGCACGCCACTATGCCCAACCGACATGAGCATTTCAAATATCATCGTCCATACACTGCTTGGCGATGAATTTGCCAACCAACTTGACCTTGCCGTACATTACTCCATTGAGCACCTATTTAAAGAGGATGGCATTATCTGCTCACCGCATTGCTCTCAATACCTGCAAGAGCACAAAGATAATCAATGGGCAGAGGTCTTGACGAAGTGGCCTAGCCTCTCTGGCGATACCAGTATAGATTTGAACATTAAATCATGGCTTTTATAGTACTGACAGGTTCGTCTTGGTTAACCAAACATTCCTGCGAGACGCTTACTCTTTAAAAAGCCAAATAAACCCTTAGTCGATGCTGTGCGCGCTATATATTGATTACATATTTGCAATACATTAATTTCATGAGCACCAGGCTCTAAATCTTGTGCAATTTCAATCCACTCAACTTCGCTCGCACTCACTTTACCCGCATCGACTTTAATTTGCTTCTTCCTATCGTCTTCGGCCATATCGAGATAAATGGGCTGCTCTAGTAAACGCTTGTAAGGGTCCATCACCACCATGACGTGAGGTTTTAAACGTCGCTCAAAATTTTGCTCAACAACAACGGCCACTTCTCCTGTATTAAGCTCAACCAGCGTGCCTGTCGGGTATAAACCAATAGCTCGAATAAACTCAACCACTAAATCCCCTTGAAACAATGAGTCGCGCGCTTCGTATAACTGTGCCACAGCACGTGAGGGAGAAAGCGGATAGCGCTCACCTCGGGGGTTTGTTACCTCATCATAAAAAGTCACAATACCTGCAATACGCCCCAACAAGGGAATTTTATCGCCACGTAAATGGGCAGGAAACCCAGAGCCGTTAACCCGCTCTTGGTGAGTTCGGACAACTGAAATAACCCGAGGGACCACATCAGGCGTTTTCATTAAGAGCTCTACCCCTAAAGTCACAAATTGCTCATACTCAGCAATCTCGGCCGCAGTACGCTGCTTTTTTTCGAGTAAAGCGGTTGGCAATAACGTCTTACCGACATCTTTGAGAAGCAAGCCCATGGCTAAAATTTCAAGCTCAGGCTTAGATAGGCCCAAATGACGCCCTAGTAGAATACCCCATACAGATGATCGCACAGCATGGCTATAAGTATGACTATCTTTTTTCTTGACTCGCGTAAGCCACGTAAAGGCATCTGGACAGCGCAACACACTGCCCACCATAGCACTAGCTGCTCGCTTAGTATCGAGGATGGCAGCCTTAGCATCGCCTTTGCCGAGACTATCCATAACCTGACCTACCGCACTATACACTTCTCGGTGCAACTCACGAGCCCCTGACACCTCTTGCTTTAAGGTTTCAACCACGGGATAAAGATTAGGCTTAATTTTAAGCGGTGGTAAGTCTGTTACTTTTTCAGTTTCAACACTGCGCACCAAACGCCTCGCTTTGACTGGCGACGTTGAATAGGTTGACTTTAGGCTAGCCTTTACCGGTTTAGCCCCTTTGATCACGTCAATATACACATGACGACAATGGATCTTGAGCTGATTGACTTCTTCTAAGTCATGCACATAAAAGCCTTGCAGTGGGAATGGCGTTTGCGTCCAAGGGCGATCCAACCCAGAGACAAACATACCGACTGTGACTTCACTTGCATCTATTTTTATTTGCTTAACGCCCACGCGCTTACCCTCAACAACATGAAAAAGGCACATTAAAGTTTATATAAAAACCTCAACAAAGCTTATATAAAACACTTAACGCACACAAAGCTAAGTCAACCACTCCGATGACGCACTTAGCTACAAGGGGGGATAATAACCTAATGTACGTTTTTTAATCAATATCTATTAATTTTGTCACATAGTGACAGACTTAATCCTGCAAGTGATATTGACGAGAAAGTTCATGTACACACTCGATGAAAGCGCCCGCGTTCTCTGGCTTAACCTCGGGTGTAATACCATGACCAAGGTTAAAAACATGACCGCTTCCCGCTCCAAAATCAGATAAAATATTTGCCACTTCGGCACGAATTCTATCGGGCTTGGCATATAAAATAGATGGATCCATATTACCTTGCAGTGCCACTTTATGACCCACGCGGCTTCTGGCACCCGAAATAGGTGTTGTCCAGTCAAGTCCTAAAGCATCTACACCGGTCTCGGCCATAGGCTCTAACCACTGACCGCCGCCTTTAGTAAACATAATCACAGGCACTTTGCGACCGTCATGCTCACGAATCAAGCCATTCACAATTTTTTGCATAGGCGCAAGAGAGAACTCTAAATACGCATCATGTGCCAATGCGCCGCCCCACGAGTCAAATATTTGAACAGCTTGGGCTCCCGCTTTAATTTGCTCGTTTAAATATTCAGTCACCGATATTGCCAGCTTATCCAGCAACATTTTCATAAGCTCGGGCTCATTGTAGGCCATTGCCTTAGCCTTACGAAAATCTTTGCTCGAACCACCTTCAACCATATAAGTCGCTAAAGTCCAGGGGCTACCTGAAAAGCCAATAAGTGGTACACGACCGTTAAGCTCTCGACGAATGGTACGTACGGCATCGGGAACATACGGCAAATCTTTTAAGGTATTCACAATAGGCAGCGCATCGACATCAGCAGCTGTTGTCACCGTCTTTTTAAAGCGAGGACCTTCACCGGTCTCAAAGTATAAGCCCAAGCCCATGGCGTCAGGAATAGTCAATATATCTGAAAATAAAATAGCCGCATCCAATGGATAGCGCTCTAAAGGCTGCAATGTGACCTCGCAGGCCATTTCAGGATTCATGCATAAATCCATAAAGCTACCGGCCTTGGCGCGCGATGCCCGGTATTCGGGTAAGTAGCGACCTGCTTGGCGCATCATCCATACTGGAGTTGCATCAACGGGCTCGCGCATTAAGGCACGTAAGAATCGATCATTTTTAAGTTCAGACATGAGTAAACCTTTTGTTAGTAATCCTGTAGATAAGACAGCCTGAGTACAACCAGCGACTCACCCAATCAATGCCCTACTGAGGCACAATAAAAATATAGCGGCCTTTTATACAACCGCTGCAACAATTAATAAAGTGACCATCAAAAGAAAAGCGACCTTAGAAACAAAAAAACCGGCAAAAGCCGGTTTTTTGAGTCAATACACAGTCTATAAAGACCAAAATCTTATACATCCAAATAATCAAGAATACCTTGGGCCGCTTCGCGCCCCTCCCAAATGGCTGTCACAACCAAATCAGAGCCGCGCACCATATCGCCACCGGCAAACACTTTAGGGTTGGTGGTTTGGAATTTAAACTCTTGCTCTTCTGGTGCGATCACCGTTTGCCAGTTAGTCAGCTTAACGCCATTTTCTTCGATCCAATCTGCAGGGCTTGGTCGAAAACCAAAGGCAATTAAGACTACATCGGCAGGTAGTATTTCTTCGCTGCCAGCAACAGGCTCAGGTCGGCGACGGCCGTGCTCATCAGGCTCACCCAGCTGCGTGGTGACCACTTTAACACCCTCAACTTTGCCATCACCCACAATACCTATAGGCTGGCGATTGAATAAGAACTCCACCCCCTCCTCTATTGCGTTTTGCACCTCACGGCGCGAGCCTGGCATATTCTCACGATCACGGCGATAAGCGCACGAAACAGTCTTAGCCCCTTGACGAATAGAAGTACGGTTACAATCCATCGCGGTATCACCACCGCCAAGTACAACAACGCGCTGGCCTTTAACGCCAATAAAGTCGGCAGGGTCTTTTTCAAACCCCAAATTGCGATTCACATTAGAGACCAAAAAGGGCAACGCATCATAAACGCCGGGTAGGTCTTCGCCGTCAAAGCCACCTTTCATGTAGGTATAAGTCCCGGTCCCCATAAAGACAGCGTCATACTCTTCGAGCAATTGCTCCATGGTAACATCCGTGCCAATTTCGATATTTAATCGAAATTCAATGCCCATATCTTGAAAAATTTCACGCCGACGCGTCATGACTGACTTTTCAAGCTTAAATTCAGGAATCCCAAATGTTAGCAGCCCGCCAATTTCGGGGTAGCGGTCAAACACTACAGGGGTCACCCCGTTGCGCACAAGTACATCGGCACAACCTAAACCGGCAGGCCCTGCACCAATAACAGCCACTTTTTTGCCCGTAGGTACAACCTTAGACATATCAGGACGCCAGCCCATCGCAAAGGCGGTGTCTGTAATATACTTTTCAGCATTGCCAATCGTCACCGCCCCAAAACCGTCATTCAGTGTACACGCGCCTTCGCACAGGCGATCTTGTGGGCAAACACGACCACACACCTCTGGTAGTGAATTAGTCTGATGAGAGAGCTCAGCCGCCTCTGTTATATTGCCTTCAGAAATTAGCTTTAACCAATTGGGAATGAAATTATGCACAGGGCACTTCCACTCGCAGTAGGGATTGCCGCAATCTAAGCAGCGGTGCGATTGGCCTTGCACTTGCTCTTCTTTAAACGGCTGATAAATTTCAACAAACTCCGTCTTGCGGACGTTGATCGCTTTTTTTGATGGATCCTGACGACCAACATCTAAAAACTGAAAATTGTTATTTAAACGCTTACCCATAACGATATCTCATAGCTGTGGCCCAACACAAAGCTGGGCATTGGCTGAATTACTCTCCGCGAGAACCCAAGCTGGTTAACAAGCTTTGCAAGCTTGCGGCTTTTGGTTTCACCAGCCAAAAGCGGCCAACAAAACGATCGAAATTATCTAAAATTTCTTGGCCCCAACGGCTTTCGGTCTCGGCCGCGAATTCAGTAATCACGCCACGCAAGTGGTTGCGATAAGCCTCTAGGGCCTCGGTATTAACACGAACAATATCCACTAGCTCGTGATTATAGCGATCGACAAATGTATTGTGCTGATCAAGCACATAGGCAAACCCACCCGTCATACCTGCACCAAAGTTTAAGCCCGTATCACCAAGTACAGTCACTACGCCACCGGTCATGTATTCACAGCAATGATCGCCAGCACCTTCAACCACGGCAAATGCGCCCGAGTTTCTCACGCCAAAGCGCTCACCTGCACAGCCTGCTGCAAATAACTTACCGCCGGTTGCGCCATATAAACAGGTATTACCGACAATACTAGTTTCCTGTGTTTGAAAGGTGGAGCCTTGTGGCGGACGAATAACCAACTTACCACCAGCCATACCTTTACCAACATAGTCATTGGCATCGCCTTCTAGGTGTATTTCTAAGCCGCCAGCATTCCATACGCCAAAACTTTGGCCCGCTATTCCCTTGAGCTTAAGTTTAATAGGGGCGTTACTCATGCCTAAATTGCCATAGCGTTTAGCAATTTCGCCACTAATACGAGCACCGATTGAGCGGTCACAGTTAGTGATCGAGAACTCAAACTCACCCCCGGTTTTTGCTTCAATAGCGGGTAATACCGCAGCAACTATTTGCTCGGCTTTTAAGCCTTTATCGAACGGTCGGTTGCGCTCAACTTGACAGAACTGGGGCTTACTTTTAATTAAATCGTCAGTATAAATAATTGGCGAAAGATCAAGTTTGGCCTGCTTAGCGGTAGCACCGTCAATGACCTCCAGTAAATCTACGCGGCCTATAAGGTCGCGTAGCGAGCGCACACCTAACTTCGCCATCCACTCGCGAGTCTCTTCGGCAATAAAGCGAAAGAAATTCATGACCATTTCCACAGTCCCTATGTAGTGCTCTTTGCGCAACTTATCTTGTTGTGTCGCAACACCTGTGGCGCAATTATTCAGGTGGCAAATACGTAAATACTTACAACCTAAAGCGACCATTGGTGCGGTACCAAACCCAAAGCTTTCAGCCCCCAAGATGGCTGCCTTCACAACATCCAAGCCAGTTTTTAAGCCGCCATCGGTTTGTACCCGTACTTTGCCACGCAAGTCATTAGCGCAAAGTGTTTGATGGGTTTCGGCTAAGCCAAGCTCCCAAGGAGAGCCGGCATGTAAAATAGAGGTCAGCGGACTTGCAGCTGTACCGCCATCGTAGCCCGAAATAGTAATCAAATCAGCATAGGCTTTAGCCACACCGGCGGCAATAGTACCTACACCCGGACGTGAAACGAGCTTAACCGAAACCAACGCATTAGGGTTCACTTGCTTCAAGTCGTAAATTAATTGTGCCAAGTCTTCGATCGAGTAGATATCATGATGTGGTGGCGGCGAAATCAACGTGACACCAGGGACCGCAAAGCGCAACCGCGCAATTAAATCGTTGACTTTGCCACCGGGCAACTGTCCGCCTTCACCAGGTTTAGCGCCTTGCGCCACTTTAATTTGCAGCACTTCTGCATTACTTAAATAAGCGGGGGTTACACCGAAACGGCCCGAGGCAACTTGCTTAATTTTAGAAACCTTAATAGTCCCGTAACGCGCAGGGTCTTCACCCCCTTCACCACTGTTGGAACGGCCACCTAAAGTATTCATCGCCTCGGCTAATGCCTCGTGCGCTTCAGGTGATAATGCGCCTAGAGACATACCTGCAGAGTCAAAGCACTTAAAGAGATTTTCAACGGGCTCAACCTCCTCAAGTGGAATTGCTTGCAAATCACCGCGAATCGCTAATAAGTCACGTAGTGTGGCTACAGGACGCTCATTAACAAGCTTCGCATAGGCCTTCCAGGCTGAATATTCACCTGTTTGCACAGCCGCATGTAAGTGCTGAATGACGTCAGGGTTGTAGGCGTGATATTCATGACCATACACATACTTTAAAATGCCGCCATGATTAATTGGCTTACGTGCTTTCCACGCCAACTTCGCCAAGATTTTTTGATCGGCTTCTAAATCAACAAATTCAGCCCCTTCAATACGGCTTGGCGTGCCATCAAAGCAATAAGACACCACTTCGGTACTCAAGCCAATCGCTTCAAATAATTGCGCACCGCGATAGGAGGCGATTGTTGAAATACCCATCTTAGATAAGATTTTCAATAGCCCTTTGTTAATCCCTCTGCGATAATTTTTGTACGCGGTATCTACATCGGCATTTAAATCGCCCGATGCAATTAAACTATTAATAACGTAATAGCTTAAATAAGGGCACACAGCCGTGGCACCATAGCCAATGAGTGTGGCAATTTGATGTGAATCACGCGCCGTAGCGGTTTCGACGACAATATTGGCATCGCAGCGCAAACCATCGCGGGTTAAGCGTTGATGTACAGCACCGGTCGCGAGTAGCGCATGGATTGGAACTAAGTCCTCCTTAAGGCCTGTATCACTCAATACAATAATCGAAACGCCCGCTTTCACGTCGGTTACAATGGTCTCGACCAATTGTATCAGCGCAGCTTGCAGCGTGGTTTTATCAGCGTTGTACAGTAAGCTATAGGTTTTAGAGGGGTAGCGCTCGGCGTTGACATTTAATAATGCACGGAATTTATCGGGCGACAACACCGGGGTACTCAAAATAATACGGCGCGCATGAGCTTCGGTTTCATCAAACACGCTCAATTCACGGCCTAAGCACGTTTCAAGTGACATCACAATCGCTTCACGCAACGGATCAATAGGCGGGTTAGTCACCTGCGCAAATTGCTGCCGAAAATAGTCATACAGCGAGCGTTGTTGCTGCGATAAAACAGCCATTGGCGTATCGTCACCCATGGAACCCACCGCTTCTTGGCCGCCTTCAGCAAGGGGGCGAAGCACTGAATCGCACTCTTCGTATGACACACGGTTTTGCTTCATGTACACCTTGATGAGCTCGTCATCTAGGCTGGTTTCAGCGGTATCGCGCGCTAAACTCGACTCAATACGCGTTGCCTGCTCATTCAACCACTTGCGATAAGGTTGACTATTTTTCAGCTGATTATCAATATCTTCAGTGTGGTAGAGCTTACCAGTTTGCGTATCTACCGATAGCATTTGACCAGGCCCTAAACGGCCTTTTGCCACAACATCTTCAGGGGCGTAATCGTATGTGCCGACCTCAGAGGCCACCGTGATAAGGTCATCTTTAGTAATCACCCAGCGCGACGGTCGTAAGCCATTGCGATCGAGTGTACACACAGCATAGCGACCATCGGTTACCACCAAACCTGCTGGGCCATCCCAAGGCTCTATGTGCATCGAGTTATATTCGTAAAATGCTTTAAGATCCTGATCCATGGTCTCGACATTTTGCCAAGCTGGCGGTACAAGCATACGCACAGCACGGTGTAATTCCATACCCCCGGTCAAAAGTACTTCGAGCATATTGTCTAGACTAGAAGAATCTGAACCTGTACGGTTTACCAACGGTGCAATTTCATCAAGGCTTGGAAGTAAATCGTTTTGGAACTTGGGCGTGCGGGCAATCGACCAATTGCGGTTACCGACAATAGTATTGATTTCGCCATTATGCGCTAGCATTCTAAATGGCTGCGCTAAGGGCCAGCGAGGTAAAGTGTTGGTTGAAAAACGCTGATGAAAGACACAAATGGCCGTTTCCATGCGTTCGTCACCTAAATCTAAAAAGTACTTAGGGAGATCAACAGGCATCATCAAGCCTTTAAACGATACAACGGCGCTACTTAAACTGGCCACATAAAAATCAGTATCGTCTGCCAGTATCTTTTCGATACGACGGCGCACCAAAAATAGCTTAGCAGTAAAAGCTTGCTCATCAGTTTGCGCAGTATTGATAAACAAATGAAAGAAGTCAGGCTCACTATCTTTTGCGATAGGCCCTAAGCACTCGGGGTTGGTCGGCAATTGGCGCCATGCCACATCACGCAAGCCTTCTTTGGCCAGCTCATCAACAATGATTTGCTTAGCACGCATAGCATCGCCAGCATTTTTACTCAGCATGAACGCGCCAACGCCATACAACTGTGCAAGCTCAAACCCTGCATCTTCTTTAGCAACTGTCCGGAAAAAGCTATCTGGCTTTTTAATCAAAAGTCCACAACCATCGCCCGTTTTACCGTCAGCAGCAATACCACCGCGGTGCGTCATACATGTTAGCGATTCAATGGCAGTTAATAGCAAATTGTGGCTCGCTTGCCCTTTAAGATGGGCAATAAGGCCAAAGCCACAATTGTCTTTAAACTCATCTAACCGGTATAGGCCAGTATTCATAAGCAGATTCACTTCACTAAGTAGTTAAATACATCGAGCAGGTACTAGCGGCACTAGCGCTAAAACATGCATCGCGATGGAGCGAATTAAATCCGCTCACTCTATTATCAATTTATGTACGGCTGTTGTAACCGAAACCTGTTAAAGAGTCTAGGGGAGTACGCCCTTTCTATCGACTCTTTAATGCGACATTCACACCAATGCGGAGATATGACTACACTACAGAATAAAGCTTGATTAAGGTAAAGAACGCCCTTGTGAGGCATAAAACACCTTTCAAACCCTTTAAAAAAAGAATAAAGTCCAAATTTAACAGGATATACCCGATAAATGGGCGCAGAATCTTAACGGCAAAGTACAAAATTGGCAAGGTGGCTACAGTGTAACCGCTGAATTCCCCACTATTTATGCGCCATTTTAGGGCGCTTGCTGCTTAAACGTGGTGATTTCGAGCCTCACTGCAGCCATCGGCTTCGCCCAAGGGCCTGCTTTGAGCTGCTCTTTGGGTAAATTAGTCATGGCCGCCAAAGCCGAATCTTTATCCGCATAAAAGCCCTCTACTGCCACATACCAACTCTTACCAGATCTCAACGCACGATAGATACGTATATTTTTGCGATTTGGCTGTTGCGTAACAAAGTTCTCAAGTGATTGGCGTGAGCTCGCACCCAATAGCTGTAATACATAGCCTTGCTTAGGGCGCGCCATTAAAAACCTTTCATCTTCACTCAGCCTCTCGGGGGTTGGTACTTTGCGCGCAGGCTTAGGCCTAGGTGAAGCCGCTATTTCCGCAGCAGCGGGTACTTTTGCTGGTTTTGATATTTCTACACTACTGGTCTGCGGCGCTGTCGCTGGGCTTACCGCTTGCTTGGTAGGTTGAGGGGCTGACATCACTGTTGTGCGCTGGGAGGTAATGACTTTAGGTGCTAAGGTGATCGGCGCTTTTTTCAGTGGTTGAGAGACTGTATTCGAGACAGAAGAGGTTCCTGCAAACACCTCTAAATCTTCGTTGGTCAAAGCCACTTGTGACGATTGCACAGCATCCGATAAAGAGGAGAAATGATACGTAGGTTGATGGCTGTCATCGATCACAGGTAAGGTCGAGCGCGTAACCGTTATCTCGGCTGGACGCGCTTGAGAATCCAGCAGCTGATCCTCTGACGACTGCGGCTCTTCGCTCTTCGATAAATAACCTAAAAATAATACTAACAACAAAAAAACAAGCGCAAAAACATGCCAGACAGGAACGCGTTTATGCCACATAGGTACTGCCTCATCGTCTTCAAGCCAAGCCGCTTGTGCCATTTGCAAGATGTCACCCGGTTTACCGTCGCCCTCTCGCCAGATGGCCGCCATAAGCTCATCCTCTAGCGGGAATTCCAAATCAGGATGCGCAGTGGCAAATGCCGCAATCACAAGCGCTTTACTCTCTTTAAGGGAGAACTTAGGAATACGGCTGTCACGCACTTCAATATCGACCAAATTAAGACGGTCTAAGCGTTGTGCTAGGCCTGGCTCAGCAATAAAAATTAATGATAAACCAATTTCTGTTTCATTATTCCCTTGAAATACACTCGCTAAAGCCGCTAATACTTGGTCATCAAAATGATGCGCATCATCAATAATTAACACTTTGCGCAACTGCTCCGACTTCAGGCTTGCGTCAAATTCTCGAAGTGCAACAATCGATTGCCCTACACTCAAAGCGTATCCAGCATTAATCCCCAATGCGGCCAATAAACAATCAAAAACCTGAGTTGCAGGCAAGCCAGCTGGCAGCGCTAATACTCCAAGGGACACATCATTACCCAATGCTTGCGCAAGCTGCTGGGCCATTACAGTCTTGCCCGATCCGCGCTCACCATCAAGTACTTGCAAGCCACCCGAAAACTGCGCAAGATGCACAAGCTGCTTAATTAAACCCAACCAAGCAGGTGGGCAAAAATAATGGCCACTCTCGAGCGAAGTCGTCTCTATAGTATCAACCTTTGAGGCATTAATCATTGCAGTGTCCTTTTTTCACTCGCTAACGTATTGAGCGTTTAAATTAAGGGGTTAGGTGATTTAGCCCAATTCAGACAATTGCACCTCAAGTTGCGCTACATCAAAGTCTGCTGTCACTACTGCCTGCCCAATAGACCTCAATAACACTAATCGCAGCTGCCCATCTAATACTTTTTTATCGACAGACATGCCCGCTTGAAACTCATCTTGGGTCATATTTTTAGGCGGCTCCACCGGTAGCCCTGCACGCATAATCAGTTTTTTTGCACGCTCGCTATCGGCCTCAGTAATCCAACCTAAGCGCTGAGATAACTCACACGCCATCACCATCCCTGCACCGACAGCCTCGCCGTGAAGCCACACACCATAACCTTGCGCGCTCTCGATAGCATGACCGTAGGTATGACCTAAGTTTAAAATAGCGCGAATACCGCCTTCGCGCTCATCGGCAGCAACCACTTGCGCTTTAATTTGGCAGCTTCGATAAATCGCATCCGCCAACAGCTGAGTATTACATGCCATTAAGCCTTCCATATGCTCTTCAAGCCATAGCAAAAAAGATGCATCCGCAATTAAGCCATATTTAATCACTTCGGCTAAACCTGCCGATAGCTCTCGCGGTGGTAACGAGCTGAGAACATCCGTATCAATAATGACAGCTTGAGGCTGATAAAATGCCCCAATCATATTTTTACCCAAGGGATGGTTGACGCCGGTTTTACCGCCTACCGATGAGTCAACTTGGGACAACAATGTAGTGGGTACCTGAACAAATTCAACGCCACGCTGATAACATGCTGCAGCAAAACCTGCCATATCACCCACAACACCGCCACCCAAAGCAATAATCAAACAGCGCCGATCAAAGCGCTGCTCAAGTAACGCATCAAAAATTAGGTTAAGTGTATCGAGGGTTTTATACTGCTCACCATCCGGTAAAAGAACATGTTTCATCTTTTTAGGTGGTACCGCCAAAGACTCAATACACTCAAGAAAACGCGGCAGCAACAACTGCCCCAATGTCTCATTTGTAACAATCATTACCTGACGATCTGCCACCAATGGCGACCACACTTGTGCGCTCGTCAAAGCACCCGATTGAATAGTAATGGGGTAGGTACGATCGCCAAGATCGACCGTTAAGGTTTGCGTCGTCATAACCAATAGCTCGCTGTCTTCAAGTAAGCGCCTCAAAGTAGGCGCCATCACAATGCATGCTATAGCGAGTAAAGCATTAAAGGCAAGTAAACAAAACGTCACTATTCAGCCAAGCCGAAAAAAATCACCTGATAGGGTGCTGATGGATTATTTTCTGGGCATTTAAGTGCCGAGAGTACTGATTATGGCACCCATTGATGACTTGAGCGGCCCAAACAATGGTTTATCAGTGCCCAATTTTGGGTCTCTGAATGGTTACAAAAAACAACAGAGCGGCCTGAATGCTATATAAACCAACCCACCAAATCTATTTTATAGATCGTTATAAAACCACTAAACACCTAAATATGCGCAAATTTGCTGAACAACCCCTTTTGCACCACGAGCATCTGTGACTATATTGGCATCGGCTGCGTGCTCATAAAGCGGCGCCCGCAGCTCAAGCAGTTCCCGTATTTTGGCCTTAGGGTTTTCAACTTGCAATAAAGGCCGTTTTTTATCTTTGCTGGTTCGCGTAACCAGCTGCTCTATAGAAGCCTGCAAAAAAAATACGGTTCCCAGCTCCTTCAACAAAGAAAGATTCTCTGGTGTAGTCACGATTCCCCCGCCTGTTGCTATCACTTTCGACGACTTGTCTACCAGTAAATCACGCAAAACACTGGTCTCACGCACACGAAAACCTGACTCCCCTTCAACATCAAAAATCCATGAAATATCAGCGCCTGTTCGCTCTTCAATAACCGAATCTGTATCAACAAAGCCAAAACCAAGTCGGGAGGCTAAAAGCCTCCCGACGGTAGATTTGCCGGCCCCCATCGGGCCGACAAGTATAATATTATTTAAATCAGTCATTAGTTATTGGTCAAAGTACTCGACATAATACGTGGGGTAATAAATATAATAAGTTCACGCTTTGTGTCTTTATTAACATTTTTACGGAACAAGCGCCCAACTACAGGGATATCGCCTAGTAAAGGAATTTTTGAAACTGTTCTGTTGACTTCATTTTGGAAGATCCCGCCCAATACAACCGTTTGTCCATCAGCCACTAACACTTGCGTGTGCAGCTCTGTCACATCAATAGAGGGAATATTTTGAAATATTCTACCGACTGAGTCTTGGTTGATTTTAAGGTCCATTATAATGTTGTCATCAGGTGTGATCTGTGGTGTTACATCCAGCTTTAACACAGCCTCTTTAAAGGTAATAGTTGCTGCACCGCTAGCAGATGCCTCTTGATACGGAATTTCAGTACCGTTGGCAATAGACGCCTGCTGCTTATCGCCGGTAACCACTTTTGGCTGACTCACGATTTCTGCAAAGCCGCTTTCTTCAAGCGCCGTTAATTCGAGCCCCAGCAAGACATCGCCACTGATGACACTCATCGCTAAACCACCGAATGCCTCAGTTACACCGAGATTAACGGCTCGCGATTCCACGTTACCAATCGAATCACCTTCATTATCGGTTAAACGCAATGCACCGCCTTCGCCACCGTTATTGAAGAATTCATCCATACTACCACTATAGTTATACTCATCGTTATTAGCGTGTGACTGGCCTGCTAAGTTAATTCGAGTCCCTAGCTCCTTGCGGAAATCATTGTTTGCAATAACAATTCTAGCCTCAATCATAACTTGGCGAATCGGTATATCGATCTGCTCTACAACCTTACGAAAATCACTAATTTTTTCTTCGGTATCCGTCAAAATAATTGAGTTTGTACGCTCGTCAACAATGGCATGGCCTCGATCCGACAGAATACTACCTGTTGAATTACGATCTGAACCACCGTTGCCACCACCAGCGCCGCCGCCGGCACCCCCTTCAGAAACAAACAAGTCAAATAATTCACGCGCATTGGCATAACGTACGCGAATATATTCGGTCCTTAACGGTGCAAGTTCTTCGAGTTGCTTTTGTGTCGCGAGCTCTTGACGTTCACGCTCAGCTATTTCTGCCGCTGGCGCCACCATCAAGACATTCCCCACCTGCCGCTTATCCAAGCCTTTTGTTTTTAAGACCAACTCTAACGCCTGGTCCCAAGGGACATTGTCTAAACGTAAAGTAATACTTCCTTTAACGGTATCGCTGGCGACCAAGTTAAGGTCTGTAAAGTCAGCAATTAACTGTAATACCGAGCGCACTTCAATGTTTTGGAAATTAAGCGATAGTTTTTCGCCAGTGTAAGCAAACTTTGCTTTTTTCTCTTCAACTTCGGCTCTTGTTAATGGCTTAATACTGACCACATATTCGTTGTCAGCCTGATAGGCTAGGTAATCGTATTCACCCGATGCATCAATTTTTAATACTGAGCGCAAGCTACCGACGGTTGCATCAATCATATTTACGGGTGTTGCAAAATCGGTCACATCTAGCTTTCTTCTCAATTGATCAGGTAAGTCTGTTTGTAAAAAACCAACTTCTATACCTCCAGCGACCTCTTCTACATCAATACTAACGCCGGGATTACTTAGCTGAACAATAATTTTACCTTCGCCTGCATCACCACGACGGAAGTCAATATTTTGGATTTCAGAGACCGCTTTATCAAAGCGATTTTTAGGTTTTGATAAAACCGACTCGCCACCAGCTATCGCAGCAACAGGAGCCGCCTGAGGTACCGCTGCGGCTTGTGCAGCGCCGCCAACTTCCATAACTAAGTCAGCGCCTTCAATACGCGTAGAGTAGGGTTGCAAATCATTCATGTTGACAATTAGACGCGTGCGATTACCGCCAGCAATAACTACAGCGCTACTGACGCTCCCCATATCCATATTAAATTTCTTTTGCGTCAAAGCGTTTTCAACTTCGGCAAAATCCAATACGATACGAGCCGGCTGTTCAATCGTATAGCCATCAGGCACATCCGGAGCTTCATCAAATACCAAGCGTATCTCTACACGATCGCCGGGTAATTCAGAAAACTTTACATCTTGAAGTTCACTGGCCCAAGCAAGTGGAGTCATCAGGAGACCAGATAGAACTCCAGCAATTTTTCGATATTGTATGAACATGCCAGTTATTCCTTCTCAGATAATTTTATTGTTCTAGGACGTTGGACCCAGCCACCTAAACCATCACCCACAATCTCCACAAGATTGAGCTGAGTAGGTGAGGCAGCTGTAATCTTGCCGTGGTTTTTACCAATATAGTTATTCAAAGTGACACGATGAATACCGCCACTGGGGTCGCGTACCAAGGCCCACAAGGCACCATTTTGCTCCAATGTACCCACCATTGTTAACGAGTCTAAGTTAAACGACTCTAAAAAGTCCTTAACCCTTAAAGGATCGGGCTTTACATCAGGATCTCGTGTGCCAGCAATTGCTGTTACCACTACAGGCTCATCAAATGGGCTGCGCATTGCGGTAGCACCATAAATAAATGGATCAAAAGTTCTTACCGGCGGCAATGGCTCAATAGTACCCTGCGGCCTCGCTTTCACTTCGGCAATATACTGCACCAAATCAGAAGTATTACCAGAAGATGCACACCCCGCCAGCAATACAACAGGCATCAAACAAAACAGCTTACACATAAGTTTCGGCATTTTAATTACTCCTGATCCTTATAGCGGTAAGTTTTAGCCAATATATCCATGTTAAGCGTAGCGCTACTATCGCCATCACGCTTAATAGAAAAGTCATGTAAAGTCACAATACGGGGCATACCTGCGATTCCACTAACAAAAGCGCCAAATTCGTGATAACCACCCGATACTTTAATTTCGATTGGCAGCTCAATATAAAATTCTGCAGGCTTTTCAGCCTGTAACTTAACGCTGTTGATCACTAAGCGGCTCTGCGTACCTTTTTCATCGATGTCATCAACCAAATCGGGGACTTCGGTATCATCAGGCAACTGCTTTTTAAGTGCCTCAAACGAATCTTCCATTTCCGCAATTTGCTTGCGGTATTTATCAAGGTTAGCGGCTTCAAAGGCTTTCGCTTCAAAATCTTTTTTTATGGTAATTTCTTGTCGTTCTGCCGTGGCAAGTTGTATATTTTTATCTTTGACGATTAAAAAGTATGTTCCTAAAATAATTGCGCACAGTGCCGCAATCCACATAAAAATGCGCCCAGCCAGCGGCCATACACCGACGCGCTCCCAGTCAAGGGACGATATATCGAAACCTTGAAGCTGCTCTACTAGCTCATTCATATTCGCCATACAATCGCCCTCCTATTTATTTTTATTATCATTGTTATCAGAAGGTAGCACGGTATTCAATACTACAGAAAAGCGTACGGCTTGTTCACCATAAGCTGGGTCAGCCGTCACAGATTTAAGGTTTGACTCATCAAACCAGAGTGAATTATCAATATTTCGCATTAAAGAAGCCACTCGACTATTGGATTCAGCAACACCATCCAAGGTGATTGTTTGCCCTTTACGCACCATCGATAGTACAAACACACCATCGGGCACTGCACGTACAAACTCATCAAAATATCTGACAATAATGGGCCGTGTACCCTGTAAATCTTGAATTACTCGCATGCGCGATATCAACTCTTCTCGCTTACGCTTGAGCTCTTGTATTTCTTTAACTTGCTTATCTAATACGATTAACTCATCTTTGATGAGTTGGTTTCGAGCATTTTGGTTTTCAATCGAGCCATTAACAATGCTCACCCAGGCAAAGGCAACAATACCTGCAATAATGCATACTAAAACCGTATGCCGTATAAATTCTTGCTTTTTCTCTTGGCGGAATTCTTCACGCCAATTGAGTAGGTTAATCTTAGCCATATTAATCGAAGCTCCTTAATGCCAAGCCAGTTACAATCATGAGTGAAGGCGCATCATTGGCTAGCGATGCGGAATTGACACGAGACGAAACCGACATATTCGCAAAAGGGTTTGCCACCGAAGTAGGCGTTTCAAGCTTATCTTCGACCATATCAACGAGTCCATCCATCGAAGCGACGCCACCGGCAAGCAGTACGTGATCTACTTCATGGTATTGACTCGAAGAGAAAAAGAACTGCAATGAACGCGTCACCTGCTGAACAACATTATCTTTAAAGGGCTCAAGTACCTCAGCCTCATAATCGTCAGGCAGGCCACCTTGACGCTTGGCCAAACTCGCCTCTTCTTCCGACAGGCCATATCGACGCTGAATTTCTTCGGTCAATTGCTTACCGCCAAATAGCTGCTCTCGGGCATAAATAATCTTACCATCGACCAACACGCTCAGTGTTGTCATTGTTGAACCAATATCAATGATTGCGATCACCTTCTCGTAAGCACCTTCGATTTGGTCCGCTTGCAGATCAAAAGAGCGCTCAAGAGCATAAGCCTCAACATCAACTACCTTAGCCGTTAAGCCAGCTAATTCCAGAACGGCTTCACGCATTTCGACATTTTCGCTACGGCATGCCGCTAAAAGCACGTCAACCTCCTCTGGACTTTTGTCAGAGGGCCCTAAAACATCGAAATCAATAGAGACCTCTTCTAAAGGATAGGGGATATATTGATCAGCCTCTAAAGAAATTTGCAATTCCATGGCGTCATCGTTCAACCCCGAAGGCATCGAGATAGTTTTTGTGATCACCGCAGAGCCCGGCACAGCAACGGCAACATCGCGCACCTTGGTTCTAACCTGCTGAATGGTTGACTTAACAACCTGCGCAACGGCATCAACATCACTAATGTTTTTCTCAACAACAACGCCTGGTGGCAGAGGTCTGACTGAATAGTTCTCAACACGGTAGCTATCGCCATGCCTAGTGAGTTCTATCATCTTGACCGTTGTCGAGCTGATATCTAAGCCAAGTAATGGCTTGCTTTTTTTACCGAGAAAGCTGAGAACACTCATTTTATATTCTTATCCGCTATTGAGCTGCTTGTTAATGTTATAGCACTTGCGTTCGCGCCTGCAACAGTACGCGAGCTATGCAGATATGTAAAAGGCTATATACTGTAAGCCCTTCATGCACTCTGGATAACAATGAAATGGCAATTGCTGTCGTTCATGCCCGCAAAAACAATGCTTAAATCATTCTTTCGTTTTATTATTTGGCTCGCACTGACTTTTGTCGGCGGTACACTCTTAAGCTTAGCAGGTATGTACCTGTATCTCAGCCCTGCTCTTCCTTCGGTTGAAAGCTTAAAAGATGTAAAATTACAAACACCGTTAAGAGTTTACTCTGCAGATCATAAACTAATTGGGGAATTTGGCGAACAGCGCCGTACGCCCATTCAGTACAAAAACATCCCCAAAGGGTATATCGATGCACTATTAGCTGCAGAAGATGAGGGATTCTACTCTCATAACGGTGTATCCATAAAAGGGCTTGTGAGAGCAGCTTCACATTTATTGATGACCGGCGAAAAAAAATCCGGCGGCTCCACAATCACCATGCAAGTCACACGCGAGTTTTTTCTTCACCGCAAAAAGCATTTCAGACGTAAATTTAATGAAATTTTACTCGCGATTGAGATAGAGAAAGAACTCAGTAAAGCAGAAATTCTCGAGCTTTACGTGAATATGATCTTTTTGGGTAACCGCGCCTATGGTATTCAGGCCGCTGCAGAGATTTACTACGGCAAGTCAATGGCTGACCTCTCTATTGCCCAAGTCGCCATGATTGCAGGCCTGCAGCAAGCCCCCTCAATCAATAACCCGATTGCTAACCCCAGTAAGGCCAAGATGCGCCGCGACTGGATTTTATCGCGCATGTATGAGCTTGGAAAAATAGACAAAGCCACCATGCTCAGCGCCCAACAAGAGCCTGTCACGGCTGAGTATCATCGTCACGAGCTAGATTTTAGCGCACCTTACGTCGCCGAGTTAGCGCGTCAAGATGCGATCAAAAGGCTCGGCAAAAGCGCCTACACTGATGGCTATAGAGTCTACACAAGCATTAATAGCAAGCTACAAGCACATGCACAGAGCGCTGTCGCAAAAGGGCTGCACGCCTACGACCTTCGCCACGGCTATAAAGGGCCAGAATTACGCCAGCCCAACGCAACACCGGAAGATCAACTCAAAGAGCTCAAACAAAGACCCAGCGCTTATACACTTAAAGCGGCACTCATTGAAGAGATCTCCGAAAATAGCTTAACGGTAAGGTTTCGTGATGACTCAACCACCTCCATCGATTGGTCAGTGCTCAGCAAAGGCCTGCGCTTATTCGTATCAGAAAACCGCACAAAAGCCGCCCCTCAAAGCGCAACCGAACTTTTTAATGTCGGTGACATTATTCGCCTAGAAGCCATAACCGCCAACCCCACAGACGCGCAAGACGAAACAAATGACAGCGTTACTGAGGCACCTCAGGTGGCTCAGTGGCGACTCAGTCAGATACCTGAGGTTCAGGCGGCGCTAGTATCAATAGATGCCTTCAGCGGCGATGTACTGGCGCTCATTGGGGGTTACAGCTTTGATATCAGTAGTTTCAATCGCGCCGTGCAAGCCAAAAGACAACCCGGCTCTAACTTTAAACCCTTTTTATACACTGCTGCACTCGAAAACAACCTAACACCAGCCACACTGATTAACGACGCACCTATCGTATTTGACGACGATCAACTCGAGAGCACCTGGCGTCCCGAAAACTCCAGCGGTAAATTCTACGGCCCTACTCGCTTGCGCAAAGCACTCTATCTCTCTCGCAATTTAGTGTCTATTCGCGTTTTACGGACGATTGGTATCAATGCCGCGATCAAAGATCTAGATCGCTTTAATGTGAACCCCGACGAAATACCCAAAAACCTGTCACTCGCGCTTGGCAGCTATGCGATGACACCTTTTGATGTAGCCAGTGGTTACGCGGTGTTTGCAAATGGTGGCTACAAAGTTGTGCCATCAATTGTCAGCAAAATAGATAGCGACGATGGCACTATTATTTTTCAAAAACCCACAACCGTGATTTGCCATAGCAATAGCCATGGCAATAGTCGCCACAACGATTGCGATACCTTAAGCGCGACCCACCCAGACGATGACAGCTCGTACGATGAACGCCAAGCACTTAAGGCGCTAGCTCTAGAAAGCCAAAACCTAGAAAATAACCGTTTTGAAAATGCCGGCCCTAACGCCCCGCTCGAAGAACAATCAAACAGCACCTCCGATGCAGCACAGGTTATACAAGCGCCCCGCGTAATTGCAGAAGATGTGGCCTATTTAATGGACTCGATGCTCAAAGATGTTGTACAACGTGGTACCGCGCGAAAAGCAAAAGCACTCAAGCGCACCGATGTTGCAGGCAAAACAGGCACCACCAATGGGCCTCTTGATGCTTGGTTTTCAGGCTATGCTGGCGGTATAGCCACCACAGCATGGGTGGGCTTTGATGAAAACCAAAAACTAGGTATTCGCGAATTTGGCGGCTCTGCTGCGCTCCCCATTTGGATTGACTACATGAGCGAGGCTCTCAAAAACAAGCCGCAGCTCCATCAGGTTCAGCCGTCCAGTGTTGTCGCAGTCCGTATCGACCCCGAAACAGGCGAGCGCGCCCGCACCGATGATCCTGACGCCATATTTGAGGTGTTCCGCGTCAATAATGCACCCAAAGCCAAACCACAGTCAAATAGCAATATTCCGAATAACGCTATTGAATATCATGAAGAAATATTCTAAAAAAAATAAATCTCAATGGCGCCCAAAATCTACAAGCGGGCGCCCATATGCACATCGCATAAAATATCAGCGCTATACCTAAGGTCCAAAAAGCCCTCAGTGGACCCCCAAAAACCCTCAATCAATAAAAAATACATCAACAACAATAAAAAAAGGCCGCATCTGCGGCCTTTTTTTAGGGGGTAAGCACTCCCTATTTAACTTCACTTAAGCTTATTTAGCGCGCTTACGTTCGTTTTCGGTCAAGAGCTTTTTACGAATACGAATGCTCACGGGTGTGACTTCAACGAGCTCATCATCTTCAATAAACTCAAGCGCCTGCTCAAGTGTGTGCTTAATCGGTGGGACCAATGTTAACGCCTCATCGGTACCCGAGGCACGCACGTTAGTTAACTGCTTCCCTTTGGTCGGGTTAACCGCTAAATCATTATCGCGAGAATGAATACCGATGACTTGGCCTTCATAAATATCAACCGCATGGCCCAAGAACAAACGACCACGACTTTGTAAGTTGAAGAGCGAATAAGCTGCCGTTTTACCTTTCACCATACTCACAAGTACGCCATTTTGACGACTCACAACATCGCCGCCTTTCACTGGACCGTAATGATCAAAGATACTGGTCATAATACCAGAGCCCGAGGTCATAGTTAAAAATGCACCCCGGAAGCCAATCAAGCCACGCGAGGGCATCATGAACTCTAAGCGTACGCGGCCTTTACCGTCGGGCTCCATATTCGTTAATTCACCCTTACGCAAACCAATTTCTTCCATGATAGAGCCTTGATGCTGCTCTTCAACATCAATCACCACCTGCTCATAAGGCTCTTGAATTTCTCCGTCAATTTCGCGCTGAACCACTTCGGGGCGAGACACACCAATTTCAAAGCCTTCGCGACGCATGGTTTCGATCAGTACCGACAAATGCAATTCACCACGACCCGAAACAATAAATTTATCCGGTGTATCACCAGGCTCTACACGCAATGCTACGTTATGAATCAATTCTTGATCTAAGCGGTCTTTAATATTTCGCGTGGTAACAAACTTACCCTCTCTACCGGCAAACGGTGAATCGTTCACGATAAAAGTCATACTGACAGTTGGCTCATCAACACTCAGCGCAGGTAGCGCCTCAACATGCTCAGGGTCGCACAAGGTGTCAGAAATACTTAAGCCATCAATGCCGTTAATACAGACAATATCACCTGCTTGCGCTAGCTGAGTTTCCACTTGCTCAAGCCCTAAGTAACCCTTCACATTCAAGACCTTACCTTTGCGCTCTTTACCATCAGCTGATTTAACAATCACCTGCTGGTTAGGCTTAAGACGACCACGAGTAATACGGCCAACACCAATCACGCCTACATAGCTATCGTACGCTAAAGCTGATACTTGCATTTGGAAAGGCGCTTCGGGGTCCACTTTGGGTGCGGGGCACTGGTCAACAATCATTTGATACAGCGGATTCATATCTTCCGCCATATTTTCTGGGTCTAAACCGGCAATACCGTTTAGAGCAGAGGTATAAACAACCGGGAAGTCCAACTGCTCATCCGTCGCACCCAAAGCATCAAACAGATCAAAAATTTGATCCATCACCCAATCAGGGCGTGCGCCTGGACGGTCGATTTTGTTGATAACAACAATGGGGCGCAAACCTTGCTCAAACGCCTTAGAGGTTACAAAACGCGTTTGTGGCATTGGACCATCAACCGCATCAACCAACAAACACACACTATCAACCATCGATAATACGCGCTCAACTTCACCACCAAAATCGGCGTGTCCAGGGGTATCTACAATGTTAATGCGGTAATCGTTCCATTGAATAGCCGTATTTTTGGCTAGAATGGTGATGCCGCGCTCTTTCTCTTGATCGTTAGAGTCCATTACGCGCTCAGCGCCTTGATCCTTACGATCGAGAGTGCCAGACTGCTGAAGCAGCTTGTCAACTAATGTAGTTTTGCCATGGTCTACGTGGGCAATGATGGCAACATTGCGCAAATTATCTATCACAGAACACCTCAGGGAGTGTAAAAAGAGCTAACGTATAAAAGAGCAAACCGCAAAACAATACTTAAAGAAACAAAGTTATACTTAACAACCTGTGCGTGACTTAAAAATCCAGGTTTTACTTAAAAATCCAAGTTCTGTTTGGCGCAAGCTCAAAATGCAGTAAAAAAAATGCAATAAAAGGTAGGCTAAGAGCACATTTTCTGGCGCGCATTATAGCGGTGTCTACCCTTAAACGATAGCCACCTTCCGACGTTTGTCGCATCTCCTTTAAGGTATGTTTGACAATCACAGAAATTCGTCGAATACTTGACCCATTGCCAAGCTAAGACTTGGCGCGGGAACTAACAATAATGAACTGCGCCAACGGGCGCGACACTCCAGGAGACACCAAAGCCATGAAAAAGCTATTGCTGATTGCCCTCTCAACATCTTTGGCCATGGGCGCCCATGCAGCTAATGATAAAAAGTTTCACGTGGGCGGAGGTGTTAGCGCTTGGAAATTAGCCGCCGACTCCAACGTTGTACGCGGACAATTCAACCTCACCACTGTAGAGGCCGTGGGTAGCTACAGCATATTCCCATGGTTACTCGTTGACGGCAAAATAGGTACCGGCGTTGAAAATGAAAAAGCTACCTTTCAATCATCATCTATACTTTACCCCATCGCTGATATCGTTACAGAAGCAGGCGTTGCAGGCGACCCTACAGCAACACCACCCGTAGAAGCCGTTGCCGAAGTTAAAGAAGCGGCCGTTGGTAAAATGTTTTATCAACAACCTATCAAAGCTAACGTCAACTACTACACAAGTGTACATTTAAAGCCACAAATCAAAAATGATACTGCCGCATTTTACGGCCTTATTGGTGCTAGCTTTCTTGATATTGAATACAAAGTCGGTAACAGTCGCTCAAGACAAGTCTCTTACTTAGGCACCATTGGTCAGCCAAACGAAATAGAGCTATGGAATAACGGTAGCTGGGTGGATGCAGCGGATAGCGACACCATTTCGCAAACAGGTGCCTATCTCTCTTTTGGTTTAGGTGTTAGCTTCTTTTTTGACCGATGGACCCTCAACACCGAATGGAAGAGCATTGCCGACTCTGACAAACTTGGCGATACCGGCCTTGCATTCAAAACCTCCAATCTTAGCATGAGCGTAACCTATAGCTTGTTCTAATCGGTAAGCCCCAAAAGCCCCTCGGGGCTTTTTTTTGGCCTCTATATTAGTATCTCACCTCACATCCATTGCCCTTCTTATAACGTACAACCGCAAGTCAATCACCCTTAAGATAATTATTCTCAGAACAGTCAACTTCTGCCTCTCTAGGAGCCACCATGCTTAAATTAATCACAGCCACACTTTTACTTGTACAAGCCAGCTTGACCTTTGCCAGCGAATGCCCAGAAGCCTTTAATACTGATATGCGTAAATTGCACAGTAAAGATAACGTCAACCTTTGTGAGCTATACAACAGCGGCAAGGCTATGCTGATTGTTAATACAGCCAGCCATTGCGGCTTTACCAAGCAATTTAGCGGGCTAGAATCGCTGCATAAAAAATACGCCGACAAAGGTTTAGTGGTAGTGGGAGTACCTAGCAATGACTTTAAACAAGAAGAAAAAAGTGAAGAGGGTACCGCCCGTGTTTGCTATCAAAACTACGGCGTTACCTTTGTGATGACTGAGCACGCCGATGTTAAGGGCAAAAACGCACACCCAGCCTTTGCCTACCTTGCCAGCAAAACAAAAGCACCAAGCTGGAACTTTAACAAATACTTGATCACACAAGACGGCACCGTCACTCAGTTTGGTAGCAGAACAAAACCACTGGATTCAAAGCTCGAAAAAGCCGTCACCAAAAGCTTAGCACTATAATTCATCAAAAAAATTATAGCCTCATAATAATGCTGTGCGGCTAATACCCACAGCATTCAGCCTAAGGCCAGCCAAACATACCGCCGCTATCGGCGCGCTGCGCTTCGGTTTTAAGGCTTTGATCTTCTAGCATATCGTAATCACGTACGCTGCCATTACGCCCGCTTACATCACACGACACCCAATAATCTGACGATATAGCGCCGCGCTTGCCGCTGCTCATAACTGCTGTAAAAAACACCTTATATTGCCCACTTTGCTGGTCCCAGCGACTAGAATGGCTATCAAACGTCAGGCTTTTCAGTTTTGTGCCATACCGCTGCTCACTAAATTCACGGCATTTTAACAAAGCATCGGTCAAGGTTACGTTACGGTAGGCTTTATCTTGCTGAGCACTCGAAGACATTTGCCGCATATAAAACCAAGAAGCTACCGCCACCACAATCATAACCACCAGCAATGCCACAGCCGTACTCACATTGCGCATACGCCTTAATTTACCTTTATCCGTCATAGTATCCTATTAAGCGTGCGGCTTACCTGTACTAGGGGCGGTACACCGCGACATTGCGATGCCCTTCGTCTTTCAAATGCGAGGCATGTAGCTGGCTCATAACGCCTTTGTCACAGTAGAGTAAATAGCGCTTAGTCGCATCGAGTGCGGAATATGCCTCGTTTAAATTATAGAAGGGAATCACCTCTAGCGCGCCGCTAACGGTGAGCGGTTTAAACTCAATTTCATCGGGATGGCGAATATCCACCACCACATCGCCTGCCTGCGGCACAGCAACATGATCAACCTCAGCCTGCCCTTTTTCGACATCAGCCATCACTTCATCAATTAATTGCGCTTTAGAGGCCTCAAGTGCACGATCCAACACCGTCATATCCATGTGTGCTTCAGCAGCCTCTAATTGGTGCATTTTAACCGAGGCCGATGGCTTAATAGAGATCACACCGCAATACTCAGGAATACTCGCCGCTAAGGCCTCTGCACCAATAAAGCGCGCCTCATCAATAATATCGCCTTTATTCATTAGCGCTAAAGGTCGGATCACTAAGGCATCGGTCGCCTGATCAATACATTTTAAATTGGTGAGTGTTTGGCTTGAGACTTGCGCAACCGCCTCGCCGGTTACGAGCGCTTCGGCTTTTGCGCGCATAGCGATCTTTTCAGCCGTACGGAACATCATGCGCTTAAGTACAACCCCCATACAAGCGGGGTCAACCTTTTCGATAATCTCTTTCACTACCTCTTCAAACGGTACGGTAATAAACCGAACTCGATGCGATGAACCATAGCGATTCCATAAATAATACGACAGCTCTTTAACGCCCAGCTCGTGAGCCTTACCGCCCAAATTAAAAAAGCAGTAATGCGTGCGCAAGCCACGCTTGATGCACTGATAACTCGCCACCGTCGAGTCAAATCCACCCGATACCAACGACAAAACCTGCCCTTGGGTTCCCACAGGAAAACCGCCCAAACCCTGTGTTTTTTGCTCGATGACATACAGTACATCGCCGCGCACCTCAATATGCACCGTAACATCGGGCGCTTTGAGATTAACACCTGCCGCATCAAAATTTTGATTTAAACCACCACCCACGTATCGCTCAAGCTCGATCGAGCCAAAATCATGCTCACCCACTCGTTTGGCTCGCACTCTAAAGGTTTTACCCGCTAGCGCCTCACCCCACACCGAGGCTGTATCTTCATAAATTTGCTGTAAATCGCCAGCCTCAAAAATACGTACACGCGAAAAATTGGCAATACCCGGAATACGACTTAATAATGCCGATACCCCCTTTGCGGTGACAGCATCTTCTAAACCGCGAATATTAACATCCAACTTATCCCAATCTTGCTTCACCCTTGCACTCGGATACTCGCGACGTAAAATGATCCTCGTATTATCAGCTAGCTGGCGTGCCATACGCTTACGCACTGACGGGCTTTTAATGGTTATTTCTGGAAATAGACGAAGAATAAAATGCATAAAAATCACCAATAAAGTGCAATAAAGATCTTATCGCACCAAAAAAGAACACAACAATAAGGGCGCTGCCATCTTTAAAGCCATAGAAGCTAACGCTAGCAGCCAAACTCGTATTATGGCACACAAGTTGCCAGTCAACCGTACCAGTTATCCTTGCTAATTACCGAATAAAGCCGTAGATTGTGCGGTCGAAAGCCGGTGATAGACTGTCATCACTTTCATTACTTATTAATCCCGTTTGGACCATTACGGAGGCAACCAAATGTCAGAGAACACTCTGAATCTGATCAAAGAAAACGAAGCCCGCTGGGTTGACTTACGTTTTACCGATACCAAAGGTAAAGAACAACACGTCACCATCCCTGTATCCGAAGTGGACGATAGCTTCTTTACTGAAGGCAAAATGTTTGACGGCTCTTCTATCGACGGCTGGAAAACTATTAATGAATCAGACATGATCCTTATGCCTGACGATGACGCCTCTTTATTGGATCCATTCACCGAAGAGCCTACGGTTATCGTTCGCTGTAACATTGTTGAACCAACAACCGGTCAAGGTTACGAGCGCGATCCACGCTCTATCGCTAAGCGCGCAGAAGCCTACTTAGCGTCTACCGGCATAGGCGACACAGCTTTTTTTGGCCCCGAGCCAGAGTTTTTCGTTTTTGATGACGTAAAATGGGGCGCTGATATGAGCGGTGCATTTTACAAAATCAATTCTGAAGAAGCAGCGTGGACCAGCAGCCAAAAAGTAGACGGCGGCAATTTGGGTCATCGCCCAGGCATTAAAGGCGGTTATTTCCCAGTACCTCCAGTCGATTCATTACACGATATTCGCGGCGCTATGTGTAACGCAATGGAAGCCATGGGCCTCACCATCGAGGTTCACCATCACGAAGTCGCAACGGCTGGCCAATGTGAAATCGGCGTTAACGCCAATACACTCGTTAAAAAAGCCGATGAAGTTCAGGTGCTTAAGTACTGCGTACACAATGTTGCTCATGCTTACGGCAAAACAGCGACTTTTATGCCTAAGCCATTAGTCGGTGATAACGGTTCTGGCATGCACGTGCATCAATCAATTACTAAAGACGGTACCAACCAATTCGCGGGTGATGCCTATGCCGGTCTTTCTGAGATGGCCTTGTTTTACGTCGGTGGTGTTATTAAGCACGCTAAAGCGCTTAACGCCTTCTGTAACGCATCAACCAACTCTTATAAGCGTTTAGTGCCTGGCTACGAAGCTCCGGTTATTTTGGCTTACTCAGCACGTAACCGCTCTGCCTCTATCCGCATCCCATACGTCACCTCACCCAAAGGTAAGCGTATTGAAACCCGCTTCCCTGATTGTACCGCCAACCCTTACTTGTGCTTCTCTGCGCTCTTAATGGCCGGCCTTGACGGCATCAAAAACAAAATTCACCCTGGCGATGCTGCCGATAAAGATTTGTACGACCTTGAGCCCGAAGAATTGGCAGAATACCCAACTGTTGCCGCTTCTTTAGAAGAAGCCTTAGCAGCGCTTGATGCCGATCGTGAGTTTTTGACTGCCGGCGGTGTGTTCACCAACGATACAATCGATGCCTACATTGCGCTTAAGAAAGAAGAAGTAGAGCTTATTAACATGACAACTCACCCACTTGAGTTTGAAATGTACTACAGCGTTTAATCATTATTTTAAACACTGATTAAACTTAAAAGCCCGCGCAGATGACCTGCGCGGGCTTTTTTGTATCACTTCTTTTTGAGCCAAAAAAGGGATTGTGACCCATAAATATATTTTGACCGATAAATGTAAACCGCATGCAGGCATTTTTACTGACTCGCCAATGGCACGACACCCCTCAAGGCATCACATTAGAGCTATGGTGTACCTGTGCTACGCCCATAGCAAAAAACCCACCGCCGCACGCCCTTCGCATTCTTATCACGCAACAAGAAGCCGTTTTTTTTGTTCAACAAAAAGATCTTACACGCATAGCGCAATTACTGACTGATAACCGCTCAACCCAAAATAACTCAGCTAAACATAACTCAGCTAATAACAGTTATCGCACGGGCACCAAGGTTTTTAAAAATGACCAAAATACGCCCGTTGTACCGTTATATTTTTTAAGCTATCGCGCCGCACGCGATAACGAAGCGCGCCTAACACAACACAATATTCCCGTTTGGGAGGCTGATATTCGCCCGCCCGAGCGTTATTTGATGGAGCGTTTCATTACTGGCGGACTCACTATAGAAGGCCCAAGCCGTACCTATACAGACCACATTGAATACTACAACCCTAAATTAAGCCCTCTTATTTTTACCCCGCAATTACGCAGCTTATCGGTTGATATAGAAACCAGCATGGATGCGCAACAGCTGTATTCCATTGCTGCCTACAACCATGAAGCACAACATGTTTTTATGGTTAATCACACAACAGCTCACGACAGCAGTGATGCCGATACCGATACCGATACCGATACCGATACCGAGAATATTAACAATCATATTCACTACCTCCCTAGCGAGCACGCCTGCCTAGGTGCTTTTTTACATTTTATTCAACACTACAACCCCGACTGCCTTATTGGCTGGAATTTTATCCAATTCGATTTAAAAGTGTTAAAAGCTTTATGCCAAAAACATAAAGTCGCCTTTAATCTAGGCCGAGCACAACAACCCATCAAATGGCGTGAAGATAAAAGCACCAACCGCTACTACATCACTATACCCGGGCGCCTAGCACTCGATGGTATAGAGTTACTAAAAGCCGCCACCTACAACTTTGCCAGTTTTAAATTAGACAATGTCGCTCAAGAGCTACTCGGCGAAAGAAAACTCATCGAAAACAACCCGCTCAATAGCCAGCAAGGCGGGCAAGCCATCACCACGCTTTACAAGACTAATCAGCAACAATTGGCAAAATACAATTTACAAGATTGTAAATTAGTCTGGGATATATTTGCTAAAACTAAGCTCTTTGAATTTGCTATTGTACGCAGCCAGCTTACCGGCTTACTTATGGACCGCATGGGCGGCTCGGTAGCTGCCTTTGAGTTTTCGTATTTACCCAAGCTACACCGCAAAGGCTACATAGCCCCTAATTTAGGCGAGCTACAATCCTCTATTATTAGCCCCGGCGGCTACGTGCTAGATTCGCAACCCGGCATTTATAACAATGTTTTAGTGCTCGACTTCAAAAGCCTATATCCCAGTATTATTCGCACTTTTCATATCGACCCTTACGCTTACTGGTACGCCCAGCACCAACAGCTTAGCCCAAGCGTAACGATTCCAGGCTTTAACGACGCATACTTTTCTAAAGAAGAGCATTTATTACCCACTATTATTAAAGAGCTATGGCAAGCACGCGACCAAGCCAAAGCCAACAACGATCAACCCTTATCGCAAGCGATAAAAATTATTATGAATTCTTTTTATGGCGTACTGGGCTCTACGGGTTGTCGCTTTTTTGATCCGCGAATATGCAGCTCTATTACCTTGCGCGGCCACCAAATTATTCAACAAACAAAACACTGGATTGAGAAAAATGGCAGCCAAGTGATTTATGGCGATACCGACTCGGTTTTTGTTTGGGTCGGCAACGATAAAACCGAAGAGCAAGCTCTAGCCATAGGCACAACTTTGGCCGCAGGGCTAAATCAATATTGGCAAAATGTATTACGCAGCGAATACGATATACCCTGTGCATTAGAGATAGAATTTGAAACTCTGTATTTACAATTTTTAATGCCCACTATTCGCAACTCTAGCCAAGGCAGTAAAAAGCGCTATGCTGGTGTTGTCCATCATGACGGCCAAAAAAAGATTATTTTTAAGGGCCTAGAGAATGTCCGCACTGACTGGACAGCGTTAGCAAAAAATTTTCAACTTGCCCTCTACACCAAGGTATTTAATAACGAGCCTGTCGAGCAGTATATTAATGACACCGTACAAAATGTTTTAAAGGGGAATATGGATGAGCAACTTATTTACCGAAAACGCCTACGCAGAAACCTAGAAGACTACCAAAAAAATATCCCTCCGCATGTACAAGCGGCTCATAAACTTGCCCGGCAATACACTCAGCAAACAACAGCTTACGACTGGCAGCCACCACCACAAAAAGGCGACTGGATCGAGTACCTACTCACGGTTAACGGACCCGAGCCTATTGCACAAAACAAAAATATACCCACCAGCCCCATAGCCTACGACCAATATATAGAGCGCCAACTCAAACCCATCGCCGATAGTGTTTTACAATTTATAGGCCTCAGCTTTGACTCTATAACAACAATACAAATGGGATTATTTTAGGTGTATTTCAGCACCTTAAATAACGGTGTTAAGGCAGGGTAACGCCAGCAAAATCACCGTAAACTATGCACTGGCTGCGCAACGCTCTTGCGCAGAGAGCTTCTAATAGAGAGACCCTATCGCTTTTGAAGTTTAAGCTGAATAATGAAAAGCGAAAAATATATCACTACTATCAAAAACCATTAAGTCACATCTTAGACACTCACCGATAAAATATTCGCAGTCAGTAGTATGCCTCGTGATTTTTAAACCGTCGCAGGGCTTTGAAGCCTGTACTGTGGCCGCCAAGCGCTTAATTGGCGGCTAAGGTAGTTGCCGCTCTATATTGTCGGTAGTTTGTTGGGCGGTTTGTTGGCTGCTGTGAATAATAATATCGGCAAATTGATGGTACAACTTAGCCCTTTCGTCAAATAGCGCTTCAAAGGTTTGCCCTGGCGCCATGGCAATACCGCGGTCATCGTAATTGTGGATGCGTAGCCTAAGCTGCGCTAGTGTGACATCCAAATACACGAACGTAGCATTTTTTTTAAGATGAAGCATAGCCGCGGTGCTGTACACGGCACTACCGCCGGTAGCGATGACGGTATTATGGCAAACCAGCCCGCTAATGACGCTTTCTTCAATGGCACGTAACGCTAAATAACCATCGTCTTCAATAATCGCTTGCAGGGTTTTATGCTGCGTATTTTGAATCACAATATCGGTATCTATAAAATCCATACCGAGATTTTTAGCCAGTAATATACCCGCTGTACTTTTGCCAGCTCCGGGCATACCGATCAATACAATATTGCGCTGCTGCATCAACATAAGCAAAAAGCTCCTAAATCACTCGAAAACCAAAGTGTAGAGTATTTTTAAAGCTGATTAAAGCAATAGCTATGATACAGGCACATTAATAATCGCTCATCGAGTCGGTGACATGTAACTACAGCGCTACACGATAGAGTCAAGGCTATTTACCTACAAGCATTGGCTGTCAGCTGCTACGACTCGTTATTTTTAAGTGACTGTCTTTAAAAGACCTTTTATTATCAGTGTATAGTAAGTGACGCCGTTGAGATATATTTTAACGGCCTATCTTGAATCACAGCACCTCGGCAGCGGTTGGTGCGAAAGGCATGAAAGCATAAACTTAGGCGCTGAACCTGTTAAAAATGATATGCACTAAAGACGGCGTTAGCACACCCCTATCCTATCAATCAGGTATTTTTAGCTTTTACTGATCGTCACAGGTCATAATGCAACGCATACCTATAAAACATACAGAGGTCGATATGAAAAAAACTCTCTATTTATTGTTATTTTTTGTTCTTCTACATTCAGGCACAAGCTTAGCACAGCAATTAACCTCGCCTAACGGCAGCTTAACAATGCAGTTTTCACTACAAAAAAATGGCGCCCCGATGTATGCGTTGAGCTACAAAGGAGAAGCGGTTATTAAGCCTAGCGCGCTAGGCTTTGCCATAAAAAATCAAAAGCCTTTGTTAGCTAATTTTATAATCGAGGATGTAAAGGCTTCTACTTTTGATGAAACATGGAAACCCGTTTGGGGCGAAGAGAAAGAAATACGCAATCATTATAACGAGCTAGAAGTTAACCTTAGCCAAAAAAAGTCTCAACGAAAAATAATAGTACGCTTTAGGCTCTTTAATGATGGTCTTGGGTTTCGTTACGAATTTCCTCAACAAAAAAACTTAGGGCATTTTGTTATAGAAGATGAAAAAACACAGTTTGCCATGACCGGTGATCACACGGCATTTTGGATTCCTGGCGACTATGATACGCAAGAATACGATTATTCAGAATCTAAACTCTCACAAATAAGACACCTAATGAGTCAATCGGTCACTGAGAACTTATCCCAAACGTCTTTTTCACCCACAGGCGTGCAAACCTCATTAATATTAAAAACCGCCGCAGGTTTGTATATCAACCTTCACGAAGCAGCACTCATTAATTACCCTGCCATGCATTTAAATTTAGACGATAAAAACATGATTTTTGAAGCCTGGCTCACACCTAATGTTAACGGCGACAAAGCCTTTATGGTCGCCCCCTCTACAACGCCATGGCGCACTATTATTGTTAGCGATGATGCTCGCGATATCTTGGCTTCTCGCATGATCTACAACTTAAATGAGCCCAGTAAAATAGAAGACACATCGTGGATCAAGCCAATAAAATATATTGGTGTTTGGTGGGAGATGATTACCGGAAAGAGTAGCTGGGCTTATACTGATGAACTCAACGCCGTAGTCTTAGGCCAAACAGATTTTAGCAAGGTAAAGCCTAATGGGCGCCATGGTGCAAATACCGCGCACGTAAAAACCTATATTGATTTTGCTGCAGAGCATGGTTTTGATGCTGTATTAGTAGAAGGCTGGAATATCGGCTGGGAAGATTGGTTTGGCCATTCCAAAGATTATGTTTTTGATTTTATAACGCCTTACCCCGATTTTGATATCGTGGCTATTAAGCAATATGCTAAAAGTCAAGGTGTCGAAATGATTATGCACCACGAGACCTCCTCTTCTGTCCGCAATTATGAGCGGCATTTAGATACAGCATACGCCTTTATGAACAAGCATGGTTATCACTCAGTTAAAAGCGGATATGTCGGCGACATACTCCCCAGAGGCGAAAACCACTACAGTCAATGGATGATCAACCACTACCAATACGCCCTCGAAAAAGCCGCCGATTATAAAATCATGGTTAATGCACATGAAGCTGTTCGCCCTACCGGTATAGCCAGAACCTACCCCAACCTCATAGCCAATGAGTCTGCCCGCGGCACCGAATACCAAGCTTTTGGCGGTTCAAAACCTAATCATGTCACGGTGCTTCCATTTACTCGCTTACTCGGTGGCCCTATGGATTATACGCCGGGTATTTTTGAAATGGATATTAGCAAATTAAATCCCAAAAATACCTCGCACGTAAACAGCACCATTGCTAATCAATTAGCGTTGTATGTCACAATGTATAGCCCTCTACAAATGGCAGCCGATTTACCCGAAAACTACAATCGTTTTTTGGATGCTTTTCAATTTATCAAAGATGTCGCTATTGACTGGGATGAGAGTCGCTATTTAGAAGCAGAGCCGGGCCATTACATTACCATTGCCCGCAAAGAAAAGGGCAGCAGCAACTGGTTTGTGGGCAATGTCAACGGCATACAAAAAAGAACAACCACCCTCTCTTTTGACTTTTTAGAAGAGGGAAAAAAGTATATCGCGACCATTTATGCCGATGCCGACGACGCCCACTTTAAAACCAACCCACAAGCTTATACAATTAAGAAAAAAATTGTCAGTAAAAAAAGCACACTCACCCAATACTCAGCCCCTGGTGGTGGCTTTGCTATCAGCCTTACAGTGGCAAAAAAATCAGACATTAAAATTTTAAGCACTTTAGAGTAAACAGTAAAATAGGGTGCCATTTTTTAGTGCCCTATACTCATCATAATGTAAAATAATAGTAACTATTCAGCCGAACCCAAAAAACCTCTCAACAGGGTGCTGATGGGTTATTTTCTGGGCATTTAAGCGCTAGGAGCGCTTATATAGCGACCATGGATGGCTTGAGCGGCCCAGCAAATGATTCATTAGCGCCCGATTTCCGGACCCCTGAACAGTTACAATAATAGTAATTATTCAGCCCTAATTACGATAATGTAACACCCCAAATAAAACTCAAGTTTATAATAACGCTATATAGAGTTGATATTGAAGAAAGCATACTGTGACGATAGCGGCATAAATATTACGGTAATCCCACTTAAATCACGTATTTCAACTACAAACAAAAACACAAGGACATCCGCTTCAAATAAAAACCC
>NZ_LGAK01000045.1 GCF_001292705.1 Marinagarivorans algicola
ACTTCGGACAGTTTTAGACTCCAGAGCAAGCACAAAAGAGTCATGTAGCGCTGGCAGGAAGAGAGGTGGTGTTTTTGTAATATAAGTAGGTGTCACAGGTAAATTTTGAGATAATTTGGTTTCTAAGATCAAATAGCCCACAAGATTTACCCATGACAGACCTAGTAAACACTATTTTCAGTTTAATGCCTAGTATCAATAAGCCTCAACGTGTATTTATGGCTGGCCTATTTGCCACATTGGTCGTATTTCATGGCCGAGCAACATTCAGAAATATGAGTCGCTATAGCGGTATGAGCGAGAAGCGCTTTTCGCGTTGGTCTCGACGTGATTTTCCATTTTCGAAATTCAATACAGAGCTTCTCCTGCATTCCCTAGGGCGCACGCAGACAAATATCGCAGCAATTGACGCTAGCTTTATGAAAAAGTCAGGTAACAAAACAGAAGGGCTGGGCTGGTTTTATAACGGCGCCCAAGGTGCGAGTGAGAAAGGGTTAGAGACGTCACTGATTAGCGTGGTGAATATTAAAAGCCATACGGCTTATTCGATTGATGCACGGCAAACCATCGATACAGAAGGTAAAACACGCACTGATCTTTATGCTGTGCATGTTGTTGACGTAGCGGAAGAATTGAAGCGTTTAGATATTCAGTACCTAGCGGCTGATTCATTTTATAGTAAGTTTAAATTTGTGAACAGCGTTGTAAGCACAGGACTTCATATGGTCGGTAAGCTTCGAGTCGATGCTAATTTAAAATGGCTTTATCAGGGAGAGTATTCAGGCTGCGGGCGAGCCAAAAAATACGACGGTAAAATTAATTTTGAAAATGATCTGTCGCGCTTCCAGTATATTACCTCAGGTGAAAACAACACTGAAATATACAGCGCTATCGTATACAGCGTTTCATTAAAGCGTGAGATACGTGTTGTGATGATTCGATCGTCAGACTCGGTGGCCTCGACAAGAGCGATATTATTCTCGACAGATATAAATTTAGAGGCGCTGACATTATTGTCGTACTACAAGGCTCGATTTCAAATTGAATTTTTATTCAGAGATGCTAAACAGCACACCGGTTTGACACACTGCCAATCACGCTGCTCAGAAGCCATCGACAATCAGGTCAACGCATCATTAACGACTCTCAATCTACTCAAGATTGAGGATAGAAATCAAAAACAAACGACTGGGAAAACAGTCATATCGATAGCGAGCTGGAAACGACGAAAGTCCAACCAACATCTGCTCTCAAGAGTTTTTGATAGGTTAGGTTTAAGCCTGAAATCGATTAAAGTCTGTAATGTATACGAGGAGC